>CARQVR010000011.1 GCA_949051815.1 uncultured Lachnospiraceae bacterium
GTCCGAGCAGATTTCCACGGCCAGCAAGGAGGCTTCCGGCACGGGCAACATGAAGTTTATGTTAAACGGCGCGCTGACCATCGGTACGATGGACGGTGCAAACGTGGAGATCGTGGAGGAAGTGGGTGAAGAGAACGCGTTTATTTTCGGTCTGTCCTCCGACGAGGTGATCCGTTACGAGAATTACGGCGGTTATCATCCCACGGATATCTTTAACAACGATCCCGATGTGAGAAAGGTGCTGATGCAGCTCATCAACGGCACCTATGCTCCCGGCGATCCGGATATGTTCCGTTCGCTTTATAACTCTCTGTTAAATACGCAGAGCACCGCAAAGGCTGATACTTACTTTATTCTTAAGGATTTCAAGGCTTATGCGGAAGCGCAGAGAAAGGTGGAGGCAGCCTACAGGGATGAAAAGGGATGGGCGCGGAGCGCTATCTTAAACGTGGCCTGCTCCGGCAAGTTCACTTCTGACAGAACCATTCAGGAGTATGTGGATGATATCTGGAAGCTGGATAAGGTTGTGATCCCGAAGGAGCCTGTGACGACGGTTGGCTCTGCGGTGAAAAAAATCATGAAATAAGAAGACATCAGAAAGGCTTTCTCCTGCAACAGGGAGAGAGCCTTTTTTTGCGCACATAAGCAGAACCGGAAAACCAAAGGCTCTACTCGATTTTGCGGCGGGTATGTGCTATGATAAAAAGACAGGAAGGGGAGAGGAGCGGTATATTTATGGACAAAAAGCTGGCATTTCAGATACTGGGACTTTCGGAGACAAAAGAAGAGGAAAAAATCAGGGGCAGTTACCTTTCGCTTTTAAAGAATACAAACCCGGAGGATGATCCGGAGGGCTTTAAACGGCTGCGGGAGGCCTATGAGGAAGCCGTGCGTTTTGCAAAGCAGCAGGAGGAAGCGGAGGAAGAATTCCGGCCACAGGGGGAGATCGGGCTGTGGATGCAGCGCGTGCGGGAAATTTACCGGGATATCCTTTTGCGCAGAGAGGTGGAAAACTGGAAAGCGCTTTTTGACGATCCGGTCTGCGCCGGTTTTGATACCTTTCTGGAGGCGAGAGGGCAGCTTCTCGGCTTTCTTTCGGGGCACGCCCTTCTGCCGCAGATGGTGTGGCGTCAGATTGATCAGACATTTCATGTGCTGGAGGATTTCGATGCGCTAAAGGAGGAGTTCCATGTGAATTTCCTAAAGCACATCCAGTATCATGTAAACACGGAGGATTTTCTCGATTACAGCCTGTTCGAGGCGCAGGACGGCTGCACGCCGGAGAGCGACGAGGAGGCGGATGATTATATACGGGAGTATTTTCAGATTAAGAATCTGTTGGAGAACGATGAGACGGAGGATGTGCCCCAGAGTCTGTCTGATATGAAAAGGCACGGCGTTTACCACCCCTACGAGGATGTGGAGCGTTTGCGCCTGCATATCCGCAAGGATGCGTGCGAAAAAGGGCGGGAGCTGGCGGAGAAACTGATCGGGCGCTATCCGCAGGACAGCTATGTGCGTGTCTGGACGGGGAAAATTTTTTACGATACAGGAGACGAGGACAGGGGGCTTGCACAGTGGGAAGCGGTGCTCTCCGAAGAGCCGGATTATTATATGGCGAAATATTTTGCCATGCACTGTCTGGCGGACAGGAAAGAATGGTATCGGGCCGGTAAATACGTGGATGAGCTGATAAAGGTGAACCGGCGTGACGAGGAGCTTCTGGGGCGGCAGAGAGAGATCGACGGCGAGCTGGTTCCCGCGCTGCGGGATGCGCTTGACAAGGGCGGAGCCTATGAGGAGCTTTCGGGCAGGGAGCTGAGATCGTATCTGGGGTGGCGGCTGTTTGATCTGGAGCGGTATGAGGACATTCTTACCCTGCTTTCGGAGGACAGTGAACTGGAGACGGCGGAGGACGGGCTTGAATTAAAGGCCTGGAGTCTGTACCGGATGGAGCGGTATGAGGAGGCCATTCCCGTATATCAGGCCCATCTGAAATGTGTGGAGGAAAATGTGGAGGACGAGGAGAAACGGACGTCGAAGGCGTCCCAGAGTCATCGTCTTCTCGGCGTCTGCTACTTCTGCACACAAAGGCGGGAAGAAGGAGAGCGGGAGACGCAGACGGCCATTGAGATGGAGACGGATGCAAGAACCCGACTCGACTGTAAATATTATCTGGCGGACCGGTATCTTTCTTTTAAGGAATACGAGAGGGCGACGGAGATCTGTGACGAGGTTCTTTCGGAGGACGACGGATTTTATCCGGCCTATCTGGTCAGGCAGGAGGCATGTTACCATATGCGCAAGGCGCAGCAGGTGGTGGACGACTATTACCGTGCGATAGATATTTACGCAGGCTTTGGCAGACCGTACCTCTACGCGGCTATGATCTTTTATGACCACAACCAATACAAAGATGCGCTGGGTGTGATAGAGAGAGCGAAAGAAAATCAGGTGGAGTTTTCCAAAATGCTGCGCTTCCAGGAGGCCAAGATATTGCGTATGCTCTCGGAAGACGAGGAGAGCCGGAAACGTCCTTTGGAAATACTGGATGCGCTGTTGGAGGAGACGAAGGAGACTGGGGAGAACGCGGCAGAGGAAGCGGAGGAGGATAAGGATGCGCTTGACAGGGCAGAATTGATCTTTGAGAAGGGTCTTTTGTATGAGGGAAGCGAGAACCTTGACAGGGCGATTTCACTTGTGCGGGAATCTGTCAGGATGGACCCGGAGGAGCCGTACTATGTGCTGGTGCTCGGGAATCTGTTACGGGATGCGGAAGAGTTTGCCAAGGCGTATGAACAGTATAAGCGGGTGGAGGAGGTTTACCACCACACGGAGTTTTATTTCGGCCTCGGCATCTGCTGCCAGATGGCGGAGGCGTGGCGGCAGGCCGCGCATTACTTTACGAAGGCGGTGGAACAGGATGAGACGTATCGGGATACGAACTTAAGGCTTTACAGATGCTATGAGAAACTGTACCGTTCCGAATATAAGCGGGCAGACTATGACAAGGCCATGCTTTATATCAATAAGCAGATGGAGATTACCGAAAACCGCGGGTACCGTCTGTGGGATCGGGGAAATCTGTATGTGGACGCTATGGAGACGGAGAAAGCCGTTGCGGATTATGAGGCGGCGATTGCGTCGGGAACCGTTCCGGAGGATGAACTTTATATTCTCTGGCAGAATATCGGTCTGGCTTATTCGAATGACAGGCAGTTTGCAAAAGGATATGAAGCTTATCAGCGTGCAGTGAAGACGATGGAGGAGAAGGACACTTCCGTAAAGGGTTACCGGGGCATGGCGGAGTGCTGCCAGAAGCAGGGTGATTACGAGAAGGCCATTGCCTGCTGCAGGGAAGGACTTACCATCTTTCCGGACGACGAGGACTTGTGGGACACGCTGGATGAATGTTACCGCAGGATGAACCGTCCGGAGGAAGCATTGCGGGTGGGGGAAGAAAGGCGCAAACAGACAGGCGACACAAAGGAATATTATGTCAATGCTTCCTACGCCCTGCTTGCCATGGGAAAAGTGCAGGAGGGACTGGCGCTCTTCGACGAGATGAAAAAGTCCTGCCTGAAAAGATCCGCGAATAAAGAAGAGCTGGCGGAATTGTATGACGAGTGGGCGGACCATCTGGCGGAAGCGTGCGATTACGAGGCGGCAGCCAGAAAATATCAGGACGCGGCTGCGCTGTACGGGGAACGGTTGGAGAAAAAATTCCAGATGGAATGGAGAAGGGCAAGATGTTATTATATGATAGGAGACAGGGAGAAGGCCGCCCGTTATGCGAAGAAAGCGCTTGCCTGCCTTGAGGAAGGACATATAGAACCGGAGGCATACCGGACCTTTCCCAAATATGCGCCCCTGCACAGCGGATGGCTTGCATGGTGTGATCTGATGCTGGGCGAAAAGGAAAAGGCAAGGCAGACTTTTGAGGAGATGGAACGGCAAAGGCCATGCGCGGGATGCGGATATGGAAAATGCTTCGAGGCTTCTTTCTGGCTCGGCTGCTATTATTATTGCGAGGGAGAACCGGACAAAGCGGCAGCGCAGTTTGAGGAGACCCTGAGAAGGGACATAAAAATGACCCAGGCCAAAATCCTGTTGGAGAAAATCCGGGGTGGCGGCAATGCTTCTTCCGGGAAACCCGGCGGACGGGCAGGGCTGAAAGGTATGGGAGAGACGTCTGACGCAGGGCACAAGCAGGGGTTTATGGCGCGGCTGTTTCACAGGAAGACAGAACCGGAGAAACAGGACGGCTCTGTAAAGAATTGATTTAAAAACAGAAAAAATAGTAAGAGCGAAGGGATTTGATCGAAAATGATAATCGGAATCGACTTGGGAACGACCAACAGTCTGGCGGCTTATTTCACGGAGGAGGGGCCGCAGATCATACCGAACCGCCTCGGAAAGAGGCTGACGCCCTCCGTGGTGAGCATGGACGAGGAAGAGCAGATTTATGTGGGAGATCTGGCGGTGGAGAGAGGGCTTCTCTATCCCGGCAGCGCAGCCTCCGTCTTCAAGCGGGATATGGGCAGCGGCAGGAAGTTTAATCTTTTGCACAAGACGTTTACGGCGGAGGAGCTTTCCTCCTTTGTGCTCCGGGCGCTTAAGGAGGACGCGGAGAGCTTTCTGGGTGAGCCTGTGGAGGAGGCTGTCATCAGTGTGCCCGCCTATTTTAACGACGAGAGACGGCGGGCCACCAGAAGAGCGGGAGAGCTTGCGGGACTTAAGGTGGAGCGGATCATCAGCGAGCCAACGGCGGCGGCCATCGCCTACGGCCTGTATCAGAGTCAGGGGCATATGCGTTTTCTGGTGTTTGATCTGGGCGGCGGCACCTTCGATGTGTCTGTATTGGAGCGGATCGACAGTATTCTGGAAGTGCGCGCCGTGGCAGGGGACAATTTCCTCGGCGGAGAGGATTTTACGAATGTGCTGGAGGAGATGTTCTTCGAGAAGTTTCCGCAGTTTGACAGGCTTGCGCTTGACGCAAGGACGCTTCGCCATATCCACAAACAGGCGGACAAATGCAAGACCGGCTTCTCGGAGGGGAAAACTTCCGTTATGGAGTGTAAAATCGGGGAGGAGGCATTTTCCTTTACGGTTGAGCTTTCCGCCTATGAACGCGCCTGTGAGGATCTGCTTGAAAAGATCAGACAGCCTGTGCGGCGCAGCCTCTCGGACGCCCATATCCGTCTGGCTGATATCGACAAGGTAGTGCTGGTGGGCGGGGCGACTAAGAGCCCGGTGATCCGCCGGTTTGTGAGCAGGCTGTTCCGGGTGATTCCGGATACCAATATCAATCCGGATGAGGCGGTGGCGCTGGGCGCGGCCATTCAGGGCGCCATGAAGGAGCGCAAAGAAGCGATCAGGGAAGTGATTCTCACGGATGTCTGCCCTTTTACGCTTGGTACGGAAGTGGTCAGAGAGTGGGAGAAGGGTTATTTTGAAAATGGCGTGTTCTGCCCCATTATCGAGAGAAATACGATTATTCCGGCAAGCCGCACAGAACGGCTCTATACGGTGCGGGATGACCAGACGAAAATCCGGGTCAATGTGCTGCAGGGCGAGAGCCGTTTCGCAAAGAATAATCTTTCTCTGGGAGAGCTGAATATAGAGGTGCCGCCCGCCCCTGCGGGGGAGGAGGCTGTGGATGTGACCTACACCTATGACATCAATTCCATTCTGGAGGCGGAGGTTAAGGTGGTATCCACCGGCAAGAAGGAGAAACAGGTTTTTGGCGGCAAAAACGCGGACATGACGCCGGAGGAGATTGCGGCGCGTTTTGAAACCCTGTCCTATTTAAAGATCCATCCGAGAGACAGGGAGGAGAACAAGTATCTGCTCACATTGGGGGAGCGGATGTATGAGGAGAGTCTGGGGGATAAAAGATATCTGATATCGCAGGAACTTCACAAGTACGAGCAGGCGCTTAATTCCTATGAGCCCGGCACGATTGAGCGGGCGAAAGAGGCGTTCCGGGAGTTCCTGAAAGAGTTGGAGGAATAGAGTGAAAGTGATTTGAGATTTCGCGATGCGGAATCATGGAGGGATGTTCATGGAACGGGTGCTTTTGGTGGGCGCAAACTTAAATGACGGGGAAGATTATCTCACTTCTTTAGAGGAGCTTGGGGCGTTGGCTGAGGCCTGCGACATGGAAGTGGCGGGTGTGACGTCCCAGACACTTGAGACGGTGCACAAGGCTTTTTATATCGGCACGGGTAAGGTGGACGAGGTAAAAGGGCTTTCGCAGGATCTGGGAGCAGATGTCATTATTTTTGACAATTCCCTCTCCCCCATGCAGATGCGGAACCTGCAGGAGCGGCTGGAGAAGCCGATTCTGGACAGGAGTGCGCTGATTCTGGATATTTTCGCGAGAAGAGCCAGATCAAGAGAGGCCAAACTGCAGGTGGAAGTGGCAAGACTGCAATATATGCTGCCGCGACTTGTGGGACTCCACGCGGCGCTCTCAAGGCAGGGCGGCGCAAGCGGTTCCATGAGCAGCAGGGGCGCCGGGGAGACGAAGCTGGAGCTGGACAGACGTGTGCTGGAAAAGAGGCTTTCGGAGCTAAGGCGGGAATTAAAGGAAGTGGGAAGCGAGCGGGAAACCCAGAGAAAGCGCCGCGTGAAGTCGGGCCTTCCGAGGGTCGCGCTGGTGGGCTACACCAACGCGGGAAAATCGACGCTCTTAAATGCCATGCTCGATCTTTATGGAGCGGATGAGAGGGAGGCGCAGGAGGAAAAATACGTCTTTGAGAAGGACATGCTCTTTGCCACGCTGGATACTACCGTGCGAAAGATTGCGCCCCCGGAGCATCATGCGTTCCTGCTGTCAGATACAGTCGGCTTTATTCACAAACTGCCGCACAATCTGGTGGAGGCGTTTCAGTCCACGCTGGAGGAGGCGAAGGAGGCGGATCTGCTCATACAAGTGGTGGATTACAGCGACGAACATTATAAGGAGCAGATTGCCGTCACCAATCAGACCTTAAAGAAGCTGCAGGCGGACGGCGTTCCCATGCTCTGTGTCTATAATAAGGCGGATCTGGTCTCTCCCGATGCGCTGCCAGGGCTTTCCGGTGTGGAGGAGGCGCAGCTTGCGGCGCATTTGCCGGTGGTGCCGAAGGCGGGTGCGGGAGGCGGATCGATGGCGGGAGACTGCCTTGGTGATTCGATTTATCTGTCCGCCAAAAAGCGGATCGGGATGGAGGAGCTGGTCTGCCTGATCGGGGAGAAGCTTTCCGGCGGGTACAAGGAGTGCACGCTTCTGATTCCCTACACGGACGGCAGGGCGGTTTCTTATCTGAATGAGAACGCGGTGGTATTTTCGACGGAGTACGCGCAGGACGGCGTGCGGATGCGGGTGAACTGTAAGAAAGAGGATTACGGGTATTATATGAAGTATGTGGAAGGGTGATTTCCGGCAGCGGCAAGGATGTTTCTGCACAGAAAGCAGACGGAAGGAGGTGCGGATATGGGTGAAATCTATATGCCGCCTTTTGCGATGACGGAAGAGATAACCAATCTGGTTATTGAAATCGGGGAACAGGTCGGCGCAGTAGAGACCTATGATACATTGCAGCCTAATCCCAGACTTCGCCGTGAGAGCAGAATTAAATCTATTCATTCGTCGCTCGCCATTGAACAGAATACGCTAACGCTGCATCAAGTGACGGATGTGATCGACGGCAAAACAGTACTCGGGCCGCCGCAGGATATCAGGGAAGTGAAAAATGCTTATGAGGCGTATGAGCGTGTGTCTGTTTTGGATCCGTACAGCGTAAAGAATCTGTTACTGGCACACAGGATTATGATGGACGGACTTGTTAAGGAAGCTGGACGATTCCGCAGCGGTAATGTTGGCGTATATGCGGGAGAACAGTTGATTCATGCCGGTTCGCCGGCCAACTATGTGCCGGAGCTGATAAAACAGCTTTTTGACTGGATGCGGAAATCGAAACAGCATCCCCTTGTAAAGTCTTGCATTTTTCATTATGAATTTGAATTTATTCATCCGTTCGCGGATGGTAACGGGCGTATCGGCAGATTGTGGCAATCTCTGATTTTACAGAAATGGAAAGAATTTTTTGCATGGATGCCGATTGAAACCCTGATTTTTTCAAAGCAGGAAGGCTATTACAGAGCTTTGAATGTCTCTAACACGGCGGGGGAGTCCACGGTTTTTGTTACGTTCATGCTCGGGATCATAAGAGATGCGCTGAAAGATGTCGTCGAGGGACAGAGCAGGCAGCATGATGTCGGAACAAATGTCGGAGTAAATGTCGGAGTAAATGTCGGGACAAATGAGGAGAAAATTCTGGCGCTGCTTGGGCAGGATTCCGGATTAACAGCGAAAACGCTTGCGTCTACGATCGGATTGACGGACAGGCAGGTGGAAAGAATCCTTTCCAGGTTGAAGGCAGAAGGGAAAATAATCCGGCACGGAGCAAGTAAAAACGGTTATTGGGAAGTATGTTGCACCTGCGGCACTTATCCTTTATAATAATTCTGGTAGTTAAAATATAGAGGAACGCGGAAAGAATCACACAGACATGGAGGAGCGTATGATTGAATTGACACAGGGCGGCGCGTATCTGCTGAACGGGACGGAAATCATCCCTGACAGCGCGGATGCTGCAGCGCAGATTAAAAATAAGACAGGACAGGAAGTTTCCGGCAGTGAGGCGGCGAAGAACACGATTGCTTACGGTATTCTGGCGGCGCACAACACTTCCGGCAATATGGAGAAATTAAAGATTAAATTTGATAAACTGACGTCCCACGACATTACGTTTGTGGGGATTATCCAGACGGCGAGAGCTTCGGGGCTTACCAGATTTCCCATTCCCTATGTGCTCACCAACTGTCATAATTCCCTTTGCGCGGTGGGCGGTACCATCAATGAGGATGACCACATGTTCGGTCTTACCTGCGCCAAGAGGTACGGCGGCGTCTATGTACCGCCCCATCAGGCGGTGATTCACCAGTACGCAAGGGAAATGCTTGCAGGGGGCGGCAGGATGATTTTAGGCTCCGACTCCCATACAAGGTACGGTGCGCTCGGCACGATGGCTATGGGCGAGGGCGGGCCGGAGCTTGTCAAGCAGCTCTTGTCCCAGACTTACGATATCAATATGCCGGGCGTAGTGGGCGTGTATCTGACGGGCGAGCCGGTGAAGGGCGTCGGGCCGCAGGACGTGGCGCTGGCCATTATCGGCGCGGTGTTTGGAAACGGTTATGTGAAAAATAAGGTGATGGAGTTCGTGGGTCCGGGCGTTGCCTCCCTGAGTGCGGACTTCCGTATCGGCATCGACGTGATGACCACGGAAACCACCTGTCTGTCCTCGATCTGGCGGACGGATGAGCAGATAAAGGAATTTTATGAAATTCACGGAAGGAAAGAGGAATATAAGGAGTTAAATCCGGGGGAGATCGCTTATTACGACGGTATGATTACGGTGGATCTGTCGAAAATCCGTCCCATGATCGCCATGCCTTTCCATCCGAGCAACACTTACACCATCGACGAGGTGAACGCGAATCTGCAAGATGTGCTTCACGACGTGGAGGAACGGGCTAAGGTAAGTCTGGACGGCGCGGTGCCTTATTCTTTACAGGATAAGGTGCAGGGCGGTAAATTTATGGTGGATCAGGGCATTATCGCGGGCTGTGCGGGCGGCGGATTTGAAAATATCTGTGCGGCGGCCGATATCCTGCGCGGTTCCTATACCGGTTCCGACGGCTTTACCTTAAGTGTGTATCCGGCTTCCATGCCTGTGTATATGGAGCTGATTAAAAACGGCTGCGCGGCGGCCATTCTGGAGACGGGCGCGGTGCTTAAGACGGCGTTTTGCGGGCCATGCTTCGGCGCGGGCGATACGCCGGCCAACAATGCGTTCAGCATCCGGCACTCCACGAGGAATTTCCCCAACAGGGAAGGATCCAAGCTGCAAAACGGCCAGATTTCTTCCGTGGCTCTCATGGATGCCAGATCCATCGCGGCTACGGCGGCCAACAAGGGTATGCTGACGCCGGCCACCGAGTTTGACGGAGAAATCGGAAAATATAAATATCACTTTGATGCGAATATCTATAAGAACCGCGTCTTTGATTCCAAGGGTGCGGCGGATGAGAGTGTGGAGATTCAGTTCGGACCGAACATCAAGGACTGGCCCGCTATGGGCGCACTGCCGGAGAATCTGGTGCTGCGGGTGGTTTCGGAAATCCACGATCCCGTTACCACGACGGACGAGCTGATTCCTTCCGGGGAAACTTCCTCCTACCGCTCTAATCCGCTGGGACTTGCGGAGTTTACGCTTTCCAGAAAAGATCCGGAATATGTGGGACGGGCCAAGGATATTCAGAGAGCGGAGAAGGCCAGAATGCAGGGAGAGCATCCTTGTCAGGCCCATGCGGACGTGAAGCCGGTGATGGATGCGGTGAAGAAAACATTTGCGGACGCGTCCCATGAGAATACCGGGTTTGGCTCCACAATCTTCGCGGTGAAGCCGGGCGACGGTTCCGCCAGAGAGCAGGCGGCAAGCTGTCAGAAAGTGCTGGGCGGCTGGGCCAATATCGCCAACGAGTACGCGACCAAGAGATACCGCTCCAATCTGATCAACTGGGGGATGCTGCCGTTTCTGATCGAAACGGGAGAACTGCCTTTTAAGAATCTGGACTATCTGTTTTTCCCTGGCATCCGCAAGGCGGTAGAGGAGAAGGCAGAGACCATCGAGGCTTACCGTGTGTGTGTGGAGGAAGGAACGCTTCTGCCTTTTACCATGACGTTAGGGGAGCTGACAGACGAGGAGAGACAGATTATATTAAAGGGATGTCTTATCAACTATAACAGGGTAGGTGCGTGAGAAATAAGTCGAAAGCCTGACGGCGGGGGCGGCAGCGTTCTTTGCACGGCTTAGGGGGATTATGCGTAATGGGGTGAAAAAGGAGAAAGGGGACGTCCTGCGTCCTCTTGTCTCCGTAGGAATTGTCCTTTTGGCGGCGGCCGGGTTCATCTGCGCGGCGGTGAAAGGCGGGACAAAACAGAATAATGACGCGCGGGAGAGCGTGCCAGTGGAAGGACCTTCCGCGGAGGCGCTGGCGAATGTCGCCCTGCCGGAGATGGAGCCGGAAAAGCCGGAGGTGGACTCTTCTTCCAAAGAGATCATAAACGACGTGCTTCTGAGCAATGTCCCCAAGGCGGACTACAGCTATTCCTTTAACGGGAAGCTGAACGATGCGGTTGTGGTGACGAGAGAGGGAGACGATGGCCGCTTTAACAGCGGCACTTATCCGGAACCTTCTGAGGACGTGTTTCCCCTGTTTACGGAAGGAATTGAGGGCGATGCGCTCTATCTGGACGGCAGTTACGGCGTGGCGCTTCAGGGCGTGGAGCCTTTGAATGAGTCCTATACGATTTCATTCTGGTTCCGCGCGGACGAGCTGTTTGACTGGTCACCGTTTCTGATGATCGGTTCGCATCTGATGGATGTGGGAGGCAGCCAGAGCTATCTCTCCGTCAACAGGAAGACCACGGAGGAGGGAGAGGAGGTCGTGCCGATTTTTAACACGATTGACGCGGTTTTGAATAATTCCTGCGAGATCCGCCCTTCTATGGAACAGAAAAAATGGATTAATCTGAACAAGTGGGTATACATCACGGTATGCGTGGATGCGTCTCCATCCTCAGGGGCAGCGGAGGGAAGAGCCATGGGCTATCTGTATCTGAACAGCGAGCTTATCGGATCGGGAGAAGTGTCGCTGTTACATATGGATGAGGAGAGCGTGTGCGCCTATCTGGGGATCAGTTGTTACGACGAGCTGTTCCGCGCCAGCTACGACGAAATACATATCTGGAAATATGTGCTCGACGAGAGTCAGATCAGCAGTATGTATACGGCATACATTGCAGGGTGATAAGAAATTGCTATTAAGTAAATAAAAAAAACTCCGATATATAAATTACAGGGAGGCAGCTCATGGCCAGAGCCTGCTTTTCTGGAATTTAATGATGTAGAGACCAGGGACGGTATTTTTAAGGAAAAGGAATTTCCATAAGAGTGCCGTCTTTTCTATTGCCGGGCGTCAGGGAAGGCGCTGTCTGGTGCACAGGCAGGCGTGGAGGATGGTCTTATACAAAAGGAGGGAACATTGATCATTGATTCCGGTACCATAGGGATGCAGTCCTCCAGAACCAGCCGTACCGTGACGAGGATGAGCGCCAGATACATAGGCGGCACCTTTGCGGGCGGAAAGGAAGGATTAAATTCTCTTTTTGAGAATCAGACGGGCACTGGAGAAAAGACTGCCGGAGAGGGTAATGGTAAGGATAAGGCGAATCTGGAAGACCTCTCCGCACATATGCGCAACACAACCGGCGGCTGGCAGATTTCCACGAGAAATGATGAGAAGGAAGCTGTGCGCAGCATCAAACAGCAGTGCGTGGAATTTCTGCTGGAGCTTCTGTTTCGTTTTCGCGGAAACAGGGGCGGTCAGAACAGCCCGATAGCGGCGGCTGGCGCCACAACCATGTTTACGGTGCAGGGCTACCAGATGCAGCGCTATCACATGGAGGAGGAACATACTACATTTTCCACGCAGGGTACGGTAAAAACCGCGGACGGGAGGGAGCTGTCCTTCAATCTTGAGTTTGGCATGAGCCGCAGATTTGAGGAGTACTATGAGGAGAATGTGGTGACATCCATTGCTACGTTTAAGGATCCGCTGGTAATCAACTTAAATACCAATATCGCGCAGGTTTCCGATCAGAAGTTTTTCTTTGATCTGGACTGCGACGGTGAGGAGGAAGAGATTTCGAGCCTGCAGGCGGGCAGCGGCTTTTTGGCTCTTGATCTGAACGGTGACGGGCAGATCAATGACGGCAGCGAGCTTTTCGGCACAAAGAGCGGCGACGGCTTTAAAGATCTTTCCAAGTATGATCTGGACGGCAACGGCTGGATTGACGAGGCGGATCCCATCTGGGAGAAGCTTTTGATCTGGACGAAGGATGAGGACGGGAAGGATAAACTGTATCATCTTTCCGATCTGGGAGTGGGAGCCATCGGCCTTTCCCGGGTGGGAACGCAGTTTTCCCTGAATGCTGAACAGACCAATGAAACCAATGCCATGATCCGCAAGACGGGCATATTCCTGTATGAAAACGGGACGGTGTCCACATTGCAGCAGTTGGATATGGCGGTTTATAATGAAAAAGGCTAGAGCGAAAAGAAAGTGTTTGGAATAAAAGACAGGGCGCCCACATAGGATTTATGTGGGGTGCCACATGAATAAAAATGGAATCGTTTCAAAAAAGACAAACAAAAGGGATGCAGGAAGCTTCCTTTTGTTTGTTTTTTTGTTGCCTTATGTCTGCGCAAGCCTTTGGGGGCATGTGGGTGAGGAGGCGGACCGTCTGAGGGAGAACGGGAAGGAAGTATATCTGGTGGAGGCTTCCGTGGAATGGGGCGTCTGGGAGCTTCCTCTGGAGGAATATCTGGTCTACAGGCTCTGTCTGGTAATGCCGGATGACTATGAGCCTGAGGCGTGGAAGGCGCAGGCAGTGCTTTTGCGCACGGAGATGGCAGCCCTTTATGCGGAGCAGGGAGAAAAAAGGGCCGCCGTGGACGGGGATGGTCTGGCACGGTTTTATAAAAACGGGGCGGAACCGGCGGCACTCTTAAAAAAAAGCAGGCAGGCGGTGAAGGAGACGGCAGGGGAGATTCTGACCTACGGGGGTGAACCGATCCGGGCGTCTTATTTTCGTGTGAGCAACGGTTCCACCAGAGATGCCGGGGAGGAGGACTGCCCGTATCTTTCGGCGGTTTCCTGTGAGCAGGATCTTGAGGCGCCGGACTATCGTAGCGTGGTGAAGGTGGAACGGGAACATTATATTGAAAAACTGCGGGGCGCTCTGGAGGGGGAGTTTGATGACCAGACGCTCTGGGAGGAGGGGAAATTCAGCTTCGACGGGGCAGGATATATGACAAAAGTGTCATATATTGACGAAAATGGGGAGGAAGAGAGGATGGACGGAGAGACGTTCCGCCATCTTTTCGGCCTGTCCGCCGCGTCGTTTGCGTTGGAGAGAGAGGAGGAACAGGCTGTTTTTCGTGTGACAGGAGTGGGACACGGTTTCGGTATGAGTCAGTATGCGGCAGGATGCATGGCACAAAACGGGGAAAACTATAAGGAGATTCTCGCCGCCTTCTTTTTTCGGACAGAATTAGCAAATTTTGAATAAGGCGGAAAATTCGGGCAAAACTATCAGAGAAACCCGGTGCAGGGACTGCCTTCGTTTCGGCGGACGGTCATTGCGGCATCGGAAGAAAAACAGGAGGCGAGTCTCATGGCGAGAAGAAACAGAAGCAGTATCAGAAAAGAAAGAATTATCATGCTGGCGTCCTCGGTGTTCGTTCTGGCGGCGCTGACGGTGACCGGTGTTTATGTAAGAAACAACAACCGCGCGGAGAAGGAGGACTATGTGGTGGACTTCGAGGCGCTGGAACAAAGCAGTACGGAGCTGGCGGAAAACATGGTGTCCGGCGAGGAGCTTGACACGCTTTTTGCAGGCGTCGGAACGGATGATCTGGACTATGACCCCAGCTTTCAGGAGGCCAATTCCCTGCACGTGGAAAACACGGAGACCGGATTGCAGACGGACAAGAAGTCCGGAAAGAACAGCACCGGAGCGAAAACCATTGAAGAAAAGGTAGAGGAAAAGAATCAGGAAGAGGAACAGGATAAGGAGAAAAACGAGAAGGCCGGACAGGCAAAGAAGAATGAGCCGGAGAAAGACGATCCGGTAGAAAAATCCGCTGATGGAAAGAAGAGCGGTGCGGATAAGAGTAAAGAGGAAGAGGAAGCCGGTATGTTCGATGAGACGGTGGACGATGTATTGAGCGACGAAGTGCAGGCGGAGGCGATTTCAACTACCGTACAGCCGGAACTTGATTTTAATGAGGAGGACGGGCTTGTATGGCCTATCGTGGGCGATGTCCTGATCAATTACAGCATGGATCAGACGATCTATTTTCCGACGCTTGACCAGTATAAATACAATCCTGCCATCGTCATTTCTGCCGCGCAGGGAGAGAATATTTCGGCGGCGGCGGACGGTCGTGTGACTTCTGTCAGCTATGATCCCGGCACAGGTAATACGGTGGTCATGGAGCTGGGTAACGGCTATGAACTGACATACGGACAGCTCGAGAACATCACCGTATCCGAGGGCAGCTTCGTGCATGTGGGAGACGGCATCGGCACAGTGGCGGCGCCCACGAAATACTACAGTCTGGAAGGTACGAACGTGTACTTTAAGCTGACGAAGGACGGGGAGCCGGTGAACCCCATGAGCAGACTGCAGTAGCAGGGAAAATGCGAAAAGAATATCCGAGAAGCGATATTCTGCAAATGGACAGAAAAACATGTTGTGCCGGAGGGACAAAATGTTTATCATACACGGAAATATAAAGACCATGGAAGGGCGCGATTTCGCGGACGGATATGTGGAGATCCGGGACGGTAAGATTGCTGCGCTTGGAGAGATGAGGGGCTGTCCGGAAACGGAGGGACAGGTTCTTGACGTGCAGGGCAGTCTGGTAATGCCGGGTATCATCGAGGCGCACTGTCATATGGGAATCACCGAGGAGAAGAAGGGGATGGAGGGGGACGACTGCAACGAGAACGTAAACCCCGTTACGCCCTATCTGCGCGCCATCGACGCCATCAATCCCATGGACGCGGCATTCAGGGACGCGATGCAGGCGGGGATCACTTCCGCGATGATCGGACCCGGCAGCGCCAACGTGGTGGGCGGGCAGTTTGCCTTCGTGAAAACCCACGGCAGATGTATCGACGATATGATTGTAAAAGCGCCTGCGGCCATGAAGGTGGCGTTCGGGGAAAATCCGAAGGTGAATTATTCGGGGCAGGGGGTATCCCCCTCCACCCGGATGGCCATTGCCGCACTTTTGCGGGAAGAGCTGACTAAGGCTGTGGCGTACCGCAAGAAGCGGGAAAAGGACAGCGACGCGCAGATTGATTTCCGCTATGAGTGCTGGCTGCCGGTTCTTCGCGGAGAAATCCCGTTAAAGGCGCATGTGCACAGGGCCGACGATATTCTGACGGCTGTGCGCATCGCCAGGGAATTTCATCTGGGGATGACGCTGGACCATTGCAGCGAAGGGCATCTTATTATGGAGGAACTGGCGGCGGCGGGATTTCCCGCGATTGTCGGTCCCGATATGGCCAGCCGCAATAAGATTGAAGTGCAGAATATGGCCTTTAAGACGGCAGGACTTTTGTCGGGGCACGGGATTTTAACGGCCATCACCACGGATCATCCCGTCTCCAAAATACAGTTTTTGCCAATCTGTGCGGGGCTTGCGGTGAAAGCAGGCATGTCTCCGGAAGAAGGACTTTGCGCCATCACGATCAACGCGGCGAAAATCTGCGGTGTAGATGGGCGGGTGGGCAGCCTTGCACCGGGAAAGGACGCCGATATCGCAGTCTTTTCCGGAAACCCCACGGAAGTATTTACCAAAACGCTGTATACGCTCATTGACGGGGAGATTGTCTATTCATCGGAGAAAAGCGACACTTCTTTCTGAAATGGCATCTGTTACTGCGGCCCAAAATGTGTTAAACTGAATAAGTAACGATTGCGGAGAGATAACGGATAATCAGGAAATCAATTATGCGAAAGAGTGGTATTTTTCTAAATATAACAGGCAGGATTCTCGTCCTTACCCTTCTGCTTACGTCTGTGACGGGCTGCGGCAGTCTGCAGGATTTTCAGGTGGATCAGATGTCCGGCAGGGAGGAGACGGACGAGTTTACCAGTCTCGGGCTTTCGCCGGAGTTTGACTATGAGGTGCCGGAGAGCCTGCCGAGTATTCTGGTGGATCAGGTAGGATATGCCGTTGGCAGTAAGAAAGTGGCTATGATAAGCGGAGAGACGCCGCCGGAGACCTTTTCGGTTCTGGATGCAGCCACCGACAGGGAAGTATATACAGGCCGGATAGAGAGTAAGGGGTACGATCCTTCCGTAAATGCTTTTATCAGTTATGCGGATTTTACGGATTTTCATACGGTGGGAACCTATTACATACAGGCGGCTTCGATTGGCCGTTCCTACGATTTTGAGATCGTCGAAGAGCCTTACAAAGCGCTTCTGACCAAGGTGTTTAAACAGTATTATTTTAACAGATGCGGCCTGACCCTCTCTTCTGAGCTTGCCGGAGATGCAGCGCACAATGCCTGCCATTCCAGAGAAGCGCAGATGAAAGAGGAGGCCATGATTAAACTGGATGTGTCGGGCGGCTGGCATGTGGACGAGATCGGCAGCCGGGATGTGGCAAGAGGCTGTCAGGCAGCCAATACGCTTCTGCTGGCCTACGAGCTTTACCCTGACGATTTGGGCGACGATATGGGAATACCGGAGAGCGGAAACGGGATCCCCGACGTGCTGGACGAGGTAAAGTATGAGATCGACTGGCTTCTCAAGATGCAGGACACCAAGAGCGGGGCGGTCTATGCTTCCGTCAGCTCCGTGGACAATAAGAATGCGGGCTATATTCTTTATATAGACGGGATTACCATGGAAGCGACCATTCATTTTGCGGCGACGATGGCCAAATTCAGCTATCTGTATCAGAACTATGACAGAGAGTTTGCGACCCTGTGCTTACAGGCTTCGGACAGGGCTTACCGGTATGCGGAGAATTATCTGGCGGACGTATCGGATAAGCAGTATTTCTTTGCGGCGGCGGAGCTTTACCGCGCTACGGGCGGCTACCGGTATCACGGCGTGGTCAAGTCCTACCTGTCCCAGAATCCGGACCCGGATCTGGAAGATGACTATGCGTTCTGGGGATGTGTGACGTATCTTTCCACGAAACAAAAGGTGGATGTGGATTTGTGCGAAGCCGTGACGCAGAATTTGATGCGCAAGGGGGAAACCATTTCCTATGCCTCCAAGGATTCCAAGCTTCTGGTGAACACGGATGAAAAGCAGGGCGGCAATGCCGGACTTTTGCGGGATATGGCGAGACTGGCTGTGGTGGATCACATTATCACCAACCATGAGTATGCGACGGTGCTGGAAAATCATATTCACTATATGCTGGGACGTAATTTGCAGTCCGTTTCCTACCTTGACGGCGTGGGCGGACGCAATTACCGGGATGTGGATGCGAGTCTGGGGATTATGAATCAGGTAGATCAGAACGCAGAGCTGCTGCTTTTGTTCGCCGCTATTATGGACGACGAGCTGGTGGTGGGGGAGGAATAAATAATAAACAGCGAAGGTCAGATCTACACGAGTGATTTATTTTTGAAGTACATTTCCCTGATGACAGCAAGCACCGTGTCGTCGATGCGGCGTTTCTGGTCTTTGTCGAGGTCTTTTATGTAGATGGGTTTGCCGTATTCGATGACGACATGGGTCTTTTTGATCTTCGGCAGGTGGGCCTCCCAGACCTGGTCGGCATTGTTGATGCTCATAGGGATAATGGGACAGCCTGATTTCTCGGCGATTTTAAAACTGCCGCCGCGGAAGGGAAGAAAAGTGTCCGGCTCGGTACTGCGGCTCCCCTCGGGGAAGATGCAGATAGAGATACCGGAATTTACTTTTTCTACTGCTGCCAGAATGGTTTTCATGCCCTGCCGGAGGTCTTTTCTGTCAAGAAAGAGACAGTGCAGGTTCTTCATCCAGGTGGAGAGAAGCGGCACTTTCAACATACCGATTTTTGCGATATATCCTGTGAGTCTGGGAACGCGCACATAGGTCATGACGATATCGAAATAGCTCCGATGGTTCCCGATATACAGTACGGGCGTATCTTTGGGCACATTCTCCTCGCCGATCACCGTGACGGTCACGCCCGAAAGAAAGAGGACACAGCGAAAAGCCCAGTTTACAATGGACAGAGAGCTTTTGTCCCTGGCAGCCGGATTGCATTTTCCGAGGAAATATTCAACGATTAAAATGGGAATGCTGAAAATCAGGAACAGGACAACAAAAGTAGCAACCAGTATCAGACGTATCATAAGGAAAACCTTTCTGTATTTGTAATTATGGGGACTTGCGACGATCCCTGCTACTAAGTATAGCATTATTCTATAGGAATAGACAATGCCTTCGCATAATAAATTAGATAATAAGAGAATATGCGGAGGAAATTATGGCCGGATTAAGCGAGTATCAGAGGAGAATGGTGAGCATAGGACTGGTGTGTCTTTTGTGCTTTGCGGTGTACTCCTGCGGAAAAAAACAGGATCCGATGGAAAAGATCAAGGACCTGGAATACACGGTGATAGCGGAGGACAACATACCTGAGGAGCTTCTTTCAAAGATTGAGGAGCGCAAAGAGGAGGCTTTCAAGCTGACCTTTGAGGATCAGGGTTTTCTCTATATCTGCGTGGGGTACGGGATGCAGCAGACAGGCGGTTACAGCATTGCGGTGAACGCGTTGTATGAGACGGCGAATGCGGTCTATATCGACACCAATCTCATAGGGCCGTCCCCTGAGGAAAAAAAGAATCCGGCGGCGAGCTACCCTTATGTGGTGGTGAAAGCGGAGTTTTTGCAAAAGCCGGTGGTGTTTGACTGAGGCTGAATTGCAAAAAAGATGTTACGGACAGGCGAAACAGGAAGGACGAGGAAGATACGATGCTTTTATTGAAAAACGGATATATGACAGATCCCGCATCAGGGACAGAAGGATACAGGGATATTCTGATTGACACGGACAGCGGAAAAATTGTGAAAATCGTGCCGCAGGGTGCGCCTGTCTGCGAGAATACGGTCTGCGACGGTTTTGTTGAGGATATTGACTTAAAAGGTCAAATTGTGGCGCCGGGTCTGGTGGATGTGCATGTACATTTCCGCGACCCGGGGTTTACCCATAAGGAGGACATTCATACCGGGGCGGCTGCGGCGGCCAGGGGCGGTTTTACTTCCGTGGTGCTGATGGCAAATACAAAACCGGCTGTGGACAATAGCGAAACGCTGGCGTATGTGCTGAACAAAGGGAAAGAGACGGGTATTCATGTGCATACCTGCGCCAACGTGACAAAAGGGCTTCTGGGAAAAGAACTGACCGATATGGAGCGATTGAGTGAGCAGGGGGCAGCAGGTTTTACGGACGACGGCATCCCGCTGATGGATGAGTCCCTTTTGCGGGCGGCTTTGCAGAGAGCGGCGAAGTGTGGGAAGCCGGTCAGTCTCCACGAGGAAAATCCGGCTTTGATTGCCAACAATGGCGTGAATGCCGGAAAGGCGGCAGCCCATTACGGAATAGGCGGCTCGCCCAGAGAGGCGGAAATCTCCATGGTGGAGCGGGATCTGCGGATAGCCGCACAGGAGGAAGCCGATCTTTCCATCCAGCATATCAGCACGAAGGAGGCGGTGGAGCTGGTGCGGCAGGCGAAAAAGAAGAGCAGCCACATCTTTGCGGAAGCGGCGCCCCATCATTTTACCCTGACGCAGGAGGCTGTGATCCGCTATGGAACACTGGCAAAGATGAACCCGCCTCTTCGGGAGGAGGCGGACCGTCTGGCAGTCATAGAAGGCTTGCGGGATGGGACGATTGACATGATAGCCACTGACCATGCGCCGCACAGCGCGGAGGAGAAGGCGAAGCCTCTGACGGAAGCGCCCAGCGGCATTGTCGGTCTGGAGACGGCACTGTCTCTGGGGATTCGGGAACTGGTGGACAAGGGGTACCTTTCCATGATGGAGCTGATAGAGAAGATGAGCCTTGCCCCCGCGAAGCTGTATCGTCTTGCGGCAGGGTATCTGAGAGAGGGCGGTCCTGCGGATCTGGTGGTCTTTGATCCGAAGAGAGAATGGGTGGTGCGGGATTTCGCGTCAAAAGCGGCAAACTCGCCCTTTGTGGGGGAGACGATGCCGGGGGTGGTCAGCTATACCATATGCGGCGGGAAAATTGTGTACCGCGGTTGAAACGGTATGGAGCGGACATGAGATATTCGCATAGATAACAGGAATGGTCGGGAACAGAGTGAATCTGTTTCCGATTTTTAGTATGAGGGTAAGAGACTGCCAACACCATACAGAAAGGGGAGCGATCAGAATTTGTAAACGCTTGGAGGTTTATCTTGTAATGAAAAAAAGAATGTGTTAGAATGATTCCAAGCAAAGAACAAATCTAAGAATCTTATGATATCTTATGGGCGTGTCTATAAGCCCCGGATTTCATCCGAGCATGTCAGGTATATAAAACCTGCGGCTCCATGAAAATCCGTTTCTGCGTGGAGCCGTCTCCACAGGAACTCCTTGCTTACAACTTAATAACCGCGGGGAGGGGCAGAAGCGTTTTAGGAAGAGCGGAGCCCTCTCCGGCATTAACAGAAAGAGAGGGTATATGATGGAACAGAAGACAACCAGTGTGAAAACAGAAGAACAACCGCATATTTTGCAGGACTATTTTTTTAATCTAAGCGATTTTGCCCTGTTTTTATCGGTCATGAAGGTAAAGAAAGCCTATAAGGATGTGCTCAGTATTATACTGGATGAACCAGACTTAAAGCTAAAGGAAGTTAAGGCAGAGCAGGTCGTTTTAAATGAATCGGGGATGCGTGCCATACGTCTGGATGCATGGGCGAAGGATACAAAGAACAGACAGTTTGACATGGAGATGCAAAACGATACGAAGGGGGATGATGTGCGAAAAAGGTCCCGGTTTTATCAGGGGATGCTGGATACTCCGATTTTAAAAGCGGGAAAGAAGACCCGTTACAGACACTTACCCTCGACGGTGATCATCTTCATTACACAGGAAGATATTTTCGGAAAGGATCTGGCGATGTATACGTTCTGTGAACGCTGTGACGAGATGCCTGATCTGCGGTTGGGAGATGGGACACGTAAAATATTTCTGAATATGGAGAGTAAGAACGGAAGAGCGGAGCTGGTAAGTCTGCTGCAATACATGAAGAATACCACGCTGGATAACGAGGATGTCACGATGAAGGATGAGCGCATTTTAGAGCTTGACAAAATTGTGCGCAAGGTAAAGGAATCAGAGGAATGGGAGGCTGTGAAAATGAACATTTATCAGATGGGCATAGCGAAGGGAGAGGAGCTTGGCTTACAGCATGGAATGGAGAAAGGCATAGAAAAGGGCATAGAAAAAGGTATAGAAAAAGGGATGAAGAAGGGCATAAAACAGGGCAGGCTGAATACGCTGGTCAGAGCAGTAGAGTCTGCCATGAAAAACTTTAACCTTAATCTGCAGCAGGCGTGCGAGGGACTTGAGACATCTGTAGAAGAGTATGAGAAGGCAAAACAGACGATTGCACTGTGGGAAAAGAATGAGGCAGGCGGAAAGGGTGAATGATATGCAGGAAAGCTACAATGATATCAGGATTGAAAACGAAACGCGGGGGGATTTCGGGGAAGTGGAGGCGCTGACGAGAAGAGCCTTCTGGAATGTGCATGTTCCCGGATGCGAGGAACATTACCTCGCCCATATCCTGCGGGAGCATGAGGACTTTATACCAGAGCTTGATTTTGTGGCCAAAACCGCAGACGGTAATATTGTGGGGAATGTGATGTACACAAAAGCGAAGCTTATTGATGAGGCGGGAAAGGAGATGACAGCGCTTACCTTCGGACCGTTCAGCGTTCATCCCGATTACCAGCGCAGAGGAATCGGAAAGCGGCTGCTGGAGCACAGCTTTCAAAAGGCGGAAGCGATGGGATATCGCGTGATTGTGATATTTGGTGATCCGGGCAACTATGTGGCGAGAGGTTTCCAGAGCTGTCAAAAGTTCAGGGTCAGCGCTCCGGACGGGAAATATCCTGCTGCCATGCTTGTGAAAGAGCTGCGGGAAGGGGCTTTGAGCGGTAAACGGTGGATTTATCAGGAAAGCCCCGCCTATGTATACGACAGCGCAGATGCGGCAGAGTTCGACAAAGGGTTTGCGTTTTTGAAGAAGGAATGGCAGCCGGGGCAGGAGGTATTCTATATCCTCAGCCATGCTGTGATGCGTGAGGAGTAGGGCAGGCCGGTCCGACCCGGAGCGGAACGGTCAGCCGGACCGCCGATATGAGAGAATGCGAAAAAAGCGGTCAGGATTTTGAAGAATTACGAATCCGGCCGCCTGTTATGAAAATGGATATGTCTTCTGCCATGTTCTGTCAGCGATCCTTAAGTCGCCCTGTTGACAGAATTTCTGAGCGTCAGCAGTTCATAATAATCTAAGAGAGCGGCCGTGTTGTGGCGGTCCAGCTCCAGTGTCGCATTCATAAGGTCGCTGACGGTATAATCGGCGGAAAGACGCTTATTCAACGTGCTGATACTTGCACGATATCCGGTCCGCTGTAAGAGAAAATCCGTGGACACGTCGTAAAAGTCCGCAAGTTTAATCAGCGTGTTGAGATCGGGTGTGTGTACACCCTTTTCGTAGTTGGAAACAGTTGCCACAGTCACGTTCAGATAGGCGGCAATTTCCTTTTGCAGATAACCTCTTTCTTTTCGCAGTTTACCGAGAAATTCACCAAATTCCATTGTTTTCTCCATGCCAAAGCAGGGGTGCCTCAGCCTTTTTCTGAAAGTAAGGCAGACCATGTAAGAAGTCTGCATGCCATTGTGTTTCAAATACAGATATCATCATATCTTTACTGTATTGTATTTTAATGGAGAAAAAAGCAAAATTAATACAAAGAATAAAATATGGAAGATAATGTAAAAATTTTTAATGGATAGTTAAATTGATAAAGAGATAAAGTGGATTTTGGAGGAAAAGCGGTCACATGAAAGATTTTATAAGGGAAAACCAATGGCTGTCACTTTGCGGATTGAACTGCGGCCTTTGCACAATGCGTCTGGGCGGGCACTGTCCCGGCTGTGGCGGTGGCAGCCAGAATCAGTCGTGCAGGATTGCAAAATGCAGTCTGGCGCATGGAAAAGTGGCGTATTGCCATGCGTGCGGGGAGTACCCGTGCGAAAAGTATGAGGGGATAGATGAATTCGATTCATTTATCACGCATAAGAGGCAGAAAGCAGACCTGCAGAGGGCGGCGGAAACCGGTATAGACAACTACAATGCGGAGCAGAAGGAAAAAGCGGAGATTTTACATAGACTGCTCGCAGATTTTAATGACGGCCGGAAAAAGAGTTTCTTCTGTCT
Organism: uncultured Lachnospiraceae bacterium; assembly: GCA_949051815.1. GTDB lineage: Bacteria > Bacillota > Clostridia > Lachnospirales > Lachnospiraceae > UBA3282. Next base: position 24,160 of record CARQVR010000011.1, read on the forward strand.
GGCGGTGAATCTGCTCCCACTGTCAGAGATCAGGGCTGTAATGGAGCGGATCGACGGCGACGGGAGGATTGGCGGTATGACGCAGAAAGAAAAAAGCGCTTATGCGGCGGGTTTGTTTCAGAAAGCAGCCAAACGGGAAGGAACAGAACTGAAACTCAGGAAGAAACCGGCGGACTGGTGAGAGGAGTTTATGGGGGATTAAAAACTATGCTTACGAAAGCTATAACAATCAGGACAGCCAGTATTTCCGACGCGCAGCCGCTTTTGGAAATCTATGCGCCCTATGTCAGGAAAACGGCCATTACATTTGAGTATGAGGTGCCGGAGCTGTGTGAATTTCAGAAGCGGATAGAAAATACATTAAATAAATATCCTTATATTGTGGCGGAAACGGACGGGGAAATTTCGGGATATGCCTATACGGGCGTCTTTAAAAACAGAGCGGCTTACGACTGGGCAGCAGAGGTTTCTGTCTATGTGAAAGAAGATAAGAGGGGGCTTGGTATCGGACGCAGGCTCTACGCTGCGCTGGAGGAAATCTCCCGGGCACAGCATATATTGAACCTGAATGCCTGTATTGCCTGTTGTGATACGGAGGATGAGTACCTGACTAACGACAGTGTGGCATTTCACAGCCATCTGGGATATTCGATGGTCGGAAAATTCCATCAGTGCGGTTATAAGTTCGGCAGGTGGTATGACATGGTTTGGATGGAGAAAAGGATCGGGGTACACAATACAGCGCCTGAGCCGGTAATTGCGTTCCCCGATTTGTAATGTGCCGTGGAGTAAGCTGCTGGCTGTCCAATGTTATGATATTAAACTTGAATTTATGGGGAAAAATAGATATAAATAAAGTGGAAGGAGCAGCGTATGTGGTTTTTATTTGCAATTCTGTCCGCGGTGTTTGCGGCATTGACATCAATCCTTGCAAAAATCGGTATAGAGGGCGTTAATTCCAATCTTGCCACGGCGATACGGACGGTCGTGGTTGTCATTATGTCGTGGGGCATAGTATTTTTGACGAATGTGCAGGGCCAAATCGCGGAAATCAGCAGAAAAAGCTGGATTTTCCTGATTCTTTCCGGGCTGGCGACCGGCGCGTCATGGCTGTGCTATTACCATGCCCTGCAAGTGGGCGAGGCGTCCAAGGTGGTGCCGGTTGATAAGCTGAGTGTGGTGATTACCCTGATACTGGCTTTTGTTTTTCTGCACGAGGATTTTACCGCGAGGTCGTTTGCGGGCTGTGTGCTGATCGGGGCCGGAACGCTGGTTATGGTACTGTGAAACCACCGACAGGAGGCATACCAATGGAATACACGAACTATTTCGAATCGCCGCTCGGCAGGATTTTACTCGCTGCCGACGGGCAGGCCCTCACCGGGCTTTGGTTTGAGGGGCAGAAATATTTTGCGGATAAACTTGAGCGGGAGCACGAGGAGAAAGAGCTGCCCGTTTTTGTGCGGACGGCAGAGTGGCTGGCCTTGTATTTTGATGGAAAGAAACCCGCTTTTACGCCACCGCTGAAACTGAAAGGCACTGTTTTCCAGAAAGAGGTGTGGGCGGCGATGCTTGCGATTCCGTTCGGGAAGACAACGACCTACGCGAAGATTGCCGGAGAAATAGCGGAGCATAGAGGGCTTACTTCCATGTCGGCGCAGGCGGTGGGAAATGCCGTCGCACACAATCCCGTCTCCCTGATCATCCCGTGCCACAGAGTCCTTGGGTCGGATGGAAGCCTGACGGGGTATGCGGGCGGCCTGGAAAGGAAAGAATGGCTTCTGGCAATGGAAAGACAGGTATGATATAATGCTATAAAAAGTCAACCGGAAAGGAACCGTATATGGCGCAAAAGAGAAAAGTAACGGCGACAGTAGTATCGCAAAGACAGATAGGCGGGCAGATTTACGATCTCTGGCTGGAGACGAAGCTTGCGAAGAACGCCCATCCGGGGCAGTTTGTGGCAGTTTATCCCCGTGGCGAGAGTATGCTTTTGCCCCGTCCCATCAGCATCTGTGAGACGGATAAGGGAAAAAACATGCTGCGGCTTGTGTACCGCGTGGCGGGAAAGGGAACGGCGGAGTTTTCGACCTGTAAAGCAGGCGACCGGCTGGAAGTGCTCGGCGTATTGGGAAACGGGTTTCCTGTCGATAAGGCGAAGGGGAAACGGGCCTTTCTGATGGGCGGCGGGATCGGCATTCCGCCTATGCTGGAGCTGGCCAAGGCGATGGATGAGAAAAAACAGATTTTGCTCGGCTACCGGAATAAGGATCTCTTTTTGGAGGAGGATCTGGCGCGGTACGGCGACGTTTATGTAGCGACGGAGGATGGCAGCGTAGGAACCGGCGGAAACGTGATGGACATTATCAAAGCTTACGCGCTCCATGCGGATGTGATTATGGCATGCGGGCCGATGCCGATGCTTCGCGCGGTTAAAGAGTATGCGGCGCAGAACGGGATCGAAGCTTATATTTCACTGGAGGAGCGCATGGCCTGCGGCGTGGGCGCCTGTCTGGGGTGCGTATGCCGGACGACGAAAACGGACGCGCATTCGCATGTACACAATGCCCGTATCTGCACGGAAGGGCCGGTTTTTGAAGCAGGGGAGGTGGATCTATGAATACAGCGGTAAACATTGCGGGAGTCACCTTTCAAAATCCTGTTATGACGGCGTCCGGCACATTCGGTTCCGGCATGGAGTACAGTGATTTCGTGGATTTAAACAGGCTGGGCGCGGTGGTGACCAAGGGGGTAGCGAATGTGCCCTGGGAGGGCAACCCGACGCCCCGCGTGGCGGAAGTGTACGGCGGTATGTTAAATGCCATCGGCCTGCAGAATCCTGGGATCGACGTTTTTATAGAGAGAGATCTGGCATTTTTGAAAAAATATGACACAAAGGTGATCGTAAATGTCTGCGGCAAAACCGTGGAGGATTATCTGGAAGTGGTGGAGCGCCTTTCGGACACGGACGTTTCCATGCTGGAAATCAATGTGTCCTGCCCCAATGTGAAGGAGGGGGCGATTGCTTTCGGGCAGAAGGCGGAGTCTCTCTACGATATCACATCGCAGATTAAAAAGAAGGCGAAACAGCCGGTGATTATGAAACTGAGTCCGAATGTGACGGACATCACGGAGATGGCAAGGGCGGCGGAGGCGGCGGGAGCCGACGCGCTTTCCATGATTAACACCATTACCGGCATGAAGATTGACATTCACAGGAGAAAGTTTGTGCTGGCAAACAGGACGGGCGGCATGTCCGGCCCTGCGGTCAAGCCGGTGGCTGTGCGCATGGTTTACCAGACGGCGCAGGCGGTGAAAATCCCGATTATCGGCATGGGAGGCATCGGCAATGCGGAGGACGCTATTGAATTTCTGCTTGCGGGAGCCAGTGCCGTGGCCGTGGGTGCGATGAATTTTGTGAACCCTTACACGACTGTGGAAGTGGTGGAAGGAATTGAGGCTTATATGAGGCAGTACGGGATTGAGAATGTGACGGATCTGATCGGGGGCGTAATGTAAAAAATCATATCTTCCCCTTCCTGCGCATAGATTTATAGTAACTATACGCAGGGAGGGCATTTTTTGTGGAATTGGTGAAGAAAAAGATACATATGGATCGAATAAACGGCAGAGCCGGCACGCAGATGGTATTGGAAGAGGACGTCAATATTTCGGACAACAAGATGGATGCAAACTATCTGTTAAGCAGTAAGGGCGAGATCATTATGGAGGAGGTACGCCCGGGCGAAAACGTGGTCAGCCTGAAAGGGAAGCTCGTGGTATCCATACTGTATCTGACGGACATGGAGGGGATGTGCGCCAGTATGGAGGCGGTGATTCCCTTTGAGGAAAAGGTAAATATGGAGGGAATCGGCAACGGCGACACGATTCTGACGGAAAGCTGCATCGAGGATTTGACGGTGGGCTTAATCAACTCGCGCAAATTCAGCGTGCAGGCGGTTGTTTCCTTTTCGCTTGCGCGAGAGGAGCAGATGGAGTGCGAGACGGCAGTCGATCTTTACCATGAGGAGCCTGTGGAGTACCGCAAGTGCGTTTATCCGGTGGTGGAGCTTGTGCTGCATAAGAAGGACATCTTCCGTTTGAAGGAGGAGATGGAGCTGACGGGCAATCTGCCCAATGTGTTCCAGACCATATGGCATCACATCTGTTTTGATCATGTGGAATTTAAGGCGCTGGAGGAGAAGCTTTCGATTCAGGGGGAGATGAGGGCCTTTTTCTTATATGAGGGAGAAGGGGATAACGATAAAACACAGTGGTATGAGAATACCGTGCCGTTCAGCGGCATTATCGAGTGTCACGGCTGTCGGGAAAACATGATTCCCGATATCAGCTATCATCTGGGCCAGTGTAATGTGGAGGTGCGGCAGGATTTTGACGGGGAGGAGAGAGTGTTCTGCGTGGAGCCGGTACTGGATCTGGATATTCACCTCTATGAGGAGGAGAATCTGGAAGTCATTTCCGACGTATACGGCGTGGATAAGGAGATTGAGGCGCTTGCCACGCAGATGCCTGTAAAGAGTCTGCTTCTGGCAGGAAGCGGGAAATGTAAGATTGCGGAGCATGTGCGGATTCAGAATCCGGAAATGCCCATGTACCAGCTCATCCATTCCGACGGTGAAATCAGAATCGACGAGCAGACCATCGTGGAGAACGGCATAGCTGTTTCGGGAACGCTTCTGGTGACGACACTCTACCTGAGTGCGGGCGGCGCGAAGGCGATCTATTCCACGGTCAATGAACTGCCGTTCCAATATGTGATCGAGGCGGAGAACATTCTGCCCACCTGTGTCTATAAGCTGAGAAGCAGTATCGAGCAGTTGACGGTGACCATGCTTGACAGCGACGAGCTGGACGTCAAGGCGGCGTTGCAGTTTAAGGTAATCGTATTTTCCGTGCAAAACCGCGATCTGGTGACGGACATCAGGGTGGAGCCGCTTGACTTAAATAAGCTCAGTGAACTGCCGGGCATGGTGATCTGTATCGCCGGACCGGGAGAGACGTTGTGGGATATCGGCAAGAAATACTATGTGCCGGTGGCGCAGCTTAAGGAAGTCAACGAGCTGCCGACGGAGGAGATCAGCGCGGGGGATAAAATTCTGGTTGTTAAGGGCGGGATTTAAAAATTGAAATGAGGATGCGCGGGCTTAAAATCCGAATTGTAAAATGAAGGGTTATCGTATATACTATGAGATAGGCTTTGGGAGTCTGGCAGGGCCGGAATACGAAAAAGGACGAATTTATCATGAACACATCATCTATATTAAAGAATAAAATATTTCTGTACCTGACGGAATTTTTCGCCGGCATGTCCGTGATGGCGGTAGAGCTGGGGGCGAGCAGGCTGCTCGCTCCCTATTTCAGTTCTTCCCAGATTGTGTGGACGATCATTATCGGCACCATTATGATCGCCATGGCGCTTGGCAATATTTATGGCGGAAAGAGCGCGGACAAGGACCCGAACCCGGACAAGCTTTACACGCGGATTCTGATTGCAGGCGTGTGGATTGCGCTGATTCCGGTGGTGGGAAAATATATCATTATAGGGATTTCCGCGCTGTTAATTTTTGCGGTGAATACGAATTTCCTGATCTGGGCGGCTTTTGCGGCGTGTATGGTGATCTTCGTGTTTCCGCTTTTCCTGTTGGGAACGGTGACGCCGTCTCTGGCCAAGTACACGGTGCAGAGCCTTTCGGACAGCGGCAGTATCGTGGGAACGCTTGGCGCGTTTAATACGATCGGCAGCATCATCGGTACGTTTGTGCCGACTTTTGTGTCGATTCCGGCGGTGGGCACTTCGATCACGTTTCTGATTTTTGCGGCGATTCTCTTAGGGCTTGGCATCATCTATTTTGTCAGCAAAAAGAGCGGATGGAAAAAGAGCGCGGCATCGGCGGTTGTCTTTCTTCTGTGCTGTATTTTCGGGGCGTCGAACAGCTTTGCTTTCTGGGAAAATAATCTGGCCTTTGAGGGGGAGTCCGTTTACAATTATTTGCAGGTAAAAGAAAACGACAGAAGTGTCATTTTATCGACAAATGTGCTCTTCGGGGTGCAGTCCATTCTGATTAAGGACGAGGGACTGACGGGCATGTACTACGACTATGCCATGGCGGCGCCGCTTATGACGGGAAAGGAAAATCCGGCGGAATGCAATACGCTGATTCTTGGCATGGGGACGGGCACTTACGCGCACCAGTGCAGGGCTTATTTCGGGGATATGCTGGTGGAGGGCGTGGAGATTGATGAGAAAATTACGGATCTGGCACGGACTTATTTTGAACTGCCGGAGGATGTGTCTGTGACCACCTATGACGGCAGGGCTTACCTGAATGCCATCGACGGAAAGTACGATGTGATTATGGTGGACGCCTATCAGGATATCACGATTCCTTTCCAGATGTCTTCTGCGGAGTTCTTTTCGCTGGTGAAAGAGCATCTTGCGGAGGATGGCGTGATGGTGGTCAATATGAATATGCGGGGCAGCGGGGAGGACAGCATCAACGCCTGGCTTTCCGATACCATCGGCAGCGTTTTTGATGAAGTGTATACGGTGGACGTGAAAGGCTCCACTAACAGAGAGCTTTTTGCCTCGGACAATCCGCAGATGATGGAGAACCTGAAAAAACACAAGGAGACTGTCGCGGATGAAAGTCTCCTTGCCATGATGCATACGGTTTCTGAAAATCTGGTTCCCTACGAAGCGGGGAACCGCATAATGACGGATGACAAGGCGCCTGTGGAGCTTCTCGGTATGCGCGTCATTGACGAGCTGATCAGAAACGAGGTCGCATATTATAAAGATGTATATGAGCAGCAGGGCATCTGGGGCGTGATTGACGCGCTGTAAAGCAGACGCTGCACAAAGCCGCACAGACGGCCTGACGCATATGACCTGCTCTGAAACACAGGTCAGTCTGACTTGATGATGAGCACCCCTTTCGCTGCCAGTGTGATCATTTCTCCCGCCGCATATCTGTTCCCGCTTAACAGGTCGCATCCCGCAAAGGGCACAGCCATGACCTGCGCTTCTTCCCCGTGATTGAGCAGGAATACAAACGTACCGTTTTCGTTGACTCTTCTGGTCACTTCTATGCCGTCCGGCGCGTCCATAACCGGTTCGATCTCGGCTTCCCGACAGATTTCTCCGAGATATTCTCTGTAAAAGGCATCGTCAGACCTTGTGGCCACATAGTAGCCGAAGCCGCTGCCGAAGGCGTTTTTCGTGAGCACAGGCATTCCGGCGTAGAAATCATTTTCATAAAAGGCAAGGGCTTCGGCGCCTTCCGTGTGCAGCAGATCGCAGAGCATGAAAGCGGGGTAAGTTTTGCCTTTATAATGGAAAGTGTTGTGCATGTCTTCGGGCAGGGCGTCCTCCTCCTCCACCCAGATGCCGAGAATATCCCGCAGTTTTCCGGGATAACCGCCGACGGTCACGAGGTCGTGCTCATCCACATAGCCGCTGAAAAAGGTGGTCAGGAAGCGGCCGCCGTTTTTCACATAGGCGCGCAATTTTTCGTCATAGCCTGTTTTCACCATGTAGAGCACCGGCGCGATCACCAGATCGTATGCCGACAGATCGTCCTCCACGCCGATCATATCCACGGGAATATGCAGATCAAACAGGGCCCTGTAATAGCGCTCCACCTCCTGGCAGTAATCCAGATAGACGGAAGGACCCGCCGAGTAGGAGACGCCCCACCAGTTGTCCCAGTCAAAGACGATGGCGGTCCTGGCGTCGCTTCTTGCGCCGAGGGTCTGGTCTCCCAGCCGCTCAAGTTCCGCGCCAAGTGCGGCAACTTCGCGAAATACCCGGGTGTTTTCGTGTCCCGCGTGGTCGATCACCGCGCCGTGATATTTTTCGCAGGCGCCGATACTGCGTTTCATCTGGAAAAACATGACGGTATCCGCTCCGTGCGCGACTGCCTGATAGCTCCACAGCCGCATCACGCCGGGCCGCTTGAGCATATTACAGGGCAGCCAGTTGGTGACGGACGGCGTCTGCTCCATCAGGGCGAAGGGTTTCCCCTGCTTAAGGCCGCGCATCAGGTCATGGCGCATGGCGGTGCCGGAAACGGGCGTGTCGTTGGCGGGATAGTTGTCCCATGATACGAAATCCATATATCTGGCCCACATCTGATAGTCTAAAGGCTGATAGGCGCCCATCAGGTTCGTGGTGATGGGAATATCGGGGGTAACGGCGCGAATCGCGTCATACTCCAGACGGTACGCGCTTAAAATGCTCTCCGAATTGAAGCGGCGGTAATCCAGGGAGATGCCCTGAAACGTACTCTGGTCATTGCTCCAATGTTCGGAAAGGTGATTGGGCACAACAATATCTTCAAAGTCATAGAACGTGTGACCCCAGAATGCGGTGTCCCATACCCGGTTGACTTCCTCGATCGTCCCGTATTTTTCTTTCAGCCATTCCCGGAATTTTTTCTCACAGTTTTCGCAGTAACATTCACCGCCGTACTCGTTGGAGATATGCCATGCCACGATGTTGTCGTATTCTTTGTAGCGTCCGGCCAGTCTGGAGGCCAGAGCGGCAGCGTATTTCCGGTAGGTGGGGCTGTTGGGGCAGGAATTGTGGCGGCTGCCGAACTTGCGCTTCATGCCGCTTGCCTCCACACGCAGGATATCGGGATGCTTTCTCGCCATCCATGCGGGATGCGCGCCTGTGGAGGTAGCCAGACAAACCTGCAGGCCGTGTTTTTTCACCAGCTCCATAATCCGGTCCAGCTTTTCAAAATGATAGACGTCGTCGTCGGATTGCAGCATGGCCCAGCTAAAGACATTCAGTGTGACAATGTCGATGTGCGCCAGCTTTAACAGACGCATGTCCTCCTCCCATGTCTCTTTCGGCCACTGCTCCGGGTTGTAATCTCCGCCGTAGGGGATTTTTTTGATTTTTTCGTTTTCGACCATGTGGTTTTTCTCCTTCTACATATGATTGTCTGCTGTGATTTACAGGTGGAAAGCAGCAATTAGTGACATTATATCCGAATGATGCCGGTTGGAATACTTGACAAAATGCCGGTTTTTACAAGTGGTTTTTAGTGATAACGAAAAGGAACCGGGCATGTACCCGATTCCTTTGTTTTTTCGCTGTTTAGGAACTGTTAAGAATTAACCTGGCCGTTCCTTATGTTTAGTTGGAAGCGATCTGCCCTGCGCCGGCCTGATTCAGAATATCCTGTGTGGCATTGTTCTGTGCAGCCGCATCCTCAGCCATCTTGTCGAAGCCTGCCATAACAGCGTCGTAAGTCTTCTTGGAGATCTCGGGAAGCTCGCCGCCCCAGGTTTTTTCAGCCTGCTCGTAGCCTTTCTTGAAAGCTTCGCGCATATCTTCGATCTTGCCCGGATCGCCGCCCGTCAGAGCCGTAGCGAAATCAAGGATTCTGCCGGAGGTCTGCTTTACGCCCCAGTAGCCGTCCTCGGAAACGTCTTTCTGCGCCTGCAGTCTGGTAGCCTCATCTACTTCAAACTTGCCGCTGGCAAGGAATTTCCACATATCGCCGTTCGCAATACCGGAGGCCTGACTCTGCTTGGTCATCAACTGCTGCACAATGTTCTGTAACTGCTTTGTGTGCGCGTCAGCGTCTGCTTTCATCTTATTTACAAGTTCTGTGTTCTGTACATACTTTTTCACAGGTACGTTGACACTGTCCTTTGAAGGTTCATAAACTACACCGTTTTCTCCCTTGTCGGAAGCGTTGTCTTTTGTCTCTTCAACAGGCTTGGTCTCCGCCTGCGTAGTTGTGAGAGCTTCGTAAGCATTTCTGCCTGCTCCTGCAATTCCATTTACGCCCATTGGTATCCCTCCTTGGAAAAAATATATATTTGTGGTTGCGAAAAGACTGCCCGCATGGGCAATCTCCTTTTTCTATTATCTATATCGTACCATTTTCCTAATTTAATTAGAAGCAAAAGCGGAGAAAATCAAAAAAATTCCATGAAATGCCATGCCTGCACGGCGAAACCCGTGTGCGGGGGAGGCGGCGCTTGACATTTTGTACAAAATTAAGTACAATCCTTGTATACAAAGTACATTAACCTGTACGGGAAAGAACAGAGAACAGGAAAAAGGCTGACGGCGGGGTCAGCGGAGCATCGGGAGCAGCTATGATTAGACAGAGAGCCTACGCAAAAATTAATCTGGGACTGGATGTGCTGCGGCGCAGACCTGACGGTTATCACGAGGTAAAGATGATTATGCAGACCGTGGATATCTGTGATGACCTGACTTTTGAGAAACGTAAGGACCAAGGAATCGCCTTCCGGATAGAAGGCTCCGATCTGCCTGCGGACGAAAATAATCTGGTTTACCGGGCGGCGGCGCTGCTGATGGAGAAAGGGCAGATCAGAGAGGGTGTTTCCATTACGCTGCACAAAAGGATTCCCATTGCGGCGGGTATGGCGGGCGGCAGCGCGGATGCGGCGGCGGCCATGCGGGGGCTGAACGAGCTGTTTGAAATGGGTTATTCTGCGGGGGAGCTGAAAAAGACCGGCGTGACGCTCGGGGCGGACATCCCTTACTGCATTGAGGGCGGGACGATGCTGTCGGAGGGCATTGGGGAAATTCTGACGCCGCTGCCTGCGCCGCCGGACTGTCATCTGGTGATTGCGAAGCCGGATATCGACGTGTCCACGGCTTTTGTCTACGGACATTTACAGGCGGACAGACTGCCCTTTCACCCGGATATTGACGGCATGGCGGCGGCGCTTGCGGCGGGGGATCTGAGAGGGATAACGGACAGAATGGGGAATGTGCTGGAGACAGTCACCGTGAAAGAATACCCCGTTATCGACAAATTGAAACGGAAGATGTGTGAGCTGGGGGCGGAAAATGCGCTGATGAGCGGCAGCGGGCCTACGGTGTTTGGTATTTATAAAGAAAAGGAAGCGGCACAGAAAGCGGCGGCCGCCATAAAGGAAGAGGAACCGGCAGGCGCGGTTTTTGTGACAGCGTTTTGGAATGGCAGACTGCTCTGATAAGGGGGGCGCGTATGGATCATGATTTCACTGTGAATATGGATGAATTTCTTCCTCTGCGGGATGTGGTGTTTAACACGCTGCGCCGGGCCATTTTGACGGGTGAACTGAAACCGGGAGAGAGGCTGATGGAGATTCATCTGGCGAATCGTCTGGGAGTGAGCCGCACGCCGATCCGGGAAGCGATACGAAAGCTGGAGCTGGAAGGTCTTGTCACCATGATACCAAGGCGCGGCGCGGAGGTGGCGCAGATTACGGAGAAAAGTTTACAGGATGTGCTGGAGGTGAGGCGCGCGCTGGACGCGCTCTGCGCGGAGCTTGCCTGCGACAGGATCACGGCGGAGGGGAAGGCTGCGCTGAAAAGGGCCTGTGACAGTTTTGAGAAAGCGACGGAGACGGGAGACGTGGTGACCATCGCGGAAGCGGATGTGGCGTTGCACGATATCATCGTGCAGGCGACGGGGAACCAGCGGCTGATCCAACTGATTAATAACCTGTCCGAGCAGATGTACCGCTACCGCTTCGAGTATATCAAGGACGAGAGCGGGCATGAGAATCTGGTCAATGAGCATAGAATCATATATGAGAGTATTATGAACGGCGACAAAGAGAAAGCGGCTGCGGCGGCGAGATTACACATTGATAATCAGGAACAGTCCATTATCAGGCAGATCCGCATCGATCCCGGAGGGAAACGTCCTTCCGTCTGAGTGTCTGTATTGTGCGCAGACCGGATATGAAAAAGCAGTGTATGATATGGACCGGTAGTGGGAATACTCCAGATGCCGGAGTGTACGGCAGATGGGGGTTTTATGATGAAAAAAAGAGGAAAAACACTGGCGGCCTGCCTTTTTGCGGCTGTCTGGTGGGGGATATTTTATCCGGAGTTATGTTTTACGGAGGAGACCTGCGAGGCGGTAATGGGAGACGAGCGGCCTGCTGACGGTATGCCTGAGCAGATCGGGGCGGCGCAGATCTGGGATGCCTCCGGGGATGAGATCGTGATAAGCAGCAGGTTTTTGGAATGGTTTGAGGAAAAATGGTCTGCGAGTAAGGATTAGGAAGGATCGGAAACCATGAACGGACAGGAAGAGTGGCATAACAGCCCGATAGGTGTGTTTGATTCGGGGGTGGGAGGGCTGACCGTGGCCCGTGAGATCATGCGTCAGCTCCCCAACGAGCGGATCGTATATTTCGGAGACACGGCGCGGGTGCCCTACGGCAGTAAGTCGAAGGAGACGGTGACAAGGTTTTCGAGACAGATCGTGCGTTTTCTGGAGACACAGCAGGTAAAGGCCATTGTGGTTGCCTGCAATACGGCCAGCGCATATGCGCTGGAAGATCTGGAAAAAGAAGTGGATATTCCGATGATCGGCGTGGTGAAGCCGGGAGCCAGAGCGGCTCTTATGGCTACCGCGAATAAGAAAATCGGCGTTGTGGCGACGGAGGCCACCATAAACAGCGGTATCTACAGCCGTTACATAGAAGAACATGACAGTGAGGTAAGCGTAATCGGAAAGGCATGTCCGCTCTTTGTGCCGTTAGTGGAGGAAGGACTGTGGGAAGATCCGGTGACGGACGAGATCGCCCACCGCTATCTGACGGAGCTGATCGACAGCGGCATAGACACCTTGATTCTGGGATGCACGCATTACCCGATGCTGCGCTCCACGGTGGGAAAAATCATGGGGGAAGGTGTGACCCTGGTCAACCCGGCATATGAGACGGCGAGGGAACTGAAAGCGCTTCTTATGCAGCACGGTCTGGAGAGCGGACACAGGCCGGGGCTTGGAACGGAGCTGTACCGCTTTTTCGTCAGCGACGCAGCCGATAAATTTAAACGGTTTGCCAACTCCATTCTGCCTTACGGTATTTTGTCGGCAAAGGTAATCCGCATCGAAGAATTTTAAATTTATGCGCAAAAAAATGCGCAGAAATGGAGTGAAATATGACAAAAGAAGTGCTACTGACATTGCAGGGACTGCAATTTGATCAGCGGGAGGAAAACGCCGATAAGATCGAGACGGTCACTGTGGGCGATTATTATAAGAAGAATGACAGACACTATGTTGTTTATGAGGAGATCACGGAAGGGTTTGACCGTGCGACAAAGAACCGTCTTAAGTTTGGCGGCCAAATGGTGGAGCTGACGCGCCACGGGCTTGTAAATGTACATATGATTTTTCAGGAAAACAAAAAGAACCTGTCAAATTACAATACGCCTTTCGGACAGATTCTGGTGGGGATTGACACGAAACGGATAACGATTGAGGAAAAGGAAGATAATATCGTGGTGGATGTGGATTACGCGCTGGACATCAATTATGAGTTCCTCTCGGACTGCCACATTAAAATTGATATCCGCTCCAAAGAAAACGGCAGTTTTACGCTGCTTTCGTAAAACTGCCGTATAGATCATCTGATGGGTTTAGCCCCTGCTTTTTCCTGTGCCTTTTCAATGAGCTGTTTGAATTTGCTTTTCTTTTTCGGCTCCACAACCGGCGCCTTGCCGTGCAGACCCTTTACATCCGTGATGTAAATACCGCTGACAACGGCTTTTACTTCCTTCTTAACGGGAACGTTGTCAAAAATTTTCGCTTCACAGATAAGCGTCATGATCTGCGGTCCCACCTTGGCTTTCACCACAGGGAGTTTGGAGCCGCGCAGGAGTTTGGGCGTCTGTTCCAATATGACAGGGGGCAGCCCCGCGTCTTTCAGCTTCATTCGCTTTTTATCAATGATGAGCATAGATACGGTCTGCTTCATCGCATCGATCTGCTCCTGCTGTTCGGCCTGCCGTTTCTGGGCCTTCTTTCCTAAGAAATATAATACGACTACGGCGATCAGCAAAACTGCCAGGATCACCAGTAAAACAATGGTAAACGTGCTCATGGGAATGCCTCCGTTCTCAAAATATGTACAAAAAATATTTTAACATTGATCCGTGTGTTGCGCAAGCGTCAATATACGCTTTGAGAGTATTTTGGTAACAATTCAGCCTGACACGATTCCGCGGGGAAAATCACTCTGTATGCGATTTTTCGAGTTGTGCAAGCGCCAAAATGCGACTTTGGAGCATTTTGTGTACATCAGACGTGGCAGTGAAGCCGCAGGCGCGGCGGGGCGCCCGTGAAATTGAGAAGGCCGGATATAGACAAATGAAGGACGGCTGTGGTAAGATAAAAGTTGAATTTATGATTGGGATGATTTAGGAAAAGAGGAATTGAGGAGATATGAAAAGAAAAATCTGTGTTTTAGCAGCGGTGGTTGCCTCATCGCTTTTTCTGACTGCCTGCGGCAGTAAGGAATATTTAAAGGACATTAAAGCGGAGAAATATGTGACGCTTGGCACATATACGGGCATTGATGCCACCGTGACGAAGATGGAAGTGCCCGAGGGTGCGGTGGAGAGTTATATTTACGATAACTATCTCGAGCCGAAGGCGGAAAAGGCGCCGGTTACGGGCAGGGCGGTGCAGGAGGGAGATGTGGCAAACATTGACTTCGTGGGATATCATGACGGCACAGCTTTCGACGGCGGCACGGGGACAGACTTTGACCTGACAATCGGTTCCGGGCAGTTTATAGAAGGCTTCGAGGAGGGACTGATCGGTGCGGATATCGGTGAGACGCGCAGCCTGAATCTGACCTTTCCCGACCCGTATACCAATCCCGATCTGGCGGGAGAGGACGTGGTGTTTGAGGTGACCGTAAACAGCATCAGCGAGAACAAGGCGCCGGAGCTTACGGACGAGCTGGTAAAGCAGCTTGGCGGGGAGGGCTATAACACCGGCGGCGCGCAGTCGGTGCAGGAGCTGAACGACTGGGTGTATAATCTCTATGACCAGTCGCTAAAGAGCACGTATGACAATGAGGTTGAGATCGCCATAGCGTCAACCATTATGGAAAACAGCACTTTTCAGGAGCTGCCGGAGGAGATGGTAAAGCGTTTTACCATGAGCATAGAAAACAATATGAATGCCAGAGCTGCTTCTATGGGGATGACGCTGGCGCAGTATATGCAGCTCTATCAGGGGCTTGACGAGACGGGATACCGGGCGGCTTTCGCGGAGGAGGGAGTGCGGATGACCAGGCAGTATATTATGTATCAGGCCATTGCGGACAAAGAAGGGCTTGTGCCTACGCAGGAGGAGGTTTCCGGAGAAATTTCCGCGCTTATGGCAATATACGGTTACGCCTCCGAGGAGGAGCTGAAAAAGAGTGTGGATGTGGAAGCGCTGCGGGAAGACCTGATGCGTAAAAAAGTGGTGGCATTTTTGAAGGAAAACGGAAATATTCAGGAAACGGCGGCAATCGCGGACTGATATAAGAAATCATATGAGGGGGTAATGTAAAATGGACTTAACGGATATCAAAGATTTGTACCGCAACAGCGAGGCGTATATTGATAAGGAAGTAACGGTAGGCGGCTGGGTGAGAAGCATCCGCGACTCCAGGACTTTCGGCTTTATCGTGGCCAATGACGGCACCTTTTTTGAGCCGCTGCAGATTGTATATGCGGACAGGCTTGAGAATTTTGAGGCGATTTCCAAACTGAACGTGGGTTCCGCCATTGTGGCCAGAGGCAGAATCGTGGCGACGCCGCAGGCGAAACAGAAATTTGAAATGCAGGCGGAGGAGATTATCGTGGAGGGTCTTTCCACGGCGGATTATCCGTTGCAGAAAAAGCGGCACAGCTTCGAGTATCTGCGCACCATTTCCCATCTGCGTCCGAGAACGAATACATTTCAGGCGGTGTTTCGCGTGCGCTCCCTGATCGCCTACGCGATTCACACCTTCTTTCAGGAGAGAGGCTTCGTCTATGTGCACACGCCGATCATAACAGGAAGCGACTGCGAGGGCGCGGGCGAAATGTTTCAGGTGACGACCATGGATTTGAAAAATCTGCCAGTGACGGCGGACGGGGAAGTGGACTACAGTCCGGATTTCTTCGGCAAACCAACCAACCTGACGGTGAGCGGACAGCTAAACGTGGAGACGTATGCGTTTGCGTTTAAGAACGTATACACCTTCGGGCCTACCTTCCGGGCGGAAAATTCCAATACCACCAGACATGCGGCGGAGTTTTGGATGATCGAGCCGGAGATGGCGTTTGCGGATCTGACGGACGATATGATGGTGGCGGAGGCGATGTTAAAGCATGTGATCAGGTATGTGCTGGAGAACGCGCCGGAGGAGATGAACTTCTTTAACCAGTTTGTGGACAAAGGGCTGATTGAACGGCTGAACCATGTGTTAAACTCTGACTTTGCCCATGTGACCTACACGGAAGCCATAGAGATATTGAAAAAGCATAATGACAGCTTCGAGTACAAGGTGGAGTGGGGCTGTGATTTGCAGACCGAGCACGAGCGGTTTTTGACTGAGCAGGAGTTTAAACGTCCTGTGTTTGTGACGGATTATCCGAAGGAGATTAAAGCTTTTTATATGAAATTAAACGAGGACGGCAAGACGGTTGCGGCCATGGACTGTCTCGTGCCGGGAATCGGTGAAATCATCGGCGGCAGCCAGAGAGAGGATGACCTGGCGCTTCTGGAAGGCAGGATGGAGGAGCTTGGGCTGAATAAAGAAGACTACCAGTTTTATCTGGATCTGCGCAAGTACGGATCGGCCAGACATGCGGGCTTCGGGCTTGGCTTTGAGCGCTGCGTGATGTACCTGACCGGCATGGGCAACATCCGCGACGTGATTCCGTTCCCCAGAACGGTCAATAACTGCGAACTATAACAGAGTGAAAAGAACTTCTAGCCACTCACAGCATAGGCTGTATTCGCAAAGTCAGCATAGCTGACTTGGAAGTTCTAAGTCTCACACAGGAGAATGCCTCAAAATCGGCATTCTCCGCACTGATTTGCGAAACGACAGAAATAGGGCGGAGCGATGAAAAAGTACAAGAGACGGTTGTACGTCATTTTATCTTTCATATTGTGTCTGTCAGTGGTAGATCCGATATCGGCTACCACTATTTCCGAACTCCGCGATAAAGTGAAAAAGGATCAGTCCCAGCTAAAGGACGCCCAGAAACAGGCAGATGAAGCGCAGGAAGCGCAGGAGGGCGTGGAAGAGGAGATTGAGGAGATCGACGCGGAGCTGGTGAATCTGATTACCGACATCAATCTGATCGAAGAAGCCATCGCGGACAAAGAGGAAGAGATTGCCGCGACACAGGTGGATTACGACGTAGCGGTGGCGGAGAAGGATGAGCAGTACGCCTCCATGAAAATCCGTATCCAGTTCATGTATGAGAAGGGGGATTCCTCTTACCTGCACATGTTTTTCGGCGCGGGCAGCATGGGCGACATGGTGAACAAGGCGAAGTATGTGGAAGAGCTTTACGATTACGACAGAAAACTTCTCGCTGAATATGAGGATACGGTAAAGCGCGTGCAGGAGCTTTGGGATACGCTGGAGGAGGATAAGTCGGAGCTTGTGACATCCAAAATCGAGCTGCAGGAGGGGCAGGCTTATATGGAGGAGCTGCTTGCCCAGAAACGGACAGAGTACGAGAATTATGGCGCAATGCTTACAAAGGCGAAGCAGGAAGCAGCCACCTACACGGCGCGGATCAAGCAGGAGACGGCACAAATCAAAAAGCTGGAAGAGGAAGAGCGCAAGCGCCGGGAGGAAGAGGAGCGAAAGAAAAAGGAAGAGGAAGAGCGGCGAAAGAAAGAGCAGGAAGCTCTTCTGGCGCAGGAGGGCGGCGATTCCGATGCGGAAGAGAAGCCAAAAAAGGAGGAGACACCGAAACCCACATCTTCCGGTGGCGGAAAGGGGCAGGATATTGCGAATTATGCCTGTAAGTTTATCGGTAATCCTTATGTGGCGGGCGGTACCAGCCTGACCAACGGGGCGGACTGTTCCGGTTTCGTGATGTCGGTTTACAAGAATTTCGGAATTAACCTTCCCAGAAGTTCTTACTCGCAGTCGACCGTGGGCAAAGGGGTGTCCTACTCCGATGCCAGACCGGGCGATGTGATTTATTACGGCGGCCATGTGGGTATTTATATTGGAAACGGACAGATCGTGCACGCCAGCACGGAGCGGACGGGGATTAAGATTACTTCGGCGACTTACCGCAGTATTATCACGGTGAGGCGGATTGTGTAAGCGGCGCAGACGAAACGGGCGGACGCTGATTTTTATGAAAATATACACACTAAATCAATATGTACATGATGTCTTTGGTCAAAAGCTGTACAAAATAGCCTTGGACGGCGGGTTTACCTGCCCGAACCGGGACGGCACGACAGACACCCGCGGATGTATTTTCTGCTCCGGGGCAGGCTCGGGAGAGTTTGCCGGGGATCGCGCCATGAGTATTACCCGGCAGATCGAAAAGGGTAAGGAGAGAGTGGCGGGAAAGATAAAGGACGGCAGATACATCGCGTATTTTCAGGCATTTACCAATACTTATGCGCCTGTCGAAAAGCTGCGCTCCCTGTATATGGAAGCGATAAGCCACAGGGATATAGCGGTGCTGTCCATCGCAACGCGCCCCGACTGCCTTCCGGACGAGGTGCTGGATCTGCTATGTGAGTGCAATAAGATCAAACCGGTCTGGGTGGAGCTGGGGCTGCAGACCATACATCCCCGGACAGCGGAATACATTCGCCGGGGCTATTCCCTCTCCGTGTATGACGATGCCGTAAACAGGCTGAAAGCGACAGGGATCGAAGTGATCGTGCATGTGATGCTCGGACTGCCGGGCGAGACGAGACAGGATATGCTTGACACGGTGTCTTACGTGGGGAAAAGTCGTGCAGACGGCATAAAGCTGCAGCTTTTGCATGTGATCAGAGGGACAGACCTTGAAAAGGATTATCTGGAAGGAAAGTTTGAGACGCTTGCGT
The DNA here is from genome assembly GCA_949051815.1 of uncultured Lachnospiraceae bacterium. Taxonomy (GTDB): domain Bacteria; phylum Bacillota; class Clostridia; order Lachnospirales; family Lachnospiraceae; genus UBA3282. The sequence continues at coordinate 43,041 of CARQVR010000011.1, forward strand.
TTGAAAGCTATGTGGAGCTGGTCGCGGAATGTATCGCCCTGCTTCCGGAAAACATGGTCATCCACCGCATGACAGGCGACGGAGACAAACGCACGCTTGTGGCGCCGCTGTGGAGCGCAGATAAAAAGCGTGTGCTCAATGCGATCCAAAAGGCAATATCGCAAAAAGTCAGGATAAGGGATTGACTTTTTCACCGCACATAAGATAAAATAGGCAAAAGCCGGCACGAAGCCTGCAAAATGTATACACAGGAAGGTATACGATTCCCGACGGGAGTGGTGTACCTTTTTTTGCGCGCATAAGCAGAGTCAGAAGTCACGATAAGCGGACATCATGCTTGCATGAATGGGCGCTTATCGGGGCTTATGACGAGCAACGCGAACTCGGAATGCGAAGCATTACGAGTCTGCTTATGCGCAGAAAGAAACAGAGTCCGGAATCAGCACCATGCTTGCATGAGTGCAGACATCGGAAGGCTTATGACGAGCAACGCGAACTCGGAATGCGAAGCATTACGAGTCTGCTTATGCGCAGAAAGAAACAGAGTCCGGAATCAGCACCATGCTTGCATGAGTGCAGACATCGGAAGGCTTATGACGAGCAACGCGAACTCGGAATGCGAAGCATTACGAGTCTGCTTATGCGCAGGAAGAAACAGAGTCAGAAGGAGTAAATATGATTTTATCGGGGTTTTTTGAAGAGAATGCGAAAGCCGCATTAGCCTTTTCAGGCGGCGTGGATTCGGCGTATCTGCTTTACGCGGCGAAGGCGGCGGGGGCGGATGTGCGGGCATACTATGTGAAGAGCGCTTTTCAGCCGCAGTTTGAGCTGGAGGACGCGAAGCGCCTTTGCGGGAAGCTGGACGCCGGCCTGACGATTTTAAAGGCGGATGTGCTGGCAGAACAGGCGATCCGGGAAAATCCGGCCAACCGATGCTACCATTGCAAGAAACTGATTTTTAAAACAATTGCAATAGCGGCGGCAGCGGACGGTTATGAGCTGCTGCTGGACGGCACGAACGCCTCTGACGAGGAGGGAGACCGTCCCGGTATGCGTGCGCTGCGGGAGCTGTCCGTGCGCTCGCCGCTCAGGGAATGCGGACTCACAAAAGGGGAGATTCGCAGGTTGTCTGAGGCGGCAGGACTTTTTACATGGGAGAAACCGGCTTATGCCTGTCTGGCGACCAGAATACCGGCGGGAGAAGAGATCACGGCGGAAAAACTCAGGTGTACGGAGGCGGCTGAGGACTTTCTTTTTTCACTTGGGTTTACGGATTTCCGGGTAAGGTGTTTTGGCGGGGCGGCCAGATTGCAGTTTCCGGACGCCCTTATTGCGCGGGCAGTTGAAAAACGGGAGGAGATCGTAAAGGAACTGAAACAATATTATCCGGCGGTTTTGCTGGATATGGAGGCGAGAATATGAGCGATTACCGAAAAATACTGGAACAGGTGCGGGACGGAGAGGTTTCCGTGGAGGAGGCGCTTCTTTCGATCAAAAAGAAGCCTTTTGAGGATATCGGGTACGCGAAAGTGGATCACCACAGGGGGGTCAGACAGGGCGCGCCGGAGGTGATTTTCGGCGCGGGAAAAGAGGCGTCGCAGATCGTTGGCATTATTGACAATATGATGAAAAACGGGCAGAAGACCATTCTGATTACAAGGCTTTCCGGGAAGAAAGCAAAGAAGGTGGCCAAATGTCACGAACTGACCTACCATGAACAGGCGCGGATCGGCGTAGTCGGCAGGATGCCGGAGCCGTCCGGAATCGGAAAGATTGTGGTCGCCACAGGAGGTACCTCGGATATTCCGGTGGCGGAGGAGGCGGCGCTTACCGCGCAGGTGCACGGCAACGAAGTCGTGCGGCTCTACGATGTGGGTGTGGCGGGACTTCACCGGCTTTTGTCCCATCTGGACGAAATCATGGACGCGTCGGTGATTATCGCAATTGCGGGCATGGAGGGGGCGCTTGCCAGCGTGATCGGGGGGCTTGCGGACTGTCCCGTGATCGCGGTGCCCACCAGTGTAGGGTATGGCGCGTCCATGCACGGGGTGTCGGCTCTTTTGTCCATGCTCAATTCCTGCGCCAGCGGGGTGTCGGTGGTAAATATAGACAATGGGTTTGGGGCCGGGTATCTGGCCAGTATGATCAACCGTGTGAAAAAAACTTCTAATGACGTCTCGTTATAGGAGGAGACGCCGGGAAGTTCTGAGTTTCACACCGGAGAATGCCAAATGCAGGCATTCTTTGAAAAATCGGGAGGGAAATTTATGAAAACATTATATTTAGACTGCGGTATGGGGGCGGCGGGGGATATGCTGGCTGCGGCCCTTTTGGAGCTTCTGCCGGATGGGGAGAAGGTCATGGAGGAGCTGAACACGCTTGGGATTCCGGGTGTGGAAATGGTGTGTGAGAAAGCGCAGAAGTGCGGCATCGGCGGCACTCACGTTTCCGTGCGGGTATACGGGGCAGAAGAGTCGGAGGAGATGCATGACGGCGGGCATGAGCACACGCATGAGGCCGGACATGAACATGAGCACATGCACGGAGCCGACCATGCCTACGACCATGAGCACAGCGTTGGAGCCGGGCACGGATTTGAGGATGAGCACACGCACGGAGCCGAACATGCCCACAGTCATGAGCACCATCACAGCGGTATGCATGAGATCGGGCATATCGTGAGCGGCCTTCCTCTGTCTGAGCGGATACGGAAAGACATTCTCGCGGTGTTCGGGATGATTGCGGAGGCGGAGAGCCATGTGCACGGTGTACCGGCAGACGAGATTCATTTTCACGAGGTGGGAACCATGGACGCTGTGGCGGATATCACGGCGGTCTGTGTGCTGATGGACAGACTGGCGCCGGATCAGGTGATTGTGTCGCCCGTGCATGTGGGCAGCGGACAGGTGAAATGCGCTCACGGAATTTTACCCGTGCCTGCGCCTGCCACAGCTTATATTTTGAGGGATGTGCCGATTTACGGCGGGGAGATCCGGGGAGAACTCTGCACGCCGACCGGGGCGGCGCTTTTGAAGTATTTTGCCAGCCGTTTCGGATCCATGCCGGTTATGCGGACGGCTGCAATCGGCTACGGCATGGGAAAGAAAGATTTTCCGGCGGCAAACTGTGTGCGCGCGTTGCTCGGTGAGACGGAAGGGGCGGGCGATACGGTGGCGGAGCTTATCTGCAATGTGGACGATATGACGGCGGAGGCCATCGGCTTTGCGTCGGAGACGCTTCTGGAGGCGGGTGCGCTGGAGGTCTATACCGTGGCGGCGGGAATGAAGAAGTCACGGCCGGGCACGGTGCTGCATGTGATGTGCGCGGAGTCCATGAAGGATAAGATGGTGGAACTGATTTTCAGACATACGACTACCATCGGCATCCGGGAAAGCATTTCCAGAAGATATACGCTTGCCCGCTCGATACAGAGGGTGCGGACGCCTTACGGGGAAGTGCGCAAAAAAGTCTCAGAGGGCTGCGGCGTGACGAGAGAAAAATATGAGTACGAGGATCTGGCGCGGATCGCCAGAGAGCGGGGGATGTCGCTCAGGGAAGTGGCGGATTTCCTGCGGGGAATGTAAGGAAGGGAAACACCATTTTGAAAAGTGAAAACAAGGAAACGGAACAATACAATATGAAACGACAATTCAGATTAAAAACCGTAGCGCAAAAGAAGAAATATAAAAATATGCGGCTGTTTGCGGTACTGCTTACGGGCTTATGCGTATTGACAGCCTGCGGGGGAGGCGGTGCGTCCGGGGCAGAAAACGGGCAGACGGACACGGAACAGACCGCAGGCGGGCGGACTGACGATGCGCAGGCGGAGCCGGTTACCTTAGTCTACGGCAGCGGCGACTACACCCGCATCAATCCGGCTATGGATGAGCACGGGGAGATTAATCTGCTGCTCTTTGACGGGCTGACCGCACACAATGGAAAAAATGAGGTGGTGCCCGGATTGGCAAAGAGCTGGGAGTTTGACGAGGCAGCCTGCACTTACACCTTCCATCTGGAGGAGGGGGTGACATGGCATGACGGCGTGCCTTTTACGTCAAAGGACGTGAAGTTCACAATTGAGGCAATCATGGATCCGGAAAACGCTTCCGAGAACGCGCCCAACTATGAGGATGTGGAGGAGATTACGGCGGTGGACGACTACACGGTTTCCTTCCGGCTGTCTGCGCCGAACGTGGCTTTTCTGGACTATATGACCATGGCGGTGCTTCCGGCGCATCTGCTTGCGGGGGAGGATATGCAAACCTCGGATTTTTTTCGCGCGCCTGTGGGGACAGGACCGTATAAGCTGGAGAGCTGGGACGTGGGGCAGGCGATTATCATGACAAAAAACGAATCCTATTTTCGCGGAACGCCTCACATCGACAGAGTGATTTTTAAGATTGTAAACGACGACAACGCAAAGACGCTCCAGATGGCGGCGGGCGAACTGGATCTGGCGCTGCTTCCGCCAAAAGCGGCGCAGTCTTTTGCATCACAGGAGAAATATATCTGTTATCATATGCTGACATCCGATTACAGAGGGATTCTCTTTAATTTTAACAACGCCTACTGGCAGGAAAACCGGGATATCATTCCCGCCATCTGCTATGCGATAGACAGGCAGGCTATTGTGGACACAGTGCTGCTGGGACAGGGAATGCCCGCCTACGGGCCGCTACAGCGCAATATTTACAACAATGAGAATGTGGAGCGCTATGACTATAACCCGGAAAAAGCGGCGGAAATTCTGGAGTCTGCGGGATGCGTCAAAGGGGAAGACGGGATTTATATGAGAGACGGAAAGACGCTTTCCTTTGTGATCAGCGTGGGCGCAGGCGATCAGGTGCGGGCGGACATGGCGCAGGCCGCGGCTCAACAGATCAGGGCGGCAGGGATAGGCTGCACGGTGGAGATTCCGACGCGGGTTGACTGGAACAGTCAGATGGCATACCTGATCGGCTGGGGAAGCCCCTTTGACGCGGACGACCATACTTATAAAGTATTTGGCACGGGAAAGGGCGCAAATTACAGCGGCTACTCCAATGCAGCGGTGGACCGGTATCTGGAGCAGGCGCGCAGCTCTGACGATCCGCAGGTGCGCGCTGAAAGCTACGCGCGGTTTCAGGAGGAGCTGGCGAAGGATCCGGCCTACGCTTTTATCTGTTATATTGACGCCGATTATGTGGCCGACGCTTCGATTCAGGGGATTTCTCCCGATACGGTGATGGGACATCACGGCGTGGGCATATTCTGGAATATTGCGGAGTGGAAAAAGTAAGAAGCGCTGCGTCTTATTTAAGAGAATGTCAAAACAGTGACATTCTCTGTATGTTAGCGGAGGAACGTTTGGATGGATGTGCTTACCGTAAAAGACCTGTCTGTCAGCTTTTACAGACCGGAAGGAGAGACAGAGGCCTTGAAGCAGGTCAGCTTTTCCCTGCGGGAAGGGGAAATTCTGGCGGTTATGGGGGAGACGGGATGCGGCAAGAGCGTGCTGTGTAAAAGTATCCTGAAACTTTTGCCGGACATCGCAAGAATCAAGACGGGACATATTTCTATCCGGGGAGAGGAGATCACCGGCTATTCGGAAAAGCAGATGCAAAAGCTGCGGGGCAGCTTCTTTTCCATGGTATTTCAGAATCCCATGACAGCCCTGAATCCGTGCATGACTGTGGGAGAACAGATCGGCGAGGCGGTGCGCCTGCGGCGGCCGGAACTTTCCGGCAGGGAGCGGAGACAAAGGGTGGCTGCGCTGATGGAGCTGGCTGGTCTGAATCCTTCAAAAGACCGGATCAGGCAGTACCCGTTTCAGCTTTCCGGCGGCATGGCGCAGCGGTGCGTGATTGCCATTGCACTGGCGGCGGAGCCGGCCGTTTTGTTTGCGGACGAAGCGACTACGGCGCTGGATGTGACGGTGCAGGCACAGATTTTAGAATTGTTTCTTAAGCTGCGTAAGAGGATGGGCATGTCCATTGTACTGGTTACGCATAATCCCGGCGTGGCGGCGGCAGTGGCTGATCGTGTGGCGCTGATGAGAGGCGGGGAGCTGTTTCGCATCGGAGATGTGGAGGAAGTGCTTGAAGAAATTATACATAGTCACAATCTTACATAACGTGGGGAAATTTGTCTTAAGCGTGTTTCTCCTGTCCGTTCTCGTATTTACCGTTTCCAGACTGGCGCCGGGCGATCCCCTGTACGCCTTTTACGGGGAGCGGGTGGAGAAAATGAGCGCAGCGCAGCAGGAGGAGGCAAGGGAGCGGCTTGGTCTGCACGAGCCGCTTGTCACACAGTATGGACGCTGGCTGCGGGGGGCGGTTCGCGGCGACTTCGGCATTTCCTATCAGTATAAGCGGGATGTGAAAGAAGTGATAGCCGCAAGGATCGGAAATACCCTTCTTCTTGGCGGGCTCGGTTTTGGGCTGACCTTTGTGCTGGCGCTCTTTCTGGGGCTTTTTTGTGCGTGGAGAGAGGACAGGGCGGCTGATCGGATCATCTGCGCCATCGGCACTGTCACAAGCTGTATACCTGAATTCTGGCTGTCCCTGCTTCTGCTTCTGGTATTTGCGGTATGGCTCGGCTGGCTGCCGGGATCCGGTGCGTATTCCGTGGGGAAAGAGGGGGATGCGGCGGATCGTGCGGTACATCTGGTTCTGCCGCTTGCCGTGGTGGTATTGGGGCATCTGTGGTACTATGCCTTCCAGGTTCGCAACAGACTGCTTGAAGAGGTGCGGGCGGACTATGTGCTGCTGGCCAGAATGAAGGGGCTTGGCGGCAGGCAGGTATTATACAGACATTGCCTGCGTGGGGCGATGCCCTCCTATCTGAGCATGATGGCTGTGGCCCTGCCGCATATCCTTGGCGGCACATATGTGGTGGAAACCGTGTTTTCCTATCCGGGAATCGGTACCCTTGCCTATGAGAGCGCCAGATATCAGGACTACAATCTGCTGATGGTGGTGAGTCTGCTTACGGGGACGCTTGTTATTTTCTGTAATCTGCTCGCAGGGAGCATCGGCGGACGGATCGACCCCAGAATGCGGCGGCATGGCGGAGCGGACGGCTGGGAGGTGAAAAGTCGGTGAAAAAGAGATTTCCGGTTCTTTCACTGGTTGTATTGACTATGATAGTCGTTTTGTGTCTGTCGTTCGGTCCGGTTATGACAAAGGATCCGCTTTTCATGGATCTGGCTCACTGTAACGAGGCGCCTGGAAAAGAATTTCTTTTCGGAACGGATTCGATGGGGCGGGATATTTTTTCCATGATCTGGTACGGTGGCAGAATTTCTCTCACAATCGGTTTTCTGGCAACCCTGCTGTCTGTCGCTTTGGCGGTTCTTGTGGGGAGCATAAGCGGCTGCGCGCCCGCGCGGGCGGACGGGGTTCTGATGAGACTGACCGATCTGATTTTAAGCGTTCCGGGGCTTTTGCTCACGGTTTTTCTGCAGGCGGTGTTTGGCAGGGCAAGTGTGTATAGTCTGTCTGTCGTGATCGGTCTGACGGGCTGGATGGCTATGGCAAAGGTGGTGCGGACGGAAGTTATGCAGCTTAAAAATGCAGACTATGTGCTGGCGGCAAGGTGCCTTGGCGGCGGTTTTTTTCATGTACTGTTCCGGCATCTTGCGCCCAATTTTTTCCCGTCCCTCCTGTTTATGGCAGTCATGAATGTGAGAAATGCGATTGTTGCGGAATCTACTCTGAGTTTTCTGGGGCTGGGCCTTCCGGTGGAAGCCGTTTCCTGGGGCAGTATGCTTTCCCTGTCTGAAAATGCGCTTCTTTCCCGCGCGTGGTGGATGCTGCTGATTCCCGGCGCTTTCCTGTCGGGCACGTTGCTATGCCTGACAAATCTGGGAAATTATATGAGAGGGAGCACGAACAAACGTCACAGCAATCTCGGAAGCAGGAAGTGATCATATTTATAAAAAAAATATAAATCAAATGTAAATTAAGTGTAAAAAATGTAACATGGTGTGGTATAATGTAAAAGTAACTATTATTCTTAATAACTTAGATGAATATACTGGTTTATTGCCGAATCGTTTTCTGCTAGTCTTTTCTTACAGTTATCTATTCGATTTTGTTCTATTTTGGTCTGTTTATCTATCTTATTAATCCAACATGTGAACGGGGGAAATGCCATGGAAAGAAAAAAGGAGGACAGTGCGGAGAGAGCTTCGCGAGGGAAAAGGGACAAAAATGAAGGGCGTTTTATCGGCATCGGTGAGAAGATTTCGAAACGTTTCGGCAGAGTTATCATGATCTGCTGCATTGTATTGGGAGCGATGACATCGGTTTTGAGTTATCTGTCTTCCATCAGTGCGGTATCTGAGACGATCAATAACACGTCCGATGTGGCGGCGGATTATGTTTCCGCTTCGTTAAATGAGTTTATTGCGATTGCCTATGAGACAGGGAGCATTGCGCGGCTCGCAGATCCGGAGAAAGCGCCGGAGGAAAAAGCGGCTATTTTAAACCAGAGGGTGAAAGATCATGATATGGACGGCGCGTATCTGCTTGACGGAAACGGTATCGACCTGATTACGGGAGCGGATCTTTCGGACAGAATATATTTTAAGGAAGGCATAAAAGGAAATACCTGTGTTTCAACGCCGGCGTACAGCGAAGTGACTGGCAAGGTATCCTATGTGGTAGCGGCGCCGCTGTGGGAAGGCGGTGTGCCGGGGACAACGCCGGTCGGCGTGGTTGCTTATGTGCCAAATGGTGAATTTTTGAATGATATTATGCGTTCCATACAGGTCGGAAAGGGCGGAACCGCTTTTATGCTGGACAAGAACGGCATTACAATTGCGGACGTAAATTCCGAGCTGGTGGGCGTGGAGGACAGCGTTGCGCTTGGCGATACGAATCCCGGATTGAAGAAATACAGCGCGATCTGTAAAAAAATGGTCTCGGGTGCAAACGGTACGGGTACATACAGGTATAACGGCAAGACGAAAGTGGTTGCCTACTCTCCCGTTCCCGAGACGGACGGCTGGAGTATCGGCGTAGCGGCGGTGCGAAATGAATTTTTAAAGATGTTCTATATTTCGCTCGTGGTCACGATTATATTGGTAGTGGCATTTACGGTGTATGGGATTAAGGTCGGTGTGAAAATGGGTAAAGCGGTTGCAGCGCCTCTTGGCAGAACGGTGGACAGACTCAGGCTCCTGGCAGAGGGAGATATCCATTCGGAAGTACCTGAGCCGACGGAAAACGATGAAACGAAAATTCTGCTGGATTGTCTGGCTGAAACGATTCGAGACCTGAATACCATCATCACAGGCATCAGCAGCGATCTGGCGGAGTTGGCGGACGGCAACTTTATGATTGATGTGGAAGAGAGCTATAAAGGCGACTTTGCCCAAATCAGCGAATCCTTCCGTGACATTGTCGGGTCACTCAGCACTGCGCTCGGGGAGATTGATACCAATGCGGAAAGCGTCAGAAAAGGCGCAACGGATCTGGCAGGCGCATCCCAGCTTCTGGCGGAAGGCGCGACGGATCAGGCGAGCGCGATTGAGGAGCTGACGGCGACAATGACCGATATATCGGAAAAGATTCATACCAATGCCGAGCATGCGGCGAAAGCCAAAAAAGTGGTGACAGGTATGAACGATCAGGTGAGCGAGAGCAACGCCCAGATGAAACAGAGCATGGAAGCCATGGAAAGAATCAGGGAGGCATCCGATAAGATCGCTGAGATCATCAGCAGTATTGAAGAAATTGCATCCCAGACGAACCTTCTTGCGCTGAACGCGTCCATTGAGGCGGCGAGAGCCGGAGAAGCAGGAAAGGGTTTTGCGGTAGTGGCCACGCAGGTCGGAACGCTTTCCGAGCAGAGCAGCGAAGCGGCGAAGAATACAAAGCAGTTGATCCAGAATGCGATTCAGGCGGTGGAGGATGGAACAAAGCTGGCCAATTCCACGGCGGATTCCCTTCTGCTTGTGGTTGAGAACGCAAAGACGGTGGGCGAGGCGATTGACCAGATTGCGTTAGCGTCCGAAGAGCAGGCAGACGCCACGGCGCAGATCACAGAGGGCGTCAATCAGATTGCGCAGGTTGTGGAGTCCAACTCTGCTACCTCCGAGGAGAGCGCGGCTGCGTCGCAGGAGCTGTCGTCGCAGGCGGATCTGCTCAAAGAACTGGTTGACAGATTTAAATATCACGCATAAATTCAGGATGACAGGAAAACAGCGGTGTCCGTGCAGCGGCGCCGCTGTTTTTTGCGCGCATAAGCAGAGTCAGAAAGCGGTACAGACAGGATACATGCTTGCATGTAAGACTGTTAGTGCCGATTTATGACGAGCAACGCGAACGAGAAATGCGGAGCATTTCGAGTCTGCTTATGAAACTGTGACCTGTGACAGGGTAAGATATGATACAATCTATACCATAAACAGGCAAAGATGTGAATGCGGCTGGTTTTAGAGAGTAATTTGTGCTATGATGATTTCGTGTGTTTTTGACATACCTGCGTTATCTGCTTTGGATTGGAGAGGAATGGAGATTAAGATGAAACAGTTAAAAGGGAGCGGTTTTTTCCGTGTCCTGTTTAAAATGAATGTACTGCCTATTATCCTGCTTACCATAGTGATTACCACATTCAGCGCTATGCGGTTTGCTGCTTCCATGAGGATAGAGACGAAAAACGGTCTTGTGGACCTGAGCCATACGGTTGTCACTCTGTATGACAAGTTATATGAAGGAGACTATCATACGGAAGTAAAGGATGGCGGGATTTTGTTGTGGAAGGGAGATCATCTGCTGAACGGAGATTTTGAGATTCCCGATTCCATCAAAGAAAGGACAGGCATTGATATTACGATTTTTTGCCGGAATACCCGTGTCTCTACCACGATCAGAAAGGGAAACGGAGAAAGAGTGACCGGAACCATAGCAAATGAAACGGTTGTTGACGACGTGCTGTATGGCGGACATGCACAGTTTTATTCCAGCACCATGGTAGAGGGCGTCCGGTATTTTTCCTACTATGAACCGCTTTTTGACGCAAAGGGAGTGTGCATCGGCATGATTTTCGTCGGAAAGCCTTCCGCGGAAGTGGAGGGGCTTTTGAGAAGTTCTCTCAGTCCGATCATTCTTTTCGGACTGCTTACGATGCTGATTGCCTGTTTTGTGACCATCCGGTTTTCAGGCAGACTGGTGAACGCCATCCGGAAAATGGAACTGTTTCTCGTTGGCATTGAGCGGGGAGAACTCCATGAGGAATTTGATCAGGAGGTTTTGGAGCGTAAGGACGAGCTGGGGGAGATGAGCCGGTATCTGATTAAGATGCAGCAGTCTTTGCAAAAGCTGGTGGAGCAGGATCTTCTGACCGGTTTATATAACCGAAGGAGCGGAGAAAAAATTCTCAAACATGTCTGTGAAGATTACGCGAAACACGGGACGCCTTTCTGTGTCGCAATCGGTGACGTGGATCATTTTAAGAATGTCAATGATACATACGGACATGAATGCGGCGATGTGGCGCTCACAGAACTTTCCGCACGGATGAAGGAGCATATGCGCGGGCACGGTTTTGTGGCCAGATGGGGCGGCGAGGAAATGCTGCTTGTGTACAACGGCATCCATCTGGACAGGGCCGCTTCCTTTATGCAGGAGCTGCTGGAGGCGATCCGCTCAAAACCCATTGTATATGGGGATGTGGAATTAAACATTACAATGACCTTTGGTCTTGCGGAAGGAAACGGCGGGAAAATCGAGCACATAGTACGGGACGCGGACGAGAAGCTGTATCGGGGAAAAAACAGCGGAAGGAATCAGATTGTGGTATAAATAAGGATAAGTGAGAGGTTATAGGTATGGACTATCGGAGCGTGTTCCGGTAGTCTTTTTTGACTATTGGAGAGGTAAGTGCAAGCTGGAATTGCGGAATTGCCACAGAAAAATGCTGGAGATACAAGGGCGCTGTGCTATGATAAACAGGAACCGCGGGGAAAATAATCATCGGAGTGAAGGGAGAAGAGACAAAATGACATTTGGAGAAAAACTGTATCAGATGAGAAAGACACACGGTCTCTCACAGGAGGCGGCAAACGGGTTTCTGCTCTATTATAAAAAGAAATTTCTGCTGATCGGAGCGGCCTGCGGACTGATCGCGGGCTGTAACAGTGCATCCTTTTCTTCGACAGAGCCGGGCTTTTATGAACTGGCGGTTGAACCGGTTCTTACGACCCTGTCTGTGCTGGTGATGTTTTCTATTGTATTTTACATTATTTTAAAGCAGAATCCGTACAGAAATTTCAGAAGAAAAGAACTGATTTTCTCTGATGAAGTCAGAAGTGAGCTGCAGCAGGAGTTTTCCAAAATGAAAAAAGCGCTGCTTTCGGGTATCGCCGTCTGCCTGCTGATCGTAGGAATAAACGAGCTGCAGTTTGCCGTCTGGATCAGCAGGAACTGGCAGACGATGTATCTTCTGGACAGTGTAAAAATGCGGTGGGACGATATGCTTTATATGGTGATGACGGGCGTCTGCGTCTTTGTCATGGTTTTCTGCGCAGGGGTGTATTGGTCTTATGCTGTGCTGCTTTCAAATTGTTCTTCGATAATCCGCAGATAAAATAGAAAAACAGGAAAGCGGTGGATAATCTGGTAAACACTTCTACGGCCTGCTCGCTTATTGTGAATGAAAGGATCATTCGTACGCCGATAATTGCTGTTATGGAAGCTGCTGCGATCAATACTTTTTTCATATCTGATGTCTCCTTTTCGATTGTTGTCTGGTTTGTTTTGTTCTGAAATAAGAATAGCAAAAAGGGAGAGCGGCAACCATTGATCTGCCTTACAGTTTGCAGGCCGTAACTTACAATTTTGTAAGGTTAAAGGTTATACTTCGCCGGATATCTGATTTGGCGCTGCTGTGACAATTGCATTAGATTTTCTGAATCTCCATTTGGGAAAATGAATAGAAAAATGATAGAAATGCGGTTCTGATTGTGGTATTCTGTCAGAGATATAAACCGGAATTTAATGGAGGTATTGGAAGCATTTTGTAAACACCATTTAGTGGCAGAGCTTCAAATGATTGATGGGAGAAATATAGATGTCAAAACAAAAACTGATTATGGTAGCAGGCTCTCCGTGTGTGGGGAAAACAACGGTGACACAGAAACTTTTTACTTCTTATGAAAACAGTGCTTATTTTGATGGCGATTGGGCATGGTGTGTCAATCCGTTTTCGGTTGATGATCCGAGGTTGAGAAATGGTGATAAAACAATTCGTGAAGCGATACTAAAAGATATAACGGCAAAAGATTATTCTGTTATTGGTATTACCCTGACCTGCTCAGAGGAAACTTTGCGTGAACGTCATAAAAAGCGTGGAGATGCAAATGAATGTTCTCTTTTCTGGCTGCATTTAAAGCCGCATGAAGGCGATTATGTTATTAATACAGATAATAAAAGTGTTCAGCAAATAGTTGATGAAATGAAAGTTATTATAGATAGTGAGGGCTGTAAACGATGACTGTAAATGAGAAAATGAAACTTGTAATTGATCTGGCAGAGCGGGCATTAGAGAAAAATGAATTGCCGATAGCCTGTATTATATTCCACAATGATACAATAGTGGCTCAAAGTCATACATCTGAAAGCGAAGACAGTAGATTATTGGTTCACGCAGAGTTAAAAGCGCTGATGGAACTGGATCAGAAAAAAATCAAAGCAGAAGAAAAAAGGCAAATGGAATTGTTCACTAATTTAGAACCATGTATGATGTGTCTGGGTGCTTCAATAGCATCATTTGTTGGCAAGGTATACTATTCACTTGACGCACCTTCCGATGGTGCGGCTAAGTGGGCTGTGAAATCCTGGCATGATTTTCACACTGCATCATCTTTTTGTCTGCCGGAAATTACATCGGGAATTTTAAAATCGGAAAGCAAAGCGTTATTCAGGAGATACATAGATATTCACAAGGACAGTCCATTGGTGGAATGGGTCAAAACTCTTATCGAATAAAACGATAAACCCTCTGTTGCGGAAGTTGTTTTAAAGAATACTGACTAATATAATTATAATAATGACAAAAATAATATTAAATATCCATGTCCACTTATTTCCTAAATTCATTGTATAACCAAACCCACTTTGCGGTCTTCTGATCACGACTTTTTTATCTTCTCTGTTGAAATAGAGTCTTCCGGTTAACCAGCCATCATCTCTATTGCCTGATTTCATAAAGTTCTCCTTTGCAGTTTCTGATTTATATACTTGATTATAAAATATTTGCCTGTTGCCCGCAATGGATACTCATAAGCCTGTTTTAATTTTCCCATTGGGAAAATTAATAGAAAAATGATAGAAATGCGGTTCTGATTGTGGTATTCTGTCAGAGATATAAACGGGCGTTTATCGGGAAATGACCAAGATCAAAGGCTGGATGAGAAAATATAATGGGTATATATAAATCACGGGAAGCGAAAGAAAAGTCACTTGCGTTATATGATAAACAACTTTTAGAATTAAATACACCTTTTTCGGATATTTATGTAAAAACATCATTTGGTAACACTCATTTGGTTGAAACCGGTAATAAAGCAGGAAAGCCTTTGTTAGTGTTTCATGGTGGAAACGCAACAACTGCCTATAATCTATTGATGTGTATTGCTCCCTCGAAAATTGATAAAGCTGTCTTAATTGTTCCCGCGGGAATAGGCAATGCTATCCCTGTTTCTTCTGTGGCAATGCTGTTGCCACTTCTGCAATATAGAATTACAAAAACGGAAAAATATTTGGTGAAAACCGCTTTATATATGGCATTACATGAAGAAGTTCTTGATGAAGATACGATAAATATATTGAAAAATAGTTTTGACAATGTAAAAATCAAAGCCGCCATGCCAGCAAATATTGAAAAGAAACGGTTAAGCGGTTATTGTTCGCCCACATTAATCATTGCCAGTGAAAAGGATTGTCTTTTCCCTGCAAAAAAGGTTTTACACCGGGCGGGGAAAATGATTTCAGATTGCCAGACAGTTGAATTAAAAGAAAGTGGGCATATGCACATTTTACCGCAAGCGGAAAAAGAACGCATTATTGCGTTTTTAGGAGAAGACTGAACTCATTTTTTCCCTGTCAGGGTTCGTAGAAAAATCATCAAATCACAATGGGGATTTTATGGCACATTTAAAGGGTGCATCGGATGACGCGGCAGATGTAACAGGTATTTATCCATTGCTGGAGGATGACAGTAAATATATTTTGCAAACAGGAGATAAGAATTTTATGAATTTCTTATGCTTTGGAGATAAAAACAAGAAGTCAATACTGTTTATACATGGAATGGCTTCCACGGCAATGCTTTGCTATGAACCAATTTTAAAACGGTTGTCAGACTATTATGTAATATTGGCGGAAGTGGATGGTCATAGCGAGAGAACAGGTGAACTTGTCAGCCTTGAGAAAGACTGTGACGAGATAGAGGATTATATCAAGGATAATCTATCGGGCAATATTTACATGAACATAGTGATGAATATGCAGGTAAGCTGATTGAATATTTGCAAAGCTGATACAAACTCCGGTTTAAAGTGCTGCTAAGATATTACAGATTATGACGATTTTTTTGGATTAGGATAAAGACAAGTGCAGGGATGCTGAAAGCGATCCATATGCGGGAAACGAGGAAGCCGGCCGGCATTATATTTGTGAAAAATCCTGACATTACTTTATGAGAGATGAGGTTTCCTTTTGAAAGATTATATCGAAGAGCGTGCGATGAACATTGCCAATTATATTATTGAAAACAATGCCACGGTGAGGCAGACGGCGAAGGAGTTTGGGATTAGCAAGAGTGGTACATATGGTAGTAACAAAATAGAACGTTTAGTCTGGAAGATTCTATAAGAGGACAAGAGTGTAATTTCTACATAAAAGATTTGTATAAAATGGATTCATCACTTATAATAAAAAGGAAGGAATACAAAGAATTTTTGGAGAAGCTATATAAAAAATTGAATAAGTTTATGAGAGAAAAGCGAGGTGATTGCATATGCTCACAGCGGAATTAACGAGAAAAATAGATCTTCTTCCGCGGGAATCTTATATCAAAGTAGAAAATTTTGTGGAGCAGCTTATAGCTTCGGATCAGCATTCTGACAAAGAGAGAGCTTTTAGGACATTTATGGATAAGATGAATCTGGCAGAGAAATCTGTACAGGAAAATGGGTACTATTCGGAAGAAGAAGTGGAAGAAGAATTGGATAAAATATGACAGGAAGAAAAATTGCTTATTCAGAGATTGCTTTATCAAAACGTAAGGCTATTAAGAAGGAAATAAAAGACAGGTATGGCAAAGAAAGAGCGGACAAGTTTTCGGAGCATATTTCGAAAAGTATTGCAAAGTTAAAGAACTTTCCGGAATTAGGAGTTTCTTTGCGCGATAAGTACGAGTTGGACTGCGATTACTACATGCTTTTTATAGAGCACAACTACTTCGTTTATCGGATACATGATGAGATGATCTTGGTACTTGAGATATTTAATGAGAAAGAAGATTTCATGTTTCAGTTGTTTGGGGTAGTTACCACGTCACAGGATACGCTGGATTATTGGGATGAGTAAACTTAAAGCGGCAAGGAATGAAGGCATTCTTATGGCAGAGAAAATTGCTGATTGAGGAGAAGCGTTTATATGACAGATGAAATTTTGTCTTTGCAGGACAAAATAAAATGTTTGCAAAAAGAAAATCAGTATCTAAAATCCCTGCTTGATCAAGCGGGGATTTCGTACTCAAAGGAGAAATTGCGACAGTGTGAAATATTTAAGGAGAATACGAAGTATTCTCTGAATCGAGCACGCGGGTGCTCGATTTCTTATCATGCGTCTGACGAAATAAAAGACAGGGATTTGTTTGATCCGGACCAAGGGGCAAGAATTATACCCAGAGAGATTACCGATCATGACGCTAATCTGTTTTTCTCTGTATTTTGGGGACGCACGGATGTATATGCCAAGCGTACTGTCAAAAAATCTACGGGAGATGTCAATTATTACACGCAATGTTACAATTTTTATAAGACAGGCTGTCCAAGAATGAGCGGCAGTAAGATCAGGTGTCAGGATTGTAAAAGACAGGCATACAAAAAGTTGGAGAAGCATCAAATCATGGCTCATTTAAGGGGCGCATCGGAGGATGCAGCAGATGTAATAGGCATTTATCCATTGCTGGAGGACGACACCTGCAGATTTATTGTATTTGATTTCGATAATCACGAAAAAAATGCCGCAAAGCACGATTTTGCCAATACAGACGATAACTGGATGGAAGAAGTAGATGCTTTGCGTGAAATTTGTGTTATCAATGGTATAGATCCGCTGGTGGAGCGGTCACGGTCGGGACGCGGCGCCCACCTTTGGATCTTTTTTCAGAAGAAAACGGAGGCTTCCTTAGCCAGAAAATTTGGAAATGCCCTGTTAAGAAAGGGCGCAGAATCGGTCAATTTGAAATCCTTTCGCTTTTATGACAGAATGCTGCCGATGCAGGATCATCTTTCGCAGGGCGGTATCGGCAACCTGATCGCACTGCCTTTGCAGGGACAGGCTCTCAAAGAGGGAAACAGCGCGTTTGTAGATGAAAACTGGAACGCATACCCGGATCAGTGGAAAATATTGTTGGGTAAGCCCAAGCTTTCAAAGGAGCTTATAGAAGACAAGATAAAAGAATGGAAAAGCTTTTCGGCAAATGAAGCGATAGAGACCAATGAGATATTAGAACAGGATGGGGAAAAACCATGGGATAGGACAAAGGATTTTTGGAAGAGTGATGTAAATGGAGATCTTCAAATTACCCTGGCAGATGGCGTTTATATTTTGAGAGAAAATTTGGCGCCAAGAATCCAAAACAGGATACGGGAACTGGCGGCATTTCAAAATCCGGCATTTTTTAAGAATCAGGCGATAGGGTTGTCTAATTTTGCCAATTCCCGATACATTTATCTTGGTAGAGACGAGGGCGAATATATCAGGATTCCCAGAGGGCTATTGGAAGATGTGACTGCCAAATGTGATAAGGGCAAAATCGCATATCATATTTGTGATGAACGATGCCAGGGAAATGCGATTCGAATTGCATTTCAGGGACAATTGAGGGGAGCACAGATTCCGGCAGTGGAAGCTATGCTGCAGCATGAGACGGGGATACTTCATGCGGCTACTGCGTTTGGCAAGACCGTTGTCTGCTGTCATATGATTGCGGAGAAAAAGGTCAATACGCTGATCCTGCTGCAGTCTTCGGCATTGATAGAACAATGGGAAAGCGCCATGGAAAATTTCCTAACCATAGATGAGGAACTGCCCGAATATGAGACGCCAACCGGGAGGAAGAAAAGGAGAAAAAGCGTTATAGGCAGACTGCAGGGAGCGCATGATTCTACGACAGGGATCATTGATATCGCTATGGCAGGTTCGCTTTGTAAAAAGGGAGAATTTCACCACAGATTGAAAGAATACGGCATGATTATTGTGGATGAGTGCCATCATGCCGCATCAGATACTTTTGTAGAAATATTGCAGGAGGTGAGAGCAAAATATGTGTATGGCGTGACGGCGACGCCGCTTCGCAGCGATGGATTAGAGAAAATTAACTATATGCTGCTTGGCCCGGTCAGATATCAGTTTACAGCGAAAGACAGGGCAAAAGAACAAGGGATTGCGCATCTGGTATATCCGAGATTTACTAGAGCGGTTGCACCGAGGTTTCATCAGGATAACATGCACCCAAATGAAGCTTATACAATTCTCAGGGAGAATGAAGACCGTGATGCCTTGATCATAAATGATGTCACAAAATGTATTGCAGAGGGCAGGACGCCGGTGATCCTTTCCCGATATATCGATCATTCGCGAAAGCTGTATGACAGACTAAGGAATTGCGCAGACGAAGTGTTTTTGCTTTCAGGTGAAAACACCAAAAAGCAGCACCATGCTGTTTTGGAGCAGATGAAGCAGGTGAAAGCTGACAAAAGTATGATTTTGGTTGCTACAGGAAAGCTGATCGGAGAAGGGTTTGATTATCCGAGACTGGATACGTTGATCATGGCAACGCCGGTTTCCTGGAAAAGCGTGGTAGAACAGTATGCCGGGCGGTTGAATCGGGATTATGAGGGCAAGGAAAGCGTGATTATCTATGATTATGTGGATAGTCATATCTCCATGTTTGAAAAGATGTACTATAAGCGTCTGAAGGCATATAAGCAGATTGGTTACGATATTTGTGCCGGATATACGATAGAAAAGCAGAAGGTGGGCGCTATATTTGACACGGATGCCTATGCAGAAGTATACAGAAAGGATTTGTTGGAGGCGAATAAGGAAATCATTATAGCAAGCCCAGTCATCAGTGGCCCTAAGATTGAAGCACTGATCCGGTTATTAAAGAATCAGCAGGAAAAGGGCACTCGGATCAGAATCGTTACATGGGAAGCGGATCGTTATGGATTTGGTGACAGTGCATACTGGATGGAGCTGCAGGAAAGGATGCGCGCCAATGGGTTTGAAATCAATCTTGTAGAAGATTACTGCCAGCATTACTGTATTATAGACCGGGAAGTGGTCTGGTATGGGAGCATGAATTTTCTTGGAAAGGAAGACAGTGAAGACAATCTGATGCGCGTGTGCAGTAAGGATATTGCTGCGGAGTTGTTGGAGCTTACGTTTGGGAAACAGGAATTAATCATTCAGACCACTTGATACAACGTAAAAGTGGTCTGACGGGGTTCCTTGTGTAGTGCCGGCTTATAATGATAAGATATACTTAAGCATCTGATAAGCGGCATGTTTTTTCATATTTTGTCTTTATCGAAAGGATTTTTTCGGTTATCATGGAAAGAAACTCAATAATTCGATGCGAATTCTTGTTGGCTTCAAAGATGGAATTTAATTCATCCTCTTTGTCAAAGTTGAAATAGCCAAAGCTGTTAAAGCAGCTTTGGTCAAATTCTTTCATAAGCCATGTCTCAGCAACCTGGCGTGCGCCTTTTAGTATCAGGGGCTTTTGATCTTCGTTGGTTTTCCAAGTTATCAGATTCTGAATTGCATTTCGCTACAAGTGTGACTTCCTTCTTCTGAGTAACCAATATTAGTGTTGCGCGTTTTTTTAAATTTTAATATCGCTTTACGCATTTTTTTGATAAATATAGATTGACAAAGAACATTTTTTCAAAAACAGGAATCGGAATGCACAATTTGACTTGGTGTTCGTATAAAAAATAAATTCTGCATGTCTCTATATAGATTTTGAGGAAACTGATGGCCTTCAATCAAAATGAGGTTTATTTACATAGTTATCAATGCGTGATACAATAAAAAAATCAGTAAAAAGTCTTTTCGATAAAATTTGGAGGGATTTTATGAGAGTTAATGCTACAGAGTATCCCAAGTCGTTATCTTGGGAAATGAAATCATTTTCAATGCCGAATATTCCGAGAGGAACATTGGGAATGAAAGAAAATCTTAAAACTATTTTAGAGATGGTACGAAATAATGTCTCTCCGTCTCAGAGATTAATTATAGAGGGAAGTGAAAGTAAGATAGATTTAGGGACAGCTTGCATTCGCTTAAGGCCGATGAAGTTGTTGTTAAAAACCCAAACCGGATGGGTGCTTTCGGATGAAGCACAAAGATGGTTGGATACGGATGATGATTTGTATTTGACGGCGTTTTTATGTGCCCGCATAAAGTTTTTGGCAGAAGTGTTGTATTATTTAGATGAACCTAAAACTGCAGCAGAGCTCCAAAATATAGCTATAAATGAGTATGCGTTGACATGGAAAACAACAAGCGATATTAATGCGCGACTTGTGTGGTTACGGCAGCTGGGACTTGTAGAATTTCAAGAGTTTTCACTTCTGTATTTCCTGACCGATTTGGGAAGGGGATTTGTAAAGAATATAGAAATTGTCAAACCAATAAAGCAGGACTTTTTGTTTGATGAGACGTTAAACGAGGGTGAAGTAGAGGTTTCAGAGTGGGCACTGGATTTCTGCTCTGATTTGTCGGGCGAAAGAAAATCTTCTATAGGATATATTGTTGGAGATTTGAAACAATTTCAAACGACAATTGCAGAATTTATTCAATTGATTAATGGTGGAAAATCTGCTGACCAAGTAGTGGAATATGTTAAAGAGAATTATGCCATTGCATCATCGTCTTTGAGATCCTTCTTTTCAACCCTAACCAATATGGGTATTCTTGAAAGAAAAACCGCTACGATTTATGATGTGACAGATACAGCAAGATTATGGAGTGAGAAAAGAAAAATAATTGATTTAATTTGTATCATGCATAGACAATTTGATTTTATGTTTGAAATGCTAAGCGTATTAGAAGAGAGGAGCATGTCCAATAAAGAATTGGCGGCAATCGCAAAAGTTTCTTATGGTTATGAAAGAGAGAATATAGATGAGATTCGCAGAAGAGTTGCTATATTTCAGACGGCGAAACTTATAAGGCATGATTCTATAGATAAATACACTATCACAAGTAGAGGCAGGAAACTCTTAGGACTTATCAAGTTGGAGAAACCCGTATTAGCAGAAGCGAAAGAGGAATGTGATGTTGAAAATGAAAATACACAAGATTTACATTTCCTTACAGAGTTGCGATTGTCGGCAAAAGATTCTGGTAATTTTGAAAGGCTTGAGAAAAATGTTAAGGTAGCATTTGAAAAACTCGGATTTGAGGCGCAATGGCTTGGCGGAGCGGGAAAAACGGATGTTTTAGTAAGAGCAGCGGGAAATTCGATGACGACTTATTCAGTCACTATTGATGCAAAATCAACATTGAGTGGGAATGTGACGGATAACCTTGTAGATTTTGACACATTGGAGGAGCATAGGCGGAAACATAAAGCAGATTTTTCTGCAGTTGTGGGCGGTAGTTTTCAAAATGAGAGATTGATTAAGCGGGCGATTGAGCATAATGTCTTGCTAATCGATATCGATGCATTAGAAACCTTGATTAGAAATCATTTGGAAGTGCCTATACAAGTAACATCCTATAAGAAATTATTTGAATCTCCGGGTATAGTTAATGTTAAATGCTTAGAAGAGGAACGCGAAAAGATTACAAGGTATGGAAATCTTCTTCATGCAGTGATGGATTGCTTAGTGGCAGAAAGAGAGGACGAGGTCACTGGAGGAATATTGCAGGAAAGGGATATTTACCGTTCATTAAGGAAGAATGAAAGTTTTTCTGCTGCGCCAAATATTGATGAAATATCCGCTATGCTTCAATTCCTTGCGTCTCCTTTAATTGGCTGCGTGGAGAAGTCGAAAGAAGGGTATTTAGCAGTAGGGACACTAGATGATGCCGCACAGAAATTCGACTTTTTTTCTCGAATGTGTAGGAACCCAAAATGAATATGCTAATATTTTGTCATAAATTGCACTTGAAAGGAGCTGGCAATATGAGGTGCTGATATGGATAAAGAAAAATGGGTGCTTGCCTTTACATGAAAAAAGCAGTATCAGTCATACCCTTTCACAACCCCTCATACAATGTAAAAAAGTATTCTGAGGGGTTTTCTCTTGAAGGACTATATTGAAGAGCGTGCAATGAATATTGCCAACTATATTATTGAAAATAATGCCACGGTGAGGCAGACGGCGAAGGAGTTTGGGATTAGCAAATCCACAGTACATAAGGACGTAACCGAACGCCTCGCCCAGATCAACCCGTCACTCGCGGCTGAAGCAAGGAAGGTTCTGGATGTGAATAAATCTGAGCGGCATATTCGCGGTGGTCTGGCAACCAGAGAAAAATATCTGCACCAGCAGATCTGCTAAAGAAGAAAATGCCAGGCGTGGAATCTCTTTACATTGTTGCAGAATGGGCATAGAATAGGGTCATAGTCATTAAAAAGGATGATGAGGGGCCATGTGTGCGAAAGAAAACCACCAGAGAACCATATACAGCAATAAAGACCTCGGAAGACTGATCCTGCCGCTTGTTATGGAGCAGCTTCTGGCTATTTTGGTGGGTATGCTTGATACCGTTATGATCTCCGGTGTCGGAGAAGCGGCGGTATCCGGGGTTTCTCTTGTAGACAACATTAATATTCTGGTGATCAATGTTTTTGCCGCGCTGGCAACAGGAGGTGCTGTTGTGGCAGGGCATGCGCTGGGACAGAAAAACCGGGAGCAGGCGGGCAGATTTGCGTGGCAAATGGTGCTTTTCCTGCTCTATTCCTCTGTGACAATGACAGTTTTTCTGCTGGGTGCGCACAGGGTAATTTTGCGTGCAATATTTGGTCAGGTAGAGGAAGCCGTGATGACAAGCGCTGTTACTTATCTGATTATTACAGGATTGTCTATCTGCCCGCTTGCCCTTTATAATGGCTGTGCCGCGTTATTTCGCGCTATGGGCGACTCAAAGACTACCATGTATATTTCGCTTTTGATGAATCTGATTAATCTTGTGGGAAATGCTGTTTTGATTTTTCTCTTTCAAATGGGTGTTGCCGGGGCGGCGATTGCAACTTTGATTGCAAGGACGGTGGCAGCGCTTCTTATTTTCAGGCTGATGTTTGACGGAAAGCGGGAAATTCATTTTCAGAGACGGCTGCCCCTTCGCATGGATTTTTCACAGGTGAAAAAAATTCTGTATATCGGGATTCCGAACGGATTGGAAAACAGTTTGTTCCAGCTTGGAAAAATTTTGGTCTTAAGTCTGGTGTCTGCTTTCGGCACATCTGCGATTGCGGCGAACGCTGTCTGCGGTACAATCACAAACTTTAATATCCTGCCGGGGATGGCAATTAATATGGCGCTTTTGTCGGTGGCTTCATACTGCATCGGTGCTGGGGATTTCGGGCAGACAAGGTATTATACAAGAAAATTGATGCGGCTTACATGGCTGTGCACGGGCATAATATCGCTTATTATGATAGCAGGGGCGCCGCTCTTTTTAAAAATCTATCATTTGACGCCGGAAACGACTACACTGGCTTTACAGGTGATCCGTTATCATGCGGCCATGTGTATGGTGGCGTGGGTGTCTTCCTTTACGCTTCCAAATACCTTGCGTGCGGCGGGTGATGTGATGTGGACAATGACGATAGCGATTGTTTCCATGTGGGTTTTCAGGATTGGCACGGCGTACTTTTTTAGTCGTGTATTTCATTTGGGACTGATTGGCATATGGATTGCTATGACCATTGACTGGATGTTCCGCGCGGTCTGCTATGAGATCAGGTATCGTAGTGGAAAGTGGGAGAAAGCGATGGGAAGACAGGGAGGTTGAGACGGAGCAAAATGGTTTCGCCGGAATGGAAAAGGAAAGGGATCGGGAAAACGCGGTTGCCTGAACCGGTGAGAAACTTGAAAGATAAAGGGAGAGGAAAGTGGCGGAAACAGTCTGGGGCAGGCAGACAAAAAGAGGAAATATATTTTGACAAGGATTTTGGTGCTAACGTATAATAAAAAATGGAAACTTTGGGGTTAGGTAAGAACTAGGAGATGTAAAAAACACGAGAGCGGAGATAAATATGGAAAGAGAAACAGTAATTATATTGGATTTTGGCGGACAGTATAACCAACTGGTGGCGCGCCGCGTCAGAGAGTGTAATGTCTATTGTGAAATTTATTCTTATAAGACAGATCTGGCAAAAATACGTGGGATGAATCCGAAGGGTATTATTTTGACAGGTGGTCCTAACAGTTGTTATGAATCCGGGGCAGCGACCTGTTCTCCTGAACTTTTTGAACTGGGGATTCCTGTCCTGGGGCTTTGCTACGGTGCGCAGCTTATGATGCAGGTGCTGGGCGGCAGAGTGGAGCAGGCTCCCGTCAGAGAGTATGGCAAGATTAAAGTCACGGTAGATACCGACAGCATACTGTTTCAAAATGTATCTCCTAAGACAATCTGCTGGATGAGCCATAACGATTATATATCAAAAATTGCGCCGGATTTTACTGTCTGTGCCCATACAGCGGACTGCCCGGTGGCCGCTGCGCAAAATCCGGATAAGAATCTGTATGCGATCCAGTTTCATCCGGAAGTACTGCATACAGTCGAGGGCACAAAAATGTTGTCCAACTTTGTTTATCACGTGTGCGGCTGTACGGGTGATTGGAGGATGGATTCCTTTGTACAGCAGTCTGTTGCGTCAATTCGTAAAAAGGTGGGAGACGGCAGAGTACTCTGTGCGCTCTCAGGCGGGGTGGATTCTTCCGTGGCAGCGGTGCTTCTCGCTAAAGCGATTGGCAGTCAGCTGACCTGTGTGTTTGTGGACCACGGTCTTCTTCGGAAAAATGAGGGTGATGAGGTAGAAGCTGTTTTTGGCCCCAAAGGAGATTATGACCTGAATTTTGTCCGTGTCAATGCGCAGGATCGTTTTTATAAAGCGCTGGCCGGCGCAGAGGAGCCGGAAGAGAAGAGAAAAATCATCGGAGAGGAGTTTATCCGTGTGTTTGAGGAGGAGGCCAAAAAGATCGGCGCTGTGGACTTCCTTGTGCAGGGCACTATTTATCCCGATGTAGTGGAGAGCGGTCTGGGCGGCGAGAGCGCGGTTATCAAGTCTCACCACAATGTGGGCGGGCTTCCCGATTATGTGGATTTCAAGGAGATTATCGAACCTCTCCGCGATCTGTTTAAGGATGAGGTGCGTAAGGTTGGGCTGGAACTTGGTATTCCGGAATATTTGGTTCTTAGACAGCCCTTTCCCGGCCCCGGACTGGGGATTCGGATTATCGGTGAAGTGACGGCGGAAAAGGTGCGGATGGTGCAGGATGCAGACGCAATTTACCGCGAGGAGATTGCAAAGGCGGGGCTTGATCGAGAGATCAACCAGTATTTTGCGGCGCTTACCAATATGCGCAGCGTGGGTGTTATGGGAGACGAGAGAACCTACGAATATGCCGTGGTGCTGCGGGCAGTTAAGACGATAGATTTTATGACGGCGGAGAGCGCAGAGATTCCCTGGGCGGTGCTGCAGGGAGTTATGAACCGGATTATTAATGAGGTGAAGGGAGTTAACCGGGTGGTGTATGATCTGACGAGTAAGCCGCCGGGGACGATTGAGTTCGAGTGAT
>CARQVR010000012.1:0-20157 GCA_949051815.1 uncultured Lachnospiraceae bacterium
CATTGACAGCGTCCTGACCGGTCATGGCGTCCACCACCAGAAGCGTCTGGTGCACCTCCACGTTCTCCTTGATTTCCTCAAGCTCCGCCATCATTTCTTCATCTATATGAAGGCGGCCCGCCGTATCTAAAATCACTACATTATGGCTGTTTTTCTGGGCGTGCTCAATCGCCGCCTTCGCAATATTAACCGGTTTGTGATTCTCCCCCATGGAGAACACATCCACCTGCTGCTTTTCCCCGTTTACCTGTAACTGCTTAATGGCTGCGGGACGGTACACATCACAGGCCACAAGAAGCGGCTTTTTCCCTTTTAATTTCAGCTTTCCCGCAATCTTCGCCGTGGTCGTGGTTTTACCGGCGCCCTGCAGACCGCACATCATTATGACCGTGATCGATTTCCCGGGCTGCATGGTAATCTCCGTGGTCTCAGAGCCCATCAGGGACACCATTTCCTCATTCACGATCTTAATCACCATCTGCCCCGGATTTAAACCGTTCAGCACGTCTGCGCCGACAGCACGCTCCTCCACGGACTTCACAAACTGTTTGACTACTTTAAAGTTAACGTCTGCCTCCAGAAGCGCCATTTTCACCTCTTTTAAAGCGGTTTTGACGTCCTCCTCCGTGAGACGGCCCTTACTTCTCAGATTCTTAAATACATTTTGCAGTTTATCCGTCAGACTTTCAAACGCCATCTGTCCCACGCCTTTCTCCATTGTCCCGTCATACCGTTACAATGTACTATAACTCCTGCATAATCCGGGCCGACAATTCCCTGATCTGTAAACCGTAGGATGCCGGATCCGTCAGTTCCCCGCTCTCATACTGCCCGGAAAGACGGTTGATCTGCGATATCTTTTCCTTAATGCTCGTAAACTTTTTCACCAGTCTGAGCTTCTCCTCGTATCCGAGAAGTATTTTATCACAGCGTTTCACGATATCGTGCACCGCCTGTCTGCTGATTCCTTTCGCTTCCGCGATCTCTCCAAGGGAAAGATTTTCATACACCACGCTCTCGTAGATCTCCTGCTGGTGTTCTGTCAGCAGCTCCCCATAGAAATCATACAATAAACCCTGTTCTACGATCTTTTCCATGTCCTGCCCCTGCCGGCGGCTCTTACTTATACAATCGCCGACTTTTGCATTTTACAATAGGTGCGGCAATGTGTCAAGTATTTTTTCTTGACGTGCTTTCGTCTGCACTGTTATGTGTTATTCCCTGTTTGCATGAGGACGGCTAAGTTTTCAACAGACCGCAGTTTTGCTTTTGGCTCTTGAACGCTGCTGGCAAGTATGCTATATTATAGGCAGGAAAAGGGAAAGCCATAGAAGCGGCTCTACCCCTGACAATAAGTTTAAACCTCTGCTATAAGCAGTCAGCCGTCACTATTGGGAGTAGTGGCGGCTATTTCTTTTTTCCCTTGTAAATCTGATAAGTCAAATCAGCAAGGGCAACAATGAGTATTCCAATCTGGATTAAATCCTGATATGTAACATACATTGCAACGCCCTCCTTTCTTTCGTCTGGAGGGCTACTTAAACCCTCCGCAAAATACAGGAGGGGTAAAGCCGCCTTTGGCTCTATGGTTTTCCCATGCATGGAGTATATCACACATTCCCCTTGCAGACAATTACAATATACAATTTTACAAAATATAGTGAATTAAATAAACTAAAATATTCATTTGTACAACAGCCTGGTCAGCCGGATTCAGTCTCCCATATTTTTTTATCAAGCGGTACCGTACATCCCCATGACGCTGCTACTTTCTGAAACATTTTTTTCGCCAGGGTTTTGAACGCAAACTGCATAATCAAACGTACAGGCAGCGAAAAATATTCCGGACCGGTAAATTTCTTTGCCTCTTCGCGAAAGAAGCCGTCTCCCTCCGCAAACAGTTCACCCATCGCCTGATAGGGTTTTGTCAACTGTTCCTGCTTCTCTTCATTGAATAAACGGATGCCGAAATTATCTCCTTTCACCAGACAGCCGCCGTAGCGGACACCCAGATATTCCGGCAGCTTCGTCAGAAACTCCTCACCGCATCGAAGCTGGCATCCCTCCGCAAAACCGCTCTGCAAAAGAAACGAAATCCTGGTATGCTCATTCTTTTTCGGCAGCGTTTCCAGAAACTCCAGGAGAAGTCCGGGTATACATTCCACATACAATGGAATCGCAATCAGTATTTCCTCGTTCTTTATGTAAGCGTCCCGGATTGTTTCCCATGATTTGCGGTCGGAAATGGCGTGTCTTTCAAAGGAAGCCCCCTTTTCTGACAAGCCCTTTGCAAAAGAGTCAATGATTTTTTCCGTGTTGCTGTATTTTTGTACACGCGGACTTCCGTTGATGATTACAACATGCATGAAACTGCCTCCTTTCCGTTTTCTGCCGGAAAAACTCCCAGAGAACTGCTTCCAAAATTAAGCGCTACGCGCCCGCACCACCGTTCCAGATAGGCCTGATCGCCATCCCCGGTATAGATAATCCCAAAATCCGGCTGATGGTCATAGCGCATGACATGACGCATCTGCCCGTCCTTGAAGTTCAGATACATCGTGACGAGAGGCATCACTCTGTCCAGAATGTTTTTCGTCTGATAGGAGACAAATCCGAAGTGCGTATCCGAAATCAGCCAGACCTGATCTGCTTTGCTCATCTTTTGTAAGATCGGTGCATAATCGTCTTTGATCACACATATCCCCGGCGTCTTGAGCCAGCAGTAGTTACAGCCGGCACAGTGAGAAATATTCATCCCGACCGTGTCGATCAGTTCAAATCCGGCCGGATCTGCGCCACTGTGAAGCAATTCCTCCGCAATTTGCTTTCCTATGTGTTCCACCGTTGTATCAATCATCAAAACCATATTGCTTTCCTTCCGCCTCCTGCATAAATGCTGTGTCTTCGGATCATTTTTCAGCCAAAGTATAGCACATCCGCTTTCCAAAAACAATCCTCGCACTTTGCGGACACGCCGTTGGAAACACTGTTTTTACCCCGGAGCTCCTATCCGATTATTCATCACATCATCGTATCGTCCCGCAAAACCTCCGTCAAATTTATCTTCCGCATCCTGCGCCAGCTCAGAAAATAGGCAAACGCCACGGTTCCCCCTATCGCCAGCATAAATATGCCGACCGGAAGAAACGGCGCCTCGTCTAAAAACACGGCAGGCTCCATATAGCTTGCCCGCAGCATGGCCCCCACCGCAAAAAAAGCGACAGCCAACGACCACAGCATGGGCCGCCCTGCAAGCACAAACACCTCGATACAAAACATTTTCCTGAGTTCCTGTGGTGTCATGCCCACCGACAGATATCTGGCAAACTCCCGTTTCCTCTGCCGCACAAAGCCAAACGTATTAGAAAATACGTTGCCCACGCCGATCAGGGCAAGCAGTACGCAAAAGCTCCCAAACACGAGCATCATCCCCTGTATTTTCCGGTCGTTTGTCTCGTATTCCCGGATACGGTTCTCGCTCTCTATCGTATAAGCGCCCGCAAGCCGTCCGGTGATTTCATTCTGTATCGCCTGCGATTCTTCCAGACCGGTTCCCTTCCGGCAAAGAATCCGGATAAAGATATCCTCCCCGGCGCCACCTGTCTGGTTTTCCATTTCCTTCCACAAATTCACCGGCACAAAATGCACCAGCTCATATTTATCGAGCGTGGCGTACTCCTCCCGCAAAACGGGAACCTCTGCCGTACAGGCCAGAACCGGAACTTCCGCGCCCGCACCGCCGTTCTTTTCCAAAAGGCCCGTTGTCCTGCTGCCCTTTATATAAGGCATATACTGCGGATGTCTGAAATCCGGATTGGTCACATCACAGATCAGGTTGCGTATCACTACTCCGTCTGTCCGCTGCGGTGCGCCGATCTGTCCGCAGTATGCCAGAAAAGAGGCGTCATCCAGTATGACAATCGGCGCGCTTACCAGAAATCCGTCCTGCTCCCGCGTCACATACTTCCCGGAATCATGGGAGAATCCCCCGTTCGCTTTCAACTCCTCACTCATTTCTTCCTCTGTGATACGCCGTTTTGCCTGCGCCTTCTGGTACATAACCACGTTCTCCACACCCGGAATCTCCCGAATCTGTTCTGTCTCCCCGAATGCCTCTATCCCCGTGTCCTTCACCGTGACCATGATATCCCAGGCGTCCTGATATTTTTCAAAATAAGTCTCCCGTGTACTGATGCCTGAAAGGGTGAAAAAGCATTGCATCAGCGTAAATGCCGTCATGGAAAGAAGCAGGGACACCGATGCCGTCCGAAGCGCTCTTCTCTGCGCTTTCAGCGCATTCCCAGCCAGTTCTCCCTCCACGCCGAACAAGGCAGAAAGAAGCGGAGAATGCCTCTTTCTTTTCAGATGCAGCTCTCCCGTGTTTTTAATGGCCTCCAGAGGCGTCATGACACTCAGTCTGCGGGCAGGCAGCCATGCGGATATCCCTATGGTGATCCCCGTTGCCAGAAAAGTAAACAGAAGAAGCAGCGGATGATACCCGAACACATGCGGCCTCCTGCCCTCCACTTCCCGCGTCAGCGTCTCAATCAGGGCCAGAAGTCCCATGCTCCCCACTATGCCAAGGAAAGTTCCCGCTACAACAGGCAAGGCGCAAAGAAATGCCGCTTCCTGCATAAGACACCGTCTGATCTGTTTCGGCGTCGCGCCAATGCCTGACAGTATACCAAACTGATGGATTCTCGTATGCATGGTCACCGCAAAGGAATTGTGCAGAATCATAATCAGCGAAAACGAAGCCAGTCCCATAATCAAAAGGAAAAACGGAAACACCATCCTTGGGGCCTCATCATTCGCATCGCGCACGAGATACATCGCCATAAGCGCATACTGATCCCCCTCCGCCCGAAGCCTCTCCACCTCATACTTCCACATATTGTAAAAAAGACTGCCAAGCAGGGATAAGAGCAGCGACGAAATAAAAGCGGCGGTCATAATGGAAACAACGGTAGCACGGTTATTTTTCAGATACCCCGAAGAATACTCTCTCCACATCCTGCTTACCTCCTTCTCTCATCACTGACAATACGGCCATCCTCAATGGTTATGATTCTGTCCGCCTCCAGCGCAATCTTTTCATCATGGGTAATCAGCAGGATCGTCTGTTTTAAATTGCGGTTGGACAGCTTGAGCATATCCATAATTTCTCCGGCATTCTTCTGATCCAGATTTCCCGTCGGCTCGTCCGCCAGAAGCAGGGCCGGACGGTAAATCAGAGAGCGGGCTATGGCGGCCCTCTGCTGCTGTCCGCCCGACAACTGCCCCGGCAGAGCCTCCAGCCGGTCCCCAATGCCAAGCGCCTTTACCACTTCCTCAAAATACGCCTCATTCGGTTTCTTACGGTCCAGCGCAAGCGGCATCAGAATATTTTTCCGCACCGTCAGCGTGGGAATCAGATTATAAAACTGATACACTAACCCCACTTTTCTGCGCCTGAAAATGGCCGCCTGCGTCTGATTCAGTCCGGCAAGGTCTGTCCCTTCCACAGTCACCCTGCCCTCCGTAGGCTTATCCACACTCCCCAGAATATGCAAAAGTGTAGATTTGCCGGAGCCGGAAGCGCCGGTAATCGCCACGAATTCTCCCTTGTCAACTTTAAGATCAACGCCGGCAAGCGCTGCTACCCGGTTTTCACCGGAGCCATATACCTTGCCGACACCTTCACATGTCAAAATATTCATCTGTCTGTTTCCTCCTGTCACAAATGATCGTCACGTTTCCCTTTCATCATAACAGGCGAAAGTGACAACTCAGTGACGATAAAAGCGGATTACAAAACAGGCGCCGCCCTCCGGCAGGTTCTTTGCCCGTATGGTGCCGTTCTGGCGCACGATCAGCTCCTTAGCCAGAGAAAGTCCGATACCGATGCCGCCTTTTTCCGCATGTCTGCCCCTGTAAAACCGCTCAAAAAGCCGGGGCAGATCCTCCTTTTCAAATCCTGCCCCCTCATCCCATATCAAAATCTCCGTATACAGGGGATTCTGCCCGTAAGAACAGTGAACGCAGCCCCCCGCATTGTGTTCCGCACAGTTTTTCATCAGATTCATGACCGCCTCCATAGTCCAGTCCAGATCCGCTTCTACTCTCATTTCCCCAAGCGCCGGTATGTCCAAGGACACACCCGACTGCCCGAAGATCTCCAGCAGATTATCCGCCGCAAGCATAAGCAGGGTATAGACGTCCGTCTCCTCCCGCCTCAAGACGAGCGTACCTGCGTCCAGACGCGCCAAAAGCAGAAGGGCTTCCTCCAGATGCGTCAGCCTTGTAATCTGCCTTAAAATCTGCTCCTGCGTCTCTCTCTGCGCTCCCCCGTCCATAGTCTGCGCACACAGGGAAATCGCCGTGACCGGCGTCCGGATCTGGTGGGCGATATTGGACAGATTCCGGGCAAACTCATCTTTCGCCCGCACCGCCTCCTCCTTTGTCTGGTAAAGGTAAGTCACTGTCTTATATATCTGGTCTTCCAGTTTAGACAGCTCATCCTCCCCCAGCGCGGAAAGAACGGGCGCGTTTCCCATGTTGGCCTGCTCCAGATACTCGGTCAGC
This sequence comes from uncultured Lachnospiraceae bacterium, assembly GCA_949051815.1. Lineage (GTDB taxonomy): Bacteria > Bacillota > Clostridia > Lachnospirales > Lachnospiraceae > UBA3282. Next base: position 6,565 of record CARQVR010000012.1, read on the forward strand.
GCCTGCAGACGCTGCGCCATCCGCTTCTTTCGCCGGAAAAATCCGCCTTTTCCCGTCTTTTCTCCGCTCATAGCACATCCTCCATGCGGTAGCCCACGCTTCTGACCGTCTGCAGACATGCCGGCTGATGCAGCTTGTCCCGCAGGCGCTTAACCGTCACCGTCAGCGTATTGTCGTTCACATAGTTTCCGTTTACGTCCCACACCTGTTCCAACAGCTTTTCTCTTGTCACGATTCTTCCCTTATTTCTCATCAGGCATAACAGCACCTGATATTCCGCTGCGCTTAAAAGTACCTCCCCCAAGCCGCAGGTAACGCGCATACGGTTTAAGTCCATTACGATTTCGCCGCAGGACAGATACTGCCCGCTCACGTTCCCGCTTCTTCTAAGGAGGGCCTGCACTCTGGAGTACAGCACATCCAAATCAAAAGGCTTCACCACATAGTCGTCCGCCCCGCTCTCAAACCCGGAAACGATATCCGTGTTATCCCCCCGCACTGTGAGGAAAATAACCGGCAGCTCTTTCCAGTTTTCGCGAATCCACCGGCACAGACCGTCCCCGCGCCCGTCCGGCATGTTCCAGTCGAGCAGCACCATCGCCGGGAGACAAGACGCTATGGCCTGTCTCATCTGCGAAAGCGTGCCGTATACCGACACTTTCATATTTTTCCGCTCCAGATATGTTTTCACCGGGCCCGCAATATCCGGATCATCCTCCGCATAATATATTTCCAGCATCCCGCCATCCCGCCTTTCTCCTTTTCTATCTTTCTGCTCTTCTGCCTTTATTCTGTATTATACCATACAAAAAGATAGGCATATGTCAATAAACATGCTATAATAAATACAATATTGTTGAAGGAGGGGAAAATCAACATGAAACTCTCGGATTTTATGGATATATCGCATTTACAGAAAATTCAGGATACTTTCTCGCAGGCCACCGGCCTCGCTGCAATTGCCGTCGACATGGAAGGCAATCCGATCACCAGAGGGAGCGGCTTCACTGACTTTTGTACGAAACAGACACAGGGATGTCAGGAAGGCGCCAAACGATGCCAGAAATGTACGGCAGCCGGTGAGGGCGTCTATGAATGCCACGCGGGACTTACGGAATTTTCCATTGATATCGACTTAAACGGTGAGAAATTAGGACGTTTAACCGGCGGACAGATTTTCTCACGGGAACCGGATGAGGAAAAACTCGCATCACTTGCTTCGGAGCTTGGTGCTGACTCCGGCGCATATATCCGTGCCGCCCACAAAGTACCTGTGCGTCCGGAATCTTCTATCCGCGCTGCCGTTTCCCTTCTGAATGATATGGTAAACATTCTGGTTGTGCAGGAATACATGAGCGCTACGGAATATAAAAAGATCCATGTATGGGAAGAGGAAATCGCAAACGCCACAGAAACCGTCACCCGGATCAAGGAAAATACCAGAGAGCTGGAAGCAATCGCTTCCAAGCAGACGATCATGGCGTTAAACGCTTCCATCGAAACTGCCAGAGTGGGCGCGGCCGGCGCAGGTTTCGGTATCATTGCGAAGCAGATGGGCACCTTCTCCAAGCAGTCCACGGAGATCTATAAAAAGATCACGCAGGACGCCAACCGGATCGCCGAGTCCATACATAAAATGAACGAAAGTTAATCTTTTCACGACACACAAAAGCTGTCCCCGTTTTCAGAGGACAGCTTTTATTTGTGATAAAAATTTCAATGATTTTTTAACCTACACAACAATTTCCAGATACCCTACCATCTTGGCCATGTCAAACTCTTTGATCACGCCAAGATTGGGATCATAGTACTTTCCGTCATACCCTACAAGATAATGGCTGTATCTGCCCATGCGCTCCATGATGATCGTACACTTCGGCAGCTCCACGCTCTTGCCAAGGGTATACACAATCTTATCCGCATGGCGGATGCCCAGATATTCCAACGTTGCGATCATTTTACTCATGTTCGCCTGCCACTCCCGGCACTTCATAATATCGCACGCCTCGTCTAACGTCGTCCCCGCGATCATAGCGATGCAGGACTGTCCGCACAGACCGTCCCAAGGCTGTGTCACCAGCTCCACCCCGTCGATTTTACGGATGGGATGCTCCACACTATAGGGACTGTCACCGATTCTTCCCATGACATTTCCCACAATCTCAATGGAAATCAGGTATTTTTTGCCAAGCTCCACCTTGGAGAGCGTATCCTGACTCACCGGGATATCATAGTACCCCTGCCCCTTCGGCAGCAGATCGCAGATAAAGCACACATCGTCAAAGCAAACCCGCACCGGCGCGTCACCCACCTTCTCGCATACCTCCCAGACATTGAAGGGCACGGAGATGGCATTTTCATTCTCCCGAAATTCTACAGTACCTTCAAATTCGTATTTCATGTCGTAACCCTGCCTTTCCCTTTATTTGTATTTCATGGTTATTCCGTATCTTCCTCTTCCTTTGGCGTCTCAAAGCTGATGTTCATATCCACATCGCCCTTGATGCCGTCCACCTTCCCCTTGTTGGTGTACTGCCAGATCTTAAAGTCATAGGGGAAATAGTACGCCTCGTCATAGTAGGCAAACCACTTGTCATATTCCTCCAGCTCCTCTATGTCAAGAAGCAGCGTAAAGGTCTTTAGATTGCCATAAATCATGGGCGTATATCCGGCCTCCCTGACCTTCTCGCAAAAGGCGATGCAGTATTTCGTCCGCTCCCCGCTGGTGAGGTCATTTCCTCTGGCGTTCGAGCTCGTCACCGCCTCCACGTCAATCACCACCGGATATGTCACCTTGTAGGGCGCAATGGACTCGATCACAAACTCTGCCTCCTCCTCGGCTTCCTCCTCACTCATGGCCTGCGTAAAGAAGTACACGCCCACGTCAATATCGTTTTTCAACGCCCCTTCTATGTTGTCAGAAAAGGTTTCGTCCTCCAGAATCTCCCCCTCGGTATAACCCCGGATGCCAAGACGGATGAAGGCATAATCCACTTCGTCCGCCGCCACCTTATCCCACTCGATTTTGTCCTGATATCTGGAAACGTCTATGCCCTTTCGGGAAGCCCGCTCACCATCCACATAATAGTGCATGACACCGTCCCCGTCCGCCATAAAGGCGTCCGGATCGTATGTATTTTTGGCAAGCGCCTCCAGAATCGGAAAGAAATAATACCTTCCGGCATCCGCCACCACGACCTCATCCGGGAAAAATTCCCGGAGCATCGCCGTCGTTCCCTCTCCGGAAGTCATAAAATCTTTTATGGCGTCAAGATAACTCTCCTTCACCTCTTCGCCGGTTTTCTCCTTCGCTTCCTCCACCGCACTCTCAATCAGGGCGTCCACCTCCGCCTGATTGTAGGCAGCCTCCTCTTTCAGGCGGATGGTTTCCAGCTCACTCATAACCGCCGTGTTCTTCTGCTGGATCGCCCGGTACTGGAACACCATGACCAGACAGACCGTTACCGCCGTCAACGTGACGATACAGAGGAGAATGGAGCCTGCGAGGATACTGTTCTCACTTCTCCTTCGTTTCTTCCTGCTGCGCTTTCCCTGCGAATGATTCTCCTGCATAAACTCTCCTTTTATATGCGCATACCGCTACACGCGCTCACTAAAGTAGCTTTTGTACCCTTCCCCAAACACCTCTGTCGCGCTTGTGATAATCATAAAGGAATTGGGATCCTCCTGTTTTACGATTTCCTCCGCTCTGGGCGATACATGCTTTTTCATCACACACATAATCACCCGCTTGTTATCTCCACTATATGCGCCCTGCCCTTTTATATATGTCACGCCGATATCCAGATCCGCCAAAAGCCGCCCGGCAATTTCCTCCGCCCTGCTGCTGATGATATACAGAAGCTTCGCCTCATCCCTGCCATAGAGCACAAGGTCCATCACCACGGATGTGCAGATGGCGGAAATGGCCGCGTAAAGCGCGGCGTTCAGATCCCGGAATACGATGCCGGAAAGGGTCACAACCATTGCGTCCGCAGCAAAAAAGATTTTGCCTGTTTTCAAATGCGGAAAACGAAGCCTGAGCGCTTTGACAATAATATCCATACCGCCCGTGGTCGCCCCCGCACGGAAGATCACGCCGATGGATACGGCTGTCAGGCTGCCGCCTACCAGAGCCGCCAGAAGGATATCGTCCGTCGCCGCTCCATATGCCGACAGCACATTCGTAAAAAAGGAAATCAGCGCCGTCGCATAAATCGTGGACACCGTAAGCGCAATTCCGAATTTCCAGACCGCGAAAATCAGGATCGGTATATTGATCAGCATAATCAGGGTACCCGTGCCGACAGGAAGCAGCCTGCTCAAAATAATGGCAATACCTGTCACACCGCCCGGCGCCATATTATTGGGATCGGTAAAGAGACTGACCCCAACGGCATAGACAAATGCCGCTAACGTTATAATAACATATTTCTTCATTTTCTGCATGAATATGAATCCTGCCTTTTTTTGTATCTTGTTATCATATCCATTATTGAGTTATATATTACTCCGCAGTGTAAGCTCGAAAAACCTGCGGTTTTCCTCGCTCGCGGGCTTCGGCGGCTTTATATACTCGCCCGCACGAGCTTGGGCTGATAACCGTTGTCCTCAAGCGCCTTGATGATCTGGTTTTTGTGCTCCGTGCCGTATGCCTCCAGCGTGATCCGAAGCTCCACTGCCGCATTGCGGTTGATGGAGACGAACTGATTATGCTCCAGTTTGATCACGTTGCCGCTCTGTTTCGCAATCACATCCGCCACCCGGGACAATTCACCCGGCTTGTCCGGCAAAAGCACCGACACAGTGAAAATCCGATCACGAAGCACAAGCCCCTGCTGTACCACGCAGGACATGGTGATCACGTCCATGTTGCCGCCGCTTAAGATGGAAACGATCTTTTTATTCTTTACATCCAGATGCTTTAATGCCGCCACCGTGAGAAGTCCGGAATTTTCCACCACCATCTTATGGTTTTCCACCATATCGAGAAACGCCACCACCAGCTCCTCGTCCTCCACGGTGATGATATCATCCAGATTTTTGCTCACATAGGGAAAAATCTTTTCACCCGGCGTCTTCACCGCCGTGCCGTCCGCAATGGTATTGACCTGCGGCATGGTCTGTACTTTTCCCGCCTTAATGGACGCCTGCATACAGGCCGCGCCCGCAGGCTCCACGCCGATCACTTTGATTTTCGGATTTAAGAGCTTCGCAAGCGTAGATACGCCTGTGGCCAGACCGCCGCCGCCGATGGGCACCAGAATATAGTCCACCAGCGGAAGCTCTTTTATGATCTCCATGGCGATGGTTCCCTGTCCCGTAGCCACGTCAAGATCGTCGAAAGGATGTACAAAGGTATAGCCGTTCTTTTCAGCCAGTTCCAGCGCATGGGCGCAGGCCTCGTCATACACGTCCCCGTACAGAATCACTTCCGCTCCGTGACTCTTGGTACGGTTTACCTTAATCAGAGGGGTTGTGGTGGGCATCACGATCACCGCCTTCACCCCGTAACATTTGGCCGCATATGCTACGCCCTGCGCGTGATTTCCGGCGGAGGCCGTAATCAGCCCCTTCTCCCGCTCCTCATTCGTCAATGTGCTGATCTTATAGTAGGCGCCCCTGAGTTTATACGCTCCCGTAAGCTGCATATTTTCCGGTTTCAGGTAAACCTTATTTCCGGTCTGCGCACTGAAATAATCGCTGTACACAAGCTTTGTCTCCGAGGTGACCTCCTTCACAACTTCGTAGGCTTCCTCAAACTGATCTAATGTCATTGCTTCCATCCCCTCTGTACCTCCTTACTGCTGTCTCTATGCGCATTTCAACTGTGAATGCAGCTACTGCTCTTCCTCTTCCTTCACATCAAAAAGCGCATCCACAAACTGCTTCGCGTCAAACTTCTGTAAATCCTCGATAGATTCTCCCACGCCGATATACTTCACCGGAATCTGTAATTCCGACTGGATGGCCACCGCGATGCCGCCCTTGGCCGTCCCGTCTAACTTCGTCAGGATTATGCCGGTCAAATCCGCCACCTCGCCAAACTCCTTCGCCTGCTGCAGCGCGTTCTGCCCGGTCGTGCCGTCCAAAACAATCAGATTCTCCCTGTGGGCGTCCGGAAATTCCCTGTCGATAATACGGTTGATCTTTTTCAGCTCCTCCATCAGATTCTTTTTATTGTGAAGCCGCCCTGCCGTATCGCACAAGAGCACATCCACGTTTCTTGCTTTCGCCGCGTTCACCGCGTCGAAAATCACACTCGCCGGATCCGCGCCCTCTGCGCCGCCGATCATATCGACTCCCGCGCGGGCCGCCCACTCCGAAAGCTGCTCACCTGCCGCCGCGCGGAACGTGTCCGCCGCCGCGATCAGCACCTTTTTCCCCTGTCCCTTTAGCTGTGCCGCAAGTTTGCCCACCGTGGTGGTCTTTCCCACGCCGTTGACGCCTATCACCATCACCACCGACCGCTCGTTCTCAAAATCATAGGCAGTCTCTCCGGCTTCCATTTGTTCGCTGATGCTGTTGATCAGATGTTCCCTGCAGGCCGCCGGCTCCTTGATATGCTTTTCCCTGACCTGCTTTTTCAGCCGCTCTAAGATCTCTTCGGTGGCATTCACACCGATATCCCCCATGATGAGAATTTCTTCCAGCTCCTCATAAAAGTCGTCGTCAATATTGGAAAATCCGCCAAACACAGAATCCATGCTGTGTACGATATTGTCCCTTGTCTTGGTAAGGCCCGCTTTCAGCCTGCTAAAGAACCCCTTTTTTTCTTCTCCCATATCCTGCCTCTCTTCAATCCCGGAGAATGTACTTCTCACTCTAATTCTTTGTCGATCAGATTGACGCTCACCAGCGTGGAAATTCCCTTCTCCTGCATGGTAATGCCGTAAAGTCTGTCCGCCTTCTCCATCGTGCCGCGCCTGTGCGTAATCACGATAAACTGTGTGCTCTTCGTCAGCTTATGCAGATACTTGGCAAACCGCGTCACATTGTTCTCGTCAAGCGCCGCCTCGATCTCGTCCAAAAGACAGAATGGCGAAGGTTTCAGATTCTGTATCGCAAAGAGCAGACAGATCGCCGTAAGAGACTTCTCCCCGCCGGACATCTGCATCATATTGACCAGTTTCTTGCCGGGCGGCTGCGCGATCACGAGGATGCCCGCCTCCAGCACGTCCTCCTCCTCGATCAACTCCAGGGAGCCTTTGCCGCCGCCGAACAGTTCCTTGAACACCTTGTCGAACTCCCGGTTGATCTGGGCGAATTTTTCGTTAAACTGTTTCCGCATGGAAGTGTCCAGCTCCTCAATAATGCCAAGCAGCGTTTTCTCCGCTTCCACCAGATCGTCATGCTGCGTCTTTAAGAACGTATACCGCTCCATCAGATTGCGGTAATCCTCGATGGCGTTTACGTTCACATCGCCGAGCTTTCTGATCGCATCCTTTAAATTGCCAATCTCCCGCTTCATTGCCGGCAGATCGGTCATCTCCTCATTCTTTAAGCCTTCCGCGTCGGAGAGGGTGATCTCATACTCATCCCACATATAATTGATCTGGGACTCGATAGATTCCTCCATCCGCTCCTTCTGCGCGTTCAGACGGTATACTTCCTTGTCCAGCGCCGTCATACGCTGGGAAAGCTCTTCTCTCGTGCCAAAGAAGTTTTTCTGCTTTCCGGAAAGCGTCTCCTTTGTCTCCACGTCCTCTTTCAGCTTAATCTCCGCCTCTGTCTGCGCCGTGTGGGAAGCCGCGATGGTTCTCTCGATCTCAAGAATACTCTCTTTCTTGCGCTCCACTTCCTCCTTGCCCAGATGCAGACCTTCTTTCACCTCATTCAGCTCTGTCTGATACCGTTCTCTCTCTCCGTCCACGCGCTCCAGATTCTGCCGTTTAAAGTCGGCGTTCTGCCGCATCTTTTCCACTTCCACATCCCATCCGGCCATCCGGGATGCCTGCCCGGATTCCAGCGTCCGCTTTTCCTCAAGCTGCGCCTGAAATTCGGCGATCTGGATCTCCACGCTCTTTTCAAGCGCCTCGGAGTCGGACAGCTCCTTAGCCGCCGCCTCCTTGCCTGCCCGGATCTCGCCGATCTGGGTTTCGATATCCTGCTCCTCCGTCTTTAACTCTCCGAACCCTTCCGCGGTCTCGCTCTTTTTTTCCTCCGCCTGCATCACACTCATTCTGGCGGTGTTCTGCTCGATAAATTTCCGCTGGATCTGTCCTTTGATATCCTCGATCTCCAGACGCATTTTATTGCGGCCGCGCTTGGTTTCTTCGATCTCATTTAAGATCTGGTCAATCTCCTTCACATACTGCTTTACTTTTTTCTCTAACTCCTCCATCTCTCTGCGTCTGCCGAGCAGATTGGAGTTGTTCTTAAACGCGCCGCCGCTGATGGCGCCGCCGGGCACGAGAAGTTCTCCCTCCAGCGTAACCATACGGATGCCGTAATCAAACTTTCTGGCGATCTTTACCGCATTGTCCACATTGTCGACAACCAGAATGCGGCCCAGCATGGCCTTGGCCACATTTTTATACTTTTTGTCAATCTTCACAAGCGCATCCGCCATCCCTACCACGCCAGGCTCTTTAAGCGCATCCGGATTTTTAAACTCCTGCGGACGGGTAATGCTTGTCAGCGGAAGAAAGGTGGCGCGCCCGGCTCTGGCCTTTTTCAGGAAGCCGATCATCCGCTTGGCAGTCTCCTCATCCTCCGTCACGATGTTCTGTATATTGCCGCCCAGCGCTGTTTCGATTGCCGTCTCATACTTCGCCTCTGCCTGAATGATATCCGCCACAACGCCGATGATGCCCTTTTCCGATTCCTTTTTCTCCATGACGGCTTTGACGCTGCCTCCGTAGCCTTCGTAGCGCTCCGTCAGGTTGGAAAGGGCCTCCAGCCTGGACTTCTGCTGGTGGTATAACACCTGCGTGTCCCTAAGCTTCTGATCCTTTCCGGCCAGCTCGTCCCGCACACCGGCAAGACGCTCCTCCATAAGCTCCTGCTGCTCTGTCAGATCCTTAATGGAGGCGGTGATGGCCTCAAACTCCTCCTCCAGTTTTTTAATCGTCTCTGTCTGCTCTGCCTCGTCGGACTTGGCACGGAGAAGTCTGGAATTAAGCTCCGCCTTCCGGATGTTCACCTGCTCCAGCATGGTGTCAAAACGCCCCAGTCTGGATTTGATGGTAGCGCGGTTATTCAGCGCCTCTATAATCGTATTCTTTCCGCTTTCGATATGATTATTTAAGGTTTCTATCTCGCTCTGGGTTTTCTCCAGAAGCTCTCTGGCTGCCGTCCGCTCCTCCTCGAGAGCCGTCAGTTTTTCGTCAATCTCCTGCTTTTGCGCAAGGATGCTTTCTCTCTCTTTATCCCTCTCGGCAAGCTGTCCGCTAATGCTGTTAATCCGCGTCTGCAAATGCTCCTCGTTGCCCTCCGCCGAGTGAATCTGCTCCTTTAAAACGTTGATCTCGCCCTCCAGCTTGGAACGCATCACGCCGGTATCCGTGAGGGTAGCCCTCGCCGCCTCAATCTCCGCGTCCAACTGCTCGATACGGCTCTGGATCCGCTCGTACTCCTCCTTGGTGGACTCGTATTTTCCGGTTGTCTCCTGCAAATCACCGGACGCAATCCGCAGCTTTTCATCCACGTCCTTAAGCTGTCCCGTGATCCGCACGTTTTCAAGTAGAAAAACGTTGACGTCAAGCGTCTTTAATTCCTCCTTCTTACGAAGGTAAACCCTGGCCTTCTCCGCCTGCTTTTCGAGCGGCCCTGTCTGCTTTTCAAGCTCCGCCAGTATATCGTTCACGCGCAGTAAGTTCTGTTTTTCCGCCTCCAGCTTTTTCTGCGCCGCATACTTTCTTCTCTTAAATTTTACAATACCGGCCGCCTCGTCAAAAAGCTCCCTGCGCTCCTCCGGTTTCCCGCTCAGAATCTTATCAATCTGACCCTGTCCGATGATGGAGTAGCCTTCCTTACCGATACCGGTATCATAAAACAGTTCATTGACGTCTTTCAGACGGCAGGGCGTGCCGTTTAACATGTACTCGCTCTCCCCTGAGCGGTACAGCCGCCTCGACACCGTCACCTCGTCGAAATCAATGGGGAGCTGGTGATCGGAATTGTCCAGTGTAATCGCCACATAAGCGTAGCCTAACGGCTTCCTCAGCTCTGTCCCGGAAAAGATCACATCCTGCATGGATACGCCGCGAAGCTGTTTGATCCGCTGCTCGCCTAACACCCATCTGACCGCGTCGGCCACATTGCTCTTGCCGGAACCGTTCGGCCCCACGATTCCCGTTATGCCGTTGTGAAACTGAAACTTAATTTTATTTGCAAAGGATTTAAACCCGTGTACCTCTATACTCTTTAAATACATATGTTACCTTTCTTTTCTTGCAAGAAGCGCCTGATATGCCGCCTGCTGCTGCGCGGCCTTCTTGGAATGGCCGGTTCCCCATCCCACTTTCTTTTCTCCCACATAAGCCTCCACCTCGAAGGTTTTATCGTGCTGCGGTCCGTCCTCTTTCACGAGTTCATAGCGAAGCGCGCCCTCGTTCCCCTGCTGCACAAGCTCCTGCAGTATCGTCTTGGCGTCATAAAAAAGCTGCTTATGTTCTAAGTCCGAAAGAATAAAGCGGTGAATAAAGGCTGACGCTTCCTCCAGTCCCCCATCCAGATAAATGGCGCCGATCACCGCCTCCATCACGTCAGAGACGATGGAGTCTCTGGTTCTCCCCCCTGTGGCCTCCTCTCCCTTTCCGAGAAGAATATGCTGCTCCAGAGAAAAGTCCCTCGCACAGTAAGCAAGCGCCGGTTCGCAGACCATAGACGCCCGCAGTCTGGTCAGTTCTCCCTCCGGCGTCTCCTCCCGTTCCCGGAAAAGAAAATCGCTGCTCACAAGCTCCAGCACAGCGTCTCCCAGAAACTCCAGCCGCTCATAATCCGCGTATTTGTTAATTCTCATCTCGTTGGCATATGAGCTGTGGGTAAGCGCCCGCCGCAAAAGTGTTTTATCCCGAAACCGATATTTTATTTTTTCTTCCAGTCTGTCAAACGCTTCGTCCGTCATAAAAATGACCATGCCCTTTCCCGCCCCGCGAATCCGTGCGGAGAATGCCCATACTTTGGGCATTCTCCTGTGCGCGATTTAGTACTTCTTAACGAAGCCGCCTCTGCTGCTGCGTTTTAGAAGTACTTCTCGCACGTGGAAAAGCCCCTTCCTCATCAGAAAGGGCCAACCGCTTACTCCCTGCTGCTTTTAATCAGCTCTGCCGCTTCGCCCACCGTCGCGATGCGTTCCGCCTTCCCGGCAGGTATTTCAATCTGAAAGGCATCCTCAATTCCCATGATAATCTGGTATACATCCAAAGAATCCGCCCCCAGATCCTCCAGAAAGGTGGTCTCTTCCGTGATCTCCTTAGGGTCTACACTCAAAACCCCTGCTATCACTTCCCGTAATTTTTCCAGTTCCATCGCAAAACAAACCTCTCCGCTTTCTAAAGCGTCTCCCTCTATCGGTATCTTTCTGTTTCCATCCGCACGGAACATGCCGCATTTCAGGCATACTCCCGGGTAAAGCCCTTTTTAATTTACTCTCTCCCGGATTTTTTCGCTGATCTTCTGCTCCGTAAAGGCAATGCACTGTAAAATAGAATTTTTTATTTCGTTCGCTTTTGAACTGCCGTGGGTTTTCACCACCAGCCCTTTCAGTCCCAGAAGCGGCGCACCGCCATACTGCTCCAGATCAAAAGCTTTCAATGTCTTTTTCAGCGCGGGCTTTACCAAAAGTGCGCCGATCTTGCTGCGAAGTGTAGACATCATGCCCTGCTTCACTTTGCCAATCAGCGTCAGCCCAACGCCCTCATATGTCTTCAATATCACATTTCCCACAAAGGCCTCGCAGACGATAACATCCGCCGCCCCCGCCGGAATGTCCCTCGCCTCCACGCTGCCGATAAAGTTGATGTCAGAGCAGTTTTTGAGAAGCGGGAAAGTTTCCTTCACAAGCGCGTTTCCCTTTTCCTCCTCCGCGCCGATATTCACAATACCGACCTTCGGGTTTTTCACTCCCATCACATATTCCATATAAACCGAACCCATTTTCGCAAACTGCACCAGATGGGACGGTCTGGCATCCACATTCGCACCGCAGTCGATCAGAAGCGAACATCCTGTCGCCGTAGGAATGAGCGGTGCAAGGGGCGGTCTCTCCACGCCCTTAATCCGGCCCACAATCACCTGTCCGCCCACCAGCGTCGCGCCGGTGCTTCCAGCGGACACGTAGGCATCACAGGTACCGTCCTTCACAAGGTTAAGCGCTTTCACAAGCGAAGAATCCTTCTTCTTCCGTATCGCCATCACCGGCGGCTCCGCCGTCTCGATGATCTCGGAGGCATGAACCACCACAATCCGTTCCTTCGGATATGTATAACCGGCAAGCTCCTTTTCCAGAACATCCTGCTTTCCCACCAGATATACCTGTATCTTGCCGCTCTCGTTTACCGCCTCCACAGCGCCTTTTACCGTCTCCACCGGCGCGTTATCGCCGCCCATGGCATCCACGGCCACTTTAATCCATTCGCTCATACGCAACCTTCCGTTTCTTCTAAGCCTGTTTTCCGGCTATGTTTGAATAGTTATAATATACTAAATCCGCCCATAAAAATCAAGGCTCTTCGAGAGGTTCCCGAAAAGCCCGTGCACATCGTTTAATCAACCGCGATGATTTCTTTTTTGTTGTATGTTCCGCATTTCTTACATACTCTGTGGGGCACCATCAGCGCGCCGCACTTGCTACATTTCACCAATGTAGGAGCAGTCATTTTCCAGTTTGCTCTTCTCTTATCTCTTCTGCTCCTGGAAGATTTGTTTTTAGGACAAATAGACATCGTCACACCTCCTTATCCGCTTCGAAAATATCTTTGATCGCCGCCATCCTGGGATCGGGCACAAAATTATCGCAATCGCATGTCCCCGTATTCAGATCCCTGCCGCATGTGGGGCAGATCCCCTTACAATCCGGCTTACACAGAATCTTCATAGGCCAGCTTGTCACTATCTCACTGATCAGCAAGTCCTCTACATTCAACTGAAAGCCTTCCATGAATAGCTGTTCCTCATAAACCAGAGGATCAGCCGCCATATCCGGCGCCCACACTTCTCTCGTAAAGCAGATCTCCCGCTTCTCCTCCACAGGCTTTAAACATCTGTCACAGCCCGCGGAAAAAACGAACGCCGCTTTTCCTTCGATCCGTGCCCTGCCTTTCCCTGTGTTTGTAAAAACAAAGCGCACCGGTGATGAAGCCGACACCGGATATTTTTCCCCGCCGACGGAAACTTCTTCAATCTGCGCCTCCGCCTGCATGGAAACAACTCTGTCCTCGTTTGTAAGCACATCTGTCAGGTTCACGAACATAGCAGACTCCTATCCACACTCAAACAATTATACATATGGCACCCCGGTTTGTCAACCGATAATTTAACGTATGCAATGAGCCGGGCGAAGCAGCGGCAGTATCAGCCGTTGGGAGCTTGCTCGCATAAGGCTGTATACCGCCGCTGCTTCATCGGGCGAATGCCCGATAGCTCCAG
>CARQVR010000012.1:20257-68168 GCA_949051815.1 uncultured Lachnospiraceae bacterium
GCTCTGCCTGGAGCGCAGACCGGCTAATCAACCGTTGAAAGCCTGCTCACATAAGGCTCTATACCGCCGCTGCTTCATCGGGCGAATGCCCGATAGCTCCAGGCTCTGCCTGGAGCGCAGACCGGCTAATCAACCGTTGAAAGCCTGCTCACATAAGACTGTATATTTGCCTGGAGCGCAGACCGGCTGCTCAGACGGAAAACTGCTCCACACCGCCTACCAGATGATCCACATCGCCCTTCAGATCTTCTACCATTTCCTTTGATCTGGCCACAATCTGACCAAGCTCCTCCGTCATGGCGGAAGTCTCCTCGGAAGAAGCCGCATTGTCCTGCGCCAGACTGTTTAACGTGTCAAGCACTGTAGTAATGCCCTGCCTCTGTCTCTCGATTTCCTCTGTCATTTCTTCGATGTTCACGATGGACGCCATGCACTGATCCAGATTCGCATACAGCTCGTTAAAGATGCGCTGTGTATCGTTCAGTACGTTCACCTGACGTTCTACCGTTCCGTTCACCTTGTCCATAATCTGCAGCGACTGTACCGACTTGCTGACCAGATCATTAATGATATTGGAGATCTGGCTCACCGACTGCGCCGACTGGTTCGCCAGCGCACCAATCTCTGTAGCCACCACCGCGAAGCCCTTGCCGCTCTCCCCCGCGCGGGCTGCCTCTATGGACGCATTCAGCGCCAGCAGATTGGTCTGATCCGCAATCGCGTCAATCAGTCCCGCCGCCTGCTTGATGGCATCCGCCGCCTCGTTTGTCGCCTCAGCCTGCTCGTGCATACTTACCACGTCTTCCTTCGTGCGCATATTCGCCTGCACCAGCTCCTTAAGCTTGTCGGAGCATTCCTGACTCAGCTTCTTCATGGAATCGGAGTTATCGCGCAGATCCGCCACTTCCCTGGTCGTTCTGTCGATCCCTTCCGCAATTCTGTTGACTTCGCTGGTAGCGTCCGACGTGGAAGCCGCCTGCGCGGTAATGTTCTTAGCGATCTCCTCCACCGCGATATCCACCTCTCCGATGGATTTCTCCATCTGCTGGAAGCTCTCGTCAAACTCCACCGTCATGCCCTCAACCTTGTGGGCAGTGCCCGCAATAGCCATGATAAGACTGTGAATTTTTTCTCTGGCCGTGTTCAGGCTGTCCGCCGCCACACCCATCTCGTTTCTCTGCTTCACTTCCACATCCGCCGTCAGGTCACCCTCGGAAATGCTGACCGCAAAATCTTTCACCCTGCGAAGCGGCACTACCAGAAACTCACCGACGATAAAGGATACCACTACCGTAATGATCAGCAGTACGACACAGCAGACTGCCATAAGAATGCAGGAATTTATAAATTCTCTGACAATCGAATCCTTGATCCCCTGCATCTCCTGCTCCATGTCATCCACATAATTTCCTGTGGAGATTGCCCAGCCCCAAGGCTCGAAATAGCCGGAATAAGCTACCTTCGGCGCAACGGTCACACCGTCCGCCTTCGTAAAGTAAAATTCATTGTAACCGCCCTTGTCCGCAGATTGGCAGACTTTCATAATCGACTGTATAATCATGATCCCGTTCTGGTCTTCCAGATCATAACGGTTGTTTCCTTCCTGCTCCGGAAGAATCGGATGCATGACCAGTATGTAATCCTTATCATCTATCCAGAAATAGCCGCTGTCATCATCCCTGTAACGCATGGCGCGGACGATTTCCGCCGCCTCTGCCTTCGCCTCTTCCTCCGTCAGCGTCCCTGCTGCCGCCTTGTCATACTCCGCCTGCAGGATCGCCAGCACGCTCTGTACCTGTGACTTAATCTCTGTCCGGTAGCCGTCGTCCTTCGCCTTCGCATACTCATCGTAGGCGCCATTGGAAATATTCCGGATGGTCATAACGCCGATCAGTCCTACCACCACCCCGATGATAATGCCGAGCGTCGCGCATACCAGAATCAGCGTTGTCTTCAAGCTCTTGGTTCTACCCTGTTTCTTATCCAATTTCCTCACATCCTTCCCCATAAGTCTGTTCACAAAAACAATATTATTATACTCCTTTTCCGTCATTTTTTCAAGCATTGCGCACAAATCCGACTCCCGGAATTATAAAAACATCCCCCGTTTTGAACAAATATTTTTCCGTCCTCTGTGTTTCGGTTGTATTTTATGATATAATGGGCGCAAAACAAAATTTCCACGGTATATGTTAGCAGGGAGGATTTCAATTATGTATTATTTCACAGACGACTGCCTGATCGGTGTGGAGAAAATCGACAGCGAACACAGGGAGCTTTTCCGGATTATAAACGAAACGCAGGAATTGCTGGATAACCAGGTTTTAAACGACAAATATGATCGCATCATGGAAATGGTAGGGCGGCTGGAAGAATACGCGGAAGAGCATTTCCAGCATGAAGAGGATTATATGGAAAGCATCCGCCACCCGGAGCTTTCCCTGCAAAAGAAGCAGCACCTCTTCTTCCGCGACAAAATCAACGGCATCACAAACTCCTTCTCCTCCGACAACGCCCAGCAGGAAATGCTTGACGATCTGCTCCGGTATCTCGTGACATGGCTGTACCGCCACATCATCAGCTCCGACCTGATGATCGGCAAATTAAGGCCGTCGGAGGAACGATGCGCACCCGTGTTTAACGATACCTACCTGACCAGCATTCCGCTGATCGACAAAGAGCACCGGGAGCTGTTCCGCATCATCGGGGATGTGTACCGCGTCATGACGGATGATATGGCCTTTGACAAGTACGACGAAATCGTCCATCTTTTGGAGGAGCTTAGGGACTATACCAAATTCCATTTTCAGGACGAAGAACTTTATATGGAAAGCATCCGCTATGAGGGGCTGGAGGCGCAGAAACGGGCGCATGAGGCTTTTGTATCAAGACTGGAAGATATGGATCTGAACGCAATCGACGAGAACCAGCAGGAGACGCTGGAAGACCTTATGGAATTTCTCACAGAATGGCTGATCAACCACATATTACACAGCGATAAGAAAATCGGAGCAGGGGCGTTAAGTTAGCGCCCCTCTTTTTATTTTATAGGAAATTGCGACAATGTAAACCATTTAAGGAGAATGCGAAGCATTCTCTGAATCGTCGCTGTCTGGCGACGATTTTTTATGCGGCAGGCCGACAGATTCTGATATTGCCGGCCGGCCGCGTCTTCTATTCCGCAGCCGGCTCCGGTTTGGAATCATCCACGAATGCCCAAAACGCAGGCTTTTTCTCATAATCTTTATCAAAGAGCAGCGGGCACTGCACTCTTGTGCCGTCTGCCGAACCGCCCGCGGCGTTTGCGCTCTGCAGCCATGAATGACGATCGTCCGTTCCCCAGAACACGATGGCCGTGATCGGCACACCCTCCTGTTTTAAACTTTTCACCGCATCATAGAGAGATTTGTATACGTCCGCCTGTTTCTGATACTCCTCCTCCATATCGGTTCCGTCAAAGCCTGTGCTGGCTTTCAGATCAAGCTCCGTAATCTGGATCTCATCTACAACCGCCGCATATTTTCTGACGCTCTGCTTAAACAGGACGTCAGAAAAATTCATATCGTAATGTCCCTGCATACCCATGCCGTCGATCCGCGCTTCCGGATTTGACTTGATCTGTTCAATCAATTTGCAGATGCCGTCCGACTTTTTGGGATGGATGTCGTTATAGTCGTTGTAAAATAGTCTGATGTGTGCGGGCGCATACCGGTTTGCGTACACAAAGGCCCATTCCACATAGTCGAAGCTGTAAAACACACGAAACCAGGAAGAGTCGGTGCGCATACCGCCGTCGGTGTCATTTACCGCCTCGTTCACCACATCCCACGCGTAGATCATCCCCTTGTATTCGCTGTCCTCACCCTCATAGTGCTCCATCACCTGTCTGATATAGTTTTCCATGCGGGCAAGCATGGTCTGTTTGTCCACATAGGGTTTATCCACGTTGTACTCCTCGTGGAAAAACCACTCCGGCGTCTGGGAATGCCATACCAGCACATGTCCCCTGACCATGATCTTCCTCCCGTCCCTGCCCTCGGTGTCGTTGTACGCCTTGATTTCCTTAAGCATCATATCGGGAACTGTAAACGAAAGAACCGGAAACCCGTCCTCCCCGATCACCGGCTTATTCCCAAGGAGGGTGTCCGGCTTCATTTCATTTTCCATGGTAACGCTGTTAAACTGCTCCTTCACAATGGCCATTCTCTCCCCGTCGGAAAGAGCTGCCATCGGTACACAGACGCCCGCCCTGCCGCCAAAGGCTTCCGCGAACGCGTACCTCAGAGTCTCTTTGTCCTGTGCATCCCACTCCCACTCCTGCGGGTCCTGCACGGTGACGGTTTCCTGCTCCGGTAACGCGCCCTGCTCCTGCGCTTCGCCCGCCGCCTCTGTTGTTCCTGACATCTGCGCATCCGCCGTCTCCGCTGTCTGTGCACTGTCATTGCGCGTGCCGCTGTCCCCACTGCATCCGGCAACGGCAAAGGCCATACCTGCCATTGCCAGTACGGTAACCATCTGTTTCATACGCCCGTCTCTTTTCATTTCCCTCTCCTTTACCCCTCATTTTCGTTTCCGTGCCCGAACACGCTCCACTACTTACGACTGTAAGGCAAAGACAGGCTTTCTTCTTTACAAATGTTGCCCTGATAACGCCACTTATTGCTCTATTGCAGGCGCCGGACGACGATTTATCCATTCTCCTTTGTCAGACTGCCCTTCCGCCTGTCTGCTGATATTCCCTGAGTTTCCGGTTCAGGTTCTCGGATTCTCTTGCGTGTATTCTCCAGATGGCAAAGGAAACCACGGCAAAAACCACCAGAATCCCCAGAAGCATAACCGCCAGCATAGCGACATTTTCTATATCCATCCACCCAAACCAGTAACCGCTGCCCAGCACGACCACATTAATATACACATAGTGCAGCCCTATGTCTATCACTTCCCGCCTGCGGCTGATTTCCCGATACGGATGAATAAAGTTCCCCAGACTGCACACGAACGCCAATGCCAGAAGCTGCCAGAGGATATTCCCGTCAAGAAATGTACCCTGCGGCCAGAATACCTTGTTATAGGCCGCACAGACAAAGACGCTGCCTGTGGTAACCATACAGAAAGTCAGCAGCAGCTCCACCATTCTTTTTTTCATGCCTTCCGCCATATATAACCTCATTTCCGCGCCGTTTCCCGCGCTGTTTTTCTTTCACCGTCTCCGCTTCCTCACATACCGAGTCTCTTTTTTAACGCTGGCACATACTGTCTGGATATCATCAGTTTTTCCCCGTTTCTCATATGCGCCTCAAAGCGTCCGCCGAAATCCGGCGCAAACTGTTTCACCTTAGCCAGATTGATAATCACCGATTTAGACGCACGGAAAAAGTCCGTATTGGCGTAAGCCTCCTCGATTTCGTACAGCTTGTATCTGACCTCGTACATGTCCTGCTCCAGATAAAGAAACACCTTGTTGTCCACAGCCTCAAAATAGTAGATATCTCCCGCGTCAATCTGTCTGATCTTATCGTTGTCCGTAACCGTAAATTTTCCCCGCCCTGTCTTTAACCCATGAATCATGCGAAGAAGGGATTCGTCTAAATCCCTGCACCTTACAATGATCTCTTCCTCCTCACCGGGCGCAATATCCTGTATTGTTATTTTCATAAATTTATTTCCCCCTTGCCACTCTCGCCGGATACCACCTCTGAAACCATGCCGTAAAAATCCCCATCAAAGCAGGAGCCACAGAGTTGATCAGCCCGGACAGGCTGCTTACCGCCGACCGCATCAGAAACCAGCTGATCATTGCCGTGACCAGATAAAGGATGCCCCAGAGCATGGTCAGAATGCGGTTCGTCCTGACAAAAAGCGAATTATTCAAGGCGTCATCCCCGCCGTAGCCGTTCTTGGAATAATACGCCGTGAGCGGTATCCGTCCTCGAAAGCAGGACGCCAGCCACATCACACCGAACGCCAGATAAGAGAAGGGCAGCATTATTTTCTCATCTGCCCCTGCCAGCATAACAACGGAAAATCCCGTCACCAGCGCACCGCTTAACACATCATACAAGGTTTTCTTATGCCGGTAACAGACAAGCGGCACAAGCGCACAGACGGCAAGGGTGAACAGGCATCCCGGCTGTTTGCTGACAGAAGCTGCCACCCAAAGGACGATCCACGGAATCAGAGTGATGTTCATATCCTCATTCTTCTGTTCCGAAGTCTCTTTCACCGGCTTAGACTGCGAACGGGAGCCGCCGAAATAATCGTCCCATTTCAACATCAGATTAAAGTCTCCCTTCACACGGTAAAGCCCCTGCATCATTGCCTCGTCTCCCCGGATCTCCCCCGCCGCAATCGAGCGCCATACGGTGACCGGCGTCTCGATTCTGGTGTCCGCCGTAAGGGAGCCGTCCGTGTAAACATGACTGCCGTCCTTTCCCAAAAGTATCTGATAACATTCCCCCACATCCGTGTAATCCATCTCCAGAACGATATCTTTTCCATTCCAGCTGTCCTTCCGATACAGCGCCGCCATCTGCCTTGTAAAGGTCAGCGTGTCCGACGGTGTCTGCGCGCTGCTCCCGTCTCCTGCCCCGGCTTCCTTATTTCCTGCTCCGGCGTCCTCTCTGTCTATCCCCCAGCTTGCGTCCGCGCAGGCCTCAAAGGTTTCCCGCGGCAGCAAAAGCTGCGAAAGACGTTCCCTGCTTTCGGCGGAGATTCCACCGGACATGTATTCCCGTCCCGCCTGCTCCACGCCGGAAAGATACGCCCCCGTGACCGCGGACAGCTCCGGCACACGAAAAAGCTCCCCCTGCCCGCAGAAAATCGCCGTATAATTTTCCCGTCCGCAGAAATGATCGAAAAGGCTGTACACACCGTCATAGTTTCCCTCTGCCGTGTAGAATCCGCAGGTGGAAATCAGCACCGTTTTCTTCCCGCTCATATCATAGCGGTCCGGATGACCGCCGTTTCCGACCTGTCCTTCCGTCTCCTCCATAAACGGAAGAAGCATGGGGAGCTGACGGTCTATCAGATTTTTCATAGCGCCCGGCACCGTGTAATAATACAGCGGAAAACTCCAGATTGTGATATCTGCCCAGAGCAGATCCTGAATCACCTGCTCCATATCGTCTTTGATACAGCACTTGCCCGGTGTGCGGTTCCAGCACGAAAAACAACCGAGACAGGGACGGATATCCATCCGGCAGACTGCCCGTTCCCGGATTTCTGCCGCCGCGTCCTCCTGCTTTAGACCCTTTAAAAATGCCTTCGTCAACTGATACGAATTGCTTTTCTCTCCTTTCGGACTCCCGTTTATCACCAGAATCTGCATAACCATCCGCCTCCTTTTTTCTTATGGGCTCATGGTAACGCACAGAAGACTTTCCGGCAATAACGCTGTCGGTAAGTGGTTCATTTTCGTGTGTAAGATACAATCGCGTCGGTTTCCCGCGCATAGAAAGACAGCCGCCACTGATTCGTAGTGACGGCCGCTGTACTTTTCATATTTCTATTTCACCAGCGCGAAAGTCTCCCTCGCAATCGCGAGTTCCTCATTGGTGGGAACCACAAGCGCCTTTACTTTTGAATCGGGCGTACTGATCTCCCTGTCCTCTCCGCGCACCTGATTTTTCTCCTCATCCAGTGTCATGCCAAGATACCCCAGATGCTCACAGACATGCTTTCTCACCAGGGGGTTGTTTTCACCCACACCTGCCGTAAAGCAGATCGCATCCACACCGTTCATGGCTGCGGCGTACGCGCCGATATACTTCGCCACACGGTAGGAAAAAGCAAGAATCGTGCGAAGTCCTCTTTCCTCCCCTGCCACATAGGATTTCTCCAGATCCCTGAAATCCGAGGACAGGTTGTCGGAAAGCCCGAGAACGCCGGACTTCTTGTTCAGTATGGTCATCACCTCGTCGATGGTCTTATTCTCCTTATGGGCGATAAACTCGATGATCGCCGGGTCGATATCCCCGGAGCGGGTGCCCATAATCAGCCCTTCAAGGGGCGTAAGGCCCATGGACGTGTCCACGCAGCGCCCGTTCTCCACCGCGGAAATACTTGCGCCGTTGCCAAGGTGGCAGACAATAATTTTCATGTCCTCATACTTTTTGCCGAGGATCTCCGCCGCTCTCTTTGATACATAGGAATGGCTTGTGCCGTGGAAACCGTATCTTCTCACCTTGTATTTCTCATAGTACTCGTAAGGCAGCCCGTACAGATACGCATGCTGGGGCATGGTCTGGTGGAATGCCGTATCGAACACGCCCACCATAGGCGTATCCGGCATCAGTTTTTTGCAGGCGTCAATGCCGATCAGGTTCGCCGGATTATGTAAGGGCGCCAGATCGTTGCAGGCTCTGATCGCTTCGATCACTTCGTCCGTGATGATCGTGGACGACGCAAACTTTTCTCCGCCGTGCACGATGCGGTGTCCTACCGCCCCGATTTCATCCAGAGATTTCACCACGCCTGTCTTTTCATTCATCAGCGCGTTTAAGACAAGTTCAATCGCCTTGGTGTGATCGGGCATGGGCGTCACTGTCTCTTCCTTTTCCCCGCCCGCAGGCTGATAGACGATCTGGCTGCCGTCGATGCCGATGCGCTCACAAAGGCCCTTGGCGATCTGCTTCTCCGTCTCCGCGTCGATAAGCTGGAATTTCAGGGAGGAGCTGCCGCAGTTGATAACAAGTATGTTCATATGGTTTTCCTTCTTTCTATGATATTTCAATTGGTTATGCCCGGATTCGTGCTTAATTTACCCCGCAGTGCCGCTCGAAAAACCTTCGGTTTTCCTCGTTCGCGGGCTGATAAGCTGACACCCCACCTCGAGAACTTCGTTCTCTCGGTCGTGTTGCAACACGACATGTCCGGCCGCTTTTGCCCGGATTCGTGTAAACACGATCCGAGCCTTCGCGTCCGGCCGCGCCGTGTCAGCTTATCACGCAAGCTGTGCCTGCACAGCCGTCAGGGCTACTACGCCTACGATGTCCTGCCAGGAGCAGCCGCGTGAGAGGTCGTTTACGGGTTTGGCGATGCCCTGGAGCATGGGTCCGTAGGCTTCTGCCTTGCCCAGTCTCTGCACCAGTTTATAGCCGATATTGCCGCTGTCCAGATTGGGGAAGATCAGCACGTTTGCCTTGCCCGCCACTTCGCTGCCGGGGGCTTTGGACTTGGCCACCTGGGGCACAAGGGCCGCGTCGGACTGGAGCTCTCCGTCTATGGTGAGGTGCGGGTACTGCTCATGGGCGATCCGCGTCGCCTCCACCATCTTGTCCACCAGCGGATGCTTGGCGCTGCCCTTGGTCGAGTGGGACAACATGGCGATGATCGGCTTCACGCCTACCAGGCTCTTGAAACTCTTGGCGGAAGTGTCCGCAATGGCCGCAAGCTCCTCCGCCGTCGGGTCCTGATTCAGACCACAGTCCGCAAAGAGGAAAGTGCCGTTAGCCCCCAGCTCACAGTCCGGCACGTCCAGAATGAAGAACCCCGATACCAGTTTCACGCCGGGCGCGGTCTTTAAAATCTGCAGTGCGGGCCGCAGGGTATCTGCCGTAGCGTGACAGGCGCCGGCAACCATGCCGTCCGCGTCATTCGCTTTTACCATCACCACGCCGAAAGTCAGATAATCTTTCAGCAGGATCTCCCTCGCCTTCTCCGGCGTCATCCCCTTATTCTTTCTGATCTCATACAAAAGTTCCGTGTACTCCTCCAGCTTTTCGGTCTTTTCGGGGTCTATGATCTGCACACCGTCCAGCTCCACCTCCAGCCATCCGGCACCGTCCATAATCTTCTCCTCGTTCCCCACCATGATGATATCGGCGATCCCCTCCTTCACGATGTTGGCCGCCGCGATCAGCGTCCTTTTATCATTGGTCTCCGGCAGAACAATCGTCTTTTTATCGCTTCTGGCCTTCTCTTTCATCAGATCAATATAAGACATAGCTATACCCTCCTTCTTTCTATCTTACATAATACCTAATTCCGCTTTCACAGACAAGTAATTTTCTGATCTGTTTGAAAGAAAAAACAATACAAATCCGACGTATTGTGATAAACTGGAAACAGGGGATGTATAACTATTCGGGGGAAAAAAAGTTATGAAAACGGTCGGAATTATTGCGGAATACAATCCGTTCCACAACGGACATGCCTATCATATCAGAAAAGCCAGAGAGCTCACACATGCTGACTACTGTGTTGTCGTTATGAGCGGTGATTTTGTCCAGCGCGGCGCACCAGCCATGATGGATAAATATCTGCGCGCCGAAAGCGCACTTCTTGGCGGCGCGGATCTTGTGATCGAGCTTCCCGTCTGCTATTCCATCAGCAGCGCAGAACATTTCGCCCGCAGTTCAGTGGCTCTCCTCGATAAGCTGGGTGTCGTCGACTCCCTCTGTTTTGGCAGCGAATGCGGTGACATCCGCGTGCTTACGGACTTCGCACAGGCGCTTTTGAACGAGGGGCCTGTCTTTAAAAAAACACTGGATCAGGAACTGCGCTCCGGCCACACCTACCCGCAGGCAAGAAATGTTGCGTTAGAAGCTTCCGCCCCCCATCTGACGTCCCATATCAACGTGCTAACCAGCCCGAACAACATTTTAGGGATCGAATACTGTAAAGCGCTCCTCTACTGGAAGAGCCGGATGGCGTCATATACGATCAAACGCACCGGCGCCTCCTACCATGACAACAGTCTGGACAGCGGCTTCTGTTCCGCACTGGCTATCCGGGAATCCCTGCGGCATACAGGCACATCGGAAAGCCTTGCCAGACAGATTCCTGCTGCCTCCTTAAAGCTGATGGAGGACGCCTACCTGAAATCATACCCTGTTTTTGCAGACGATTTTTCCCTCCTTGTACAGTACAGTCTTCTCACCGGAGAAAAGGAGGGTTTTGCGCATTATCCGGATATCGACAAAGAACTGTCGGACAGGATTATAAAACTCCTGCCGCAATACCGCGATTTCAGTTCCTTCTGCGATCTTTTAAAGTCCAAGAACCGCACTTATGTGAGAATCTCCAGAAGTCTGATGCATATCCTGCTCGGCATCCACAAGGAGCGCCTGATGCAGTACGGACAGGAGGGCTGGATTTTCTATGCCCGTATGCTGGGTTTTCGCGAGAGCGCTGCCCCGCTTCTTTCCGCCATCAAGAAAAACGCCTGCATTCCGCTGCTCTCCAAGCTCGCGGACGCAGAAAAACAGCTTGCACCGACAGGCCTTTCCATGCTGGAAAAGGATATCTATGCAAGCCATATTTACCAGAGCATCGTCCGCAATAAATTTCCGGGAGGAAACCCGTCGCCGGAAATCAGCGAATACAAAAATCCGATCATAAAACTATAATTTCCCTATGCAGGGCTGACTACCTCACTGATTCTGTTCGTGATTCTTTCCTTCACCATTTCCGCGATCTGGGTTGTTGTCATGCCCTCATATTCTTCGTAAGGGATCGCTTTTAAAAAGTGCACCTGTGTCTCCACCCTTCGCAGGGTCCACTCCTCAAACACTCTGTAAGAATCAATCAGCGCCACCGGCACAATCGGCACACCCGCTTTCACCGCGCTCTTAAAGCAGCCGGGCTTAAACTCTCCCAGCGTATTGTGGTTATGAAAATAGCCGCCCTCCGGAAAAATAATAAACCGGCGTCCCTTTCTGGTGTCCTCTGCCAGTTCTCTGATAATCCGAATGGACTGTCTCGTATCATCTTTTTTCAGACGCTTTCCCTGTACCAGATCGATAAACTGCTTCACCAAAAGCCCGTGTGACTTGGCGTCGTCGATCACCACCGAACAGGGCTTGTCGTGGGATATCATAATGCCCAGCGCATCATATTTCCCCTGATGGTTCGGGCACAGAAGATACCCGCCCTCCTTCGGCAGGTTCTCCGCGCCAAAACGTTTCGTGTAGATACGCCCTGCGCGCATCATACGCCGGATGGCCAGCCTTGCATATGCATAGCAGGCTTCCTCGCCGTATCGTTCCTTATGTCTGGCCTTATATGCCATTTTGGGTATCATGTAGATTCTCGGCAGATTCCACACGATCACCTTGAGAAACCGTATCATAAATTCATCTCCATTTAACTTACATCAGCGGTGACAGCAGTTTTAAAAGCGGACCGATCACATTGGTCTTCACAAATTTCTCCCTGCACCACGACAGCGTGATCTCCTCACAGATTTTAAAAGTCTTCTCCATATCCTTTTTCAGTTCCTCCACAGCCCGCGCCCGGTAAAGGTACACCCCGCATTCAAAATGATGGTAAAAACTTCTGTAATCGAAGTTGACCGTGCCGACCGTGGCCGACTCATCATCCGCAATCACGCATTTGGCGTGGATAAAGCCCGGCTTGTACTGAAAGATCCTGACACCCGCCCCGATCAGATTCTGGTAATTGGACTGCGTCAGCCAGTAGACAAACTTCTTATCCGGCACACCAGGCGTCACGATCCGCACATCCACGCCCCGCTTCGCCGCCAGCTTAAGAGCCGTGATCATTTCATTGTCCGTAACCAGATAAGGCGTGTAAATCCAGATATAACGCTCTGCAGTCCCGATCATATTCAGGTAAACGTTCTCCCCAAGCGTCTCATCGTCAAACGGCGTATCCATATACGGCTGTACATAGCCTTCTGCCCCCGGCAGCTTTTCAAAGGGATAATAGTATCTGCTGTAATCTTCCTCGGTATAACGGGACATATTCCACATCTGCAAAAACATGACCGTAAAATTCCAGACAGCTTTTCCCTCTATGCGGATTCCGGTGTCCTTCCAGTGGTCCCCGTAAGGATGCTCGTAATTGATATATTCGTCAGCCAGATTGATCCCGCCCGTATACGCCACCTTACCGTCAATTACCACTATTTTCCTGTGATCCCTGTTATTCAGCACCAGCGATAAAAAGGGCACCAGCCTGTTGAACGCCACGCACTTGATTCCCTTTTTCTCAATGGTTCTGTCGTAATATTTCGGCAGAAGAAACGCACAGCCGATATCGTCATAGATCAGCCTGATTTCCACACCCTCTTTCGCCTTGCGCTCCAGAATGTCCAGAATCGCATCCCACATCTTTCCCTCTTTGATAATGAAAAACTCCAGAAAGATAAAATGCTGCGCCTTTTCCAGATCGTCGAGCAGCTTCTCCCACCACGGACGCCCGTCCGCAAAAAACGCCGTATCCGTCTGATCCCACACGGGCGTAGCCGCATAGGAATACATATAACCGCTCAGGTTTGCTTCCGACCTGTCTTCCTTTTTCAGATTTTTCAGGATCTGCTTGTCCTGAACAAGGCTCTTCCTCACCAGCTTGTCCGTCCGTTCCATGCTGTCGCGCAGCTTTTTAGGCACGATCACATGGCCGTAGCACAGATAAAGGACGCCGCCAAACAGCGGAAACGTCAATATAGGCACCACCCATGCCAGCTTAACGGCAGGGTTGTTCGGTTTCCATATAATATAAATCACAGCCCAGAAAGTGATAAAGCGAAGCACCAGCGAAAACCAGACATAATAATTGCCCCACTGCAAAAGCACGATCAGAAAAAAAGCGATCTGCAAAAGCACCAGAAGCGCCGTAATCACCACCCGGTTCATAGCGTACTGAAAAAATTTCCTCATTTCAAAAATCCTTTTACAATCTGCTCTTCGGCCTCTTTCTCCGTAAGCCCGAGCGTCATAAGCTTTATCAACTGTTCTCCCGCAATCTTCCCGATCGCCGCTTCGTGGATCAGGTTCGCGTCAATGTGGTTTGCCGTCAGCTCCGGAATGGCGCTGACACTGGCTTCATCCATAATGATGGCATCGCATTCGCTGTGCCCGTGGCAGCTCGCATTGCCCACAATCCGGCTGCGGAATATCTGTCTGGAACGGTCTTTTGCCACCGATCTGGAGATCAGGTTCACACTGGAGTTATCCCCCGCCATATTCACCGTAAAATCTGTCTCTGCATACTGCTTTCCGTGGGTCATAATCTTTTCTTTGATCACCAGACCCGCCCCCTCTGCCACCTCGGCAGTCGTGGTGCGCGCCGTGGAATCAATCCCCTTGATCTGCACCGTCTCCATCTCCAGATACGCGCCCTCCGCCAGATGGATCTCGGTGGTCGGGTTCATAATCCGCTCGCCGCTGCCGTCGCCCGATCCATAATGCTTCTCCACATATCTCACTTTCGCGTTCTTCTCCACAAAAAAACGG
Source organism: uncultured Lachnospiraceae bacterium (assembly GCA_949051815.1). GTDB lineage: Bacteria > Bacillota > Clostridia > Lachnospirales > Lachnospiraceae > UBA3282. The sequence continues at coordinate 34,456 of CARQVR010000012.1, forward strand.
TGGATGCCGGAGTGCGCCGAAGCCGCGGAACCGCCGTTGTGGATGCCGCATCCGGCCACAATCGTAATATCGCAGTCCTCACCCACAAAAAAATCATTGTACACGCTCTCCTGCAGACCGCTCTGGCTTAAAACCACCGGAATATGCACGCTCTCCGACTTCGTTCCCGGCTTAATCCGTATGTCAATGCCCGGACAGTCCTCCTTGGTTGTAATGTCAATATTGACGGTCGTATTCCTGCCCGCCATCTCCCCGTTGGCACGAATATTATATGCACCTTCCGGCACTTCATGCAGGTCCGCCACCTGCGCAAGCAGTTCCTGTTGTATTGCGTCCATAATTTCCTCCATCACTTTGCTTCGCTAAATCAATTTATCACTCAAAGTCCGGCAGGGCTGCCCCGCTCCCAAAAGATCCGGCATGACTTCTTCCCTGCTCCCCACCTTCTCAATTCTGCCATCCGCCAGCAACACGATCTGATCGGCAATGTTCAATATCCGCTCCTGATGGGAAATAATCAGAATCGTCCCGTGAATCTCCTCATGCATCTTCTCAAACACCCGGATCAGGTTCTGAAAACTCCACAGATCGATCCCCGCCTCCGGCTCGTCAAAGATGGAAACCTTCGTTTTTCTCGCCATAATCATGGCAATCTCTATGCGCTTTAACTCGCCGCCGGAAAGGCTTGCGTTGATTTCCCGGTTTACATAATCTCTCGCACAGAGTCCCACCTCCGACAGCATGGAGCAGACTTCCGAAACTGCCGTCTCCCTGCCAGCGGCAAGAGAAAGCATATCTTTCACCGTAAGTCCCTTAAACCGGACCGGCTGCTGGAACGCAAAACTGATTCCCATTTGCGCCCGCTCTGTAATGGATTTCTCCGTAATATCAACGCCGTCCAGTAAAATCTGTCCTTCCGTTGGAGTCAGAATACCTGCCACGATCTTTGCCAGCGTCGATTTTCCGCTGCCGTTTGGCCCTGTGACGGCCACAAAACGGTTCTCCAGCGTCAGATTGATATTCCTCAGAATTTCTATCTCTTTTCCGCCGTCCTCAGCCTGAAAAGATATATTTTTAAGCTCCAGCATCATTTACCTCCAAGTTTACCTGATATACGCAGCCCCCGTCTCCGGAAGTTCCTTAATAGAACATCTTAACATAAATGCTGCCGAAAGGCAAACCTGACCTTATAGGAAATTCAGCCTGCCCTGCGGCAATCTCTATCGCGTAAAAACACGGCTGCCAATGTGTCGCACACCGGCAGCCGTTTCATTTTCCGTAACAGGTTCTCCCTGCCACTTTCCATTATGCAAGATAGGGTGCGATTGCCTCCTCCACCTCCGAAATCTGCGCGCTCGTCTCCAGAATCCGAAACTCGATCTTTCTGGACAGATCCATGGAAAAAATACCCATGATCGACTTCGCATCAACCACATATCTTCCGGTGGCTATGTCAAAGTAACCGTCAAATTTCTCAATCGCGCTTACAAATCCCTTCACTTTCTCGATGGAGTTTAAATCCAGCATGTACGTCTTCATATTCACACCTCCTCTTCTGTATGACCGCCTGATTCCAAGTCTGCCGGCATGAATTCCATTCCGTCTGTAAAAACAGACGGCCTCTCCCTTTCCTAAATAGATTTTATTGCATTTTGAAAGATTTGTACAGAATATTTTTATCTGTCTGCCCGCAATTCCTCATAAATTCCGTCAAACAGCTCTTTTGTCAGCGTAGTTTCGTTTAACACCGTATACCTGTCCTTTCTGGTATCCGCCGCCCGAAGCCACGCGTCCGTAAAGATTTCCTTCGTAATCCCCCAGTTCATGGGATCCATGTCCATGCCGTAAGCGCGCAGGACCGCTTCCAGACGCGCTGCGTCCCGTCCCTGTAAGCGGCAGCTCACCAGACTGCCAAGCGCTACCGCCATACCGTGAGAAATCTGTATTTCTTTATAATTCTCTTCCAGCGAATGACAGAACAGATGCTCCGAACCGCTGCACGGTCTGGAGTTTCCCGCAATCTCCATGGCCAGTCCGCCAAGCACCAGCGACTGCGTCAAAATCTTGATAAACTCTTTGCTCTTAAGCGACTTCTCTTCATTGTAGCACAGAGAGGAAAAGGCCATGTCCGAGAGCAGATAGGAAAAGTCGTCCACCCGGTCTTTCCTTCGGGCGGCGTCAAGCTTCCAGTCACAGAGCGCCGTATACTTGCTGATGGTGTCGCCGATACCGGACTGTAAGTGTGATACAGGCGCCCCCATAATCACGTTCACATCCACCACAATCCCCGCCGGAATGGCGCACTTTAATGTCTTTCTCGCATCCCCCTCGGTTCCAAGCACCGCCACGGGCGAAGAGAGACTGTCGTTACTCAGGGTCGTGGGCACGCAGATATAAGGAATTTTCCCTACAAAACCCGCGTATTTCGCCACGTCCAGCACCTTTCCGCCTCCCATGCCGATAATGACTTCCACATCCTCCATACAGATGTGTTTCGCCAGCTCCATGGCCTCGTCGAAGCTGTTCTCCTCTATGAGATAGATTTCGCTCTTTGGCAGATCCCGCTTCATCTCGTCCAGATAAGGCTTCATGATGGGAACCAGCGCTTCCTCCGTGGCAATCACCGACTTCTTTTTCTCGATCTTTGGAATGCAGTCCGACAAAATCTCATTCAGACGCTCACAGGCGCCTTCCTCAATCATCAGACATCCGGGTAAATGAAACTCGTTCATCCTCTCTTCTCTCCATTCTGTCTCAACTTTTGTGTCTCCTGATCAGTATACCATTCCGAAGCAGCGTGTTGTCAATATAATGTCTCGAAAAAAGAATTTCACCTTCTCTTGGAATCTCGATGTCCTCCTCCTCGCAGTTGATGATCACCTCCACATAGTTGTCCACCCAGCCCATCTTGTTAAATTCAATCACTCTGGGCCGGTTGATCCGGTTCGGGAAATGGAAATCCCGGTTTCTGAGAAGCGGCTCCTCCCTGCGCAGGTGCAAAAGACTCCTGATGATATCCATGCGCTCGCTGTAGACGCCTCCGTCAATCTCCTCCCACGGCATACAGCGGCGGCAGTCCGGATCGTGCCCGCCCTCCATCGCAATCTCCGTGCCATAGTAAATGCAGGGCGATCCCGGCATCGCAAAGAGCACCGCAAGCTGCTGGAAATACTCGTCCAGATTCTTTACATCGCTGCGCAGCCTCTTCGTGTCATGGGAATCAAGCAGATTAAAGAGCACGTCGTTTGTCTGCTGCATATAGCGTGTATAACAACGGTTGATCGTATACTCAAAATCCTCGTTGGTGAGGCTCTTGTCGATCCAGAAATCCTTGATGCTCTCCCCCAGCGGATAGTTCATAACAGAGTCAAACTCATCTCCCCGAAGCCACGGCATCGCGTCATGCCAGATCTCGCCCAGAATATACAGATCCGGTTTGATGGCTTTTAAGCGGCTTCTCAGCTCCTTACAGAAGGTGTGGGAAACCTCATTTGCCACATCCAGCCTGATCCCGTCCACATCATAATTTCTGACCCAGTTTTCACAGACGCCGATCAGATACTCCCGCACCGCCGGATTGTTGGTGTTCAGTTTCGGCATCGCGTCAAAAAATCCGAAGGTATAGTAGCGCTTCTCCCGGGCGTTGCCGCTCTCATTGGAAAAAGGCCACTCATTTACCATAAACCAGTCGAAGTACTGCGACTCCGGGCCGTTCTTTTCCACGTCAACCCATGGCGCAAAGTTCTGGCCGGAATGGTTGAACACACCGTCCAGCATAATCCGCATCCCTCTGTTGTGCGCCTCCCTGACCAGCGTTTTCATGGTTTCTTCCGACCCGAAATGCGGGTCGATCTTCGTGTAATCCGTGGTATCATACTTATGCGAAGTGGGAGACTCATTGACCGGCGTCAGATACACACCCGATACTCCCAGATCCCGTATATAGTCTAACTTATTAATAATGCCCTGCAAATCGCCGCCGAAAAATTCCTCGTTGCTCACAGACCCCTTCACACGCCACGGCAGCGTCCCCTCCGGATTGATGGACGGGTCGCCGTTGCAGAACCGTTCCGGAAAAATCTGATACCAGATCGTATCGTTCACCCATGCGGGCGTCACCGGGATATCCGCCGGATTCATCCACGGCATGATAAAGTACTGCCTGCTCCTGCCCGCCAGCGCCATCTGCGCCTCGGACACAAAACCGTCCTCAAAATAAAACCACCGCTCGTCCTCCGTCTGCAATTCAAAATAGTATTTCAGACGCTTATATTCGGGCCTGATGGTCGTAGTCCACCAGAGCTGGTTTTTCAGACGTTTCTTGAAAGGGATGTTAAGCGCCTCCCCATCCCAGCTCTCGCCGCCGCCCAGAATGCCGGACTTAAAGGGATCGCCGTGAATCAGGTTCACATATTTTACATCGTACCCCGTCCTGATATTGATGACAAGCCGCTCCTCGTCAAGCGGATAGCAGTAATTGTCGTTCGCCCTGTGATACACCGCATTAAAGTCCATAAGCTACCTTCCTTTCGAGACTTTCCGCACTCCCTTGCACGGAAAACGTTTTCTTTTGTCCTTATCGTACTACTTTGCGCTCTAAAAAGCAAGCCTTTTATCAAACCCAAAAGAGCCTGCAGTTGGTTATCACAATTTCAACGCCGCTTCCCGGCATCCCAGATGCAGTGCCTCTCCAAAATACTGTTTTGCAATCCGGCTGTCCTTCGCCACGCCAAGTCCCTGTTCATATAAGAGCCCCATCCGGTAATATGCAAGTCCGAGTCCCTGTTTTGCGGATAACTCATAAAAACAGCGCGCTTTTTCATAATCAGTTTTTGTTCCATACCCGTACTGATAACACATCCCAAGAGAGCACTGCGCCGCCGCATTTCCCGACAGTTCAGATGCCTTCTGATACCATGCAAATGCCTTGTCGTAGTCCTTTGCAACGCCTTTTCCATGCAGAAAAAAATTGCCGATATTGTTCATCGCTCCGGTTGAGCCGTTTTCCGCCGCCATAAGATAATATTCCAACGCTTTCCGCTCATCCTGTGCGACGAATGTCCCCTCTTCATACAGGATTCCCATGCTCACCTGTGCGCGCCAGTCGCCCTTTTCATGGGCAAGTTCAGAAAGCCGCGAAAATGCTTTTTGCCGCTGTTCCATGGGGCAGTCTTCTTTTCTGACCAGCTCCACACAGGCAGCGGATTCGCAATGCATTCTCTTTTGATCCACATCCTTCAACAGCGATTCATAATAGTTTCTGTCCGTTTCCGAAAGTTCCCCTTTCAGCCGCAGCCTGCAGCTGCGCTCCGCCCGCGCAAGCCATTCCAGCGATTTCTCAAAATTGACATCCACGCCTTTTCCGTTTTCATACTGATAAGCGGTCAGAACCATCGCTTCCGGATTATCCTGTGCCGCCGCCTTTTCAAAAAAGTGCAAAGATTTCTCATAATCTGTCAGAACGCCGGTTCCATTCATATAGGCACGCCCGACCTTGACAATACCATCCGCATCACCGAGAGCCGCCGCTTTCTCATAATAGGAAAACGCCTTTTTCTCATTTTTCTCCGTTCCCACACCGTAACGGTACATTTCCCCCACCCATATGAGCCAGTACGGGCTGTTTTGCGCGGCGCCAAGCAGTGCCGCTTTCAGAGCCTTCTGCCGGATTTTGGACGATTCTTTCGGTGTCTTTGCCTCTGTCACGCATTTCGCATAATAATCGTTCAATGCTGACAGCGCTTGCAAATCTCCTTTTTTCGCCAGTTTATAAAGTTGTTTTTCCATCTTTTCTGGATTTGCATTCATCCGGTCACCCCCCTGCCAGACGCAGAATCTGATACACCACAAAAGCCGCAAGCCACGCCACACTGCACTGCATACATACCACCCCGAACGTCTTTAAGGCGGAGCCAAGCTCTCTCTTTATAGTCGCCACAGCCGCCACGCAGGGCGTATAGAGCAGGGTGAACACCAGAAAGCTGACTGCCGATACGGGCGTAAAAATCTGTCCCAGCGTCTCACTCAGACCGGACATGGAAGAACCGGTCAGAACGCCCAATGTGCTCACCACCGCCTCCTTCGCCGTAAAGCCGCCGATCAACGCCGTAGCCGCCCGCCAGTCGCCGAACCCAAGCGGAATAAAGAGCGGCGCAATCATCTTCCCGATCATGGCAAGCAGGCTCTCTCCGGAGTCCGTCACCACATTGAACCGCATGTCAAAGGTCTGTAAAAACCAGATCACCAGCGTAGCCACAAAGATCACCGTGAACGCCCGCTGCACGAAGTCTTTCGCCTTATCCCACATCAAGAGCAATACGCTCTTTGCGGAGGGAAAGCGGTAATTGGGCAATTCCATCATAAAGGGCATGGAGCTTCCTCTGAATACCGTCCGCTTTAAGAGCAGGGCGCACAGCAGCCCCACCAGAATCCCGAAGGTGTAAAGCCCCATCATCACAAGGACGCCCTTTCGCGCAAAGAATGCCGCCGCAAACAGCCCATAAATCGGAATTTTAGCCGAACAGCTTATAAAAGGAATCAGCATAATCGTCATCTTCTTATCCCGCCCGGAGGAGAGCGTCCGCGTGGACATGACCGCCGGCACGCTGCATCCGAAACCGATCAGCATGGACACGAAGCTCTTTCCCGAAAGGCCGATCTTTCTGAGCGGTCTGTCCATCACAAAGGCGATCCGCGCCATGTAGCCCGAGTCCTCCAGAATGGACAGAAAGAAAAACAAGATTACGATAACAGGCAGGAAACTCAGCACACTGCCCACGCCCGTAAAGATACCGTCAATCACCAGACTCTCCACCACCGGATTAATGCCATAGTTTGTAAGCGCCCGCTGCGTCGCTTCGGCCAGAGCGTCGATGCCAAGACTTAACAGATCGCTCAAAAAGCTGCCGATCAGCCCGAAGGTCAGATAGAATACGATCAGCATAATCAGCATAAACGCCGGAACCGCCAGATATTTATGGGTAAGCACGCTGTCAATCTTCATGCTCCTGATATGTTCCCTGCTCTCTCTGCATTTCGTTACCGCCTGAGAACAGATTCGCTCGATAAAGTCATAGCGCATGGCCGCCAGCGCCGCGTTCCGGTCCATCCCGCTGTCCTGCTCCATCTCCACGATGCTGTGCTCCATCAGGTCCAGCTCGTTTGCGGACAGGGCCAGCCTGTCTATGATTTCCCCGTCTCCCTCCACGATCTTCGTAGCCGCAAAGCGGGGCGACATGCCGATCCGCTCGGCGTGGTCCTCCACCTGATGGCTGACCGCATGGATGCAGCGGTGCACCGGTCCCTTCTCGCAAAAGTCCGTCACCTTCGGGTAAATGCGCCGTGACGACACGTCCCTGACCGCCCCGATCAAATCCTCGATACCCTCGTTTTTCGCCGCGCTGATGGCCACCACGGGAACGCCAAGCGCCTCCTCCATCCTGCCGATATCAATGGTGCCGCCGTTGCCCCGCACCTCGTCCATCATATTGAGGGCAATCACCATGGGAATATGTAATTCCAGCAGTTGAAGCGTGAGATAAAGATTCCGCTCAATGTTGGTAGCGTCCACGATATTGATGATCCCGTCCGGCTTCTCCTGCAAAATAAAGCTGCGGGTCACGATCTCCTCGTTGGTGTATGGTCTGATGGAGTAGATCCCCGGCAGATCTACCACCGCATTTCCCTTCTCGCCGCGGATCTCTCCCATTTTAGAGTCCACCGTCACGCCGGGAAAATTACCCACATGCTGGTTGGAGCCTGTGAGCTGGTTAAACAATGTGGTCTTGCCGCTGTTCTGATTGCCTGCCAATGCATATATCATGCCATTTATCCTTCTTCCGTTCTGTCTTTGTCCGTCACGGCTCTGCCTGACAATCCGACTACAATCGCTTTTCTATACCTGCTCCACTTCGATCCTCGCCGCATCCTCCTTGCGGATGGTCAGTTCATAGCCCCGCAGATGGATCTCGACCGGATCCCCCATGGGCGCCACCTTCTGCACCCTGACTAACGTCTGCGGAATCAGCCCCATGTCAAGAAGCCTGAGACGAAGCTGCCCTTCCCCGCCCACCTTTATGATTTTTACTTCCGTTCCAACTGCGATCTGGTCTAAAGTCATTTGTTACGCTCCGTTCCGCCATTCCTGCACTGTTTATTTCTCTTGTTTTCTATGTTAGTCTACGCTAACCACGGCTATTTGTCAAGATGTCAGACAGACGCCATAATAATTTCTTAACGGTTTTCTATCCTCCCGAAAAGCAGTCGTTTATATCTGTCCTAATCCACAGAAAAAGGCGGTGGAAAAGCCCTGCTCTTTATCCACCGCCTGTCATTTATTCTCTTTCACTGTACATACACATTCCGAAACGCCTTATATGTCCTGCGCATCCCCTCCTCAAAGTCGATGTAGGACAGACCCAGCTCTGCCTTTCCCTTCGTATTATCACACAAATGGGTTTCCGCTGCCGCAGCCGGAAAGGGCACCGGCACGCCCTGCGACACCGCCTGCTCCACCGTGAGCGGCACCTCGGCAAGCCCTTCCAGATCCGACGGCTCCGCCACCCTTTTTAATGTTTCAAAAAACATATCGTAGGTAATGATCCCGTCCTGACACAAATTATACGCCTGACCGTAAGTTCTCCCGTTTCCAAGGCACGCAAGAACCGCCTGCGCCGCATCCTTCACATAGACGCACTGAAACTGTCCCTTTGCATCCGTAAGCTTTGGCAGCGCATGGTTTTGCAAAAGCATCCCGATATAGGCGGACTCCCTCGGCGCATAGTTGTATGGCCCGTATAAAATCGCAGGCCGAAACACAGTGTAAGGGATTCCCCTTGCGCCGCAGACTTTTACAAGTTCCCTTTCTAAAGCCACTTTTCCCGCAATATAGGCACCAGCCTCCCCAGGCATGTCTCTCTCCTCAAACGGCGTGTCCTCCCGCCTGATGGCGGCAGGATCCCGCTCATACACATCCACCGTGCTGATGAGCACATACTGCCCGATCTTGCCCGTGATATTTTCTACGGTGTCCCGCACGTCTCCCGGCACATAGGCACAGAAGTCAATCACCGCGTCATAATCCTCCCCGCAGGCCGCGGGCCGCTCGTGTCTGTCCGCCCGAATCTGTCTGACCCCGAACGCCTCCATGGAGTAAGTGCCCCTGTTCCACACGGTGATCTCATGCGCTTTCGCCGCCTCCATCACAAACACCCTGCCATAAAAATAACTGCCGCCGATTACAAGAAGCTTCATTTTTCATCTCCCCACTCGCAAATCCGCGCTTACGCGCTCCCCATCCGATTTCATCGGACATTTGCTCGTTCATATCGCAGGAAAAACAACTGCCTGCTTCGCAGTCGCTTGTTTTTCCCTTGCCCGATATTAAAGAAACGGATTATAGTACCGGCTCCCGTCCCAGAATGTCACAATCAGATCAATCACCAGAATCACCGCCGCAAAGCCGATTGTCAGCCAGTCGTTTCGTTTCAGACTGCGCTGCGTATACCATGTCCGCTTCTTCTCCTTGCCAAAGCCTCTAAGCTCCATGGCGTTACTCACCGTCTCGATACGGTTTAAGCTGGACATCACAAGGGGCAGAAGGATCGCCACGGAATTTTTCAGCCTCGTGAAAAACTTATCCTTTCCCGACAGCTCAATGCCTCTCGCCTGCTGCGCCTGACTGATATTCGTATACTCCCGCTGCACGTCCGGTATGTAACGGAGCGCCAGGCTCACCGCATAGCCCGCCCGGTAACTCACCCCGATCCGGGCCAGAGACGCCGCAAACTCGCTTGGATCCGTACATGCGATAAAGAGCAGGGCCACCGGCACCACACAGATCACTTTGAGCGTCACATTCAGATGATAGAACAACTGCTGCGCCGTGACCGTATATCTTCCCACACCGGCCAGAAGCACCGTTCTGCTCTCATAGAGTTCCACCCCGTACTCCGGCGTAAACAGATAGATAAAAATATTATTGAGCAGAAGAAAGACCGCCGCCAGTCCGAGCACCACGCTGATATCCCTGATCCGGATCCGGCTGATCCGGAAAATCACCGCGCCGATGGCCAGCATACACAGAAGAATCCGGGTGTCAAACGTTACCATGGAGGCCACGCTCCAGACGATAAAAAAGATCAGCTTCGTGGTTCCCGTCAGCTCATGGACCGGACTCGGCCGTTTGATATAGTTTAATATGGCAATTCTGGCCATTTCACCCCTCCTCCCTCTTCCTGTACGCCTCCTCACAGGCGATAAACCGTTTCGTAAATTCCTGCGGATTATCTACGCCGCACGCCATACTCAGGGTGTACAGACTGGTCTCTTTCAGATTCGCGCGCTCCACCAGCTCCGGGTCGTTTAGCACATGCGCCGCCGTCGTGTCCGCAAGAAGCTCTCCCTCGCTAAATACAATGGCTCTCGGCGTATATTCCAGCATCAGGTGCATATCGTGGGTAATCATCACGATGGTATACCCCTGCGCATTAAGCGACTTTAGAAACTCCATGATCTCCGTGTAATGATGGTAATCCTGCCCCGCCGTCGGCTCATCCAGAATAATCATCTGCGGCCGCTGCACAAGAATACCGGCGATTGTCACCCTCTTCTTCTGCCCGAAAGAAAGCGCCGACACCGGCCATTTACGGAAAGGATAAAGCCCGCAGATTTTCAGGGTTTCCTCCACCCGCTCCTTCCGCTCCTCCGCGCTCATATTTCCCGAAAGAAGAGCCAGCTCCACCTCTTCCCAGATCAGAGGCCTGGAGATCATCTGGTTGGGATTCTGCATCACATAACCGATCCTCTGCGCCCGCTCCTTGATGGTGTCGCCCGATATATCCCTGCCGGAAAGACAGATCCTGCCTGCCGTTGGTTTCTCAAAGCCGCAGATCAGCTTGGCAAGCGTACTCTTTCCCGCGCCGTTTTTGCCGACGATACTGACCATGTCACCCTCTCTCACGGAGAAACTCACATCCCTGAGATTCGTTCTCTCCGGCGTATAGCCGAAAGTCAGATTTTCCACGTCAAGAAGCACCGGTTTTTCTTTCTTTTCCTCCGTATACCCGCCGCTTGCACGGTACCACCCGCGCACATTTTCCTTCTGTGCCTCAGAAAGCCGCAGACTGCCAACATGCTGCGGTTCCATCGCCTCCGTGACCGGAACACCCGCGTATCGCAGCGCCGTCAGGTAGAGCGGTTCCCGGATGCCGTGTTCCAGGAGCATCCGCCCGGACAAAAATGCCTTTGCCTGCATATCCGCCACGATCCTGCCCTCGTCCATCAGCACGATCCGGTCCACCCTGCGCCAGAGCACATCTTCCAGACGATGCTCAATGATGATCACCGCTGCCCCGGTGCGCTCCTGTATGCGGTCGATCAGCTCGATGGTTGCCCGCCCCGCCGCCGGATCCAGATTTGCCAGCGGCTCGTCAAAGAGAAGCGCCTGCACCTTTTCCACCATAACCCCGGCCAGACTGACCCGCTGCTTTTGTCCGCCGGAAAGCTCGTGGGGCGCGTATTCCAGATGGTGGTCTATATCCACTAACTTCGCCACCTCCTGCACCGTCTCCTTCATTTCATCCTGCGGCACACAGTCGTTTTCCAGCGCAAAGGCGATATCTTCCCCCACTGTCAGGCCGATAAACTGCCCGTCCGTGTCCTGCAAAACCGTTCCCACAATCTGACTCAGGTTAAATATACTCTCCCTGGCCGGGTCTTTTCCTCCCACAAGAAGCGATCCCGTGCTCTCGCCGGGATAGGCATAGGGAATCAGGCCGTTTATGCAGCTCCCGACGGTACTCTTGCCGCTGCCGGAAGCGCCCGCAATCAGCACTTTCTCCCCCGGATATATGTCCAGATTGATGTGATAGAGGGTGGGACTGGCCTGGGCCAGATATTGAAATCCGTAATCTTTAAAAGAAATGATGGGCTCCGCCATGTCGTTTCTCCTTGTTGTATTTTTCCTGCTTCGCAGGACTTCCTTCTCACTTACATGTATAAGCAGATCGAGATGCTTCGCATCTCTCACTCGCGTTGCTCGCCGTAAGTCCTCCAAAGCATGCACTCATGCCAGCATGGTGCGTGCTTCGCAGGACTTCCTTCTCTGCTTATACGCGCAAACAGATTCGGGAGAAGCTCCCCCGAATCTGTTCCGTTTTCCTTTTAGTCCTCTTTCTCCAAAGACCCCTTCTTCACCACGGTCTTCGCATAACCGAGCAGCAGCAGGGTTCCTACAACGCCGGTGGTAATGATATTGGACACCGCAGCCATAAGTCCCTGTGCAAACAGCTTCTCAACCGGCTCCGCGTAGATCAGGATGTCCAGAACAGGCGCCACAAGCCCCCACGCCAGAACATGCGCAATGATATGCGCCACGTTAAAGCGGATCAGCTTCTTGCTGTCAATCCCTTCCTCCACGTTCATCTTCATGGTCACAAGGCCGATCACCAGACCCACGAATGCGGATGCAATGATCCAGCTCCACCATGGGCCGTAGCTTGTCGCGTCAATCAGCGTATGGCCGATAAAGCCGATTACAATACCTGCAATGGGGCCGAAAAGCGTGGCGAACACCGCCTCCACCGCATACTGTAAGCTGATGTTCGTGTTGGGCACGGGCGACGGAATCGCAACCTTACCGAGAACAAAGAACAGCGCCGCACCGATGCCGATTGCAACGACGCTCTTTACAGATAACTTTTTCATAAAAAGTCCTCCCTCATATGTATGTATTTGTGGTTTTAAACCATTTCCATTATAGTCTGTGATATGACGGAATGTCAACTGCCGTAATTCCTGTTGCCCCGTTCAGCCACGCCCATTCGCAAAATCGCGTCTGCGACGCTCTCCATTGTTTCACAGCTCTTTTCTGCTCATTTGCGGTTAGTTTTTGAAACTGTGGATCGGCGCGGGAATCCGTCCCCCGCGGTTTACAAACGCCTCGCAGGAAAAGCCGTTCACCGGCATCACCGGCGCATAGCCGAACAGTCCGCCGAACTCCACCTTCTCCCCGACGCTTTTTCCAATGGCGGGAATAATGCGCACCGCCGTGGTCTTCTGGTTCACCATGCCGATGGCCATTTCATCCGCAATGATTCCCGCAATCGTGGTGTTTGGCGTATCGCCCGGAATCGCCAGCATGTCAAGTCCCACAGAGCAGACGCAGGTCATGGCCTCCAGTTTTTCTATGGTGAGCGCGCCCGCCGTCACGGCGTCGATCATGCCCTGATCCTCGCTGACGGGGATAAACGCGCCGCTTAAGCCCCCCACATAGGAGGAGGCCATCACACCGCCCTTTTTCACCTGATCGTTCAACAGCGCAAGCGCTGCCGTCGTTCCCGGCGCTCCCGCGTACTCCAGACCGATCTCGCACAGAATGTCCGCCACACTGTCTCCGATGGCCGGGGTGGGAGCCAGCGACAAGTCCACAATACCGAAAGGAATCTGCAGCATACGGGACGCCTCCTGCGCCACGAGCTGTCCCACTCTGGTCACCTTAAACGCCGTCTTCTTGATTGTCTCGCAGAGCACTTCAAAATTCTCTCCCCGCACTCTCTGCAAGGCTGTCTTGACAACACCGGGTCCGCTGACGCCCACGTTGATCACCGCATCAGCCTCCGTCACACCGTGAAAGGCTCCCGCCATAAAGGGATTGTCGTCCGGCGCGTTGCAGAACACCACAAGCTTCATGCAGTCGGCGCTGTCCTGTTCCCTGCTGATCATCGCCGTCTCCTTGATGATATCCCCCATCAGCCGCACGGCGTCCATATTGATGCCCGTCCTGGTGGATCCCAGATTCACGGAGCTGCAAACCCGCTCCGTGGCGTGCAGCGCTCGTGGAATCGAGCGGATCAGCAGCTCGTCAGCCTTTGTCATACCCTTCGATACGAGCGCGGAATAGCCGCCGATCAGATTGACTCCCACCGCCTGCGCCGCCCGGTCCATGGTTTCTGCCAGTGTCACGAAATCCTCGCTTCTTTTGCAGGCCGCCCCGCCCACAAGCGCCATCGGTGTGACGGAAATTCTTTTATTGACAATGGGAATGCCAAACTCTTTCTCGATGGCCTCTCCCGTCTTCACCAGATCCTTCGCCGTTTCGGTGATCTTCTCGTAAACCTGATCGTTTACCTTTTTCAGATCATTGTCAATGCAGTCTAAAAGGCTGATTCCCAATGTGATGGTGCGCACATCCAGATTCTCTTTGGCGATCATTTCATTGGTTTCAGCCACCTCAAATAAATTTATCATGATTTTCTCTCCTTTAGACTCGCAAACTCGTGCTTACGCACTTCCTGTCCGATTTCATCGGACGTTTGCTCGTTATCGGTGCAAGAAAAGCAAATGCCGCTTCGCGTCGCTTGCTTTTCTTTTGCACTCTCTAGATCCGGTGCATCTGATCGAAGATTTCTTCCTTCTGACACTTGATGACAACGCCGATCTCCTCGCCGAGCGCGTTCAGCTCATCCACGATCACCCCGAAATCCTTGTCCGTCAGATTCGTGTCCACGATCATCATCATGTTAAAGAATCCCTGCACAATGGTCTGGGAAATATCCAGAATATTGATCCGGTTTTTCGCCAGATAGGTACACACTCTCGCAATAATGCCTACTGTGTCTTTTCCCACTACTGTGATAATTGTCTTTTTCATCTCTTCCTCCATTCCTTCCCCGTCTCCAGGCCGCCGTCCGGCTTTTGCGGCCATTACTTTGTCCCGAAGATCCTGTCTCCGGCATCCCCTACGCCCGGGCAAATATAAGCGTGCTCATTCAGACAGCGGTCGATATGTCCGACATAGATCTGCACGTCCGGATGATCCTTCCGCATCCGCTCCACGCCCTCCGGCGCGGCGATAATACACATAAACTTAATGTTTCTGCCCCCGTGTTCCTTGATGAATCGCACTGCCTGAGAGCCGGAACCGCCTGTAGCGAGCATGGGATCAAGCACGATAATCGTCCTCTGTTCAATGGGCTCGGGCAGCTTGCAGTAATACTCGTGAGGCTCGTGTGTCTCCGGATCCCTGTAAAGTCCGATATGTCCCACCTTGGCGCTTGGCACAAGAGCCTGTATGCCGTTCACCATGCCAAGTCCCGCGCGCAGGATCGGCACAACCGCCAGCTTCTTTCCCGCTATCCTCGGCGACATACACGTTTCAATCGGCGTCTCCACCTCCACGTCCTCTAACGGGAGATCCCTGAGCGCTTCGTAGCCCATCAGCATGGCAATCTCCTCGATGCATTTTCTAAACTCGCTCGTCCCTGTGCTCTTATCCCTGATCTGCGAAATCTTATGCTGGATCAAAGGATGTTCCATTACGAATACATTTTCCATTTTATCCTCCATTCCGGAGCGTTTCGCGACGGGGCGGCGCAAATATCAAATTTGCGTCTGCCATCAAACAAATTTGTGGCGCTCCTGCACAAATCTGCGTG
The DNA here is from genome assembly GCA_949051815.1 of uncultured Lachnospiraceae bacterium. Classification (GTDB taxonomy): domain Bacteria; phylum Bacillota; class Clostridia; order Lachnospirales; family Lachnospiraceae; genus UBA3282. The sequence goes on from CARQVR010000012.1 coordinate 49,890, forward strand.
TGAAAAATCAGCACATCAGTGTGATTTTTCACACTATCTTCCGTCGGTTTCCGTCTCAGCAGTATTTTTATCCCTTAATAGATCGTAGCGATTTCTATGCCGCCTGTCAATCACTGATTTGTCTTTTCAAACATCTTTCACACTTCTGCTTCCGTCACCGTGTCCTTTACGGGCTGATTGTGCTCCAATAGAAAAAAGCGTATTTTCATACGCTTTCACCCTTACCGCAGCTCAATCGCCTCCGACACCGTATCCCGTTTCGCCACATACAAAGGAAAATCATTGCCGTTGTAATCCGTGTCCGACATGGTGACCTCCACACGCACCGACTCGTAAGCCAGCTCCGGCAGATTATTTTCCTTACTCAGATGCCCCAGCACAATGGCCTGCATATCGTCATGCAAAAGGCGGCTTAAGAGCTTTCCTGCCGTCTCGTTGGAGAGGTGTCCTCTCTCCCCCAGAATCCGCTGTTTCAGATAATAGGGATAGGGCCCCACCTGGAGCATGTGCACATCGTGATTTGCTTCCAGATACAAAAGATCCAGATTCCGCAGACACTCCACCGTATAGTCCGTATAGCATCCCAGATCCGTGAGAATCCCGATCCGCCGCCCGTCATGATCTATCCGGTACGCCACGGGATCCGCCGCGTCATGGGAGGTGCGCACGGGATAGAGTGAGATATCCTTGATGATGCATCTCTCGTCTGGCATGATCACCCGGAAGAGCGATTCGTCGATTTTTCCCTGAGAGGAAGTATTCCTGATGGCCTCTAACGTCCCTCTCGTGGCGTAAACCGGCACCCCGTACTTTCGCGTAAGCACCCCCAGCCCGCTTATATGATCGGCATGTTCGTGGGTTATGCAGATCGCGTCAATATCTTTCATGGTCAGTCCAAGCTCCGCAAGTCCGGCCTCCGTCCGTTTCCCGCTGATTCCCACATCCACCAGAAGATGGGTGGTATCGCTGCCCACATAGACACAGTTTCCGCTGCTGCCGCTGGCAATACTGCACAGTCTCATAATTATGTAAACCTTTTGCGGCCGGTTTTCACGGCCGCCTCTCTCTTTCTTATTTTTTCCAGTAAATTTCGATCATATCACCGTTCTTGATACTCTCCATATACTGCGCGCCCCTGCCGTTTAAGTTGGTCACAATGCCGCTTCCCTCGGGCTTGGACAGATCAAAGTCGATGTACTCGAACACATCCACAAACACATAGTTTTTCTTGCCGTTGAGCTTAACCGGACTGCCGTTTACCATCACCGTGATCGGAACGGGCAGATTTTTATTCAAAATCTCTTCCCTTCGTCTTTCCTCCTCCGCTCTGGCTCTGGCCTGTGCTTCTTCTCTGGCTCTCGCTTTGGCTTTCGCCTCCTCCTCGGCGCGCTTCACGCCGGGACCCATCACGATTCTTGCCCCCTTCGGCTTCTGTCCCCCTGCTGTCTGCCCGTTTTCCGCCGTATCGTCTGCAGACGGGTTTTCCGACCCGTTTTCAGGCGCATCGTTTGTACGCTGCTCTGCCGTATCGTCCGGCGCTCCGGTGTCTGCCGCGTCCGCCGTCCGGATATTTTTCGCTGCCATGGAGAATCCCGCCGTCCCTGCCGGTCTGTCCTCCACATTCTTCTTTTCCTCCGTCTCCGTGTGCCCATAGAACTCTACATCAGAAAGCTGCAAATCCTCCATTGTCCAGATCACCGAAAAGTTTTCATACACCTTCGTGTCCATATCCGCGATCCTGTTATTGACATAGATATTCATATTCCAGTCTATCGTCACGTCCATAAACTCGGAAATCTGGCGCACCGTATAGTAGCCGAGAATCTCGATCCCGTCGTTCTCCTGAATCTCATAATATCCGGACTGCAATTCACCGTTGACACTGGCGAACTTGGGCAGATCTACCTTTTTCTCGTTGACCTCAACCCACATTCTGCTGTCAAACTCCGGCAATTGTCCAAGCGTCATCCTGGCCGGTTCTCCGGCCGTCGATTCTATCACGCGGATCTGATCGTTTGCATGAATCTGCGTGTAGATATCCGCCTCGTTTCCGTTTACGGTAATCCGCGCCGCCTCTCCCGGCTCTCCCCTGACAATGCGGGGTTTCCCGTTCACCGTAAAGTTCAGCTCCCTGCCCCGCTTCGGGAACAGACCGTCGCTTGCAAACTCGGCCTGCATGGCCGCGTCCACCACTGCCGCCTTGCTGTTATCATAAATCTTAACCCGCTGTTCGTTGAAATAAACAAAGATAAAGTTGTTGCTCTGCTCATAAAAGCTTAAACAGATGCCGATGGGCGTCACCATGAGCGAATCCTTTCTGGCCTCTTCCTCCAGAAACTCTATGCCCATCATCACTTCCTCGCCTCTGACCGCCACGCGCTCGTCCTGGAGCTCCAGCTTCGACGCAAGCGCCTGCGTGTAGCCCGGCAGCCGCCCGCCGCCGCCCACCACAAACACAGCGCTGACCGACTTATCCCCGTTTAACTCCTTAATCTTGGCCGCCACCTGACTGGTCATGTTCTCGATCACATCCGACACCACGCGCTCTACTTCCTCTTTGGTGATGGTCTGCTTCAGCCCCATGATGTCCTTATACTCGATCACATCTTTCACGCCCATGTCCCGCTTGATCTGCTCCGCCGTGGTAAAATCCACCAGACAGTGCTTTGCGACCACTTCCGTGAGAGAATCGCCCGCAATGGGAATCATGCCGTAGGCGATGATACTGCCGTCCCTTGTGACGGAGATATCGGAGGTTCCCGCGCCCACATCCACAAGCGCAATGTTTAACATCCGGTACATTTCCGGGATCGCCACCTGAATGGCCGCAATCGGCTCCAGCGTCAGGTTCACCACTTCCAGTCCCGCAACGGACACCGCCTTGTAGAGACCGTCCACCACATCCTCGGGCAGGAAAGTGGCAATCAGATCCGCTCCTATCGTCTTCGCCTTATGTCCTTCCAGATTCCCTATCGTGTAGCCGTTCATATAATAACGCACAACGGAATATCCCACGCAGTAGAACTTCATATCCATGTCGTTCTTTTCCACAAATTCCTGATAGGCTCTCTCCACACCAAGGGAATCCAGCGCGTAAATATCCTCGCCCAGAATTTCCCGCTCGTTCTCAAGCTCCTGATCCACCCGCAGCGTCACCGTCTGCAGCACACGGCCCGCCGCCGCGATGCAGACATCCTTAAGCGGTCTGCCGACGCGCTCCTCCAGCTCCGCCTTGACCTCCTTAATGGTGCCGCCCACCTTATAAATGTCATGGATCTGTCCGTCCAGCATGGCCCTCGTCCCATGCTCCCTGATGCTCTGCGACACCACATGAAACTTACCGCCCGTGCGGTATCCCACCGTACCAACAATACTCCTTGTCCCGATATCCAGACCAAACACCAGCTGTCCCGGAAATTTCATTGCTTCTGCCACTGATCTTCCCCCAATTCTTTGTCTATTTGTGTGTAAACACTTTCCAGTGTTCCATTGTTCTCTATCACCACGCCGCAGTGCTCGCGAAAAACCTGCGCCGAAAGCTGCTTTTGCAATATGGCGTCGATCTTCTCATCCGTGTAGCCCCTCGTATCCCGAAGTCTCTGCCGTCTGACCTCCTCGTCCGCATGGATATACCACAGCTCGTCCAAAATTCCCGCATAACCTTCCTCGATCAGAAGCGCCGCCTCTATAAAAAGCCACGACAGCCGTCCGTCTGCCCGCTCTTTCTCGATCTGCTCCGTCAGATATGCCTTCACCGCCGGATGCACGATACCGTTTACCTTAAGTAACAGCTCCCCGTCTCCGAAAATCCGGGCCGCCATTTTCCGCTTGTCTATCCTGCCCCCGTCATCCAGAATCTCTGTACCAAGGAGCGCCTTTAACGGCTCATAACAGGCTTCTCCCGGCTCCTCCAGCCGGTGCGCCACCCTGTCCGCCATGATAACACGACAGTCCTGCCGTCCTTCCAGATAGGCTAGCACCTCCGATTTCCCGGCTCCCACGCCGCCTGTAATCCCTATGACTCTCATATCGTATCTTCCCGACTTTTATTTTCCTGTCCTGTCGTATGATCGCATCAGTTCCGCCTTCGCTTCCCTGTTGCGTATGATTCCGGTCTCTTCCCAAATGTTTCTTGCGCTCTCCTGTCGTAGCGCCCGTCAGGATTCCTCACTTTGCCTCGTACCAGTCCGCCCCCGTGTGCAGATCAATCTCAAGCCGCACGGATAATTCCGCCGCCTGCTGCATCTGCTCCGTGAGAATCTGCCGTACCCGTTCTTCCTCCCCTGCCTCCGTCTCAATCAGCAGTTCGTCGTGCACCTGTAAAATCAGTCTGGATTTCAGGCTTTCCCTGTGCAGCTTTTCCCACACACGGATCATGGCGATCTTCATGATATCCGCCGCCGTTCCCTGAATCGGGGAGTTCATTGCCACCCGCTCGCCGAAGGAGCGCTGCATAAAGTTGTTGGAGGACAATTCCGGAATGGGGCGTCTTCGCCCGTACATCGTTGTGACATATCCCTTTTCCTTCGCCTCCGCCACCATATGATCCAGAAAACGCTTTACTCCGGGATAAGTCTCGAAATACTGCCCGATATATTCCGCCGCCTCCTTCTTGGAGATACTTAAGTCCTGACTCAGTCCGAAAGAGCTGATGCCGTAGACGATGCCGAAATTGACCGCCTTGGCATTGCGCCTCTGCAAATCCGTCACCTCCTCAAACGGAGTGTGGAATACCTTGGAAGCGGTAATCCGGTGAATGTCCTCCTCCATCCGGTATGCCTCAATCAACTGCCCGTCCCCGGACATATGCGCCAGAATGCGCAGCTCGATCTGGGAATAATCCGCATCCATGAAAAGATACCCTTCCCCCGGCACAAACACCTTGCGGATGCGCCGCCCAAGCTCCATGCGCATCGGAATATTCTGCAGATTCGGCTCCGTGGAACTGATCCGCCCAGTGGCTGTAATCGTCTGGTTAAAGGTGGAATGAATCCTGCCGTCCGCGGCAATACATGCAGAAAGCCCCTCCGCATACGTGGACTTTAACTTCATAAGCCCCCTGTATTCCAGTATGTCAGATACAATCGGATAGTCCGGCGCCAGCTTCTCCAGCACATCCGCCGCCGTGGAATACCCGGTCTTCGTCTTTTTGCCGCCCTTGATACCCATTTTTTCAAAAAGGATTTCCGCAAGCTGCTTGGGCGAATTGATATTAAACGTACAGTCCGCCTGCCGGTAAACCGCCTGCTCCAGTTCCGTAATTCTTCCGGTCAGCGCTTCCCCGTAAGCCTTAAGCTCCGCCGGCTGCACCAGCACACCGCACTGCTCCATATCATAAAGGGCTCTGGAAAGCGGCATCTCCATCTCATAGAAAAGCCCGTCCATTCCCTGCTCCGTCAGTTTTTCGTTAAGAATCCGCGACGCCGCCAGACAGACATATGCCTGATAACAGGCGTACTGCGCGAAAGCCTCCGGCTCCTTCTCATAAGCCTGTGCGAAAGTACCTTTCCCGCATACCTGCGTCCTGTCCGGAATTGTCAGCGACAGATACTCACCCGCGATGTCCTCCGTCTGGTAGTCGCTCTTCAACGGGTTAATGAGATATGCCGCGATCAGAATATCAAAATATCTCTTTGTCCGGTAAGGCTTTAACACATCCTGCGCGCCTGTCTCATCGCGCCACATGCTCTCCTCCCCCGGCTCCTCTATCATATCGTAAAGGGACTTGATATCAAAAACATTAAGTTTACATAACTCATTCCTGTTCAGGGCTGTCAGCCGGTCTCTCAGGTAGCCCTCTGTCACCTCTCCCTGACAGGGAATAAACGCCACATCATTCTCCTTCGGCGCAAGGGCGATGCCCATACAGCCGTTTTCTTCTTTGTTGTCCCGAAAAACCGCAAGTCCGATTTCACGACAGTCCGCCGCGCCGTCTCCCTTTTTCCGGAAGGCTTCAAAGAGCGCTTCCACTTCCGGTTTTCCCGTCACGGTGTGAAAGTCTGCCTCCTGCCTGTTCGACACCGCCACATCTTTGGAAAAACGGGAAAGCATATTTTTAAATTCAAGCTGCTTGCACATCACATAGGCTTCTTCCGTATAGAAGTCGCCAATCTTCGCTTTATCAAAATCAAAATCGATGTCCGCATCCACATTGATCGTCGCCAGCACCTTGCTCAGATCTGCAAGCTCTCTGTTCGCAATCAGAGATTCCCGGATCGACTTTTTAGAAATCTCCTCCACATGGGCATAAATATTTTCCAGGGAACCGTAGGTGACCATCAGCTCCGTGGCCGTCTTTTCCCCGACCTTCGGCACGCCCGGAATGTTGTCCGCCGTATCGCCCATCAGGGCCTTCAAGTCGATAAACTGAATCGGATTTACCTGATAGGCCGCCTCCACGTCCTTCGCATAGTAGTCCTCCACCTGCGTTCTGCCGCCCTTGGTCTTCGGAATTCGGATGCGGATATGATCTGTCGCCACCTGCAAAAGATCCCTGTCGCCGGACACAAGGGAAACTTCCATCCCCTCCCGCTGCGCGCGCTTCGCGATGGTTCCCAGAATGTCGTCCGCCTCCAGCCCCGCCTGTTCCACCACGCAGATGCCCATGGCAAGAAGAAGCTTTTTCATCACCGGCACCTGTTCCCGCAATTCCGTAGGCATGGGCTTTCTCGTGCCCTTGTACTCCTTGTAAATCTCGTGCCGGAAGGTAGGGGCATGGACGTCAAAGGCCACCGCCAGATAATCCGCCTGCTCCTCCTCCAGAATCTTAAACATAATGTTTAAAAAACCGTGGATCGCGTTCGTGTGGAGTCCCTGCCCGTTGGTCAGTTCCGGCACCCCGTAGAACGCCCTGTTCAATATACTGTGTCCATCTATCAATACCAGTTTCAAAGCCATGTACTTTTCAGCCTTTCTGCCCATCCTGCAGTGATTTTCCTTCTATTAGTTACATAGAAACAATAACCAGCGCCGCAATAATCACCGCCGCAACGGCGACTTCCAGCACCAAAAGGATATGCCTCAGAACACTGTTGACACGAATTTTGTAATCCGCATCCTCCAGCTTCCATGTGAGCGCCTTTTGCAGGTTAAAATTATTGCCCTGCTCAAGCTGCTCCAGTCCCTCAGCCACCAGAAACTGGATGGATAACTCCTCCATACATTCCGGACAGTCCCCGATATGCTCTACGAACTCCGCCAGACCCCTTCCGTCCAGTTCATCATTCAGGAAGGGGGGTATTTTTTTCTCTGCTTCTTTACAGTTCATCCGCCGCTACGCCTTTCACTCTGCCCATACAGATTTTATTATATACCATCACCGGCATATTTAAAAGAGGTTTTTCTCCGTATAGAAAGTATTGAAAGCAAAAAAGAACGCCCGTTTTCACCGGCGTCCTTCTGTCATATATCCTCTATGGTGTGATTCTATGATACTTTTTCCTGCCAGTTCCCGGCTGCCTTTCTGCTCCCGGCAGTCCGGCAGATATTCCGCATCCCGTACCTCTGTCAACCTCACTGTACAGGATCCGTTCCCGCCTGCGCGCTGTCCGCCGGAACCGGCTGTTCCTGTGCGCCGTCTGCAGGCGCGGGAACCGCTTCCTGCTCCGCCGCCTGTGCGGGATCCGTTTCCGCAGTCTCCGGCTGCTCCGGCGCTGCGGGCGCGGCAATACCGCTGCCGTCCACCGTGTAATCCGTGCCGTCCACATTCACGGTCACGTTTCTCTGCAAAGCGCCTGTAGCGGGATCATAATAATAAACATTGCCGTCGGGTCTGGTCACCAGCCCCCGCTGCATCACCGCATTCTCGTCAAAGTAATAGTCCTGCCCCTCGATCGTCACATCCTCCCGCAGGGCATGTCCGTCCTTCGTGGCAAGGAAATACCTGCCTGTCTCGTCCTCAAACCAGCATCCTTTCTGCACGAAACCGTTCTCGTCCAGATGATACTTGTTATCTTCCCAGTTTGCCCAGCAGCCGCGCTGCATCCGATACCCCGCATAAAATACCATCTGATCGCCACGGGGTGCAAAACCGTCCGCCACAATCAACGATGCGTAATCCTTAAACTGATAATTCATGTCCACTCTGGTGGGAATCCCCGCCACCTTGCCGTGGGAAGTATTCTGCCAGAATGCCGCGCCCCCGTCGTACTCGAGCGCATCCGCATATTGCGCCACCCACTTGTCATAGCCGATGTTACCGATCTTGTCCCGGAACATATTCCGGCTGGAATAGACTACAGGATAATAGCCGTTGGCTTCAATGATCGAGCAGAACGCGTTGATCAGCTCCTGGAGCTGCGCCTGCGACATATTCTTATGACAGGGCGCTTCCACGTCATAAACCACCGGATAATTCACTGTATAATTGCCGATCCACTGTATCAACTGGTTCGCCTCGGCTCTCGCCTGCTCCGCATTCGTCGCATAAGAGTACAGGTACACGCCTGTCCGCAGCCCCGCTGCATTGGCGCCGCGCATATTCACATCAAAGTAAGGGTCAACGCCTGAGTTCGTGCTGCCCGCCTTTACAAAAACAAAGGACACCCCCGAAGAGGGCACCTGACTCCAGTCAATGCTAAGATTATGCTTGGACACGTCAATGCCTCTGGCAATGGAGCTGCCCGCTCCCACCGCCTCCGCCTTCATCCCGGGCGCAAGCGCCAGCGCACCCGCCAGACAAAGGGCGGCTATCCGCTTCATTCCCTTGTTAACTCTATGTAACACTACTCTGTTTGATTTTATCATTTGTACCTTTTACCCGCCGCTGCGCGCCGGATCTTTCCCTTTCGTTTTCTCGCATTCCTGTTTTCTTTGGTTCTTCTTCGGACTGTTCCTTCATGTGCGCTCCGTTTGTAACATCTTTATTGCAAAAACATTACAATTTGTCACATTTTGTAACAATCCTTAACAACTATACCATGTTTCTGCGGGAATGTATAGGGAATGTTGCGAAATTCTGGTGGAAATGTTTGGGAAATGTTACTTTTCACGCCCGCACCATGCACTTGCTGCATGGTGTCGGAGCCAGCGCCAAAATGCCGGTTTTTGGGCATTTTGTGTGCATCATCGTTGCAATTCACACTGAATAACTGTAAATCAGTACGAAATCTGGCGTGGGTGTGAATTGTAACTGGGAAATCCTTACCCTCCGCTCACACAATTGTCAACTCCGAAGTCTGTCCGCAGACACAAAGAAAACTGCGAAATCACTCCCGCAGCTTCCTTTCACGCATGAATGGGGTTTCATACGCGTTCCCCTTTTACAGGTTACATAATATCACATATTTCGCGGTTCCGGTAGTGTTTGTTATCGCGCAAATACCGCGTAACCTAACGGTTATCCGCAATAAATCTGAATTGCCTTATCGACAAATTCGCTGGTTCCCTCACCACCTGCCTCGTCAATGTTTTTGGTAAAATCACCGCCGCCGGAATACATCTTACCCAGTCCGCTTAAAATCTGTTTGGAACAGGTATACGCATTCTCCGTGATAAAATCCTGTATCCTTTTCACAAGATCCTGTGCCTTTGGCGATGCAGGATCCATGTCCCTCATCTCACCTGCTTCTTTGAAGAGCAGCATAAAGCGGTCTGCAATAAGCCTTTCCTCTTCGTCTGTCCTGTTTTTTGATTTCTCTTCATACTCTTTATACTCCTGTGTATTTCCGAATTGTTCCCTCGCCTGCCTTGCGTATTCGTCCAGTTTGCTCCTGTCAAAAGCTGAAAAGTCCATATGTTTCACTCCTAACATTTTTATTCCAATCGCGAACTTTATCAGATTATCCAGATGTTCCTTCCTGAGTGTCAGCATTTCTATCTGCTGCTCCAGTGCCTTGCTCCGGTCAAAGTCAGGGCTATTCATAATTTCCCTGATATCTTTCAGCGGAAACTCCAACACACGAAACAGTAAGATTTGCTGAAGGCGTTCCAGATCTGCATCGTCATACAGTCTGTAACCCGCATCGGTATATCCCGTCGGATGTAAAAGACCGATTTTGTCATAGTATTGCAGCGTGCGTATACTCACCCCTGCAAGCCTGCTCACTTCATGAACTGTCATCATTGGCATGTCCTCCATTCGCCTGGTACTGCCAGTATAAGCTATTACGTTGCGTAATAGTCAACACTTTCATCCTTCTTTTTAAAATTTTATATAAAAGCGCACCATCCCAAAAGGATCTTATACAAACAAAAAACGAATCAGATATTTACTTCCCGCCACAATCTCTGCTATAATATCACCCATGATGGCACAAAAAACATACCGAAAAACACGATGTCTCATTTACATACTGGCTCTGCTCCTCTGGTGCATCTGCTCCGGCGCGTCTTCCGTTTCGGAGATCACAGGTGACGTCTGCGGCGCGGAAAATAGTTATGTAAACCATTCATCCGCCATCACTTCCACTTCCAGACATCTTCCCACGCAGAAATATCTTTCCGCGCGAAGCTCAGGTACACCGGTAACACTGTCTGCCGCCCGAAACCGCAGCATAAGAACACTGTCACGCTCCGTAAGGCAGATCGCATCCTGTCTTTTTTCCAATATCTCATCCGTAAACAAGTTCACCCTTTCCGGGTTGTTTTTGACACATGAGATACCCTCGCACAATCCATGCGGTATCATTATCACCAACTATCTTCACAGACAGGATGGTCAAAAATAACACTCTTTTTTCACACGTTTTACCCCTGATATAGCACACAAAAGCAGTATTGTACAGGCACGATATCGTTGAAATCGCGCGGTTCTTTTTGTTGTGCGCTTTTCACGGTTTCCGGTATGCCTGAACCAGTTATACATCTATAAAATTGTGAAAAAGGAGATTAGAATAGATATGAATATCGGACTTTTATTATTAATTATATTCGGCGGCGCCGCCGGAGGATTGTCAACGCTTTACATTGCTTTTTCTCTCTTTGGCACGCTTGGCTTCAAGATTTTCAGAAAGGTGAAATACGGCACTTCTCTCTTTAACTAGAATGAATTACTGATTGTACATCCCCATACATAGCTGCATATACTATGTATGGGGATTTTCATTAAAATATCTCATACGCTGCGCGATCATTGGTATCCGCTTTATCTCAGCGGTAAAATCCTACAGCAGATAATTGTTTTCCCGATTCGCAATCTGAAAACCAACTAATTTAAAGGTTGCATATCCTCCCACAACCAGCGGCTCCGCCTTACAGATTTCCTCCGCTTCCTCACGGCTCTCTGTTTTCAGAATATACATCCCGGCCATTCCCGGATAGCCTTTAAAAACACCGCAGATCTCCAGCTTCCCCTCATCGTCTAATCTCCTGATATTCTCCACATGTTCCGTCACAACCGCTTTTGTCAGCTTATTATAAGTCTTGCTTTTCTCAATCATCATCATATACATCTGCTTTTCCATATACGGTTCTCCTTCCTGTTTTCACATATCATTTTAAATATTATATAGTAATCATCCCATTGCAGGCAACAACTTTCAGACTTTTACATAAATTAAAAAGACCGCAAACTCTTGTTTTTACAAAAAACATGATGTTTACGATCTCTTAACTTTACTGCTGGTGGTGGGACTTGAACCCACACGTGGTTGCCCACAACAGATTTTGAGTCTGCCTCGTCTGCCATTCCGACACACCAGCATTTCCAACAACCGACTTATATATTACCACAACAATGGGATATTGGCAAGATTTTTCAGCAAATTCTATGCCTCTATATCTATATCTCAAAAGTAACAGTTCAGCCATGCCATTCATAAGCCACCAGAATATACATTTTGGCTAATCATATTACTTATTGGCTGGTGACTTATTTCATGTCGGGCGTCCGCCCTATAGAATCGACTGTGTAATTTGTCCTTAGTGAGCAAGCTCCCATGTACAAATTGCACCGTCAGTTCTGCATGGCTGAACTGTTACCCTCCAAATTATGACCCCAAAATTCATCTAAAATCCGGGCTAACATCTGCGGTTTCTCCTCGTTTACGACATGTCCCGCATTCTCAATGATCTCCTCTTTCGCACCCTTGATATGTTCTGCTAAATAGTGTGCGGATTTCATGTTTGCGCGGTCCTTCTCCCCGCAAATAATCAGCACAGGGCAGTTCATATGTTGTACGCTGTTACTGAAATCCAGATTTTTCAGGGAGTTGCCCAAAACAAAGGTATCTCTTTTGTTGAATGCCATATCTACAAAAACGGATTCCGGCAAAAATCTGAATATGATATTTTGGATGGCAAACATTCCTTTCGGCACTTTATGCGGTGTGCCGATCAAAACCAGAGATCTCACTTTTTCCGGAAAATTTATGGCATAATCCAGCGCCAGTATACCGCCCAGCGAAATACCGCACAAATCAATCTGCCCGTCGATCCTGTTACAGTATTCTGCAAAGGCCGCATATAAATTAGAATAAACTGCCTCCCTTTCATTCAAAACAGCCGATAGATCCGGGCAGCATATATCATCGCCGGTTCTCATATATTTGACTGTTTCATCCCAGCTTGCCGCTCCGTGTCCCGACCCGTGAACCAAAACCTTCTTCATGAAAAGCCCTCCGCTCTCTACGTTAACGACTGATACACTTCAAATACGTCCAGCGTAGCAAAATAATCCTTCGGGGTCTCCGCTCTCCGGATTAACTGTACGCTGCCGTCCTCTTTTAACAGAAGCTCCGCCGACTTTAATTTCCCGTTATAATTATATCCCATAGCATAGCCGTGCGCTCCGGTATCGTGGATCACCAGATAATCCCCTTTTTCAATTTCCGGAAGCATCCGGTCAATGGCAAACTTGTCATTATTCTCGCACAGGGAACCGGTCACGTCATACTTGTGGTCACGGGGCGCATTCTCCTTCCCCAGCACCGTAATGTGGTGATACGCGCCGTACATGGCTGGCCGCATCAGATTTACCGCGCAGGCGTCCACACCGATATACTCCTTATGGGTGTGCTTCTCGTGAATCGCCTGTGTCACAAGCGCGCCGTAAGGACCTGTCATAAAGCGTCCCATCTCGGTATAAATCGCCGTCTCCCCCATACCTGCGGGCACAAGCACCTCATCGTAAACTTTGTGTACACCCTCGCCGATGGCTCTGATGTCGTTGGCCTCCTGATCGGGCTGATAAGCGATTCCCACGCCGCCTGAAAGGTTGATGAAGGAAAGCTGCACGCCCACTTTCTCCCTGATCTGAACCGCCAGTTCAAAGAGCTGCTTCGCAAGCCGGGGATAATATTCGTTGGTCACCGTGTTGCTGGCAAGAAACGCATGAAGGCCGAAACGTTTCACACCCTTTTCCTTCAAAATGCGATAGCCCTCAAAAAGCTGCTCCGGCGTAAATCCGTACTTGGAGTCTCCCGGATTGTCCATAATGCCATTGCTTAACTGGAACACGCCGCCCGGATTGTAACGGCAGCTCATGGTCTCCGGCAGTTTCCCTAAAATGCCCTCCACAAAGTCAATATGCGTGATATCGTCCAGATTGATAATGCCGCCCACCTTCGCACAGTATTCGTACTCCTGCGCCGGGGTATCGTTGGAGGAAAACATGATATCCTCCCCATTGATTCCAAGCGCATTGCTCAACATCAGCTCTGTCATGGAGGAGCAGTCGCAGCCCGCGCCGTACTCATGCAGAATCTGCATCAGAAACGGATTCGGACACGCCTTCACGGCAAAATACTCCTTAAATCCCTTGTTCCATGAAAAAGCCTCCTGCACGGCTCTTGCGTTCTCCCTGATTCCCTTTTCGTCATAAATATGAAAGGGGGTAGGGTAATTCTTTACTATCTCCTCTATCTGCTCCTTTGTCACAAAAGGTAATTTACTCATGGCTGTTTTTCTCCTCCCGTAATGTTCTCAATCTGCCAGTCAATCGGCGCAACGCCGTTTTTCTCTAAAAAGTCATTGCACTGACTGAAATGCCTGCATCCGAAAAATCCCCGGTACGCCGACAGCGGGCTCGGATGCGGCGCCTTTAAAATCAAGTGCTTCGGATTGGTGAGCATCGGAATCTTGCTCTGCGCAGGCCGCCCCCAAAGCAGATACACAATCGGCCGGTCCTCTTCGTTCACCGCACGGATCACCGCGTCCGTGAACGCCTCCCAGCCTTTTCCCTGATGGGAATTTGCCTGATGCGCCCGCACAGTCAACACCGTGTTCAAAAGAAGCACACCCTGATCGGCCCATTTCTGCAAATACCCGTTATCGGGTATATAACAGCCCAGATCATCCTGTAACTCCTTGTAAATATTCTGCAGGGACGGCGGGATCTCCTTCTGATCCGGCAGCACCGAAAAGCTCATGCCGTGCGCCTGATGCTCATTATGGTAAGGATCCTGCCCCAGAAGCAGCACCTTCACCTCATGTAACGGTGTAAAGTGAAAGGCGTTAAAGATATCGTCCGCGGGCGGATATACCACCCGTTTACTGTACTCTTCTTTCACAAACATGTAAAGGTTTTTGTAATAAGGTTTCCGAAATTCACTGTCCAGAGCCTGCGCCCAGTCATTTGCCAGCATCGCCATCGTACTTTCTTCCTTTCTCAAAAAAGGGCATGGAACCGCCTTTTTCCTGTTCCTATGCCCCCTTGCATACATTTCCGGATTTTCAGGTTTTCCGTCTGTCTGTCCCGAAAAATTCCACCCGCTATAATCTTACCGATATCCCCTTATCTCTCAGATATTTCTTTAAATCCCGTATCTCCATTTCCTTAAAATGAAAGAGGGATGCCGCCAGCGCCGCCTCCGCCTTTCCCTGCGTGAAAGCCTCGTAAAAATGCGCCATCGTCCCCGCGCCGCCGGAAGCAATCACCGGAATCGACACATTCTCCGCAATGGCCCTCGTCAGCTCCAGATCATATCCGGCCTTCGTGCCATCCCCGTCCATGCTCGTCAGAAGGATCTCTCCCGCGCCCAGCTTTTCTGCCTTCATGGCCCATTCCACGGCATCAATCCCCATATCCACGCGGCCGCCGTTCTTATAGATGGTAAACCCTGTCCCGTCGGTCCGCCTTTTCGCATCAATCGCCACCACCACACACTGGCTGCCGAATTTATCCGCGGCTTCACTGATGAGATTCGGATTCATAATCGCGGCTGAATTGACGGACACCTTATCCGCCCCTTCCCGCAGAATCGCCTTAAAATCTTCCACCGTGCGAATGCCGCCGCCCACCGTAAAAGGAATAAATACCTTCTCGGCCACCTTGCGCACCATCTCCACCGCAGTCTCCCGGGCGTCAGAGGAAGCCGTGATATCCAGAAAAACCAGCTCGTCCGCCCCGGATTTATCATAAGCCGCGCCAACCTCAGCCGGATCGCCCGCATCCTTAAAGTTTATAAAATTGACTCCCTTGACAACTCTGCCGTTTTTAACGTCCAGACAGGGAATAATCCGCTTTGTGTGCATGTAAGCCGCTCCGTCCTAAACTTCCAAAAAGTTCTGTAATATTTTAAGTCCCGTCTCCGAGCTTTTCTCCGGATGAAACTGACACGCAAAAAGATTGTCCCGCTCCACCGAAGCGTGAATCAGCGTTCCGTACGCCGCAGCCGCCTTTACGATCTGCGGATCATCCGCTTGCAGATAATAGGAATGCACGAAATACACGTAAGCATTTTCCGCAATCCCCTGAAACAGTCTCCCCTGATTCGGAAAAGTCAGGGAGTTCCAGCCGATATGAGGTATTTTCAGCCCCTCTTTGTCGGGAATACGCAGGATTTTTCCGGGTAAAAGCCCCAGACCTTCCACCCCCGGCGCCTCCTCGCTGCTCTCAAACATAAGCTGCAGCCCAAGACAGATCCCTAAAAACGGAATTTTCTTTTGGACCACTTCCCCGATCACGGAGACCAGCCCATACCTGTGCAGCTTTTCCATGGCGTCGCCAAAGGCGCCGACGCCCGGCAAAATCACATGATCCGACGAGAGAATCTCATCCCGATCTCTCGTCAGCAAAAACTCATGCCCCAGCAAAGCGACCGCTTTCTCCACACTTTTGATATTGCCGGCATCATAATCGATAATCGCTACCATCACTCTGCCCCTTCGTCTGCATTCTCATCCGCCGGATTGCCTTCGTCCGCATTTTCCTCTGCCGCCGTATCCTCTCCCGCCGGTTGGACCTCTCCCATCATTTCCTCCGACAGCATATCCTCTTCCTGACCCATATTTTCCTGCATATCCGCCGGTTGCTCTTCCTCCGTCTCCAGCCCGTCGATTCTCTCGATAATTTCCTCTTCCTCCGGCAGCACATCCTGTCTGCCTGTGGGAACTTCCTCGCTGTAAACCGCACCGTTTATAATCGCCTCGAGCCTCTGTGAATATGTCACATCGTCTTCCACCGCAATGATCTCCAATGCATCCTGCTCGGATACACCGAAATCCGCTGACAGTCTCTCCAGAATCTGCGCATAAATATCACTGACCTCTCCTGCCACATTGTAGGTCTCCGCCTCAGGCAGAATCTCCTGATAGCGCGCAACACCGGTGATCAGCGCATTCAGTGACTCCAGACGCATATCAAGGTTCCCATAATTTTCATATGAGCTAAGTTTCCGGTTCATCTGCAAAATCAGGTTACTTCTCTGGAAAAGAATCTCGTCCTGTTCGTTCAGCTCCTTGCCATACAAAAGATCATACACCACAGCATAGTCCTGATGATCATACGCCATCTGCGCATCTCTCTTCTCCATGTAAACAGGCAGGAAGGAAGACAACAGTATAATACAAGCCGCAATCGTGCCGCAGAACATAAACACCGTTATCACTTTCTTCCTGGAAAGCTTCTTCTCCGGCGGTGCAAACAGATCTACTTCTTCCTCTTGCTTTTTCTTCTTCTCTTTCTTCTTTTTCTTCTTCGGCTTCTTGCTTTCTTCCTCTTCGCCCTCGGCAGCCTCTTCTCCTTCTTCGCCGCCTTTTCCTTTTTTACCCTTTTTCTTGTCTTTCTTTTTCTTCTTTTTGCCCTTCTTATCCTCTTCGTCCAGTTCATCCAGAAGCGCTTTATTCTCGTCGGTCATTGCTCCCAGCTCACCGTCGTTATCCGCCAGAACCTCCGATGCTACCGGATCTTCGTCATCCTCGTCGGCTTCTAAGAGGAAATTCATAAGCCTTGCAAAAACACCCGGCTTCTTTTCCGCCGCTCCTGCTTCCGGTTCCGCCTCCGCTTCCGGCTCTCCAAGGCCTCCCAAAAGCGCCTCCAGCTCATCTCCGGTCTCCTCAACCGTGCTTTCCTCATCAGCGGTGCTTTCCTCATCGGCAGCCTTCTTCTTTTTTCCAAACAGCTTCTTGCGCTTCTTTTTCTCTTTCTTTGGCTTCTCCCCGCCTTCTCTGGCTGCGATCTCCTCCGGTGTAAGCTCCCTGATGCTCTCCGCTTCTTTCGCCGCCTCATCACTCTCAAAGAAATCAAAGCTGCTGTCCCCGCCGTCGTCTACACCCTCCAGCATCGCCAGCATATCATCGTCCGGTGAAACACCCTGATCAGACTCCTCCAGCAAATCGCTAATCTCTGACAAATCCTCGTCATGATCCATCCCCGCCAGCAGCGCAGAGAGATCCTCATCGCTCTCTCCTGTTTCCTCCAGCGCAAAGCCATCTGCACCGCCCTCATCAGATAAATCACCGCTCAAAAGACGGTCAATATCCTCCTCGGACATCATCCCGTCCATTTCGTCTTCCGAATCCTCCAATGCCAGACCGTCAAGCGACAAATCATCCAATGACGCCTCGTCGCCTTCGCTCCCGCCAAGATCCAGATCATCAAGCGACAGTCCATCCAGTCCGTCCATCATTCCCTCTCCGGCTTCCGTCTCCTCCAGTGCGAAGCCGTCCAGATCCATTCTTTCTTCCATACCGGAACCGCCAGACGACAAATCATCCAATGACGTCTCGTCGATATCACTCTCACCCAGATCCAGATCATCAAGCGACAGTCCATCCAGTCCGTCCATCATTCCCTCTCCGGCTTCCGTCTCCTCCAGTGCGAAACCGTCAGGATTCATACTTTCATTCATGCCGGAATCATTAAGCGACAGCTCATCCAGTGACGCATCACTCCCGCCAAGATCCAGATCGTCAAGCGACAGTCCGTCCAATCCGTCCATCATTCCCTCTCCGGCTTCCGTCTCCTCCAGTGCGAAGCCGCCAGGATTCATACTTTCTTCCATGCCGGAATCATTAAGCGACAACTCATCCAGTGACGCATCACTCCCGCCAAGATCCAGATCGTCCAGTGACAGTCCATCCAGTCCGTCCATCATTCCCTCTCCGGCTTCCGTCTCCTCC
>CARQVR010000013.1 GCA_949051815.1 uncultured Lachnospiraceae bacterium
TGGTGTGAGAGGTCGGAAATTTCTCAATTAGAGAAATTTCCTCCTACTCGATTGTCCGCTGCGCTTCATACTTTTTTTATAATTATTTTCCATTCAGATGTTGACAATGGAAAACAGAAGTGATACCTTACTACCAGAAGGTGTTAGCACTCTAATAAGTTGAGTGCTAACAACCGGTGTGAAGGGACTGAACAGTTACAGAGGGAAATGGTATGCATCTGGACGAAAGAAAATATATCATATTGCAAGCCATCATCCGAAACTACCTTGAGACGGGGGAACCGGTGGGCAGCCGCACAATCTCCAAGTACACTGATCTGAACTTAAGCTCCGCAACCATCCGCAACGAGATGGCGGATCTGGAAGAGCTGGGTTACATCTTACAGCCCCACACCTCCGCGGGCAGGATTCCTTCCGACAAGGGCTACCGCCTCTATGTGGATAAAATGATGGAGGAGAAGGAGCGGGAAGTGGAGGAGATGAAAGAGCTGCTTTTGGAGAAGGAGGATAAGATGGACCACCTTCTCAAGCAGGCCGCCAAGGTGCTCGCCAACAATACCGAGTACGCGGCGATGATCTCCGCGCCCCAGTACCACCGCAATAAGCTGAAATTCATCCAGCTTTCCAGGGTGGATGCCGGACAGATTCTGACGGTGATCGTGGTGGAGGGAAATGTGATCAAGAACTCCATGCTTACGGTATCGGAGGAGCTTAGCGACGAGACGCTTCTAAAGCTGAACATTCTCCTGAACACCCATTTGAACGGCCTGTCGCTGGAAGAGATCAATCTGGGCATGATAGCGGCCATGAAGCAGCAGGCGGGCATTCACAGTGAAATAGTGGCGGATGTCATAGACGCGGTGGCGGAAGCGATCAAGGCGGACGAAGATCTGGAGATCTATACAAGCGGCACGAAAAACTTTTTCAAGTATCCGGAGCTTGCGGATCACGAGAGAGCAAGCGAGCTGATTACCACCTTTGAGGAAAAACAGCTTTTAAGCGAGCTGGTGCAGGGAAATCTTTCGGGCGATAATAACACGGGCATACAGGTTTACATCGGTGACGAGACGCCTGTGGCGGGCATGAAGGATTGCAGCATCGTGACGGCGACTTACGAGCTGGACGCGGGCATGAAAGGAACCATCGGCATCATCGGTCCCAAGAGAATGGACTATGAGAAGGTTGTGAGCAATCTCAGGCTGTTAAAGCATCAATTGGATGATTTATATAAGAAGTAAACAGAAAGCACTATTAACCCAGGGAACGAAAAAAGAAAGGGATGAGTACCGTGGCAGCAGAGGAAAAGGATAAACAGGAAAAAGAGCTGGAAGAACAGGATATGACGAAACAGGAGACAGAGACGCCGCAGACGGAAACAGCCGGTGAACCTTCGGCCGGGGACGGGGAGAAAGCCGCGAAAAGCGATAAGAAGGAAAAGAAGAAAAAGGACAAAAAGCAGGACGCCCTGAAAGAGAAAGTGGAAGAGCTGGAAGACAGAGTAAAACGCCAGATGGCAGAGTTTGACAATTTCCGCAAACGGACCGAGAAAGAAAAGACGGCTATGTTTGAGACGGGCGCAAAGAGCGTGATCGAAAAGATTCTGCCGGTGGTGGATAATTTCGAGAGAGGGCTGGCCAGCGTACCGGAGGAAGAAAAGGACGGGGCCATTGCACAGGGGATGCAGATGATCTATAAGCAGCTTATGACAGAGCTGGAAAATCTGGATGTAAAGCCGATCCCGGCAGTCGGGGAGGAATTTAATCCCGAGTTTCACAATGCGGTGATGCAGACGGAGAGCGAAGAGTTTGAGTCCGGCACGGTCGCGCAGGAGCTGCAGAAGGGATATACTTACAGGGACAGCGTGGTCAGACACAGTATGGTGGCAGTTGTCCAGTGAGAAGAACTTTTAATCGCTCACAGCAGGGGCTGTTTTGCGAGGAGGTTCCGGATCTCACGCCGGAGAATGTCTGAAAAGAGACGTTCCTGGCATATGGCAGGGAAATAGTTTCAAAATCATGCATAGAAGTGGAAGGAGAAAAATTATGAGTAAAATTATCGGTATCGACTTAGGAACGACAAACAGCTGCGTGGCAGTTATGGAGGGCGGCAAGCCCACCGTGATTGCGAATACGGAAGGCGCAAGAACCACACCGTCTGTCGTAGCATTTACGAAGAACGGCGAGAGACTTGTGGGTGAGCCGGCGAAGCGTCAGGCGGTTACCAACGCGGATAACACCATCGCTTCCATCAAGAGAGATATGGGTACGGACAAAGGCCGCGTGATTGCGGATAAAAAGTACTCCCCGCAGCAGATTTCCGCAATGATTCTGCAGAAACTGAAAGCGGACGCAGAGAATTATCTGGGCGAGAAGGTTACCGAGGCTGTTATAACGGTTCCCGCATACTTTAACGATTCCCAGAGACAGGCGACCAAGGACGCGGGCAAAATTGCCGGTCTGGACGTGAAACGTATCATCAACGAGCCTACGGCTGCTGCACTGGCTTACGGCCTTGACAACGAAAAAGAGCAGAAGATTATGGTATACGATCTGGGCGGCGGTACTTTCGATGTGTCCATCATCGAGATCGGCGACGGCGTGATTGAGGTGCTTGCCACAAACGGCGACACCCGTCTGGGCGGCGATGACTTTGACCAGAAGATCATCGACTGGATGCTTTCCGAGTTTAAAGCGCAGGAGGGCGTGGATCTGTCCAATGATAAGATGGCGCTCCAGAGACTGAAAGAGGCGGCAGAGAAGGCGAAGAAAGAGCTTTCCTCCGCGACCACAACGAATATCAACCTTCCCTTTATCACGGCGACGGCGGAAGGCCCTAAGCACTTTGACATGAATCTGACAAGAGCGAAGTTTGACGAGCTGACAAGCGACCTCGTAGAGCGCACCGCGATTCCGGTACAGAACGCGATGAAGGATGCGGGCCTGACCAATGCGGATATCGGGCAGGTGCTTCTGGTAGGTGGTTCCACCCGTGTGCCGGCAGTACAGGAGAAAGTAAAACAGATTACCGGAAAGGAGCCGAGCAAGTCCTTAAATCCCGACGAGTGCGTGGCTTTGGGCGCGTCTGTGCAGGGCGGTAAACTTGCGGGCGACGCGGGCGCAGGCGAAATCCTTCTGCTGGATGTAACACCGCTTTCACTTTCCATCGAGACGGCAGGCGGTATTGCTACCAGACTGATCGAGAGAAATACCACCATCCCCACCAAGCACAGCCAGGTGTTCTCCACCTACTCCGACAACCAGACGGCGGTGGACATCAACGTATTGCAGGGTGAGAGACAGTTTGCGAAGGATAACAAGTCCCTCGGCCAGTTCCGTCTGGACGGTATTCCGCCGGCAATGCGCGGCGTACCGCAGATCGAGGTAACCTTCGATATTGATGCCAACGGTATTGTTAACGTGTCCGCTAAGGATCTGGGCACAGGCAAAGAGCAGCATATTACCATCACCGCAGGCTCCAACATGTCAGACGACGAGATCGAGAAGGCGGTAAAAGAGGCGGCGGAGTTTGAAGCGCAGGATAAGAAGCGCAAAGAGGCCGTTGACACGAGAAACGATGCGGACTCCTTCGTGTTCCAGACCGAGAAAGCATTGAATGAAGTGGGCGACAAGATCGACGCTTCCGAGAAGGCAGGCGTGGAGGCTGACCTGCAGGCAGTAAAGGATATTCTGGAGAAGACCAAGGATCAGGAGCTTACCGACAGCCAGCTTGACGAGCTGAAAGCGGCGAAGGAGAAACTGACCAACTCCGCGCAGGCCCTGTTTACAAAGATGTACGAGAGTATGCAGCAGGCACAGGGAGGCCCTGACATGAGCAATATGGGCGGCGCGCAGGAAGCGGCACCGCAGGATAACGGCGGGGCAGACGATGTAGTTGACGGCGATTACAGAGAGGTTTAACCAGTTCAACCAGACCACAGCTGAGTGAAATAAAGGGAAGGATATAAGTCATGGCAGAACAAAAACGGGATTATTATGAGGTGCTTGGCGTAGAGAAAAGCGCTGACGACGCCGCCATAAAAAAAGCATACAGAGTTCTTGCTAAGAAATATCACCCCGACATGAATCCCGGGGATGCGGAGGCGGAGAAAAAGTTTAAAGAAGCCTCGGAGGCATATGCCGTTTTGAGCGACCCCGAGAAGAGGAGACAGTATGACCAATATGGTCATGCTGCCTTCGACGGTGCGGGCGGCGCAGGCGGTTTTGGCGGCTTTGATTTCAATGGCGCGGATTTCGGGGATATCTTTGGCGATATTTTCGGGGATCTTTTCGGCAGCGGCAGACGCGGCGGCGGAAGAGGAAACGGCCCCATGAAAGGCGCCAATATCAGAACGAGTGTCCGGATCAGCTTCGAGGAAGCGGTTTTCGGCGTGGAGCGTGAGATTGATCTGACCCTTAAGGACGAGTGTACTTCCTGCCACGGCACGGGCGCGAAGCCGGGAACCAGTCCCGAGACCTGCAGCAAGTGCGGCGGTAAGGGACAGGTGGTATTTACTTCGCAGTCTTTCTTCGGCACGGTGCGCAATGTGCAGACCTGTCCCGACTGTCATGGCACGGGTAAGGTGATTAAAGATAAATGTCCCGACTGCCGCGGCACGGGCTATATAGCAAATAAAAAGAAGATAAAGGTTTCCATCCCTGCGGGTATCGACAACGGACAGTGTGTCCGCATCCGCGACAAGGGTGAGCCGGGGACGAACGGCGGACCCAGAGGCGATCTGCTGGTCGAGGTGGTAGTGGGGAGGCATCCCATCTTCCAGAGGCAGGACGAAAACATTTATTCCACCGTGCCGATGTCCTTCGCCATTGCGGCGCTGGGCGGTGATATCGTGATCGACACCGTGGACGGCAGGGTAATTTACGAGGTGAAGGCCGGAACGCAGACTGACACCAAGGTCCGTTTAAAAGGAAAAGGCGTGCCTTCTCTCAGAAATAAGGATGTGCGCGGCGACCATTATGTGACGCTGGTGGTGCAGGTGCCCGACAAGCTGTCCCATGAGGCGAAAGATCTGTTAAAGCAGTTTGACGAGTGCACGGGCGACAGCCTGAATGCGGCAAAGAACATAACATCCGATACACCCGAGGAACCGGCGGGCGGCGGGAAAAAGAAGAAAAAATTTAAGTTTTAGGCAGCGATGAATAGAAGCGGTTACAGGAGCGATTCCTGTAATCGTTTTTATTTTGTTGTAAAATACAATATTTTTACTGTTGTGTGTTTTTGGGGTTTTTTTAGGGGGGGGGGTGTGCTATAATGAAAACAATATTTTGCAGAGTGATTGCCAGAACAGACACTCTTTTGTGGCAATCAAATGATGGAGTACCTGTAGTAAAAGGAGAAAGGAAAAGGGAATGAGAGCAAGAAAGAAATTTAGCAAACAGATGTTGGCATTGTTATTGTCAGCGGTATTGATTGCAGAACCGGCGACGAGTACTGTTGTTACATATGCGGCAGAACCGGTCATTGGACAAACAGTGGATTCTGAAAAAGATGTATCTGAAATGGAGGATGAGGATACAGAGGTTACAGAAGAAAAGGATGAAACTGATGCCGGAGAAAGTGGTTCTGGTGAAGAAGGCAGCGGGGAAAGCGGCTCCGGTGAAGAAGGCAGCGGGGAAAGCGGCTCCGAAGAGGAAGGAAGTGAGGAGGACAACTCCGGTGAGGAAGGAAGCGGGGAAAACGACTCCGATGAGAATGGTAATGGGGAAAATGACTCCGATGATGAGGACAGCTCCGAAGAGGAAGGCAGTGAGGAGGGCTCCGGCGAGAATGACGGAGAAGATCAAGGGACGGACAAAGATGGTGAGGATGTTGCTCCGGAGGAGGAGCTTCCTACCGATGAAGAATTAGAGGAAGAACCGAAAGAAGACACCGATGAGCAGGACACAGTGTCTGACAACGATTTAGAGGAAAAAGAAGAGGAAGAAGAGGAAGACAAAGATAACTGGCAGGGGACAGGCCATAAGGCACCAGAGCTGGAAATGGATCTGACTTCTGCGATGGTTTCTGAAAAGCGCGAGTTAAAAGGAACTTCCGAGCGCTTGAAGAAATTGGGAAAAAATGAACATTATTTGGCAAATGAGGCAATTTTTCTGGCGTCTTCCAGGAAATATGCAGAAACGGTAGCAGAAGGTTATGGCGCGTCTTTGGAATCTTGTGAAGACGGTGTTGCAGTTATGTCTTTCCCTGATGAAGTGACGGATATTATTGCAATGGCGGAAGATGAGAAAGTAAAACTTCCGGCTGTATATCCGAATTATCGGTATACAACCTGCAACGATATTGTAGTATATTCAGACGCAGTGCCGATAGAAGATAGTAATGTAGCAATGGTAGCCAATAACGATCCGTTCCTGGTGCCTTCTGCGGGGGAGGGATATCAGTATTATCATGAGGAAATTCATTCTACTGGCGCATGGAATTATAATGATGCGGCAGGAAAAGGGATTAAAGTTTCTGTCATTGACAGCGGCATACAGAAGAATCATGAAGATTTAAATGGCAGGGTTGCGTCCGCAGCAGTAACCTACAGTACACCGTATAATAAAGCAGAAGATAATAATGGTCACGGAACGCATGTCTCCGGTATTATAGCGGCCACCGGAAACAACGATCTGGGCGGAGCCGGAATCGCATATAAGGCGAGCATCGTATCTTATAAGGCTTTAGAACAAAATCCTGCTACGGACCAGTCAAGTGGTAGTACGGTTGGTATCATTAAGGCGGTGAATGCGTCAGTAAAGAGCGGAGCGCGGGTTATCAATATGAGCCTTGGCGGTCCTAACTATGACGCCTTATTCGAAGCGGCAGTTGACGCGGCAGTAAACAAGGGAGTTGTGGTAGTTGCGGCCGCAGGAAACGACAGTGCGCAGTTATCGGGGGAAATAGGCGATTCAAATTACTATTCGCCCGCATGCTTTGAGAATGTTATTACGGTATCCGCGAAAAATATGGGAGCAGCAACTCTTGCAGATTTTTCTAATTATGGTGATGGCATCGTTGACATTACAGCTCCGGGGACAGGGATTGCGTCCAGCTGTCCGGGTAATGACTATGCGTTGATGAGTGGTACTTCTCAGGCAACACCGATGGTAGCGGCAGCAGCGGCATATATTCTTTCTGTCAGTCCGGATTTGAAGAGTAATAAAACGAAGTCAGCCGTTGAAAACGTAAAGAGAATCTTACAGGATTCGGCAACAAAAGATGGCTATTCTGACTCTTCTAAGTTTGGAGCCGGTCTTTTAAATGTAGAAGCGGCTGTGAGGATGGCGGCGCCTGTGGCTTCAGATCAGGGAGGCGCGGGAGAGCTGACTGCTCCAAAAGCAAAAATCGGGGAAAGTGATATTGCAAATAATGCTACAATTCAGGATACAGATAAGATTACTCTTTCCGCTACGGTAGACGGCGTGGCAAATAGCGAGGTGAAAATTTATTATACCACAGACGGAAAAGCGCCGACGGATAAGAGTACACTATATACAGAGCCGTTTTCAATACAGGCATCTGGTAGTAAGACGATTAAGGCAATTGCCATTTACTATGGAAAAAAGAGTAAAGTGACGTCTACCAAAGTAAAAGTCAATGCAAATATGACAAGCTTCTCCATTGCTTCCAAGACAAAGTCTGCTTACCTGGGTGCAGGAAAATCCATGAACTTGGTGGTAGACAAAGAAAGCATTGAGCCCGCTTATGCAACGAATAAAAAAGTAACATGGGAAATTAGCGATTATGGTAATGCCGGCAGTGCGGATGTTACGATCAATGCAACCGGTGGTCAGTTGAGGGCAGCAGCAACTATTACATCTAAAACTGTTATTAAAGTAAAGGCAACAGCGAAAGATGCCGGTGGCTGTGCCAAAACAATAGAAATTACACTGCTTCCGAAAGTAAGTTCGTTGACTTTAAAAGCTCCTGTACTTACGGATAAGAAGCCGTATCAGTTAAATTATGCGGCGACTGCGGATACAGTACAAATGGAAGTGGAGGTTACTCCGGCAGATGCCAACACGGGAATTTCTTACACGACGTCTAATGCGAAGGTAGCGACTGTAAGTGACACCGGATTGGTTACCGCGGTAGGCAACGGTAAGGCGACGATTACAGCGAAGACAACGGATGGCAGTAACAAGAAAGCTTCCCTGCAGGTGCAGGTAACGAAGAAGGTGCAGTCTGTTGCAGTCAGATCTAAAACCGGAGAGGCTCAGTTGGCAGCGGGAAAAACCTTGCAGATGGTGGCAGACGTTACGAGCGATGCAACGAATAAAAAAGTGAACTGGTCGGTAGAAGGCGGAGCGGCGACAATTGATTCGAAAGGAAAACTGAAGGCGAAAGCGAGCAGCGAAGTAACGGCAGTTTCAACAGTCACAGTAAAAGCAGAAGCTGTGGATGAAAGCGGAAAGTCTGGTGTAATGACGATTACTGTTTATCCGTCTATTACAGGTAAGATTGCTTTCGAAGAGACAGGCTCCTCCTGTAACTTGGGAACAAGCGAAAAGGGAGCGCTTAAGACAAGTTTACAGTTGCATCCGTATACAGAGGATCATACAGCGAACTTCTTTGGAAGGAAAAAGGGCAGTGGGGACGAAGGGCTTAATAACTTTATTTACACTTCCTCGAACAAAAAGATTGCGGAGGTCAATAGTACGGGTCTTGTGACCGCTAATACAGCCGGAAAGACGGGAACTACTAAAATTAAAGTTACGGCAAGGGACGGAAGCGGAAAAAGTGCAACTTATACCGTGAAAGTTGTGAGACCGGTAACATATGTTTCTGTTTATTCTAAAACAGGCAGTGTGGTTGTTGGAAAAAATAAAACATTGACCCTGGGTGCATCGGTAGGTGGCAGCGCAAGCAATAAAAAATTGAAGTGGTCGTCTTCTGATCCGGGTATTGCGACGGTTGATCAAAAGGGAAAAGTTAAGGGAATCAGTTATGATAAGTCTGCCTTAGAATCCATGGTGACTATCACTGCGGAAGCAACCGATGGAAGCGGCGAGAAAGGTACTTATAAAGTCTTGGTACAGCCTGCGATTACGAAGCTGATGTATAGATATAGAACAATTTTTGGGCAGACCGGTTGGGCATCCTCTGTAGTGGACACTACATATTTGGCAAATGTACCTGATGAGCCAATAGATGAAAAGAATGTAAGTACCTATGTAAATAATTATTCCTTAATAGATATGACACCGTATTATTTTGATGAATCTTCAGGTAATAGCTACAGAACGATAGTTAAAGATGGAGAGACATATGCTTATTGGGATTGGGCCAGTGTTTCATGTACTTGTTCTAATAACAATGTCATTCAAATAGTGAGTGTTAAAGTTGGGGAAAATCAGTATGCGGATTTCTGGATTCCGGTCAATAAGGGAACGGCAACGCTTACCTTTAAGGCATTGGATGGATCTGGAAAGAGCGCTAAAATAAAAATTACAGTAAAATAGTGAAGGCGTGTTTCCCGGCTTGATTGTGTTAAACTATTCTGACAGGGAGCTAAGGCAGGTGAGTGGAATTTTATGGAAAAGGGAGAGCGGATGAATAAAATAATACCAATTATTACAATTGTGGTAGTTGTGGCGGCAGTAGGTGTGTTTGCCTTTATTCTGATCAGACCGAAGCCGATTGTAGTGGGTGCGGCTGATACGGAAAAGATGCCAACTCGTATGGAAACGGACAGGAGCAGTATAGGAGAGACAAAGGAAATGATAAATAACCAGGAATATGTCGAAAATCAGGTTATTGCTGTTGCAGAGTCTAAACGGGAGGCAAAGAAAATTGCGAAACAGATTGGAGGAGAGTTATTATCCTATGAAAATCAGGTAGCGGTCATTCAAATCGGAGTGACTGTTGAAGAGATGATGCAGCAGGTAGAAGAAGATTCTTCTCTTCCAAAGGTTTATCCGAATTATCAGGGATATCAGAATTATACGAATTAAGTTCCGATCCCAGAGAGACTTCACTGCTTCTGCAGTCAGAAAAATTACCTGGAGAGATTAAGACAGAATAATGAGACCTGCGGCTTTACAAAAGTCCGCAGGTCTTAAATTTTTCCTTTGTTACACAGACTACCCGCGGCTTATAGGAGAAAGAACCGATGAGGAAGAAAATGCTATTGATAATCATATCTGTGTCGATTATTATATTGATTATGTCCGGCTGAAGAGGAGGGCGGGCAGATTTTTAATCTTACTTTGTTTTTTTATGTTTTTATGAAATCGTCGCAAATTCCGAGCAAATCCAGTCAAAAAACAGTTGACAAATCATTTTCTCACCATTATGATTAATACATCAGAGAAATTCTAAACAATGTGCGTATCCGCACATTCAGACAGTTTCTGTCAGATTTTTCTTATACGAATTTAATATGGCAGGAACGGTGGTTTTGCAGACGATATCCTGCCGGAAAACGGAGGAGAACGGATGCAGAAGAAAGAAAAAAGGAGCGGTATATTTAAAAGTTTTATTGCGGAGAATAACGGAAAAGGCAAGGTACACCGTGAGGTTAAGGACAGACTGTTCCGGTTTTTATTCACACAGGACAGAGAGGCTTTGCTGGAATTGTATAATGCGTTGAACGGTACGGACTATCAGGATGCATCACAATTGCAGGTTGTGACCATTGAAAATGCAGTATATGTAATGATGAAAAATGATCTTGCTTTTATATTGGCGGGAACGATCAATATGTATGAACATCAGAGCACATACAATGCAAATATGCCGCTCCGGTTTTTGATTTATCTGGTTCAGGAATATCAGAATCTTTTAGAGCAGGCGGAGCAGAGTCTCTATGGATCAAAGCAGATTCCGCTGCCGACACCGCAGTGTGTCGTATTTTATAATGGAACGCAGGCAGAGCCGGAAGAGCAGATTTTAAATCTTTCAGACGCATTCATTTGTAAGAACCGTGAATCGGACTTGGAATTACGGGTCAGAATGCTTAATATCAATTACGGGTATAACAGACAATTAATGGAAAAGTGCCGTGTTTTAAAGGAGTACGCGATGTTTGTGGATATATCGCGGCAGTACATGCGGCGGGGCCTGCCAAGTCAGGCGGCTGTGGAAGATGCGATACAATACTGCATCGAACAGAAGATATTAGTGGAGACGCTTACGAAGTATCGGGCGGAGGTGCTGGGAATGATATTGGAGGAATTTGATAAGGACAAATACGAACGGACGCTCCGGGCAGAGGGAAGAGAAGAAGGAAGAGAAGAAGGAAGAGAAGAAGGAAGAGAAGAAGGGGAGGAACGTGTAAACAGACTGATCAGGGCTTTGCTTGAGGAGAACCGCGTGGAAGATTTAGAGCGTTCGACCAGTGACAGAAACTATCGGGAAATGTTATACAAAGAATTTCATATCTGATTTTAATCCCCGCATTCATCGGCTTACATCCGTTGAGGCGGGGATATGTTTTTGAAGTCACTTTACCAATTGTAAATTATTTGGTAGCTATGGTAGTATTAATTATAATTATATCAGATTGAAAGATTTGAGGAGAACGGTATGAAGTCAGGAAAAAGGATTTTAGCAGGCATACTGGCGGCCATAATGGTAGTTTCTGCGGCACAGTTTCCGGGAGGCGTTTCCTATGCGGAAGAACTGCCGGCTGTACAGGCGGGCATAACAGGGGAGATATCTGCCGCGCAGGAGGATGTGCTCCGGCAGGAACCGGTACAGGAAGGCGGGGCGGAAGAGACGGTGAAGCAGCCGGAAACAGGTACGCCGGAGAACGATTCCGATGAGCACGGGGAAGTGGAGGAAAATGATCCGTCGCAGCCGGAGACGCCGGAAGGCGGGGAAAGCAGCGGAGAGCAGACGCTGGGGAACGGAGAGAGCGGGGAAGCGTCCGGAGAGAAGACACCAGAGGATGGAGAGAACGGGGACCTGTCCGGAGAGCAGACACCAGAGGATGGAGAGAACGGGGATCTGTCCGGAGAGAAGACACCAGAGGATGGAGAAAACGGGGATCTGTCCGGGGAGCAGACACCAGAGGATGGAGAGAACGGGGATCTGTCCGGGGAGCAGACACCAGAGGATGGAGAGAATGGGGACCTGTCTGGAGAGCAGTCACCGGGAGACGGAGAGAACGGGGAAAATGCCGGGGATGAGAGCGGAGAGCCGGATGAGGAGATACCTGCGGAGGATGCGACGGTTTCCGAAAACGACCTGCAGGTTTCCGGCAATGACTTAATGTCTGTCGGAGGGCCGGAGGTCTGGGCGGATGTGGAGATTGAGGGCGCGTACCAGTTTGGCGGCGCGCCTTCCGCAGACGAGAGAACTGCGTCTTATGCGGCGTCCGCGTACACTGACGAAGAGATCATGGACTATCTGTATCAGCAGATGAAAGCCCGCGTTACACCGATTGACGTCTCTCAGTATGACATACCATATGAGACAACAGAGCCGAAAAAGATCGGACTTCTGGTCAGCGGGGTATTAAATGAGCATCCGGATCTTTATTATGTGAATGGCCGGTATAGCTATAACTATAGCCCAGTTACGTCGACAATCATGCAGCTAGGCATTACCTACAACACCACGTTCAGCGATGCCGAATGTCAGAAAGGCGTAAGTGCTGCGCTTGCGTCGGTGGAGCAGGGCATGAGCGATCTCCAGAAAGCAATCGTTTTGCATGATTATCTGGCGGTTAACTGTGAGTACGATTATGATAATCTGAACGCGGATACCCTGCCGCCCGAATCCTTTAACATATACGGGGTTTTTGTAAAGCGTACTGCCGTATGTCAGGGATATGCGCTTGCCTATAAGTATCTGCTAAATCAGGTGGGAATCGACTGCTATATGGTGACCAGCGATGTCATGAATCACGCGTGGAATCTGGTCAGGCTGGACGGACAGTACTATCAGGTGGACGTCACATGGGACGATCCGGTACGGGACATTGTCGGCAGAGTGACGCACAACTACATGCTTTGCAGCGACGCGGCTTTTCAGGATGAAAAACATAAACACCGTGACTGGGTTGTGACAAAGGGCAGCAGCGTGGTGGATTATCAGGCGACGGACACGCGCTATGACAATGCCTTCTGGACGGACTGCACGTCGCCGATGGTGATATCGGGCAGCGACTGCTATTACATATCGCCTGACGGCGGGCCGGGCAGGCAGCCTGCGCTTATGAAAACCAACCTGAATAATACTGCGACAGACGGAATGCCGCTGCAGGCGATTGACAAATGGCTGTCGTGGCCGAATGGTCCGATGGCATGGCAAGGCGCCTATTCAGGGTTGTTTCGCATCGATGACCGACTGTATTTCAATGATAAAGAGAATATTTACAGTGTTCCCATGGATGGCATAGACAGAAAGACGGAGTTTAGCGCCGATACCAAGTACGGTTATATTTACGGCAGCGCGTATTACAGGGGAGCGGTGCGCTACAGCCTCCACCAGTCGCCGAACCTGACGCAAAAGGAGGAAGTGCTGAGGGCGGATATCGGTGTGGGCGGCGCCGATCCGGCCCCGCTGCCGGAGAGCGGTGTAGCGCTGGACCTCGAAAATCTGTCCCACGACTATACGGCGCTGGACGACAGCAGGATCAGCTCTGCTGCGGATGGCAGGCCAAAGCTCCTGGTTTTCTACCGTAATTCCTGCGGCAATTGTCAGAGTACGGTTCGCGGGATTACCAGAGCGATTGACAGATTTACCGGTACAGACGTCTATGCACTGGAAATAGATGGCGCAGCGAAGGAAGCCGTCGCAGCTTTTCAGAAGCAATACGGCTGTGAACAGATTACTTTTTCCTATGACACGACAGCAAAGAACAGGGAGAGTATGATGCTGTACCTGCTGGAGACAGGTATTTACGACACGGCGGTGGCTATGCCGGTGATCTGTTATATTGACGCCAACAACCGCCTGCAATACATCACACAGGGGTTGAAGACTGCGGACGAAGTGTATGCCAATCTGACGAAGTACTGCAGATACTCGCAGGCTTATAAAGTCACTCCGCCTGTTGTCACCACATACAAAGTCGGACAGAAGATCAGTCTCAGGGGCGGAACCGTCACTTATCCGTCCGGCAGTGGTACGAGGACCGTGGCGCTTTCGGCGGGCATGATCGGTGGTTTTGATTCCTCAAAGCCGGGGGTATGCAGGGTGGATGTTACCGCTGGCGGCTATACGGGAAGTTTTGACACGCTGATTGTGGAGGAGCCGAAGCTGACGGCTTCTGTCGGGCAGAGTCTCAGGGAGATTGCTTTTCCGGACAATCCGCATGGGATGTATATATGGCGGGAGGATGATACGCAGACGGTCAGTAAAGTGGGTGTTTACAGATTTTTGGCGGCGTTTATACCTAATGAGGCGGAAAAGTTTCAAGGACTGGATGTAGAGGTGCAGGTGACGGCACAGGAGATGTTCGGGAATGACACAAGTGTCACTTTGAAGGCAAACCGGTTTATTTATAATGGTTCGGAACAGGAACCGAAAGTTGCGGTACTGTCATCCGGCGTGCTTCTGGCAGAAGGGAAGGACTATACACTGTCCTATGCGGACAACAAAAATGCGGGCACCGCGACTGTGACTGTGGACGGCACAGGCTGCTATCTTGGCAGGATCAGCAGAACTTTTCAGATTCAGCCGGCTCCGGTTTTAATCCGGGCGAAGGATAAGACGATCCGGGTTGGGGACGGCATTTTGCCAAACAGCGCATACGAGTATGAGATAAGCGGACTTGCGGGAACGGATGAACTGCTGGCACAGCCTCAGTTTACCTGCAATGCCGCGGATACGGATGCGACGGGACGGTATGCTATCGTTCCCTTCGGGGCGGACGCGGGAAGAAACTATACGATTGCCTATGAGAACGGTACGCTGACTGTGGCGCACGAATATGTTTCCTGTACGGTGTCTTTTGACGTGCAGGGGCACGGAACGCCGCCAGAGTCCCAGGTCGGTCTGCGGGCGGGGGAAACGGCTGAAAAACCGGAAGAGCCGTCCGCCGCCGGATATCGTTTTGACGGCTGGTATCGGGACGCCTCCTGCACAAAAGTGTGGAATTTTGAGACGGATATCGTGCCGGCGGACATGACGCTTTACGCAAAGTGGCTTGAAGAAGGCAGGGAGGAAGGCGGTTTCGCCTTTCAGGAGATAGGCGACGTATATTATACGGGCAGGGCGTGCAAGCCGCCGGTATCTGTGTATGACGGGGATGTGCTTTTAAAATCCGGCAGGGATTACCAGATCAGATACTATAATAACACGAACGCCAATAAGGACGGCGTGCTGAAACAGGGAAATGGTGAGGGCGCAGACTTTAACCCGGAGCTGCCCTATGTGGAGATCATTGGCAAGGGCAACTATACGGACAAAATTAAGGACGGAGAAAAAGATACCGTCAAGGTGAACTTTAATATTCTGCGGGCGCCAATCGGAGACGGTACGGATCAGCCTGCGGCGGGTATTACGCTCAGGGTATCGGATCAGCTTGCGGTGGCGAAAAAGGCACAGAAGCCGTTCTCTTCCATTAAGTATAAAAAGGGCATGAAAAGGGATGTGGACTTTTGTCTGCGGCTGACGGTGGAAAATGCCCGCGATGAGGCAGGGCAGAGTCTGGCGAAGGATGCGGAGCTGGCCAATGCAGAAATTCCCAAGGGGTATGAAGGCGCTTTTTTGCTGACGGTGGAGGGTACCGGCAATTATACGGGAAGTATCTGCCGGACGATCTATGTGGCGGATAAAGCGCACCTGATGAAAGGCGCAGTGATTACGCTTGGAAAAAATCTGAAAAATGTAACGTTTACGGGCAATGCGGTGAGGCTGACCCCGTCGGAGGAGAACTCGCCGGATACCTTTACCGTGAAATACGGCAGGACGTTCTTAAAACCCGGGCGCGATTATGTGGTGAGCTACCGCAATCATGACAAGGTCGGCAGGGCGGAACTGGTCATCACCGGAAACGGGGCGTATGTCGGAACGAAGACGGCCGCTTTTCAGATCAAAGGAAAAGCCTTTTCGGCAAAAGTGGTTCAGGTGAGCGGTATAGAAAATAAGGTGTACACAGGCAGGGCGCAGACGCAGAATCAGGTTGTCCTGACATATGCTGCGAAAAACGAAGAGCCGAAAACGCTGCAGTACGGGACGGACTATACCATAAGTTATATCCGGAATGTGAATAAGGGCAATGCGACAATGACCTTTAAGGGTATAGAGAAGGCGGGCTACAGCGGCAGCTTTAAGAAGACATTTCGGATTGCGGCGGCCGATATTGCCGACGTGAAGCAGGTAAGCTGCGGGGACACGATGAAAAACATGAGTTTCCAGTACTGCAAAGCAGGCGCAAAGCCTGTGGAGGAGATCCGCCTGACAAACGCGCAGGGGTTTGTGCTGCAAAATGGCAGGGATTATACGCTCAGGTATAAGAACAACAAGGCGGTGGCGGAAGCTTCTGACGAGAAACCGCCCACGGTCACGGTGCAGGGAAAGGGCAATTACACGGGGAAACTCGACGTTGCTTTCCAAATCACAAAGAGAGGATTAGAGCAGGCTGTTGACAGCGGAAGCATACAGGTTGAGACGACGGCGACGGCTTATAATCCGAATAAGGCGGAGGACTATGCGTACCGGCCGGCGGTGAAACTGATGGATGGAAAGAGCGCGATGCGCGTCAATACGGATTATGAAGTGACATATCTGCGTAACACGCAGGCGGATTACCAGGCGTATCTGGAGGCATACGCGGCCGCTGTCCAGAAGGCCGAAAGCGGGGCGGCAGATCCGGAAACGGATAAAAATCTGCAGGAACTGAGACCGAAAGCTGTCATTACGGCGAAGACGGACGGCAGCTATGAGGTGGACGAAGCGATTGTCTGGCCGCTTGCGGTCTATCAGACGAAGCTGACAAAGAGCGGCATACAGATAGACGTGGCGGAAGCGGTGTACACGGGAAATCAGGTGACGCCTGCGGTGACGGTTCGTGACGCCGCCGGTGAGAAAACGCTTGTGGCCGGAAGGGATTATACGGTTTCCTACGGCGCAAACAATAAATCCGGTAAGAATAAGGGAAGCGTGACGATTACCGGTATCGCACCGGAATATGGCGGGAGCGTAACGGTGAAATTCGAGATTGTGAGAAAAGCGATTATTTATTAATTTTCCAGCGGGACGCCCCAGGGTGTCCTGCTGTTATTTTCTTTGATTTTTCTTAGTCTTCCAATTTTTTGAGTGTACAGCCTTCCATTTTTCGGTTATAATAAAAGTGTTTATGCGCCATATACTAATTCGTGTATACGCATCGGCATGATGTGCGATTCATCAGAACAACCAAAGAACGTGGGATCCAGCGTGGAATCCGGAAAAACGTAGGAAAGAGGCAAAGATGATTCAAAAGAAGACGACATTACTGAGTATGATAATTTTATGTATGATAATTTGTCTGGCGGGCTGCGGCAAGGAGAAGGAGGAGGCGAAAGAACCGCCGAAACTGGAGATCGAGCCGATTGAGCCGGAGCAGCCGGAAGAGGAACCTGTCGTGGAGGAGGAGCCGGAAGAGGAGGAACCGGAATCCCTCGTGATTGAGGAGCGGGTGGAAAAGGATGGTAAGATACAGAGCTATCTGACCGGCCAGTGGACGGACGTGGAGCAGGCGAAGAGAAGGCCCATTGCCGTGATGATACCGAACAATACGCCGGCGCTGCCCCAGTACGGTCTTTCCCGTGCGGGAATTATCTACGAGGCTCCTGTGGAAGGGCGGATTACCCGCCTGATGGGTGTGTTTGAGAATTTTGACGATCTGGACCGGATCGGGCCTGTGCGGTCGAGCCGGGATTATTATGTGTATCAGGCTATGGGATATGAGGCGATTTACTGTAACTGGGGTCTGGCAGTACCTTATGTGGAAGAGCTGATCAACCGTCCGAACTATTACAATGTCAGCGCGGCGGTGGTGGGCATCCACAATCCGGCGGACGAGGCTTTCGGCAGACATAAGCGGCCGGGCTACGCGACGGAATTTACAGGATATCTTTTTATTGACGGACTTTTCAAAGCGGTGGAAAGACTCGGTTATGACTGGAATTATGATGATGCGTATGTGCCGCCATTCCTCTTTGCGGCGGATGATGTGAGAGCGGAATACGCGGACAATGAGGACGCTTTTTACGTTTATCCGGGCGGGAAGACGGCAAGCAATGCCGGAGGTTACGGCGCGTACCATCCTTATTTTGAGTATCACGAGGACGACCAGCTCTATTACCGTTATCAGAATGGCAAGAAGCAGATCGACGAGCTTACGGGCGGCCAGCTCACAGTCAGCAACGTGGTGTTCCAGTACTGCACCGGAGAAGTGAGGGACGATCATGACTATCTTGCTTTCGGCGTACACGGAGAAGGGGAAGCCATTGTCTTTACAAACGGTAAGGCGATAAAGGGCACATGGAAACGCTTTGACGGTGACTTTACGCCAGCTAAGTTCTATGATGAGGCGGGAGAGGAGATCGTCTTTAATCAGGGAAGCACCTGGATTTGCAATATCTGGGATGAGTATGGAGAATTCGTGGAATATGGACAGGAATGAGTGGTATCGGGCCGGTGAAGACATCCGGGATCAGGTACAGCAGGCGGTGGACACGGGCAACTTTACGAATCTGGGAAAGAACATCGGCGACACGGTGAATGAAACCATCAACCGCACCATGCGGGAAGTAAACCGCACAGTCGGGACGGTGGGAAAGAGTGTAAACCGGGCGGTCAATGATGTGGGAAACGGCATAGGCCATGCGGTGGAGACGGTCGGTGAAAGTATCAGCCATGCGGCGGGCGGCTTCGGCGGAAATCCGGGCCGTAACGCGCAGGGCGGCTTCGGCGGGAACGCAGGTCATGGCGCGTCAGGCGGATGGGGTCAAAACGCGGGTCATGCGCAGATAAGCCCTTATGCGTCCAGTCCCCTTTATAAACGGCCCAATGCCCGTCTGGATAAGCGACTGTTTCAAAGCACGCCGAAGGGATCTGTATCTGGCGTCGTGTGTATGGGAGCAGGGTATGGCGTGGCAGGCATATCCGCGCTGACGCTGATTGTCGCGATTGGGGAACTGGCCGCTTACACGATGCCCGGAAACATAGTTCCTGTGGGTATCTCAGGGATTTTTACCGCGGCAGGCCTTTGGCTTGGCATTCACGGGTCGAGACTGGCAGGACGGGCGAAACGCTATAAGAGATACGTCGGTATGGTAAAGGAGAAGCTGTACTGTTCCATTCAGGATATGGCGCAGCGCACGGGCAAAAGCGAACGCTTCATTGTGAAGGACTTACGGCAGATGATTCAGCTTGGCATGTTTAAGCAGGCGCATCTGGATCAGAAGCAGACCTGTCTGATTGCCAGCGACGAAATGTACGACCAGTATATGCTCACGCAGAAAAATTTTGAGGAAGAGCAGAAAAAGCTGGAGATTGAAAAGCTTGCCGACGAGCGCAGGCAGCAGGAAAGAGCGCGGCTGGGAGAGGCTGCGGAGGTAATCGAGGAAGGAAAGCGTTATGTGCGTCTGATCCGACAGTGTAACGACGAGATTCCCGGAGAGGAAATGTCGGATAAGCTGGACCGGCTGGAGCTTCTGGTCACGAGGATTTTCGATCAGGTGGAGAAAGAGCCGGATCTTGCGTCGGAACTGAGAAAGATGTTGAGCTTTTATCTGCCGACCACGAAAAAACTGCTGGAGGCGTACCGCGATCTGGACGGGCAGCAGTTAGACCTGTCCAATGTGGAACAGACGAAGCGGGAGATCGAGGCGGCGGTGGACAATATAAACGAAGCTTTTGAGAAGTTTCTGGATGAGTTATTCCGGGAAAAGGCGTGGGATATCCAGTCGGATATTTCAGCCTTACATACCATACTGAAACAGGACGGATATTTATAGTAACAGTTCAGCCGGAACGATAAAAAAGGAGGGGACTATGAACGAAATTGATGTAATGGAGCAGCAGGCGCCCGCTTTGGTGTTTGGGGAAGTGGAGGATGCGGTGAAGGACAAGCAGCCTTTGGCGGAGATTCCGCAGGCGAAGGAGATTACGGAGGATCTGGATGATTCGGTGCTGAGTGAGGAGGAAAAGCGGCAGGTGGATGAATTTGCGAAGCAGATTGACCTGCACAATTCCACGGCGATTTTACAGTACGGCGTAGGCACCCAGAAAAAGATGGCGGATTTCTCCGGCAATGCGCTTGAGAACGTGAAGACGAAGGATCTGGGTGAGGTCGGGGAAATGCTCACCAGCGTGGTGACGCAGCTTAAGAGCTTTGACGAGGAGGAGAAGGGATTCCTCGGTATCTTTAAGAAGCCGGCGCAGAAGCTGGACACCATGAAAACGAAGTACGCCAGGGCGGAAACGAACGTCAATAAGATCTGCGAGGCGCTGGAAGATAATCAGGTGCAGCTTCTGAAAGATATTTCGATTCTGGATAAGATGTACGAGCTGAATCTGACGTACTTTAAAGAGCTTTCCATGTACATACTGGCCGGCAAGAAGAAGCTGGCGGAGACGAGAGGAACGGAGCTTCCGCAGCTTCTGGAGAAAGCAAGGACAAGCGGTCTGCCGGAAGACGCGCAGGCGGCGAGAGATCTGGAAGCGCTCTGCGACCGTTTCGAGAAGAAGCTGCACGATCTGGAACTCACCAGAATGGTTTCGATCCAGACTGCGCCTCAGATCAGGCTGGTGCAAAGCAGCGACACCATGATGGTGGAGAAAATCCAGTCCACGCTTGTGAATACCATTCCGCTCTGGAAGAGCCAGATGGTGCTTGCCCTGGGCGTGACCCATGCGGAGCAGGCGTCGAGGGCACAGAGGGAAGTGTCCGATATGACCAACGAGCTTTTGAAGAAAAACGCGGAAGTGCTTAAGATTTCCGCTATCGAGAGCGCGAAGGAGTCGGAGCGCGGCATCATCGACATGGAGACGTTAAAAACCACGAACGCGAATCTGATTTCCACGCTGGACGAGGTGATGAAGATTCAGGCCGACGGCAGGGAGAAGAGAAAACTCGCCGAGGAAGAGATGCGCGTGATGGAGAACGAATTGAAGACGAAGCTTTTGGAGCTCAGTGAAAGGAAGTAAAGCGATCCATGAAATGGATGAAATTCAGAATAAAGACGGTCGTGGAGGCGGAGGATATCATTATCAGCGAGCTCTGGGACAGAGGGCTTGAGGGGGCGCAGATTGAGGACAAAGTGCCCCTTTCGCCGTTGGAAAAAGAGCAGATGTTTGTGGATATCCTGCCGGAGACAGAAGCAGATGACGGCGTGGCGTATCTGAGCTTTTTCGTGGAGGAGCGGGAAGACGGCTCTCTTAGGACCGGTAATGAGACGACAGATGCAGAGACGACGGACAAAGAGAGCGTGCTCGCGAAGATAGAGGAGGCGCTGGCGGAGGTCCGTCTGTTTATGGAGATCGGGGACGGGACTGTCACCGTGTCCGAAACCGAGGATATCGACTGGATCAATAACTGGAAGCAGTATTTTCACCAGTTCACCATAGACGACCTTCTCGTGATTCCCTCCTGGGAGGAAGTGAAGGAGGAAGACCGGAATAAGAAGATTCTGCACATTGACCCAGGCACGGCCTTCGGCACGGGTATGCATGAGACGACAAGGCTGTGTATCGGACAGATTAAAAAATACGTGACGCCGCAGACAGAACTTCTGGATGTGGGGACGGGCAGCGGTATTTTGTCCATCATCGCGCTTATGTACGGTGCGAAACACGCCGTGGGCACGGATTTAGACCTCTGTGCGGTGGAGGCGGTTTCGCAGAATAAGGCGGCCAACGGCATTCCGGACGAAGATTTTGAACTGCTCATCGGCAATATCATTACAGAGAAGGAAGTGCAGGAGAAAGTCGGTTATGAGTGTTATGACATTGTGGCGGCGAATATTCTGGCGGATGTGCTTGTGCCGCTGACGCCGGTGATCGTGTCATGCCTGAAACCGGGTGGCGCCTATATCACTTCGGGTATTATCGAGGGCAGGGAAGAGCTGGTAGTGCAGGCCTGCGAGGCGGCCGGGCTTACGGTCGTGGAAGTGAAGGAGCTGGGCGAGTGGCGGTCTGTGACGGCGCAGAAAAAGGGAACGCGCTGACTGCAAAGAGGATGCAGGAGACAGCGCGGGTATTCAGATAAAATAACACATGTTGTTGACGAGGCGGAATATG
This sequence comes from uncultured Lachnospiraceae bacterium, assembly GCA_949051815.1. Lineage (GTDB taxonomy): Bacteria > Bacillota > Clostridia > Lachnospirales > Lachnospiraceae > UBA3282. Next base: position 22,183 of record CARQVR010000013.1, read on the forward strand.
AGGAAAGCGGAAGAAAAATTCGGTATGGTTCTGTTTAGAAATCTGGCGGGTGTGCTTGCGATTGTGTGGATGTGCGTTATTTTTGCATTCTCCGCCCAGCCCAAAGAGGAGTCCGGTGCGGTGAGCGCGAGCTTCACTTATCATATGGTAAGCTCCACCAGAACCTTTTTCCATCTGGATTTAAGCGATGCGCGGGTGAAGGAAATTTCTGACGCGATAGAGGGATTTATCAGAAAGGCAGCCCATATGGCGGAATTTGGCATTTTATCCGTTCTTCTTTACATATGGATCGGACAGTGGGAAATGAGTCTCCTGCGCAGGGGCCTGACGGCCGCCTGTGCCACGTCCGTCTATGCCGCCACGGACGAGATTCATCAGCTATTCGTGCCGGGACGTTCGGGGCGGTTTTCGGATGTATGCATTGACAGCGCGGGCGCGTTTGCGGGTGTGATCGTGTTTGTGCTGTTTGTGAAGCTTGTGCAGTATGTATACAGGCGTAAAGTAAAGCGCGCGATGCGCGGGGAGTGATGATTGGGCAATGTATCAGTTTTTTGTAGAGCCTTCACAGATTCAGGGGAAAAAAGTGATTATCACGGGCAGCGATGTCAATCATATGAAAAACGTTCTGCGCATGAAGACCGGCGAGGAGATCGCAGTCAAAAACGGCGTGGACGGAAAGGAATATCGCTGTGGCATTGAGGCGTTTGCGCAGGATCAGGTGATTTGTTCCCTGCGCTTTGTCAGGGAAGAGGGAGTGGAGCTGCCCTCTGAAATTTATCTCTTTCAGGGGATTCCCAAGGCGGATAAGATGGAGCTGATCGTCCAGAAAGCCGTGGAGCTTGGCGTGTTCGAGGTGATTCCCGTGGCGGTGAAGCGCTGTGTGGTGAAGCTGGATGAAAAGAAGGCGCGGGCGAAGGTGAACCGCTGGCAGGGCATTGCGGAGGCGGCGGCCAAACAGTGCAAAAGGGGGATGATTCCCGCAGTGAGAGAGCCGCTGACCATGAAGGAAGCGGTCGCATACGCCGGAAAGATGGACGTCAGGCTGATTCCCTACGAGCTGGCGGAGGATATGGCCCATACGAAAAAAATAATTGAGGCGATATGTCCGGGCGAGAGCGTGGCGGTCTTTATCGGGCCGGAAGGCGGTTTCGAGGAGAGCGAGGTAGCGGAGGCGCTGGCGGCCGGCATAGAGCCGGTTACCTTGGGAAAAAGAATCCTGCGCACCGAGACGGCGGGTCTTACGGTGCTTTCATGGCTGATGTACCATTTGGAGTAACAGTTCAGCCATGCGAAAATGATAGTATTATATGACCGTGGGAGCTTGCTCACTAAGGGCAGATTATACTATCATTTTCATAGGGCGGACGCCCGACATGAAATAAGTCACCAGCCAATTTGTGATATGATTAGCAGAAACGTATATTCTGGTGACTTATGAATGAGCATGACTGAACTGAAATGAGCATGGCTGAACTGTAATGAGCATGGCCAACTGTTATGATGAAGTGAAATCGGGCTGGCACTGCCGGAGATAAAAAACATATATTAGAGATATAGGGTTTAGGAAGGAATAACGGCAATGGAAGTATATCTGGATAATTCCGCGACGACCGCCTGCTTTGAGGAGGCCGCGCAGCTAATGCACAGAATTTTGTGCGTGGATTATGGAAATCCTTCCAGCCTGCACCATAAAGGAGTGGAGGCGGAAGCCTACTTAAGATACGCGAACGAGACATTTTCGAAGATTTTAAAAGTTAGTGAAAAAGAAATTTTCTTTACCTCCGGCGGGACGGAATCCGATAATATCGCGCTGATCGGCGCGGCGATGGCAAACCACAGAACGGGGCGCCATCTGATCACCACGGGAATCGAACATCCGGCGGTGCTCCAGCCCATGTCCTATCTGGAGAAGCAGGGATTTGAGGTGACTTATCTTTCGGTCGACAGACAGGGAAAAATTTCTCTGGAAGAGCTGGAACAGGCGGTCAGGGAGGACACGATTGTGGTCTCCATCATGCATACAAACAATGAGATCGGAAGCATACAGCCCATAGCGGAGGCGGGTGCGCTCATTAAGAGGAAAAATCCGAAAACGCTTTTCCATGTGGATGCGGTGCAGGGCTTCGGGAAGGCGCGTATTTATCCTGCGAGAATGCATATCGACATGTTAAGCGCAAGCGCCCATAAAATTCACGGACCGAAGGGCATCGGCCTTCTCTATCTGCGGGAGGGCGCAAAGGTCAGCCCCGTTATGTACGGCGGCGGCCAGCAGCGCGGCCTGCGCTCCGGTACGGAGAATCTGCCGGGCATCGCGGGTTTCGCCAAGGCGGCTGAGATGGTGTATCAGGATCTGGAGCAGGACATCGACAGGATGTATGCGCTGAGAGAGAAGTTGACCAACGGAGTCAAAACAATTCCCGACGTGGTGATTAACGGCTGTCCGGGCAGGGAGGGAGCGCCCCATGTCGTGAGTGTTTCTTTCAGGGGCGTCCGCAGCGAGGTGCTGCTGCACGCTTTGGAGGAGCGCGGGATCTACGTCTCCGCAGGAAGCGCCTGTGCGGCGCACAAACCACAGCCCTCGGCGACTTTGCGGGCGATAGGCGTGGAGAAGGAGCTTTTGGAGTCTACGATCCGGTTCAGCCTTTCGGGATTTACGACAGAAGAAGAGATTGCCTACACCTGTCAGACATTGGAGGAGCTTGTGCCGAATCTGAGAAGATATACGAGACATTGAACGGGTGATCGGGATTTTGCGGGGGAGCGCCGCAAAGTCTGCGGAGGCGGGCAAAACGGAGTATTCCGGTTCTGCCCGCATTCCATGGGAAAACGCTTCGGAATGGAGAAAATATGTACAAGTCATTTCTTATCAAATACGCGGAGATCGGCGTGAAGGGAAAAAACCGCTATCTCTTTGAGGAGGCGCTGGTCAGACAGATCAGGTATGCGCTGAAAAAAGCGGAGGGTGAGTTCGCCGTGCGCAGGACGGACGGGCGCATTTATGTGGATGCGCAGTCCGACTTTGATTTTGACGAGGTGACAGGGAGCCTGAAAAAAGTATTCGGCATTTCCGGCATCTGCCCTGTGGTATATGTGGAGGATGAGGGCTTTGAAAAGCTGGGACAGGATGTGGTGCGCTATATCGCTGACGTGTACCCGGACCGGAACAAAAGCTTTAAGGTGGCGGCAAGGCGTGCGCGGAAAAACTATCCGCTTAATTCCATGCAGATCAATGAGGAGCTGGGCGGCGTGATTCTGGACGCGTATCCGGAAATGCATGTGGACGTGCACAATCCGGACATCCTTATGCATGTGGAAATCCGGGACAGGATTTACCTCTACTCCGGGATTATACCCGGCCCTGGCGGTATGCCTGTGGGGACGGGAGGCAAGGCCATGCTTCTTTTATCCGGCGGCATCGACTCTCCGGTGGCGGGCTGGATGATCGCAAAGCGCGGTGTGAAGATCGACGCCGTGTATTTTCACGCGCCGCCCTACACCAGCGAGCGGGCGAAGCAGAAGGTGGTGGATCTGGCGAAAAAGGTGGCTGCCTATGCGGGACCGGTCTGGCTGCATGTGATTAATTTCACGGATATCCAGCTTTATATTTATGACAAGTGCCCCCACGACGAACTGACCATTATCATGCGCCGCTATATGATGCGCATTGCGGAGCATATTGCGAGGGAGACAGAGTGTCTGGGACTGATTACGGGCGAGAGCATCGGACAGGTGGCTTCACAGACCATGGCAAGTCTGGCGGCGACGAACGAAGTGTGCACCATGCCCGTCTACAGGCCGCTGATCGGTTTTGACAAGATGGAGATTGTGGATATTGCGGAAAAAATCGACAGTTACGAGACTTCCATTCTGCCTTACGAGGACTGCTGTACCATTTTTGTGGCCAAACATCCCGTGACGAAGCCGAACCTGAATATTATAAAGCGGCATGAGCAGAATTTGCAGGAGGGGATTGAAGAGCTGGTGGCGAAGGCGCTGGAGACGGATGAAGTGATCGTGGTGCAAAGTTAGTTTTGGTAAAAGCTGGTATTGGTATAAGAGATAAAAAAACAGCCCGGGAGTTTTCCCGAGCTGCTCTTTACTCTCTGATGTACGCGCCGAAGCCTGAATTACATGATGTAGGGCTTCAATGTCTCCATAACCTCATCCGTGCCGTCCTCAGCGTGGATGTTCAGGTCGATGGGCTTGGACAGATCAAGACTGAAGATGCCCATGATGGATTTCGCATCGATAACGTATCTGCCGGATACCAAGTCAAAATCATAATCAAACTTCGTGATATCGTTCACGAAAGATTTAACCTTATCGATAGAATTTAAAGAAATCTGTACTGTTTTCATTGCGGAATTACCTCCTTTGATTTTTATACCTTCTGGCTATTATACTAAATGTTGGAAGAGCAAAAGTCAATGATAAAACAATACAAAAAATGCGGGGATTACTATGAAAAGTGTAGCATTACATAATCTGGGATGCAAGGTAAATGCCTATGAAACGGACTTTATGCAACAAATGTTACAAGAAAAGGGATATAAAATTGTACCATTTGATGAAGCAGCGGACGTCTATATCGTGAACACATGTACGGTCACCAATATCGCGGACAGGAAGAGCAGACAGATGCTTCACCGGGCGAAGAAGAAAAATCCGGACGCCGTGGTGGTGGCGGTGGGGTGCTATGTGCAGACCGGTCAGGAGACGCTCCAAAAGGACGGCACGGTGGACCTGGCCATCGGAAACAACCGGAAGAAGGATCTGGTGGAGATACTGGAAGCGTATCTGGAGAATCAGCCCAAACCTGTGATAGACGCAATTGATATCGCCCACGCGCCCTACGAGGAAATGACGCTTAAGACCACGGCCGAGCACACGCGCGCTTACATCAAGATTCAGGACGGGTGCAACCAGTTCTGCTCCTACTGCATCATTCCCTATGCCAGAGGGCGGGTCAGAAGCCGTCTGGAAGAAGATATCCTGAAAGAAGCGCGGGGCATGGCGGAGGCGGGCTTTCAGGAGGTCGTGCTGACGGGCATTCACATCAGCTCTTACGGGGCTGACAGGGGCGGCAGCGGGCTTGGCTGTCTGCTGGAACGGCTTTCTGAAATAGAAGGGATCGGGAGAATCCGGCTCGGTTCTCTGGAGCCGGGCATCGTGACGGAGGAGTTTGCGGCCCGTATCAGCGCGCTCCCCAAGGTATGTCCACACTTTCATCTTTCCCTGCAAAGCGGCAGCGACACGGTGCTTCGCAGGATGAACAGGAAATATGATACGGCGGGTTATTCCGGCGCGGTGGAGAGACTGCGCAGATATTATGATAATCCGGCCATCACCACGGATGTGATCGTGGGCTTTCCGGGGGAGACGGAGGAGGAGTTTGCGCAGACGGAGCGCTTTCTCCGGCAGGTGGGCTTTTATGAGATGCACATTTTTAAGTATTCCAGACGGCAGGGCACCCAGGCGGCCGCCATGGAGGGACAGCTCACGGAGGCTGAAAAGGCGGTGAGGAGCGAGCGGCTGATGAAGCTGGAACAGGAAATGTCCCACGCATACCGGGAGGCGTTTTTGGGAAAAACGGAGGAAATCCTGTTTGAGGAGCTGATCAGGAAGGAGGGGAAAGCCTACTGGGTCGGGCATACGCCCCGCTATCTGAAAGCGGCAAGAGAGGCTTCGCAGGGGGAGAACATGCAAAACCGCATTGCTTCCTGCAGGCTTGTTTCCTTTCTGGACAGGGACATCCTGCTGGCCGGAAATTAATAGCCGTTGCTGTGGCATCCTATTTGTGGTAAAATGTTCCGTAAGAGTGTGAAGGGGATTTTGGAGGAATGGCTGGTATGACATCGCGAAGGAGAAAAGCGTTTCTCACCGTTTTCTGTGTGGGAAGCCTTTCGATTGCTGCGGCGGGTTGTGGAAGTAAGACACCCCTTGATCCGAAAAATCCGACTTCGATTACGGTTTGGACATATTATAACGGCGATCAGCTCGGCGCGTTCGACAGTATGGTGGAGGAATTTAACGAGACTGTCGGCAGGGAAGAGGGGATTGTCGTAAAGAGTGTCAGTCAGGGTTCGGTCAATGATCTGGAGGCGAATGTTCTCGCTGCGGTGCAGGGGGAGGTCGGCGCCGACGAAGTACCGAATATTTTTATGGCTTACGCGGATACGGCATACGAGATTGACCAGATGGGTCAGGTTGTGGACCTGAAGGACTATCTGACGGAAGAGGAAAAGAGCGCCTACATAGACAGTTATCTCAAAGAGGGAGATTTCGGGGGAACGGGCGAGATCAAGATATTCCCCACGGCGAAGGCTTTTGAGGTGCTTGTTTTGAACAAGACGGACTGGGATGTCTTTGCGGCGGCGACGGGAGCCGATTACGATGATCTGTCGGATATGGAAGGACTGACGGCCACGGCGAAACGCTATTACGAGTGGACGGACGCACAGACGCCGGATGTTCCAAATGACGGCAGGGCGCTGTTTGGCCGGGATGCGATGGCGAATTATATGCTGATCGGCAGTATGCAGCTTGGGCAGGAGATTTTCGAGGTTTCCGGAGAGAAGATGACGCTGCACTTTGACAAGGCGGTGGCGCGCAGGCTCTGGGACAACTATTACATACCTTTTGTGAAAGGCTATTTTGCGGCGACAGGGCGTTTTCGCAGCGATGACATGAAAACGGGAAATATCATCGCCTGCGTGGGATCCAGTTCAGGCGTGTCTTTTTTTCCGGAAGTGGTGAGTGTGAGCGATTCGGAGAGCTATCCCATCGAGATGGATGTGCTCCCCTGTCCGAAGTTTGAAGGCGGAGATTACGCGGTGCAGCAGGGCGCGGGCATGGTAGTGACCAGGGGCGCGGAGCCGGAGGTGTACGCCTGCGTGGAATTTTTAAAGTGGTTTACGGCGGATGAGAGAAACATAAAGTTTTCCGCAGATTCCGGTTATCTGCCGGTGACCAGAACCGCCAACAGCAGAGACGCAATCGCGGGCAGCGGCGCGCAGATCAGCGACCGCATGTTAAAGACTCTGAACGTGGGCGTGGATACGGTAAACGGCAACGAACTGTATACCACGAAAGCGTTTGCGGGCGGCAGTCAGGCGAGAAATGTTTTAGAGTACTCCCTCAGTGACAAGGCGGCGGCCGACAGGGAAATCGTGGTCGGCAGAATGGCGCAGGGAATGAGTATGGAGGAAGCAGTCGCGGAGTTTGAGCTGGATGATAATTTCGACGCATGGTATGAGGAAACACTGCGGCGTTTACAGGAATTTGCACAGTGACAGCTTGGAAGAGTAACGGGTGTATACCGATATGTCGAGACATAAAGGAAAAGAGAGAACAATTTTCAGGATGGCGTTTCATTCGCTGCTGGTGGTGCTGGCGGTGGAGCTGCTGATTATGGCAGGAAGCCTCATGGCGGGCGGCGTGATCCAGACACTCAACCGCAATTCCCGGGATATTCTGGCGAAGCAGGTTGAGAACAGATGCAGTTATCTGACCAACAGTATGGCGTTAGAATGGTCGGATTTAGACGCCATAACGGATAAAGTCAATGCCAGTGCGCAGGAATACCTTAAGGCGGAGAAAATGGCGCCGGAGGAGCTTGGCAGGGAGGGCGGCAGCGTTCTTCTGATCAATGAGGTCTGTCAGGATTTGATCGACACAATGTACAGCAAACAGGTGTCGGGCATTTTTATGCTTATAAGCACGCAGCCCGCCGGCTCTGTGGAGACGATGCAGGGCATTTATCTGCGGGATCTGGATCCTTCGTCCATGCCCTCCGATCTCCATGCGGATATTCTGGTGGAGCGGGCGCCTGTAGATGTGGTGCGCGCCGGATATCTGGCTACGGACACAGGCTGGCAGCCTGTCTTTTCTGCGGCGGACAGCGCAGAACAGCCCTTTTTCCGGAAACCCTATCAGGCGGCGGTGGAAGGAAATGGCAGACTTTCCGCAGAGGCCTGCGGCTATTGGACGACTGAGACGTACACTCTTTCCGGAGATAACAGGGAGGCCATAGCCTATTCCCGGCCGCTGGTTCTGCCGGACGGCACGGTATACGGCGTGCTGGGGGTGGAAGTACTGTCAGATTATCTAAAGACGCTTCTTCCGGGCAGTGAGCTTATGGAGAACAACAGAGGTTCTTACCTGCTTGCCTGCAGCACGGAGGAGGGTGGCCTGACACCTGTCGTACTTTCTGGTGAAGTTATGACACGGGAGACGTCAGAGGAGCTGCGTTTTACATTCACGGACCAGAATAACACGGTTGTGGCGGATGAGGATAATAAGTACTACGGGGCGGCGGGAAATATCGTTCTCTACAGCAGGAATGCACCCTTTGACGCCGACAAATGGTATCTGGTGGGCTTTGCGGAGCAAAAGGACCTTTTCGCCTTCTCGCTTCTGATGACAAGGACGCTGGTTTTTTCCTTTGTGGGAATGTTGTTTATCGGGCTGATCGGTATTTTCCTTGTGAGTTACCACCTTTCCAAGCCAATCCACATGCTTTCCGACGAAGTGGAGAAGGCGAAGCAGATGGGGACGCTGCCGTCCCTGCCAAGTACGGGCATTCGGGAGCTTGACCAGTTTTCAGGGGCCATGGAACGCCTGCAGCAGGAGGTTACGGATTCCGCCACCCGCTTTATGCAGATCATAAAAATGTCCAGTGTGGATCTGGCCGGATATGAATTGAAGGAAGGATCCGACAGAGTTTATGTGACGGACAATTACTTTCCGCTGATGGGCGAGGAAAATGTGGATATTGACAATCTGACGATGGACAGATTCTGTGAGATTAAGATGAAGGTCAAGGAAAATCTGATTTCCAGAACGGCGGAGGATGGCAGTACGATCTACACCATGCCGCAGGAGGACGGAAGGGTGCGCTATCTGCGCTCCTCCACGACGCAGGACGGCGACAGGCTTGTGGGGCTTTTGGAGGACGTTACGGCGTCCATGCTGGAAAAGAAACAGATCGAGAGGGAACGCGACAGCGATATCCTGACCAAACTTTACGGCAGACAGGGTTTCCGTCGCGAAGCGGAAGAACTGTTTGCCCAGCCCGGGGTGATGAAGCACGCGGCGCTGCTGATGATTGATCTGGATAATTTAAAGACCACAAATGACAGGTTTGGCCATAACTTCGGCGATCTTTACATACAGACCGCGGCCAGATGCTTTCAGGAAAATACACCGGAGGGTACGCTGTGCGCCCGTATGGGAGGCGACGAGTTCCTGATTCTTTTCTACGGATTCGACGATCAGGAGTCGATCAGGGCGTGCCTCGACAAACTGTATCTGGCCATCGGGGAAGTGGAATTTATACTGCCTGACGGCCGCAATATGGGACTTTCCGCGTCCGGTGGTTATGCGTGGTATCCCGAGGACAGCGACGATCTGCCTTCGCTGATGAAATATTCGGATTTTGCCATGTATCAGGTGAAACGCAGCAGAAAGGGTCGGCTGCGGGAGTTTGACCACGAGGCATGGGAACAGCAGGTGTCCGAGGACCAGAGCCGTATCGAGTTTTACCAGATGCTGGACGCGCGTAAACTCTTCTACCATTACCAGCCCATTTTCCGTGCGTGTGACGGAGAAGCCTACGGATATGAGGCGCTGATGCGTGTGGATATGCCCGGCCTGCGCGATCCCGGGCTTGTGCTGCAGATTGCCAGGGAAGAGGGGCTTATGAACGAGATAGAAAAGCTCACGATGTTTCTGGCCAGCGAGAGATACGCCGAACTTCTCGAACAGGGCGCCGTATCTCCGGAAAGTTATCTGTTTATCAATTCCATCGCAAACCAGAATATGACGGAGGAAGATGAGCGCGAGTATCACGAGCGGTTTGCGAAGATTCAGGACCGGCTGATTGTCGAGATCACGGAGACGGAAAATCTGGATATGGAAATGATCCGCAAAAAGAGTACTGCGGAAGGCTTTACCGGGGTATTTGCATTGGATGACTATGGCAGCGGTTACAACAGTGAGATCAATCTTTTGAAGCTGAATCCCTGCTATGTGAAAGTGGACGTCTCGATTGTGAGAGATATTGATGCGGATGAGAATAAGCAGCAGATTGTGAAAAATATTGTGGAATACGCACACGGACGCAATATGAAAATCATCGCGGAGGGAATCGAGACGGGCGCCGAGCTTAAAAAGCTTCTGGAGCTTAACGTGGATCTTTTGCAGGGCTTTTTCCTTGCAAGGCCGGGGGCGGTACCGCCCGCACTTTCGGAAGATGCGAGACTTCTCCTCTGGGATCAGAGGCAGGGCGGTTGATTTTTTTTCTAAATAATGGTAAGACTATAGTAACTACTAGTTTATGCTGAGGGTACAGAGCGGCAACAGACTATAATAACAATAGATAAGGGCGTGAAAATATGCGGGATCAGGATTTAGAAAATACACAATTTTTTACTGTGGGGACAGAGCCGGAGACGGGTGTCAAGCTCGTGTTGTCCACGGTGTATGAGGCGTTGACAGAGAAAGGGTATAATCCGGTCAATCAGATCGTCGGATATATCATGTCAGGCGATCCCACCTACATTACAAGCCACAAGAGCGCGCGGAGCCTTATTATGAAGGTGGAGCGGGACGAGCTTGTGGAAGAGATGCTGGTGGAATATATTAAAAACTCCATTGAGGGAGCGAAGAAGGGTTGACCACAGAGGTCAATAACGGTGAAAAGGACAAATGAGAATTATGGGGCTGGACCTCGGTTCCAAAACGGTGGGGGTAGCCATCAGCGACCCTTTGCTGATTACGGCTCAGGGGATCGAAATTATCAGACGCAAGGAAGAGAACAAGCTGAGACAAACGCTTGCGCGCATTGAGGCGCTGATCGTGGAGTACGGGGTGGACAGGATTGTGCTGGGTCTGCCGAAGAATATGAACGATACATTGGGAGAGCGGGCGGAATTTTCGCTTGCATTCAAGGAAAAGCTGGAGCGGCGCACGGGACTTCCCGTCGTGATGTGGGATGAGAGACTGACGACGGTGGCGGCGGACAAGGCGATGATGGAGGCGGGAATCCGCAGGGAAAACCGCAAGGACTATGTGGACAAGATTGCAGCATGTCTGATTTTGCAGGGGTATTTAGACTCACAGTTCAGCCAGACCGGAGTTGACTGACAAATTGGGTTTGCACGAATTTGGCGGTCGACTGATGGTCTGAGGGAAGGCCCGCTTATAAGCAAAAGGGGATGCAAAGCAGCGGAAAGTGCCGAAGGTGCGTTTTGCGAATGGGCGTGGGCTGAACTGGAAACGGGAGGAAAAATGGAAAAAATAACTTTTACGCCGCAGGAGGGCGGCGCTGTCGATTTTTATATTTTGGAACAGACGATGATAGGCGGCGTGAACTACCTTCTGGTGACGGATTCCGCGGAGGGGGACGGCGAAGCGATTATTTTGCGCGATGTTTCCGAGCCGGAAGATCCGGAGGCGGTATATGAGATTGTGGAAGACGACGGAACATTAAACGCAGTGGCGGCTGTGTTTGAAAAGATAATGGATGACATTGATATTATTCAGTAGAAAACGGAGGTAAATTTTTTGAAAAAAAATGAAGAAGGAAAGTCAGCGAGTAAGCTGAAGGCTATCCCATTAGGCGGACTTGAGCAGATTGGGCTTAATATTACTGCCTTTGAATATGAGGATAGCATTGTTGTAGTGGACTGCGGACTGTCATTCCCGGAAGATGAGATGCTGGGAATTGATCTGGTGATACCGGATATCACCTATTTAAAGGAGAACGCAGAAAAAGTGAAGGGGTTTGTGATCACCCACGGACATGAGGATCACATCGGGGCGCTGCCCTATATATTAAAGGAGCTGAACATACCGATTTATGCGACTAAGCTGACTATGGGCATCATAGAGAATAAGCTGGAGGAGCACGGGCTGATGAAGACCACCAAGAGAAAGGTGGTTAAATTCGGGCAGTCCATTAATCTGGGGCAGTTCCGGATCGAGTTTATCAAGACGAATCACAGCATTGTGGACGCGGCGGCGCTGGCGATTTATTCCCCTGCGGGCGTTGTGGTGCACACGGGAGACTTCAAGGTGGACTATACGCCGGTGTTTGGTGACGCCATTGACCTGCAGCGGTTTGCGGAGATCGGGAAAAAGGGCGTTCTGGCGCTTATGTGCGACTCTACCAACGCGGAGCGGGCAGGGTTTACGCCTTCCGAAAAGACGGTGGGCAAGACGCTTGATTCCCTCTTTCTGGAACATAAAGATACCCGTATTCTGATCGCGACCTTTGCCTCCAATGTGGACAGGGTGCGCCAGATTATCAATACGGCGGAAAAATTCGACAGGAAAGTCGTGGTGGAAGGCCGCAGCATGGTAAATATCATTGACACGGCCTCCAAGCTGGGTTATTTGCAGATTGCGGAAAAGACGCTGATCGAAGTGGAGGAGCTTAAGAATTACCCGCCGGAAAAGACGGTTATCATCACGACCGGCAGTCAGGGCGAAAGTATGGCGGCGCTTAGCCGCATGGCAGGCAATAACCATAAAAAGATATCCATTATGCCGGGAGACACGGTGATTTTCTCGGCCCATCCGATTCCGGGCAATGAGAAAGCCGTTACAAACATCATTAACGAGCTGCAGATGAAGGGCGCGGATGTGATTTTCCAGGATGTGCATGTGTCCGGACATGCCTGTCAGGAGGAGATCAAACTCATCTATTCCCTTGTCAGGCCCAGATATGCCATTCCTGTCCACGGAGAGTACAAACACCGCAAGGCGCAGGCGAAGATTGCGGCCCAGCTCGGGATGCCGAAAGAAAATATTTTTATGCTGCAATCAGGTGACGTGCTGGAGATGGACAATAACCGGGCAGTTGTGAACGGGAAGGTGCCCGTGGGAGCGATTCTGGTGGACGGACTTGGCGTGGGCGACGTGGGCAATGTGGTGCTTCGCGACAGACAGCATCTGGCGGAGGACGGCATCATGATCGTGGTAATGGCGCTGGAATCCCACAGCGACCAGCTTGTTTCCGGTCCGGATATCGTGTCGAGAGGCTTTGTCTATGTGAGAGAGTCCGACGAGCTGCTGGATGAGGCGAGACTTCTTGTGGAGCAGGCCGTGCAGGACTGCATTGACAGGGGTAAGACAGACTGGGGCAAGCTCAAGAGCACCGTCAAGGATGTGCTGAGTGATTTTGTCTGGAAAAAGACAAAGAGGAGACCGATGATATTACCGATCATTATGGAGGTATAACACCATGTCAGATAAAGAGATCATAGAGGCCGCCAGAGACTTTGCAGATAAGATTATGACCTCCGATACTTACAGGGAATATCTGTACCAGAGAGAAAAAGTTAAAAAGCAGCCGGAGCTCTATGAGAAGGTAAACGAGTTCAGGCAGCGCAATTTTGATTTGCAGAATGATACGGACTGCGAGGATATGCTGGATCGCATGGAGGCTTTCGAGAGGGAATATGAGAAGTTCAGGGAAGACCCTCTCGTGGATGATTTTCTTCGGGCGGAGCTGGCATTCTGCCGCATGATGCAGGAGGTCTACGTGCTGCTGGCGGACGAAATAGATTTCGAGGTATAAGATTGAAAATTAAAATTTTCAATCGCAAGATTTGTGTCTGCGCATTGCTTGACACAAACTCGGTTATGCGCAAAAAAATGCGCAGAGATGGAGTAAAATATGAGTATAAAAGAAATGATCGGTTCCACACTGGAACTGATTGTCAAAGTAGCGGTTCTGGCTTTTGCCGCCACGTACATTATAAAATCGGCCACGGCGGCCTATGATTACGGCTACCGCATATTTACCGAGGAACCGGTGGCCCTCGGGGAGGGCAGGACGATCAGCGTCAGTGTGAAAGATCCGGTTTCCGTTATGGAGATAGGGGAAATGCTGGAGGAGCGGGGACTGATCCGCGATGCGAAGCTTTTTCTGCTGCAAGAGCTTTTGTCGGAAAACCACGGTAAGTTACAGCCGGGCATCTATGATCTGAGTACCGCCATGACAGCGGAGGAAATGATGGACGTGATGGCGGCGGACGCACCGGAGGAGGGCGAAGAGGATGCGGAAGGAGAGTCGAAGTGATATCAGGCGAGCGTATGGACACTTTTCTCGCATCTCTTGACGCGGGCAACACTCCCTTGCTGGATCAGATAGAACGTGAAGCTTTGGAAACCAATGTGCCGATTATCCGCACGCAGACGCAGGGGCTGTTACGGTTCCTGCTTGCGGTGCGAAGGCCCATGTCCATTCTGGAGGTGGGATGCGCCATTGGTTTTTCTGCGCTTTTGATGAGCGAGTATGCGCCCGAAGGGTGCAGGATCACAACCATAGAAAAATACGGGAAGCGGATCCCCGTGGCGAAAGCGAATTTCGCGAGGGCCGGTAAGGAGGACGCGATCACTCTTTTGGAGGGGGACGCGGCGGACATTTTAAAAGACCTTCCGGGTCCTTACGACTTTATTTTCATGGATGCGGCCAAGGGACAATATATTCATTTTTTGCCGGAAACCCTGCGGCTTCTTTCGCCCAGAGGACTTCTGGTGTCCGATAATGTGCTGCAAGACGGCGATATTCTGGAATCGCGGTTTGCCGTGGAGCGGAGAAACCGCACGATTCACAGCAGAATGAGAGAATACCTTTATGAGATTACACACCATGAGGCGCTTGAGACGGTGGTGCTGCCTGTGGGCGACGGGGTGACGGTAAGCGTGAAAGTCACGCCGGACCGGTGAGCGGACAAAGGGACGCCGGATGTGCATGACATTCCGGCAAAGAGACGCAGGGAGAAAGGGTATTCTGCGCAGAAACGGAGTAAAAGATGACAACGGGAAAGAAAAAGCCGGAGCTGCTGGTGCCTGCCGCCAGTCTGGAGGTATTGAAAACGGCTGTTATTTTTGGGGCGGATGCGGTGTATATCGGCGGGGAAGCCTTCGGTCTGCGGGCGAAGGCGAAGAACTTTTCCCCGGAGGACATGGCGGAGGGTATTGCCTTTGCGCACGAGAGGGGCGTGAAGGTGTATGTGACGGCCAATATTCTGGCCCATAACTATGATCTGGAAGGAGCGAAAGCGTATTTTCGCGAGCTGAGAGGACTGCGCCCGGATGCGCTGATTATAGCGGATCCGGGAATGTTCGCGCTGGCGCGGGAAATCTGTCCGGAAATCGACGTCCATATTTCCACGCAGGCCAACAATACGAACTATATGACCTACCGTTTCTGGTATGAGCAGGGGGCGAAGCGGGTGGTGTCGGCAAGGGAGCTTTCCTTACAGGAGATAAAGGAGATCCGGGAAAACATTCCAAAAGACATGGAGATCGAGAGTTTTGTGCACGGCGCAATGTGCATTTCCTACTCGGGACGGTGCCTTCTGAGCAATTATTTTACCGGACGGGACGCGAACCACGGCGCCTGTACCCATCCCTGCCGCTGGAAGTATGCGCTGGTGGAGGAGACGAGGCCGGAGGAATACCTGCCTGTCTTTGAGAACGACCGCGGCACCTTTATCTTTAATTCCAAGGATCTGAACATGATCGGGCACATCCCGGAGCTTGTGGAAGCGGGGATAGACAGCTTTAAAATCGAGGGCAGGATGAAGACCGCGCTCTATGTGGCTACCGTGGCGCGCACTTACAGGCGGGCCATCGACGACTATTTTGCATCCGTGGAGCAGTACCGCGCCAATATGGACTGGTACCGGTCGGAGATCGCCAAGTGCACTTACCGGAAGTTCACCACGGGATTTTATTTCGGAAAAGCCGATGAGAATACGCAGATTTATGACGAGAGTACTTATGTGAGCGAGTATATTTATCTGGGAACCGTGAGCGCGGTGGGGGATGCGCCTGCGCACGGGGATCGTGCAGCAGCGGGGGATATGCCTGCATGTGGTGAACCGGCAGGCTGTGCGGCGGTGCAGAATATGCCGGAGGACGGCGCCTGCGCCCGCATTGAGCAGCGCAATAAATTCAGCGTGGGGGACGGGATAGAGATTATGAAGCCGGGCGGGGAAAACATTCCCGTCAGAGTGCTGGCCATGTATGATGAGGCGGGCAATCCCGTGGATTCCTGTCCGCACCCGAAGCGGATCATCGACGTGAGGCTGTCGGAAGCGCCTGAACCGGGAGATATTCTGCGGGTGGAGAAGCCGGAGGCATAAAATGCCCGTGCTATTATGGAAGATCACATAAGGAAGAACGGCTTGTTTATCTGCCGCTGTATGTGGTGGATTGCATCAGCCATAAGCCGGGTTTTTTTGGAGAAAACACATGACATACCTTTCAATCACTTTTTACCTGTTTGTAGCGGCGGCTGTGCTGCTCTACTATATTGTGCCGCTGGG
The DNA here is from genome assembly GCA_949051815.1 of uncultured Lachnospiraceae bacterium. Lineage (GTDB taxonomy): Bacteria > Bacillota > Clostridia > Lachnospirales > Lachnospiraceae > UBA3282. The sequence continues at coordinate 38,526 of CARQVR010000013.1, forward strand.
ATACCGGTGGCTCGTACTGCTTTTCGGAAGCGTCTTTTTCTACTGGCGGGCCATGGAAAGCGGAGCCGGACTGGCGGTTATTTTAGTCACCGTCATGGCCGCTTACGCCGCGGGACTGCTTTTAGAACGCCGGAAAAACAAGGGCATACTGGCGGGCGCCGTATTGCTGATGGTTCTTCCGTGGCTGTGTGTGAAAAACGGAAATTATGTTCTGCAGATTTTACTGCACAAGGGCGCAGTGAACTGGATCGTGCCGCTTGGCATTTCTTTCTATACATTACAGGTGATATCTTATTTGGCGGATGTGTACAGGGGCAGAATCGCCGCCCAGAAAAATCCGGCCAGATTTATCCTGTACGTCATGTTTTTCCCACAGATTGTACAAGGCCCTATTCCCCGTTATGAGAGACTGGCGGATCAGCTTTATACCGGACACCGCTTTGACGAGAGAATGGTGGTGGGCGGGTTTTACCGGATTTTATGGGGATTTTTTCTGAAACTGATGATAGCTAATTCGGCGGCGCGGTTTGTGGACCGGGTGTACGAATCTTACCAGGTCTATGTGGGCTGTTACGTTCTGGTGGCCGGTATTTTGTACAGCATACAGTTGTATGCGGATTTTGCGGCCTGCATTTCTATTTCCAAGGGCGTGGCGAACCTGTTTGGCGTGGAACTTGCGGATAATTTTCATCACCCCTATCTGGCGGTTTCCGTGAAGGACTTCTGGCACAGATGGCATATTTCCCTCAGCGAGTGGCTGAAAGATTATATCTACATTCCGCTGGGCGGCAGCAGGAAAGGTCGTGTCAGAACTTATATCAATCTGGTTTTGACTTTTCTGGTCAGTGGCATCTGGCACGGTGCGGGACTGCGGTTTCTGGTCTGGGGACTGATGCATGCCGTCTATCAGATCACAGGGGATCTGACGCGGAATATACAGCGCAGGGCGGCGAAGCTTCTGGGGCTTGGGGAGTCGGCGGAGGTGACGGTGTGGATCCGGAGGGTTTGGACTTTTCTGTGCGTGATGGCGGCGTGGATTCTCTTCCGGGTGGAGAGCCTCAGGAAGGGACTGCAGATGCTTTACAGCATGTTCCGGGTGAGAAATCTGTGGATTTTTACGAATGAGTCGCTGTTTTCCATGGGACTGGAGTGGAAAGAGTGGGTAGTGCTTGGCATTTCCGTTCTGATTTTGTTTGTGGTCAGTCTCAAACAGGAGCAGGGCGTCTCCTTTTCGGAGCTGGTTTTCAGACAGCCCGTTTATATCAGATGGATGCTGTATCTGGCTGCTGTTTTCTGTATTATGACCTTTGGCGTTTACGGACAGGGGTATGATGCGCAGGCGTTTATTTACGGGGGATTTTAGCGAATGAAGAAAAAGTTGGGATTTGCCGCAAGAGTTTTCTGTTTTCTCTTACTTTTCGGGATCTGCTATCATGTTTACTGCAGGTGGATCACGCCTAAATTTTTTACGGATACGGACTGGCCGACGACCACTACCTTTGCCGGATTTTACGATCTGGAGAAGGACAGTGCGGACGTGCTCTTTCTGGGAAGCAGCCACGGGGTTACGTCGTTTATTCCGCAGGAGGTGTACAATCAGTACGGGGTTACCGGCTATAATCTGAGCAGCGATCAGCAGGGGCTTGTGACGTCCTACTACTGGCTCAAAGAGGCGCTGCGCTTTCAGACGCCGAAGGCCGTGGTGCTGGAATGCTATTTCTGTTTTCCCTATATTGCTGACGAGCCGTTAAATACGGATGAGAGCTATACGAGAAAGGCGCTTGATTTTATGAGGTGGTCGCCGGTTAAGGCGGAGGCGGTCAGAACCATCTGCGAAATAGACACGGAACAGGATCCGTGGAGTTATTATCTGCCCCATCTGCGATACCACGGGAGATGGCTCTTTGATGCGCCGGACAGAAATGACTACACCTTTCGGGAAATGGCCGGATACGCCGGGCTAAAGGGGTATTCGCCCCTGCATTTTTATCTGGGAGAGAAGGGGGAAGGGTTTGAACCGCACGATATGGAGGAAGCGGACGGTTATGCACAGATGGCGCCCCTGATGCTGGAATATCTGGATAAAATCAACGATCTTTGCCGGGAAAATGAGATTTCCCTGATTCTGACGATTACGCCGGCGGTGTCGGCAAACATTGACATGTGCAATGCGGTGCGGGCCTATGCGCAACGGGAGGGCTGTACTTTTATCAGTTTTAACGAGGAGAGTGTTTACCGGCAGATGGATTACCGGATGGATGTGGATAACTGTGACGACGGCCATCCCAATATCTGGGGCGCGGTGAAGGTGTCTGACTATATCGGCGGTGTCCTGAGCGAAGAGTTTGGCTTAGGGGGCAGGACGGCGCCTCAGTGGGAGGAGACAAGGGACGATTATGCCTTTACCATGGACGCCTGCGAGCGGTGGCATGAGGGGGAGCTTGACCCCTACCTTTCGCTGCTTGACCATGAGCAGTACACGCTTGTGATCACTTACCAGAACGATGTGTATGCGCTGGAGGAATCGACGCTGGAGGCGCTGCGGGAGTTTGGACTGTCGGCGGAGCTGGCGGGGCAGGACGGGTGCAACTATCTGGCGGTGGTTTCGGACGGCAGGGTGCTGACGGAGCAGCTTACCTTCGAGGAAGCCGCATATCAGGGATCGCTGGCAGGAGGCCGTATACCGCTGTATGCGCGAAGCACAAGGACGGAGTGGGGCAGCGGCAAGACCGCCGTTTCCTTTGGGGAAGAGGAGTATTACAGCGAAAACAGTGGTTTGCATATTGTAGTTTTCAATAATGAGAAGCGGAAAATGGTGGACAGCAGATGGTACGAAACCTGAGCGGCAAAGGCGCGTGAAAGGTTTCCTGTAAAAAAAGAAAATTTCTGCTTGCAATTTGGGAAAAAGTGAGGTATTCTTATAGACGTAAATTGTATACAGGTATTCAGAACGATGGCGTTCCAAAAAAGGAGTTTTTTGGAGCGCATTTTTTTGAAACGGGATGGAGGAGATTATGAGCGAAGGATTCAATGTGGAAGAGATATTTGCGAAAAACGTGTTTACGCTCGGCAAGATGCAGGAGCGTCTGACGAGAAACGCCTACAAGGAAGTCGTCAAAGTGATGAATGAGGGCGGGGAGCTGTCCATGAGCACCGCGAATATCGTTGCAAAGGCGATGAAGGACTGGGCGGTGGAGAACGGCGCGACCCATTATACGCACTGGTTCCAGCCGCTTACAGGCATTACGGCGGAAAAGCATGATGCTTTCGTGTCACATCCGGACGAGATGGGTAAGATGCTTACGGAGTTTTCCGGCAAGGAGCTGATCAAGGGTGAGCCGGACGCGTCCTCTTTCCCTTCGGGAGGTTTAAGGGCGACTTTCGAGGCGAGAGGTTATACTGCGTGGGATATCACGTCCCCCGCGTTTTTGAAGGAATCCGGCTGTGGTACGATTCTGTGCATCCCCACCGCGTTCTGCTCCTATACGGGCGAGGCGCTGGATAAGAAGACGCCGCTTCTGCGCTCCATGGAGGCGCTGAGTGAGCAGGCGCTGCGTATTGTGCGGCTGTTTGGCAATACGGGGGCAACCAAAGTGACCGCCTCTGTGGGTCCTGAGCAGGAATACTTTCTGGTAGATAAAGACTTATATATGAAAAGAACAGACCTGATGTTTGCGGGACGCACCCTTTTCGGCGCACCGGCGCCCAAGGGGCAGGAGATGGAGGATCATTACTTCGGCGTGATCAGGGAGCGCGTGGGCGCGTACATGAAAGACCTCAACGAGGAGCTGTGGAAACTGGGCGTGACGGCGAAGACCCAGCACAACGAGGTGGCGCCTGCACAGCATGAGCTTGCGCCGATTTATGAGACGGCAAACATCGCGGTAGACCACAACCAGATCGTGATGGAGACGATGAAACGGGTGGCTGTTAAACATAACATGCGTTGTTTATTGCATGAAAAGCCCTATGCGGGGGTAAACGGATCGGGTAAGCACGACAACTGGTCGATCACCACGGACAACGGCGTGAACCTGTTAGATCCCGGCGATACCCCCAACGAGAACGTGCAGTTTTTGCTCGTGCTTGCCTGCATTATGAGAGCGGTGGACATTCACGCGGATCTGCTGCGCCAGTCCGCATCCGATGTGGGAAACGACCACAGACTCGGCGCAAACGAGGCGCCACCGGCTATCATTTCCATTTTCCTCGGCGAGCAGCTTGAGGACGTGGTGACACAGTTGATCGAGACGGGAGAGGCGACTTCCGTCAAGGAGGGCGGAAAGCTTCTCACGGGCGTGAGCACCCTGCCTGATTTCCAGAAAGACGCAACCGACAGAAACAGAACCTCGCCCTTTGCCTTCACGGGCAACAAATTTGAGTTCCGTATGGTAGGCTCGGCGGATTCCATCGCAAGCCCGAACACCACGCTGAACGCGATTGTGGCGGAGGCGTTCTGCGAGGCGGCCGACCTTCTGGAGAAGGCGGACAACAAGGAGCTGGCGATTCACGATCTGATCAAGAAATACATGACCGAACACCAGAGAATCATCTTCAACGGCAACGGCTACTCTGACGAGTGGGTGGCGGAGGCCGAAAGGCGCGGCCTGCCGAACATCAAGTCCATGATCGAGGCGGCGGGCACACTGACCACCGACAAGGCGGTGAGGCTGTTTGAGAAGTTCCATATCTTCACAAAGGTGGAGCTGGAGTCCCGCGAGGAGATCATTTACGAGACTTACGCGAAATCCATTAACATAGAGGCGCTCACCATGATCGACATGGCGGGCAAACAGATCATCCCTGCGGCGATCCGTTATACGAAGGTGCTTGCGGACACTGTGAACGCGGTGAAAGCGGCGGGCGCGGACGCGTCTACGCAGGAAGCGCTTCTGCGCAGCGCCGGCGGGAAACTGACGGCCATGCAGACGGCCCTTGAGAAACTGAAAAAGGCGGAGAAAGAGGCTTCCGTGATGGAGGACGCGAAGGAGCAGGCGTTCTTCTATAAAGACACGGTCAGGGTGGCTATGGATGAGCTGCGGGCGCCGGCAGACGAGCTGGAAATGATCGTAGATAAGGAATATTGGCCGATTCCGACCTACGGAGAGCTGATGTTTGAGATTTAATTTAAAAAATTTAAAAATTTTTAAAAAAAGTGGGAAAAAGGGCTTGCCAAACAGCCCTTTTTCCGCTATAATCGTTAATTGTTGATGGGCTATCGCCAAACGGTAAGGCAACGGACTCTGACTCCGTCATTTCAAGGTTCGAATCCTTGTAGCCCAGCTTGAAAACCCCGATGTGAATGGAGCATCGGGGTTTTTTGCAGTTTTATATTTACAGCAGGGTATTTTACGAATACGATGTTGTTATAAAGTTTCGTTACAGATGCAGGGGGAACAATCATGGGATTTACGAATGAGAAATTGTGGGAAGTACTGGAGGAAAAAGTCAGGGAAGAAGATGCAGTTGTCCAAAAGGAGCGGCAGATTGGAAATGAATATTTGGCAGCGGTTAAGAAAATCTGCCAGTATGGTGTAGAACGGGCGGAAACCATTCGTGATACGTTTCCAATGTTTACACTGCATAATGAAACGCATATTTGTAATGTCATGCAGTTGATGACGTACCTGCTGGGAGATCATCTGGATCAACTGACAAGGGATGAGGCGGCAATGCTTATTATGTCCGCCTGCTGTCATGATATCGGGATGAGCTGTAGTGAGGAAGAAAAGGAAGAGCTGCTTGGCGATGCAGACAGATTAGATAAATATTTGGAAAATAACCACAGTGAATATGTAAAGGCTTACTCTTCGGGGAATACGGCTCCGGTTATGACTGACGATATGATTCAGAATTATCTTCGCAGCATTCATCATGAACGGGTTATGGATCTTCTTTTTGCTAAGGAGTGGCCAAACGTGCTGGAGGGAAAGGCAGACAGAGAAAATCTGATAAGTGTCTGTCAGAGCCACGGAGAGAATATATCTTCTCTGGATGAAATGGAAACGACAGCAACGGTTGATCTTAAGTTCTGTGCAATATTACTGCGACTGGCGGATATATTGGATTTTGACACAAGCAGGGCGCCGGAAGCGGTTTATAAATATAGCGGATTTCAAAAAGCAGATGACGCCAATACGCTGAAAAGCAAAGAAGAATGGGATAAACATCTGGCATCCCGGGGATTTGACTTTTTACACATCAATAACCGTGTACATATGTATCCGCTGGATTACAGCGCAACCTGTAAATCCATGCAGGTGGAGCAGGCGGTCAATTGTTATCTTGACTGGGTTGATCAGGAGCTAAACAATTGCGGTAAGCTGTTAAAACGATTCGCGGGCAGATGGCAGGATTTTATTCTGCCGGGAAAAATTAAGCGGAATATAAAATCCGAAGGATATGTTTCAGGACAATACCGGTTGTCACTGGACCAGGATAAAATATTGGAATTGTTCATTGGCAAGGACTTATACAGCGACCCGGCCGTATTTGTGAGGGAGCTGATTCAGAATGCGATTGACGCCGTCCGCACAAGGGAGCAGTTAGACAAAAACTTACCGTCCGACTGGAAAGGGCAGATAAACATCCGGTGCTGGACGGATCAGGAGGGGTATCACTGGTTCCGGATTGAAGACAACGGAACAGGTATGACGGAAGACGTCATAATAAACTATTTTTTGAAAATAGGGAGTTCCTATTATTCGTCAGACACATTTTTAAAATCAAAATTGCAGTGTAACGCGGACGCTGACTATATGCCGATCAGCAGGTTTGGCATAGGGATCTTATCCTGTTTTATGGGGGACGATCAGACCAATCAGGTAGAGGTCAGTACAAAGCACTTTAAAGAAGGGGCATCATTTTATCCGGCGCTGCGGTTAAGTATGCATGGGATAAACGGATATTTCTATTTGTCAGATAAAGACAAAAAACACATGCCGGGACCGATGAAGGGAGTGACAGAAAAAGAAAAGTCGCAATATCTGACACAGGCGGGTACGGTGATCGCGGTTCGCACCAATCTTTATCAGACAGGAAAATACAGAGGTTTTAAAGAGATTGTGGACAAATACGTGGTTTATCCGCCCGTTGCGATCCACTATGATGGAGACGAGGGCTCCTGCGATTATCTGACAGAAGAAAATTTTATGGATGCGCTGGATGCAATCAATCCGTCGGATCATTTAAACGAAAAGGGATTGCTGGAATTTGCGATTCCTGGGGAAAAATTAAACGAGTTATATACCTGGGCACCGGAAATTTCTTTCAAAAATCCGCCGAAGCTGCTGTTAAAATGTACCTCGTTAAAGGACTATACAAGTATGCCATTTTTGAAGGGGGCAGTGCTGACAGCAAAAGTCGAGGGGAAACATGCCCCTGTCAGGTTAAAATTGGGAAATATGTATGGGAAAGCAGAGGTGAGCGTCAGCTTATATGTAAATAAGGAAAGGGATAGACTGGGAATAAAAATTGGATTGATTTTTGATGATGCTTTTAAGGGGCTGATGGAGGCGTATGGGATTTCAGAAGAGAAATTGAATGAAAACACAGATAAAGTAAAAAAATTAATGGAAGAAAGCGTTTATTCCGGGATAAACGAAGGTGATGTCAAAACTTTAGAGGCATTTAAAGAGTTACAGAGGGAATGGACTTTTGATGTTTGTTCACTATCAGAATTTGAATGGTATGATAAATATTTCAAAAAAACGATAAGGAATACAGAATTATATAGTATCGCAGCCCACAATGGCATATTGTGCGGAGATGCCAATTTCTTTTTCAGAAACGACAGACAGGAGAATCTTGCGACAATTATTTTGCTTAAAGATAAGTATCGACCGCAGATGGATGTGGCGCGTGATGGCGTGCGTGGCCTTACTCTGGAAATAGACAGTGAAATAGCCATAATTGGACGGAGACTTATGCGGCAGGGATTTGTGACAAATAGAATTTTGATAAGAAAAAGATGGACAGATTATTCATTTATAGCAATGAAGGATTACTGCAATCTGTTACGTGAGAGAAGCGATCTGGCAAAACAACTGGTCTTTCACACAAGTGAGGGTGATCTCTCCAATGATAAGCTGGCGGATCAATTATTGCAGACAGAAAAAATAGGATATGAATCGTGTCCGTGGCTTGGGTTTGAACTATTTTGGAGGGAAGAAGATAGATTGTATAAGCGCTTGTGTGCGGCGTTTTTAAGAGAGAATTATATGCTGCAGATTAAATTTGCAGGTTGTGTAAGTGAAGTTGTTATCTCTAAACAGACAAAGGAGATATCGGATGCCTATATGGACCTGTTTCCCGCACTCTTTTTCCTGCCAGAGATAAACGGTGATGTTGATATTTTAACGACTAAAGAAAATTATAGGCGTTACGGCTGTAATGAGTATCACAGGCTATCGCAATTTATACTGAAAAACGGAATGGAATTAAAGAAACGTGTTCCTGGGATTTTTAGGGAGTTATTGCGGGTTTTGGCCGAGAAGGAGGGGGACGAACTGATAGATGGCGTTAACGGTTTGTTGGAAAGCTTAAGAAAGTTTCCGGGAGGGCTGTTTGCGGTTTCGGATGAACTTTTTATTTCGGAGAAAGATTTGGTTTGATACGGGCGTTTATTTCATTGTTTTTGGCATAAAAACTTTATATAATAGTGTGGAAATGATAAAAATAGCCATCATCGAGGACGAACAATCACATACGGAGCTGCTTTCGGCGTATCTGCGCTCATGGGGCGGGGCACATGGACAGAAGGTCTCGATACGGGAGTTTGTGAGCGCGGAAGGGTTTCTCTTTGTCTGGGAGGAGACGAATGATTTTGATATACTCTTCGTGGACATTCAGATGGGGGAAATGAACGGCGTCGAGATGGCGGAGAAGGTGAGAGAGAAGGACGGGGAAATCGCCATTGTATTTACCACAGGCATCACGGATTATATGGGATGCGGTTACGAAGTGGCGGCGCTCCACTATCTGCTGAAACCGATCAGCATGGAGAAGGTCGGCCTGTGTATGGATAAGGTGATGCAGCGAAGACGCAAAGAAGCCTTCGTGCTGGTACACGGGAAAGAGGAGACGATGAAACTGGCCGTCAGCCATATCTCTTATGTCGAGGCGAGGGGACACGGCTGTGTGGTGGAAATATACACCGGGCCAGGGGGATGCAGGCAGACAGAAATTACAGAGAGCATTTCCGGGATGGCGCGGCAGTTACAGGCGCACGGCTTTATCAGGTGCCACCGCTCCTATCTGTGCCGCACGGAAAGCATCCGCCGGATCGGAAAGACAGAACTGATAATGGACAGTGGGAGTGTGATTCCGGTAAGCAGGCGGATGTATGCGGAGGTGAACCGTGCGTTTATCGCACATTTTTGCCGAATCCGGGAAGGCGGGGTGTAGCCGGACGGGAAGCGGCGGGGTATGGTACAGAAGGAGAGAAGATGGGATTTGCGCTGCCACACCGCGCAAACCTTTCGGAACGGAGTGTAATATGGCACAGGAAATACCGGTGATATGGATAGTTGCGGTCATTGCTGCTGTGGCTGCGCTTGCGGCAGCGGCGGCCGTTCTGCGTCATATGGTCGGCCTTCTGGTGGACAGGCGCACGCTCCGTTATCAGAGCGACCTGCTGCAAAAGCACTGTGAAGAGGTGCAGAATATGTATCGTCAGACGAGAGGATGGCGGCATGACTACCACAACCACATACAGACCATGAAGGCGCACCTTGCAATGGGCAGGCTGGAGGAGCTGGAGGCTTATCTGAACGAACTGGATCAGGATCTGACTGCGGTGGACACAGTGATTAAGACGGGAAACGTGATGGTGGACGCCATACTGAACAGCAAGATTTCGGTAGCCGCATCCAGGGGAATCGCGGTGGAGGCGAAGGCAGTGGTGCCTGAAAAGCTGGACACCGCCCTGTCCGAGGTGGATGTCTGCCTGATCATTGGAAATCTGATGGACAACGCCATAGAGGCATGTATGAAGATACGGCAGGAGGGACAGCGTTTTATCCGCGTCTACGTGGACATTCTGAAAGGGCAGCTCTATATTTATATCATCAACGCGGTTGGCGGCAGCCCGAAAAGGGCAGGCGGCGTTTATCTGTCCGAAAAGAACACGGACAGTCACGGCTTTGGGCTTATGCGTGTCGATAAGGTGGTGGATAAGTACCACGGTTTTCTGGACAGACAGCATGAGGAGGGCGTGTTTGCCACGGAGATTATGCTGCCCTTGTGAATCGGAGAATGCCATGCCGCTTTTCACACCGCGCCCCATACCCCGCACCTGCCATATGGTGTGGATGCCATTCGTGCACGAGCATGACCGCTCGTGCTTATTTTTTTAGAAAGAAATCCGTTGTGCTATCATATCTGTGGGAAGAATAGCTGCGGGACGGCCGTTACGCAGGACACGGGGAAGAAGGAAACATGGAAACACAGGACAAGGAACAGGAATGGAAACACAACTCTGTCATAAGCGATATCTGGTTTTATATCCGCTTTTACAAAAAGCATGAGCCTTTCGTGCTGGTGTTTGGCGGGATGGAGATCATTTTCGGGGCGGTTTTGCCGCTTTTTATGATTTATCTGCCGAAAATTGCCATAGATCTGGTGGAGCGCGGGGAGGCGCCCGGAAAGGCGTTTCTTACACTGGGAGGCTTCGGCCTTTTCACAATGCTGATCTGCGGTGCAAAGAAGGGCGTGGAGGCCGGAAAGTACAATCTCTACAATACCCAGCGCACCAATCTGATCGGGATGGTTTTTCTGAAAAGCCTCCGGCTCCGGTATGCGGATCAGGAATCGGGAGAAAACAAGAAGCTGCATTGGAAAGTCTATGATGCGGTCTGGGGCGGGGACTGGAGCTCGGTTTCCCTGATGGTGCAGGGCACGGTTGACCTGTGCGTGAATGTTTTGTGCTTTCTCCTGTATTCGTCGGTGCTCGTTTTCTTAAGTGTGCCGATGCTTGCGATTCTTCTGGCGCTGGCGCTGTTTCATTACAAAATGAATATGAGCCATATCAGATATGAGGAGTCCCTGCGCGGACAAAGAGCATTGGCGCGGAAACATTTTCAATGCGTCGAGAATGCCATGGGTGATGTAAACGGCGCAAAAGATATCCGCATTTACGGGATGAAGGAATGGATGACCGGTCTGCGCGACCAGACAATCGGCGAATTGCGGAAGCTGTCGGAACAATCGAAGAAGAAAGACGCTTTCTACGAGCGGGCGGGGGATGCACTGGCGGCGGCGCGCAATCTGGGCGCGTATGCGTATCTCCTGTATCAGACACAGGCAGGGGGCGTAAGCGCCGGGGAGTTTGTACTGTATTTCGGAGCCATAACGGGATTTTCGGCCTTTGTCAACAATACCATGAGCGCTCTTGCCACACTGCGCGGCGCGGCGAACGGCACCGATCACATCCGGGCGTATCTGGACTTGCCGGAAGAGAACCGAAAAGAGGGAAGCGGGCGCATTGACCAGATTTCTTTTCCGCCGGAAATTACTTTTTGCCATGTGGGTTTTTCCTATCAGAATGCGGAGGAGGGGGATAAACCCGTGTTTCGGGATTTGAACCTGACCATTCGTGCCGGTGAGAGGCTTGCGATTGTGGGAGTCAACGGCGCGGGAAAGACTACGCTGGTAAAACTTTTGTGCGGGATGATTGAGCCTGACGAGGGCCGGATTCTCATAAACGGAATCGACAGAAACGAGTTTCCGAGAGAAGAGTGGTACCGGCTGTTTTCGATTGTGTTTCAGGAAACGCTGATTCTGCCCTTTACGGTAGGGGAAAACCTCGCTATGGACCGCGCAGAGCGGGTGGATGAGGCGCGGGCGTGGAAAGCGCTGGAGCAGGCGGGGCTGAAACAGACGTTTCAAAAGCGGGGCATTCATATGCGCAGTTACATGACAAAGACGATGGCGGGGGACGGCATAGAGCTGTCCGGCGGCCAGAAGCAGCGGTTTCTGCTGGCGAGAGCCTTGTACAAAAACGCGCCCGTGATGGTTTTAGACGAGCCGACGGCGGCGCTCGACCCGATTGCCGAGAGCAGGGTATACGACCAGTACAATCAGTACACGCGCGGTAAAACGGCGGTTTTTATCTCCCACAGGCTTGCCAGCACGAAATTTTCCGACCGCATCATTCTGCTTGCGGACGGTAAGATTGCGGAGACGGGAACCCATGAGGAACTGATGCGGGCGGGCGGAGATTATGCGCGGATGTTTGAAGTGCAGAGCAGTTATTATCGCAAGCATTTCGATGGGGAGGAAGCAGTCGGGGAGACGGAAGATTAAAATGACCCGAAAAGACAGGTGCGACGGAGGAAACATGACGACGGATGATTTGCTGACAAAGCTCCCGATTCGGGAACACGGCAGGAATATCTTAAAAATAATAAAGTATGTGCGCGGGCTGAACCGGTGGTATTTTCCGGTTGTGGCGGTTTCTCTGCTGCTTAAGACCGCGGTTCCTTATGCGGAGCTTATGCTGACAGCGTATATTCTGGACGGCATCGGCGCGCACAGGGAAATCGGGGAAATGCTTGCGGTGATTACGGGCACGACACTTGCGGTCATGCTGCTGCAGTTTCTTTCCGGAGCCATCTGGCACAGAATGGAAGTGCACAGGGAGCAAATGTATTATTTGTACGAATGCGAGACACAGACAAAGATGCTGGACATGGACTTTTCGAGAATAGACAGTCCGAAGGTCAAGGAGCTGAAAGACCGGATCAGAAAAGACAATAACTGGGGCGCGGGGATCAACGGTGTTTTATGGTCGTGCAACGGCGTTATGGAAAAGGGGTTTCAATTGATCGGCGCGGCGGTTGTGGGATTTCCGGCGGCAGTTATTTTACTCCGGACGAAAACGGCGGCCGTATGGATTCTTCTGGCGGCTTTGACTGCCGTTCAGGTGGTTTCGGTATTCTTGCGGATGCATTTTGGCAGACAGCGGGACCGCTGGCGTTATCATGTGGCGGAGAGCACTGGGGAGAAGGAGGAGACATACAGTTTCGCGTGGGATTTTGCGGCGCAGGAATCCTATCATTACAAGAACGGCAAGGATATCCGCATCTATGGGGGTTATGATCTGATGGCGCGCTGGACCACAGAGGTCCTGCGGCATAAGGGCTTTCGGCGTCCCATGATAAAAGCGTCGCAAAATGACGCAGGCGAAGCGTTTTTTGGCGCGGCTGCGGGTGCGGCCGCAAATGGCGGCGCCTATCTGATCATTGTGATGATCGCGCTGGCCGGTATGGTTACGGTGGGAAATGTGGTGCGTCTGGCGGGGGCTTTTGGCCGGTTTCTGGAAGCGGCAGCAGGCGTGGTTCACGACGTCCCCGTTTTGGCGATGGCGGCGAGACAGCAGCTCAGTACCCTCGCGCTGATTCATATGGAAAACGAGATGTATCAGGGCAGCCTTCCGGTGGAAAAGCGCAGCGACGGCGTATACAGGATTGCCTTTCGGAATGTGACCTTCCGCTATCCGGGAGCAGAGAAAGACGCGCTAAAGAATTTCTCTATGGAACTGTCGGTGGGGGAGAAGCTGGCCATCGTCGGGATGAACGGTTCTGGCAAGACGACGATGATCAAGCTGTTATGCAGGCTCTATGACCCGCAGGAGGGAGAAATCCTTTTAAACGGTGTGGATATCAGGAAATTTAAGCAGGAGGAGTACAGCAGGCTGTTTTCGGTCGTATTTCAGGACTTTAAGCTGTACCCGTTTCCGCTGGCGCAAAACATTGCCGTATCGCAGGACTATGACAGAGAACTGGCCGGAAAATGTCTGGAGGACGCGGGCTTTGGCGTGCGCCTTGCTTCCATGGAAAAAGGGCTGGAAACCTGTCTTTACAAAGATTATGATGATGAGGGAGTTGAGATTTCCGGCGGCGAAGCGCAGAAAATTGCCATAGCCAGAGCGGTTTATAAGGACGCGCCTTTTATTGTGCTGGACGAACCGACGGCGGCGCTGGACCCGCTGGCGGAGTACGGGATTTATTCTAATTTCGACAAGATTGTGGGAAGGAAGACGGCGGTCTATATATCCCACAGGCTCTCATCCTGCCGCTTTTGCGAAAAAATAGCGGTTTTTCATGAGGGAGAGCTGGTACAGCTTGGAAGCCACGAGGAGCTTGCGGCGGACAAAAACGGGAAATATTATGAGCTGTGGCGCGCGCAGGCGCAGTATTACGAGGAGGAGGACGGGCAGGGCAGAAAACAGGCTTCGCCAGTTACAAGTTGACAAATCTGTGATAATTAGTAAAATAGGAGATGGATAGGTCAATTACAGATGGAACATTTCAATGTTCGAATCCTTTCAATTCCCGACGGATAAGATCTGTCGGGTTTTCTGTACTGTATGGAGGCGGGGAATATGGAAGAAAAGCAGATATATACCATAAACCAGATTAAAATGCGGATTTCTCCGATCCTGAAAGAATACGGAGTTAGAAAAGCGACTTTGTTTGGCTCTTACAGTCAGGGAAAAGCGACTGAGAAAAGCGATATAGATCTGCTGATAGACAGCGGATTGCGGGGGCTGAAATTCGTGGGGCTGATTGAGGATTTGAGAACGGCGGTGGAAAAAACCGTAGATGTGCTGGATATATCCCATATTCAGGAGGGAACGGAGATTGAAAGCGAGATTAAGCGGACGGGAGTGCTGATTTATGAGAAATGAGACCGTAATTTCGAAAATGCTTATGTATGTAAAAAAAGTTTCTGCCTATATTGAGGGAATGGATTATGATACATTTATAAAAAATGATGTGCTCGTGGAAGCCTGCGTGTTTAATCTGAGTCAGCTTGGAGAAATAGCCAACAAAGCAGATGAGGAGTTTCAAAATGCGCATAAGGAAATTCCGTGGAGACAGGTATATGGTTTGAGAAATAAAATTGTACATGACTATGAGGGTGTCAATCTGAAACTTGTCTGGGAAATTATTTCGGATGATTTGCCGGAATTAAAAGAGACTTTGGAAGGATTCCTGCGGGAGGACATATGA
Organism: uncultured Lachnospiraceae bacterium; assembly: GCA_949051815.1. GTDB lineage: Bacteria > Bacillota > Clostridia > Lachnospirales > Lachnospiraceae > UBA3282. The sequence goes on from CARQVR010000013.1 coordinate 53,540, forward strand.
CAGACCTGACAGACCGCCTCGCCGCAGGCGGTACACTCTCCGACGACGAGTGGCGGTTTTTGATAGAGGGAGACTACGACAGACAGCTTTTGTTTGACAAGGCGGACAGCGTGCGCAGACAGTATTACGGGACGGACGTCTATATAAGGGGTCTGATAGAGATCACGAACTTCTGCAAAAATGACTGTCTCTACTGCGGCATCCGCCGGAGCAATGCGAACGTATTGCGGTACAGACTCGCGGATGAGGAGATTCTTGCCTGCTGCGGGCAGGGCTATGCGCTGGGATTTCGCACCTTTGTGCTGCAGGGCGGCGAGGATTCTTACGATACGACAGACCGGGTGGAGAAAATAGTTTCCCGCATAAAAGAAAACTATCCTGACTGTGCGGTGACGCTTTCGCTGGGAGAACGCCCGCGCAGGGATTACGAAATCTGGTATCAGGCGGGAGCGGACCGGTACTTGCTGCGTCATGAGACGGCGGTCTGCTCTCATTACGAAAAACTGCACCCGCCGGAGCAGACTTACCTGCGCCGCATGGAATGCCTGCGGGACTTAAAGCAGACCGGATACCAGACAGGGGCCGGATTTATGGTTGGCTCTCCCTTTCAGGGGACGCAGGAGCTGATCGCGGACATGCGCTTTTTGCAGGAGTTTCAGCCTCACATGGTGGGCATCGGGCCGTTTATTCCCCATCATGACACACCCTTTGCGGGAGAGTCTCCCGGGAGTCTGCTGCGGACGCTTACTATGGTGGCACTCACAAGACTGACGCTGCCGAAGGCTCTTATACCGGCGACCACGGCGCTTGGCACCATTCACCCGCAGGGACGGGAGCTTGGTCTGAAAGCAGGGGCGAATGTGGTCATGCCGAACCTGTCCCCGGCAGATGTGCGCGGGCAGTACAGCCTCTATGACAACAAGGTGCATACCGGCAAGGAGGCGGCGGAAGGGCTTTTGCTTCTTAAGGAGAGCGTATCGCGGGCAGGGTATCGCGTGACGGTTGACAGAGGGGATGCCCGGTGAGTGGGCGATGACAGACGGGTGCGGCAAGAAGTCGTGGGCCGGCAAGCAGAGGCGCGGATGCTACAGAATAAATAACAATGGTTATCATAAACGGAAAGAAGGTAAAATGAAATGTACGATCCGAAATCATTATGTGCGGACGACTTTATCAGCCATGAGGAAATTCTTGAAACGCTGAAATATGCGGAGGAAAATAAGGATAACAAGACGCTTATCAATGAAATTCTGGACAAGGCGCGCCCCCGGAGAGAGGGTAATTCCACGGTGTGCGCGGGCCTTTCCCACAGGGATGCGTCGGTGCTTCTGGCCTGTGAGGACAGGGAGATTCTGGAAAAGATTTATGCTTTGGCGGAGGAGATCAAGCTGGCCTATTACGGCAACCGGATCGTGATGTTCGCGCCCCTTTATCTGTCAAATTATTGTGTGAACGGCTGCGTTTACTGTCCTTATCATATGAAAAATAAGAACATTCCCCGAAAGAAGCTGACACAGGAGGAAGTGAAGCAGGAGGTAATCGCCCTGCAGGACATGGGTCACAAGCGTCTGGCGATTGAGGCGGGGGAAGATCCGGTTAACAATCCCATTGCATATATACTGGAATGCATCAAAACGATTTATTCCATCAACCATAAAAACGGCGCGATCCGCCGCGTCAACGTGAACATTGCGGCCACCACGACGGAGGAGTACCGTATGCTTAAGGAGGCGGGCATCGGCACGTATATTCTCTTTCAGGAGACTTACCACAAGGAGAGCTACTTAAAGCTGCATCCCACCGGACCGAAACATGATTACAATTTTCACACAGAGGCCATGGACCGTGCCATGGACGGCGGGATTGACGATGTAGGGCTTGGCGTGCTTTTCGGACTGGAATTGTATAAGTACGAGTTTGCAGGGCTGCTCATGCACGCAGAACATCTGGAGGCCGTCCACGGAGTAGGCCCCCACACCATCAGCGTGCCGCGCATCAAGCGCGCCGATGACATTGATCCCTCGGCTTTTGACAACGGCATCGACGATGAAACCTTTGCGAAGCTGTGCGCGCTGATCCGCATAGCCGTTCCCTATACGGGCATGATTATCTCCACCAGAGAGAGTCAGGCGGTGCGGGAGAAGGTGATCCGTCTGGGCGTGTCCCAGATTTCCGGCGCGTCCAGAACATCCGTGGGCGGCTATACGCAGGAAGAAAGACCCACCGACACGGAGCAGTTCGATGTGTCCGACCAGCGGACGCTGGATGAGGTCGTGAAGTGGCTTATGGAGCTTGGTTATATTCCCTCCTTCTGTACGGCCTGCTATCGTGAGGGCAGGACGGGCGACCGCTTTATGAGCCTGTGCAAGACGGGACAGATTCAGAACTGCTGTCACCCTAACGCGCTGATGACATTGAAGGAGTATCTGATGGACTACGCCTCAGAGGAGACGAAAGCCATCGGCGAGGCATTGATTCAGGCGGAACTTGAGAACATTCCGAAAGAGCAGGTGCGGGAGATCGCGAAGGACCATCTGGCGAAGATTGAGGAAGGGATCAGAGATTTTCGGTTTTGACAGTTCAGCCGGACCCAATTTCGGACAGCCTATGTTTGCACAAGGCGGGCAGAGGAAGACTGAGGGGACGCCTGGCAGGCGGGAAAAGCAGACGCAAAGCGGCCAAGAGCACAAGATAGGCGATTTTTCGAATGGGTGTGTACCAAACGTCAGAGGACAGAAAGGGAAACGCATATGGGTATGAACAACACCCCCGCGGGGGAGCGGGTGCATATCGGGTTTTTTGGAAGGCGCAACGCGGGCAAGTCCAGTCTGCTCAACGCGGTGACGGGACAGGAGCTTGCAGTGGTGTCGGAAATCCGCGGAACCACCACCGATCCCGTGTATAAGGCGATGGAGCTTCTGCCGCTTGGGCCGGTTATGCTGATCGACACACCCGGCTTTGACGATGAGGGGACGCTGGGGGAGCAGCGTGTAAAAAAGACAAAGCAGGTGCTTGATAAGACGGACATCGCGGTTTTGGCGGTGGATGCCGTGGAAGGAATGAGGGCCTGCGACGAAGAGCTGGTTTCGCTCTTTAAAGAGCGGGAGATCCCGTTTGTGACAGCCTGCACGAAGGCCGATCTAACGGACGGATGCCCGATGAAACCGGACCAGGAGCAAAGCCGTGCGGATATGGGGGGCGGCTGGCCGGAAAAGCCGGATGAGAATAAAATAGCGAATGTTATGTATGTAAGCGCAGTCACAGGCGCGGGCGTCCATGAATTAAAGGAAAAGCTGGCGGCAATGCTGCCGGATAAAGGAGAGCGCCATCTTGTGGCGGATCTGGTTAAACCGCTGGATGTCGTGGTGCTGGTGGTTCCCATTGACGCGGCGGCGCCCAGGGGGCGACTGATCCTTCCCCAGCAGCAGACGATACGGGACCTGCTGGAGACGGGGGCGATTCCGGTGACAGTGCGGGAGACAGAGCTTAAAGAAGCGCTTACCAGACTTTCGGAGAAGCCTGCGCTCGTCATTACGGACAGTCAGGCGTTTGAGGAGGTAGCGGCCATCGTGCCGGAGGACATTCCCCTTACTTCCTTCTCGATTCTGATGGCGCGGTATAAGGGCTTCCTGAAAATAGCGGCCGAAGGCGTGCGTGCCATTGACAGCCTGAAAGACGGTGACCGGGTGCTGATTGCCGAGGGCTGTACCCATCATAGACAGTGTGACGATATCGGGACGGTGAAAATCCCCCGTTTCCTGAAAAAATATACGGGAAAGGATATCATCATAGAAACATCGTCGGGTACGGGCTTCCCGGAGGACCTTGCGCCTTATGCGCTGGTGATTCACTGCGGGGGATGTATGTTAAATGAGAGGGAAGTTTTGCGAAGGATGCGGTTCGCGAAGGCGCAGGGCGTTCCGGTGACAAACTACGGCATTGCCATCGCGCGGATGAAGGGGATTCTTGCAAGGAGCGTTGCTCCTGTGGCGGAAATAGATTAGGAAACGGCGTTTACAGAGAGGTTGGATTAACATGTACACATTTGACGGAAGAATACGTTACAGCGAGGTGGGAGAGGACGGCCTGCTGACGATGCAGTCCCTGCTTGACTATTTTCAGGACTGTTCCACCTTCCAATCCGAGGATATCGGGCTGGGACTGGAATATATGGATAAAATCGGGCAGGTGTGGCTTCTGTCCGCGTGGCAGATCTGCATCGGGAGGTACCCGAAGTACGGCGAGCGGATCGTGGTCGGCACGGCCCCTTATGAGTTTCGCGGCTTTATGGGACTTCGTAACTTCCTGATGCAGACGAAAGAGGGAGAGGCGCTGGCCTGGGCCAATTCCATATGGACCCTGATGGACAGGGAGAAAATGCGTCCGGTAAAGCCGAATGCGGATATGCAGGCGGGATATGCGCCGGAGGAGAAATACCCGATGGACTATGCGCCCAGAAAGATCGCAATGCCTGCGGATGGACAGCCAATGGAAGCTTTCACGGTGAAACCCCACCACCTTGATACAAACCATCATGTCAATAACGGACAATATGTGCGCATGGCGATGGACTGCATTCCGGGCGGGTTCGGGATCAGCCAGCTTCGCGTGGAGTATAAGAGTCAGGCGGTGCTTGGGGATGAGATTTATCCCGTGGCCGCCGCAGGGAAGGACGGAAAGCTGTACACGGTTTCCCTGAACGGAGCAGACGGCACTCCATACTGTATTGTAGAGTTTACATCACCAGCTCAGCCAGACCCCGACTGAGGGCCAAACCGTGCTTGCACGGGTTTGGCGGGAAGGAGGAGGTCTGAGGGAGCGCCATCTTATGAGCAAAAAGAGCTGCGAAGCAGCGGAAAGCGCCGCAGGTGCGATTTTGCGAATGGCGCGTGCTGAGCGTGCGGGGGCGTTTTCGACTGAGGGCCAAAGCGTGCTTGCACGGGTTTGGCGGGAAGGAGGAGGGGTTACTGGTTGTAAAAGAAACGGAGAAAAATATGATTCAATTAGGAGAAATACAGACATTAAAAATCATAAAGCAGGTAGAGTTCGGCGTTTATCTGTATGATGGAGCCAATACGGAGGAGAGAGTCCTCCTGCCGAAAAAACAGGTGCCGGAAGGCGCAGCGTGCGGCGACGAAGTGGAGGTTTTTTTATACCGCGACTCCAAGGACAGACTGATTGCGACCACAAACATGCCTAAGATCACCCTGCACGGGGTGGAGAGACTGCGGGTGGTGCAGGTGGGAAAGATCGGCGCGTTTCTTGACTGGGGGCTGGAGAAAGATCTGCTTCTGCCTTTTAAAGAGCAGACAAGAAGAGTGTCCGCCGGGGAGGAGTGCCTTGCCGCGCTCTATATTGATAAGTCCGACAGGCTCTGCGCTACCATGAATGTGTACCCTTATCTGAAAAATAACAGTAGTTACAAAAAGGACGACCGCGTCAGCGGCACCGTTTATGAGATCAGCCCTAACTTTGGTGCGTTTGTGGCTGTGGACGATCAGTATTCCGGGCTGATTCCGAAAAGGGAGCTGTACGGGAATGTGGCGGTAGGAGATACCGTAAATGCCCGCGTTACAGCGGTGAAGGAGGACGGAAAGCTGGATTTGAGCATCCGCGAAAAGGCGTATCTGCAAATCGCGGGGGACGCGGAGAAAGTGATGCAGGCGATTGACCGTTCCGGCGGGGTGCTGCCTTTTAACGATAAGGCGTCGCCCGAAATCATCCGCCGGGAAATGCAGATGAGTAAAAGTGAATTTAAGCGGGCAGTCGGGAACCTGTTAAAAGCGGGTAAAATTACGATAACAGAGAAAGCGATAAAACGTAATGACGAGTAAAAGAGCGAATTGGTTGTTTTTGACTATCATACTGGTGCATTTCGGGGTGGTGGCGTTCCTGATTTTTGGCGGGGTGCCTCTGCCTGACAGTCTTGTGTTGAACTTTTTGCTGAGTCAGGGGATACTGGTCGTGCCGACCCTGATCTTTCTGCTTGCTTTTGAGCGAAGAGAATGGCGGGACATGACACAGATGCCAATGCCCGGCGGGGCGCAGATGCCAGGTATGTCCGTGCCCGGTGTGGCGTCTGTGTATGGCGGACCGCAGATGCCAGGTATGTCCGTGCCCGGTGTGGCGTCTGTGCCAGGCGGACCGTCGATCCCCGGAATGCCGCGGCCCTTTGAGGCGGCCGGATTTCATAAGGTGAAGATTTCCACTCTTCTGATGATTACCCTGTGCACTTTTCTGATTATGCCGCTTGTCACAGTGCTTAATACGTTGACTATGTTTTTTACGGACAATGCGGTGGCGGCTCTGGAAGGGGATATCATAAGCACGCCTTTTCCGGCAATGCTTTTTATGATAGGAATATTCGGGCCTTTTTGTGAGGAATTTGTCTTTCGGGGTGTGATATACAGAAGTTACAGAAGAAGCGGGGAATGGACGAATCGTATGCGCCGCAAAACGCTCCGCGATAAAGGCCTTTCGGCGGTTTTTCTGTCGTCTCTTCTTTTCGGCCTGATGCATATGAATTTTAATCAGGCCGTTTATGCCTTTGCAATCGGTGTTTTTCTGGTGCTGCTGGTGGAGGCGGCGGGGAGTTTGTGGGCTTCCGTTTTCTGTCATATGTTTTTTAATTCCTTTCAGGTTGTCATGATGTACGCGTCTGAGAGCATTTTAAACAATATATACGGGCAGGCTGTGAATGAGACGGCTGAACAGTTGACAACGCAGGACCTTCTGGCGGCGCTCTCCGTATATCTGGTGATCGCGACGGTCACCACACCCATTGCCGCCTGTGTGATCGTGTGGATTGCGAAGAACGAGGGGCGGCAGGAGGCGTTCGGGGCTTTGTTCCGGCGGGGTGGCCGCGTGCCGCAGCCGAACGTATCACGGCCGGTACCAATGAACGTGCCATATCCGAATGCGCAGATGCCGCCGCAGCCGATGAACGTGCCGT
>CARQVR010000014.1 GCA_949051815.1 uncultured Lachnospiraceae bacterium
GGTGGTTTACGACGACCTGAGCAAACAGGCCGCTGCATACCGTACACTCTCCCTGCTCTTAAAGAGACCGCCGGGGCGTGAGGCGTATCCCGGTGATGTATTCTATCTGCACTCCAGACTGTTAGAGCGTGCGGCCAGAATGAGCGAGGAGTACGGCGGCGGTTCGCTGACGGCGCTTCCGATCATCGAGACACAGGCGGGCGATGTGTCGGCGTACATCCCGACGAACGTGATCTCCATCACGGACGGTCAGATCTATCTGGAGACAGAAATGTTTAACTCCGGTTTCCGTCCGGCAGTCAATGCGGGTCTTTCCGTGTCCCGTGTGGGTGGTGCGGCACAGATCAAGGCGATGAAGAAGATTGCGGCTCCTATCCGTACAGAGCTTGCACAGTACAGAGAGCTGGCGGCGTTCTCCCAGTTCGGTTCCGAGCTTGACGCCGATACGAAGGAGAAGCTGGCACAGGGTGAAAGAATTAAAGAAGTCCTGAAACAGCCCCAGTATAAGCCCATGCCGGTACAGTATCAGGTTATCATTATCTATGTGGTGACCAACAAGTATCTGCTTGACGTTGCGGTGGAGGATATCACCAGATTCGAGGCGGAGTTCTTTGAGTTCCTCGACACGAAATATCCCGAGGTGCCAAACGCAATCGCGAAGAATAAGGAAATTAACGACGAGACGGATGCGAAGCTTAAGAAAGCGATCGAAGAGTTCAAGGCGCAGTTTAAATAGAGGTATAAACGGTTAAGGAGGGTAATGCTATGGCCTCAATGAGAGACATAAAAAGGCGTAAAGGCAGTATTCAGAGTACGCAGCAGATTACCAAAGCTATGAAACTCGTTTCTACCGTTAAACTGCAAAGGGCGAAACAGCGCGCAGAACAGTCGAAAGCATATTTTAACTGCATGTACGAGACGGTGACTTCCATGCTGGCAAAAACCGGCGGCTTAAACCACCCCTACCTGACGGCCGGGGAATCGCAGAAGAAGGCCGTGATCGTGATTACTTCCAACAGAGGTCTTGCGGGCGGTTACAATTCCAACATTGTGAAACTGATCACAAAGGGCGACTTTAAGAAGGAAGATCTGCGTATCTACGCAATCGGCAAGAAGGGCAGAGACGCCCTGAACCGCGGCGGCTATGAGATTGTGGAGGAAAATTCCGACATAATCGAGGAACCGTCCTATGTGGATGCGATGGCCCTGTGCGAAAGGCTGCTTGCCTCCTTTGCGGCGGGGGAAATAGGAGAGATTTATCTCGCCTATACGGGATTTAAGAACACGGTGGTTCATGTGCCGACGCTTCTGAAACTTCTTCCCGTGGAACCGGTACAGGATGCGAAGGAAGAGACGCAGGACACAGGAAGCAAGGCGCTGATGAACTTCGAGCCGGAGGACGACGAAGCGCTGGATATGATTATTCCGAAATATGTGACCAGTCTGATTTACGGCGGTCTGGTAGAAGCGGTTGCGAGCGAGAACGGTGCGAGAATGCAGGCGATGGATTCCGCAACGAGTAATGCTGAGGAAATGATAGACCACTTGTCGCTGATGTATAACAGAGCGCGTCAGGGATCTATTACGCAGGAATTAACAGAAATTATCGCAGGTGCGAATGCGATCAGCTAATATTAAATACGAGTGAAAGGAAAAAGAGATGGCAGAAGTAAAGACAAGTGAAAATCTTGGAAAGATCACTCAGATCATCGGCGCCGTACTGGACATCAAATTTTCGACAGGCAGTCTGCCGGAGATTAATGACGCAATCAGAATTCCGCTTAAGACGGGCGGGGAATTGACTGTGGAAGTAGCGCAGCATCTGGGTGACGATACCGTCAGATGTATCTCCATGGGCCCGACCGACGGACTGGTGAGAGGTATGGATGCGGTTGCAACAGGCGCTCCCATCACGGTTCCTGTCGGAGAAAATACGCTGGGACGTATCTTTAACGTTCTGGGAGAACCGATTGACAATAAACCCGCGCCCAAGGATGTGGGATATGAGCCGATTCACAGACAGGCTCCGGCTTTTGAGGAGCAGTCCACGGCGACAGAGCTTTTGGAGACGGGTATCAAGGTCGTTGACCTGCTCTGCCCTTATCAGAAGGGTGGTAAAATCGGTCTGTTCGGCGGCGCCGGTGTAGGTAAGACGGTGCTGATACAGGAGCTGATCCGTAATATTGCGACAGAGCACAGCGGCTACTCCGTATTTACCGGTGTAGGCGAGCGTACCAGAGAGGGTAATGACCTCTATCACGAGATGGAGGAATCGGGCGTTATCGACAAGACAACGATGGTGTTCGGACAGATGAACGAGCCGCCCGGAGCGAGAATGAGAGTGGGCCTGACTGGTCTGACCATGGCGGAGTATTTCCGTGATAAGGGCGGTAAGGACGTGCTGCTTTTCATTGACAACATTTTCCGCTTCACACAGGCAGGTTCCGAGGTGTCCGCGCTGCTTGGCCGTATGCCTTCCGCCGTGGGTTATCAGCCTACGTTACAGACAGAGATGGGCGCTTTGCAGGAGCGTATCACTTCCACAAAGAGCGGTTCCATCACCTCCGTTCAGGCGGTATATGTGCCTGCGGACGACCTGACTGACCCGGCGCCGGCAACGACATTCGCGCATCTGGACGCTACCACAACGCTTTCCCGTTCTATCGTGGAGTTAGGTATCTATCCGGCGGTTGATCCGCTTGAGTCCTCCTCCAGAATCCTCGATCCCAGAATCGTCGGGGAAGAGCACTATCAGGTAGCCAGAGGCGTGCAGGAGATTTTGCAGAAATATAAAGAATTGCAGGATATCATCGCCATTCTCGGTATGGATGAGCTTTCCGAGGAAGATAAGCTGGTGGTTGCCCGTGCGAGAAGAATACAGAGATTCCTCTCCCAGCCCTTCCACGTGGCGGAGCAGTTTACCGGAATGAGCGGCGTATATGTGCCGATTTCCGAGACCATCCGCGGCTTTAAGGAGATCCTTGACGGCAAGCACGATGACATTCCGGAGAGCTATTTCCTGAATGCGGGAAGTATCGACGACGTGGTTGCCCGCGTTAAGAAGTAGAGGCAGGTGATTGTTCAGTACAGGATTTTGCGCACCGTTTAAAATCCGTATGAAAACATAGCGGCAGCTATGAAGGTACTGAATAGCCGCAGGAGGTAAATATATGGCTGAGGACAGCAGAAACTTTACATTAAAGATCATCACACCGGACAGAGTCTTTTTTGAGGATGAGGTGTCCATGGTGGAGTTTAACACGGTCGAGGGCGAGGTCGGCATATACAGGGAGCATATCCCGATGACGATGATCGTTGCGCCCGGAATCCTCACGATCACGAAGGATCAGGAAGTGTCCGAAGCGGCCCTGCATGCGGGGTTTGCAGAGGTGCTGCCGGATCAGGTCACGGTGCTTGCCGAGATCATCGAATGGCCGGACGAGATTGACGTGGAGCGTGCGGAGGAGTCCAGATCCCGCGCCGAGGAGCGTATCAGGGAACATGCCCCGGGAACAGACATGCGAAGGGCGGAGATGTCCCTTAAGAGAGCTGTGGCGAGGATAGAGACAGTGCATAAATAGAAGTACTTTCAGGACAGGGGGACGGAGCGATCCGTTCCCCTGTTTAAACGAATAAAATAAACAGGAAGGAGCGGGCTGAGGATGCAAAGCCCCGGAATCGAAACGATGAAAAAAATACAGACGAAAATTGTTTTAATGGTTGTGCTGGCGACGCTTTGTGTTTCGATGATTGCCGGAACAATGGGAACGATGGTGACCAGATATTCCACGACTGCCGCGCTTAAGAAAAATCTGCTGGAAACGGCGGAGCTTGCGGCTCTGGCGGCGGAAAACATGATTTCCACATATACGCTGACCGTCTCGGAAATGGCATGTAATCCGACGCTTGTGGATGACAGCATTCCGGCAGAGAAAAAGCAGGCCTTTATTGAGGAAAGGGCAGATGCATATTATATGCGTTTTGGAGGAATGACAGATATAAACGGATATGATGCGATACATGGGGTGGATATTTCCGGCGAGCCTTTTTTTCAGGCGGCTGCACAGGGAAACAGCTACATGTCTACGCCTTACATAGATGGGAGCGATATCTGGCTGATGGTTGCCGCACCGATCCGGGACGGCGATGCTGTGAAGGGTGTGCTCTATTTTCAGTGTGATACCTATATTTTACAGTCTATCATCGACGGATTGCAGATCGGTGAGGAGGGAGAAGCCTATATTCTGGATAAGGACGGCACCACGATTGCCTATGTGGATCAGGAGACGGTGATGAACCGGGAAAATACAATGCAGGAGGCGGCAGCCGATCCCGGCAACGAGGGGCTGCAGACAGTGGCGGCTATTGAAAAAAAGATGGTGGCGGGGGAAGTAGGCATCGAACAATTTTATTATGCGGACGATCAGTCCAACAATATTCTGGGCTATGCTCCCATTGCAGGCACAGACGGGTGGTCCATTGCAGTCACGATTGATGAGGATGAATTTATGCGCCCTGCGGATTACGGCAACTTTTTTCAAATCATTATCTGTGTGGTGGTATGTATGATCGTGATTGTTGTTTCACTGAAAGTCAGCCATTCCATCGCCACGCCTGTCGTGAAATGCGCCAATCGTCTGCTGACTCTGTCCCAGGGAGATTTGAAGAGTCCTGTTCCGCAGGTGAAAGGCAGGGACGAGACAAGGATACTGGCGGATTCGACTGCGCAGTTAGTCAAAGACTTTGGCGGAATTGTAAGTGAGATGGAAGGTGTTCTCGGCGCGATAGCGGACGGAGACTTAACCAGAGAGGTTTCCGGAAAGCGCTATCCCGGGGATTTTGCCGTTTTGTGGGAATCCCTGCGGGTTATCAGCGAAAAACTGAACAGTACCATGGCGGGTATTGTCTCTGCGTCCGGCTGCGTTTCAACAGGTTCTGATCAGGTAGCATCGACGGCAGCCGTTCTGTCTCAGGGTGCGATGGAACAGACCGGGGCGGTAGAAGAGCTTTCCGGAACCGTTTCTGGTATGAGTGCGGAGGCAAAGGGAATTGCGCAGCTTACGGGACAGGCGAAAGAGGTAGTGAACGGAGCCGGCGGAAAGCTGCAGGAGAGCGGGGCGTACATAGACAGCCTGAATCAGGCCATGACGCAGATTACGGAATCTTCCAATGAGATCAGCCGTATCATAGATACCATTGAAAATATTGCTTTCCAGACAAATATTCTGGCAATCAATGCTTCGGTAGAAGCAGCCCGTGCCGGGACGAACGGAAAAGGGTTTGCCGTGGTGGCGGAAGAGGTGAGAAATCTGGCGATCCGGTCAGATCAGGCGGCGAAAGCGACACAGGAGTTGATCGGACGTTCCGTAAAGGCAGTGGAAGACGGCAGCCAGGTCGTGGAAAAAGTGACGGGATCGGTGATTACGGCGGTGGAACTTGCCGGACAGGCAGTGGAGAGGATGGAGCAGGTGTCGAAAGCCGTGGAGAACCAGACGGATGCAATCGAACAGGTTGCGGCAGGCATTACACAGATATCCGGTGTGGTACAGAACAATTCCGCTACGGCGCAGGAAAGTGCGGCTACCAGTCAGGAGCTGTCCGGGCAGGCAGAGATGCTCAAACGCCTTGTCGGAAGTTTCAGATTGAAGCGTTGAAGGTGATTTTCACATTCCGGCTGTCACACCATATGATAAAATAAAACGACAGATTATCATGGTGAGTATATGAGACAATCGAGAATATTACCGTTTTACATGGCTTACCCGATGCCGCTCTTCTATCAGGAGCAGGATACAGTGACGCGGGATCTGGAATATTTGCAGGAGATGTATCCGACGGAAGCGAAGAAATACCAGAAAGTGATTGGAGAGATTCTGGACCGGTTAGACTATGAAGGCAGTATGATTTATGACGAATATCCAGACAAGTGGCAGATTTACCGGTTGACACGGGTCGTTGTGGATAGATTGAAACAGGATGGGAATGCAGGGCAGACGAGGCAGGAGCAGGACCGGATCACGGAGTTTGTTCAGGTGCTGTTGTGCGGCGAGATCTATAAAAAACGCCATATGAATCAAAACGGGATATTGAAGTTTTGATAAAGGAAAAACAAATACATGAAGAGAGCAATCATAAAGGGCATGTTGCTTGGATGCATCTTTGCGCTTGCGCTGATGATCTTAAGCAGGGTAATGAATCAGGGAAATACGGATATGACGACTGAGATGGGTGAGGCGACTTACCCTGTGCTGTCCATGTATGTGGGCTCGTACAGGGTAGGGAGTCTGCACGGCTATGCCCGGAGTATGGAGTGCGCCTATCTGCGGGACAACCTGCAGCCCATCGGTGAAAACAGAAAAATAGATGTCAAAATGGATACTTATGGGCGAAGAATCGACACAATCGGCTTTGAGGTGAGAAGCCTTGACGGGGAACGGCTGGTGGAGAGCACGCCTGTGGAGGAGTATCAAACCGATGAGGATGAGATTTCCTTTTCCATCACGCTTAAGGATCTGATCGAGAATGACATCGAATATATGCTGGTTTTTCTCGTTACACCGGAGAACGGCGAAGAGATCAGGTATTATTCCAGAATCATTTTAAGCGAATCCCTTCATGTCCGTGAAAAGCTGGATTATATTACAGACTTCCACGAGCGCACGTTTGACAAAGAAGCGGCGGCGGAGCTGACGAAGTATCTGGAATCCAACGCGGAGGGGGATAATACTACCTTCCACAAGGTGACGATTCATTCCAGCTTCAATCAGGTGACCTGGGGAGAGCTGCCGGTAAAGAAAGTAACTGAGCCGTGCATTATCATCAGAGAGCTTGCGGAGCAGACAGGCTCTTTCCATCTGGAGTATCTGGTGAGTATTAAGGAAGGAAAAAAGACACATTATTACCGGATAAATGAATTTTACAGAGTCCGCTACACGCCGGACCGCATGTATCTTCTCGATTTCGAGAGAACCATGGAGCAGGTTTTCGACGAAGAGGACGACGTCTGTATCAACGATAAGATCGTGCTGGGGATTACCGGAGAAGAGGTGGCGCTTAAGGAGAGCGACGGCGGCAACGTATTTGTGTTCACGGTGGCGGATAAGCTGTACAGCTATAACGTGACGGACAACAAGCTGGCCAGACTTTTCAGTTTTTACGGCAATACGGAAGAGCTTCGGGACGCAAGAAGCGCTTACGACAGGCACGATATCCGGGTGCTGACGGTGGACGAGACGGGAAACACGCTGTTTCTTGTCTACGGGTATATGAACAGAGGGCGGCATGAGGGCTGCGTGGGCGTGGCCCTTTACGCTTATAACAGTGTGGCGAATACCGTGGAGGAGCTGGTGTATATTCCCTACGACAAGTCTTATGCGCTTTTAAAGACGGATATAGAGAGACTGGCCTATCTGAGCAGGACAGGCATTTACTATTTTATGCTGGACGGCAGTGTGTATGGAGTGGATGTCCGCACGCTCTCGATTGAGACGGTGGTGACGGGACTGAAAGAGGGCGGCTATCATGTGTCGGAGTCCAATAAGATGCTTGTCTGGCAGGAAGGCAGCGATCTCTATGCGGCCACCGACCTTGTTCTGATGAATCTGAACACGCAGAAACAGACGAAGATCAGGGCGGGAGCGGGAGAGTATATTTCGGTCGTGGGCTTTATGGGGGAGGACCTGATTTACGGTCTCGCCAAAAGGCGGGATATTCGGGAGAACAGTACGGGCATCACGACGTTCCCCATGTACTGTCTGAAAATCCAGAGCGACGACGGCAGCGTGTTAAAGACTTACCAGAAAGACAATGTCTATGTGGTGGAAAGCGAGATTTCGGAGAATCAGCTCACGCTCTCGAGAGTTGTGTATGATGAGGAAACAGGGAGCTATGTGCCCACCCTTGACGATCAGATTATGAACACGGAAGAAGTCAGGAGCGGCAGCAATGTGCTGGGCTTTGTGGTGACCGAAACGTATGAAACCATCTGCCAGATCACGGTGAAAGATGAGATAGACGAAAAGGGGCTGAAACTTCTGACGCCGAAGGAGATTCTGTTCGAGGGAGATCGCTCTGTAGGAGAGCTGGGAGAGGGCCCTTCGGAAAACTATTTCTATGTGTATGGGAAGAACGGCATAGAAAACCTTTATGCCAATCCCGGCAGGGCGGTAGAGCTTGCGTACCGCGTGGCCGGTGTGGTGGTGGACGACGACGGTGACTATGTCTGGCGCAGGGAAACCAGAAGCACGCGCAACCAGATCATGGCAATCACGGAGGAAGAGGTGACGGAGAACGAGAGCGCCCTTGCGGTCTGCCTCGACACCATTCTGAAATATGAGGGGATTTCCAGAAATACCCAGCGGCGTCTGAATCAGGGAGACAGCGTGATGGATATTCTGAAGAGTGATCTGACAAACTGTACGATACTGGATCTGTCCGGATGCAGTCTGGACGCCGTTTTGTACTATGTAAATAAAGATATTCCCGTGCTGGCAATGCTGGAAGACGGAAACGCGGTCCTGATCACGGGCTTTAACGAGCTGAATATCGTGGTAATGGATCCGGCCGCGGGGACACTGGAAAAGAGAGGCATGAATGATTCGACGGAATGGCTGAAAGAAAACGGCAATCAGTTCATCGCCTACATCAGAAAAGAGTAAAGAAAAAGGAGGCGCGTATGCTGCAATCGGACATCTCAGTGATTTTTGACATGGACGGCACTATTTTTGACACCGAAAGACTGGTTTTAGACTGCTGGGAGCGTGTGGGCGAAACCCATAGGATTCCGGATATCAGGGAGGTATTCATGCGTTGCATCGGCACGAACAAGGTGCGAACGCAGGAGATTGTCTATGAGCATTACGGGAAGGTGTTTCCTTTCGAAAAGTTCAGTGAGGAGAGTTCCGTGCTGTTTCATGAGATCACGGAAAAAGCGGGGATCCCGGTGAAGCCGGGCGTTGTGGAGCTGTTAACATATCTGTCGGAAAATCATGTGCCGCTGGGGCTTGCCTCCTCCACCAGACTTGCCGCCGTCACGCAGGAACTGCAGGCGGCGGGGCTTTATGACTATTTTCAGGTGGTGGTGGGCGGAGATCTGTTAAAGAACAGCAAGCCGGCTCCGGACATTTATCTGATGACATGTGAGCGCATGGGCGTCCTGCCCGAAAATACATACGCGGTCGAGGATTCCTACAACGGTATCCGCTCCGCGCACAGCGCTGGAATGCGGCCCATTATGGTGCCGGACCTGACGCCTGCGACGGAGGAAATGCGCAGTTTAAGCGTGGCGGTGTTTGAGGATTTGTTTCAGGTGAAGGCATATTTTGAAGGGTGAGAAGGAGGAAAAGGATGAGAGGGATGAGGAAGAGACGTATTCTCGCAATGCTGCTGGCTGCCTGCATGATCGTGGAGAGTGCGGCTGTGGTATCGGCAGCGGAGCCGGAGCGGACGGCTGCGAAGACCATGGAAACGGAGACGACAGCCCTGGAGGCGCCGGCTGAGTCAGCAGAAGAGGAAACGACGGCAGGGAATGAGGAGCAGGTGCCGTCCGCGGAGGAGAATGGGGCGGATAAGGAGACAGAGACGCCGGAGAAAAACCCCGCGGATAGCGAGACGGAGAGACCGGGGGAAGGCGTGACGGAAGAACAGGAGCCGGAGGACATGCCAGGGACGCCGGAACAGGGAGCCGGGGAAGAATCAGGAGAAGGCACAGAGGACAATCCTGCGGAAGATACGGAGCAGCCACCGGCAGAAGATGGGGCCGATGAGCCGGAGCAGGATCCCGGTGCGGAGGAAGATCCGGCGGATGCGCCGGAGGCCGAAGAGCCTGTCGGACTGCCGGATGAAAATATGCCCGTGGAGGAGGAACCCGTCGATGAGGCGCAGATCATGTCACAGGCGGAGCCGCTTTCGGATGAGGAAATTACACCGGGCGGGACAGACATGAAGATCACATCCCTGAAACTGCGGCAGGAATATGGAGGGATTGTGCTGGTCTGGAAGTATGATTGGAACGATATCGATGTCAATCAGGTGAGCGCCGTATTCGACCGGTGCAGGGTATACCGGTCTGAGACAGAAAACGGTTCTTATGAGCTGATATGGGAGACTACCGATGAAGACGGCCATTACAGCTATCGGGACGATGATGTGGAACGGGTCGCCGGAGGGGCGGCCAATAAGACCTATTACTACAAGGTCAGCGTGGTATACAGCAGAAGCGAGAAAGATGAGACCGGTGTTTTTGGTGACAACAAGCCGTACGAGAGTGAGCTTTCCGCTCCCGTCAACAACGCGGACGACTATTATTACCGGAATGCTGATTTCTTTTTAAACGACGAGCCGGAGTATATCGGCGTATACGTCACAGATGACGACGGAAACCGGCTGGATTCGATTACCTTAAAGGAAGGAAAGGCGACATCCCTGCGCGTGACTGCCGTGAAAGCGGATGGTACGAAGGAGCAGGTGACGGGAAGGAGTAATTCGACATGGATTCTCTGCAGGCAGTATTATACGGGAAAGGAAATCGCGGAAAAATATTATGATGAATTTGACCATCTGGGAGAAGATAAGGCGACGCTTCTTCCGGAGCTGGGGGAAGACACCCATGTATATGTAAAGGCGCTGTCAGGCTCTGCGGGCAGCGATACCTGTTATTTGATTTATAAGATGGAAGATTACTCCAGAGCAGGCGCTTTTATATGGCAGATTCCGGTTAGCATCGAAGAAGGGGACGGAAGTGACGAGCAGATAGATACCGGCGTGTACAACACGAAAGAGTCGCTCTGTCAGGGCATACGCGATACCATGGTGGCTCGTGAGGATACCACGCTCTACGCGACAGGCGGGTACGAGTGGTGGGCAGTATCCGATAATCCTGCCGGCTCCGATCTGGACTTCGAGGATGTTTTTGACTTCCACAGAGAGCGGGCAGGCATGAAACCTTGTGAAGGAGATTATCTGCTGCTGGCCATGGGGGATGCGTCCTCGGAGGTTTGGTTTGGTTCATGGCTGGAGATGAAGGATTCGGACTATATTTTTGGCGGGCAGTATCTGACCCAGTATACGGTGACACCCCATTTTATCACGACCAGAGGGCAGGAGGATCAGGTAGACCGGAAAATAAACGAGCTGATTCATACGGAAGGAGGCGCTCTGCATTCTTATAAGAACGCCGGCGACTACGCGAAAATCAAAGCGGCATACAATTATGTCAGAGACCATGTGAGCTATATCGGAACAACTACCCCGATTTATCACACCTGCTATTCCGCACTGATCAACAGGAAAGCTACCTGTCAGGGCTATGCGCTGTTGTTTTACAGGCTGGTGAGAGAGCTGGGCATTCCCTGCAGAGTGCTGATGGGGGTAGACGCCAACGCCCATACATACAATATTGTACAGCTCGACGGCGCCTGGTATTATGTGGACACCAATGCCGGCGTACTGTTGAAAGGAACGGATGATTTTCAGCCGGCGACCCTGCAGTCACAGTATCGGACACCCGCTTTTACCAGCGAGTATCTGTCGAAGATTTCCAAGAAGTCCTATGCCGGAAGCGGCGCGGACACAAGTGGATTGAAGGCCGTGGAGAGTCTGACATCGGAGGAGATCCGGGCAATAGACGGAAATCTGACGGCGGCGGCCGACCGGATGAAAGCCACATACACGATCGGCGGAGCGGCGGTTAAAGCATCGGGAACGGTGAAATATCTGGAGGGCTGCAGCAGGTATCTGGGATATGAGGAGAATAAGAATATGCCCGCATCCGGCTATTTTCTGGGCCTTAAGCTGTCGGTAGATACGGCCGGGTTTACAAAGGACGGAACGGTTACGGTCAGTTATTTCGATCAGGCGGGTGTACAGAAATCGGTGTCTTATGGCATGGATGACTTAAAAGACGGTGCGGTGGCGCTGCTTGTAAATGTCACCGAAAATCCGGGCATGAAGATCAGCGTGGATTATGACGGGGAGGGCGAGACTTCCAGATATGAGGCGATGGTGTATGATCTGGATCTTTCCGGGTTAAAAAGGGAAAGCCGGTCGCAGAGCAGTGGAACCACAAAAGAGGTGAATAAGTATGGCATCGGACTTTCCGCGCCGATTGTGAAAAAATCCGCTGACGGAAAGACGATGGAAGCAGTCTATGAGGCGGTCGCTTATTCGGATCATGTCAAATGGACGGCGGAAGCAGAGGAGCAGAAGGGAAATTATATTGCTCTGCGAATAGATATGCCGGAATCCGTGAAAGCCACGGAGCTTGCAAAATCGCTCGAAGTTACGACGGACGATGGCGCAGCGCGGGCAGCACAGACACTTAAGCAGGGCTGGAATGAGACTGCGGACTGTTATATGGATGTGGCGGAAGACAGGACGGAAATTTATCTGGCGATGCAGGTGGAGAAAAATTTCACCAGGCGCTTCATGATTAGCTGGGGCGGTACGAATCCGCTGGCCTTTGTGCAGTCGCTGACGATTTCCGTGCCTGCCGACAGCGCATTGGAAAGCCGGAGCGAAAATGCGCTTCTGCCGGGAAGTATTGCCTTTAACGGTCTGGTGCCGACGATGTATGTGGGGCAGAACCAGAATGTTAATATCACGTTTCAGAAGAAGTATGAGAAGGACGAAATTCAGGTATTCTATGTTTCTGATGCGGCAGATGTCGTTGCGGTAAACAGAATAACCGGTGTCCTGCGGGCGCTGAAACCGGGTACGGCACAGATCACGGTGTCGGCAGTAGATAAATCGGGCAATGTTATCACGAAGACAGCCAGAATTACGGTAAAGGAACTTCCTGCGCCGACGGGCCTGAAAACCTCTTTGGTCAGGGATCATAATGTCAGCGTGAGCTGGAAGGCGAATACGACAGGGCAGTATACGGAAATCTATGCCATTCCGTATCGCTTAACAACCTTTGGCACCAATAAGAAGGGTTGGATAGACGTGGTGGAAAATGCCTTAAAAGAGGCGGATATGGACGAAGTAAACCTTGCTTCTCTGGATGACGACGAAAAGGCGGAAAAGCTGAATGCTTTAAAGGAAACTTTGGGGACAGGAGCATGGGCGGCAGTATCAGTTCCGGCAAAGGACAGCAGCGTGACGCTGGAGGGATTGCAGGCGGAGACAGCGTATATTTTATATGCGAGAAATGTTTCAGTGACGGCGGCATCCACGCTTGTATCCGCAGGTGCGGCCTTCGGGAAAGTGGAGACGTCGGGTCCTGTATTCCATACAATCCGGCTGCAGCTTAAGAAAGGGGACGGCACTGTTCTTGCAGAGAGCACGGGCGAGGTTGACAAGACAGTGATATATGAGGTGACGGACACGAATATCCCGGTGGAGTTCTCCTGGCGGCTGCTGGACGAGTCTGGGGCGGAAATGAATCCGGCTCCGGTATTTACCAATATAAGATATACCACCGGTAACGGGGGCATTGTGAGCGTAAGTGCGCCGAAGAACGGCCCTGTCGGATTGAAATACGGCAGTCAGGTGGGAGAGACGGTTCTTATGGTGACCGGAAAGGATGCTTCCGGTATGTTACGGTCCTCTGAGCAGATCAGGGTCAGGGTGGTAAAAGCGCCCGGCAAACTGAAAGATAAGTCGACAACGCTGACAATCGGACAGAGCGTTTCTCTCAGGGAGCTGATCGGCACCGATCTGAAGGGAACGACGGCGGGAATGAATCTGGGCGGAATAGATTTTGCTTCGGCCCTTAAGGTGATTACCGACAGCAAATGCTTTGCGGTTTCCTGGCCGGACTCTTCGGAAACGCAGAAGCCGGAGGACGCGGTTATCACAGCGATGGCGCTGATTGAGGGCAAGAGTGGAAATAAACTGGAAGTGCCTTTTCAGATGGGCAGCTCTGCAGCGAAGGCCAAAATCCAAATCAAGGATATGACGGCGGCTTCCATCAGCAGGATTACCGTCAGGGATACGTCGGCACTGATTGAGTTTAAGCCGGCTCCGGCAGTTATGAAAGTGTCTGCCGGCAGCAGATATTATACGATGCACATTACGGATAAGGTGACCGGAGAGAGCGTGGAGGCAGCGGAGACGGAAACAGCCGGAATACCTTATACCTGCACCTTTACAGAGGGCGGGGAGGGAAAGAACTGGACATGTGAGGTCAAAGGGCTGTCCAGCAATAAAGCCTATGAGGCGGTGCTCACGGCGCATTATGACGCCGATGATAGCCATAAGAACGCGAAGCCCGCTAAGGCCAGGAAATTTACGACAAAGAAACCGCTGCTGAATGCGGAGGGAAGCATTGGCATCAATTACGTCAGCCTTGACAAGCTGCACGCGAACCCGGACGATGCCGGAACGGGCATTGATTATGACGCGGAAGGAGGCGTTATGCTGGAAAACAATGGAACATATGTATTTATGGCACAGGTCAGCAATCTGGCGAGGACGCTGGAGACGGATAAACTGAAATGGACGATTTCTTCCGGGGACAAGAGGGCGGCGTCCACCAAGGCATCATCATCCAGCTTTGAAATGCAGCTTACGACGAAGCGAACAGGAACTTTCACGGTGACGGCTGCATCGACGGCTACGAAAATGCCGGTCGCAACCTTTGTGGTTACGGTGGTTCCCTACCAGTCCGGCGGAGCGGGCGCACCGGAGCAGCCTCCGGTGCCGGATCAGACCGCGCTGCTTCCGGAGGCATATACGGGAGATATGCTGAAATCGAAACAGGAAGACGCGGCATAAAGGAAACCCTGCGGATGGAATTGTCTGTCCGCAGGGTTTTTACTGTGCGATTGTTTTTCACACGGAGAATATGATTCAGTCATATTAATTGACAAAAATACGACTGCCGTATTTTTGCAGCGCCGTAAGCAGTATCATCCCCAGAATCCCGCAGGAGATTACTTCCCCCGCCCCCACGGTCAGGCAGTAGAAGCCGAGACACTGTATCAGTGACATGCCCTCGATCAGAAGTCCGTAGCCGTAGACCAGTATAAGCGGCACAATAACCGTATTCGCGAGAATCGGGCAGACAGGCGCGCACCATTTCCATTTCCGCAGGGCATAGGTGCCGAGCGCGCCGAGAAGCGTGGCCAGAGAGCCGAAAACAATATCGGGCAGAGCGCATCCTGTGAGAATATTGCTCAGCAGACAGCCGATAAACAGTCCCGGAATGGCGGCGGGCGTAAAATAGGGTAAAACAGTGAGCGCTTCCGAGAAGCGTACCTGGACAGCGTAATTGGCCAGCCCGAAGGCGTTCGCGATAAAGGTCAATACGATGTAGAGTGCGGCGATCATAGCCGCCTGCGCCATGAAGAGCGCGTGAATGCGTGCGGTTTTCACGGAAACCGCCTGTGTGTTTTGTGTTTTCATGCAGTTGTCTCCTTTAGTTTTGTTTTACGTCAGGAAGGTCTCGAACTGACGTTTTGTATTTGGGAAATTTTGTTTTACAAATTTTCCAGATATTAAGTATACCAGCATATGCAAATAAGTCAAGTCTGTTTTTCCGGGCCGGAAACCCAAGCCGGAAACGAAGCGCCGGAAATCAGCATGTATCATCAAAAGGGGTCAGGATGATTCCTGCATTGCGACGATTTCCGACAAAATATTTGCGATATGTACCTGACTGTCGGGCGGCAGAGTCAGGAGCAGGTGATAAACCTGCATAGGTATGCTGTTGTCGCTGTGATTCATAGCCTCTATATTTTCCAGAAGTTTACTGACAGGAATTTCCAGGCCCCTGGCGATCCGGCAAATGCTTTCTACGGTTGGATTTTTTTCTCCTCTTTCAAGCTGGCCGATATAAGTCGGATGAAGACAGCAGATTTCAGCCAGTTTTTCCTGTGTCATGCGCTTTTTCTTTCTGAAATGACGAATCCTTAGTCCCAATTCTTTCGCTATATCCATTTAAAATGAGTCCTTTCCGGAATATACCTGCAATGGTGTCCGTAATTGATTTTATGAAGACAGACTATAGGTATTAAAGCGGACAAACAACAGACTATTGACATTAAAATAGAAGAAATATATACTAAAAATATTAAAAATGAATAAAAAAGAACATCAGAAAGCATTTTTGAAAATGGTAACCTATGTGAAATATATAAAAAGAGCGGCAGGCATAATAGCCGGTTTTATGATTTTTGCCGGAATGACACAGATGTTAAACGCGATGTTTGTGGATGACTCCGCTGAGTGGAATCGTGTCCTGTGGCATGACTTTTATGAGGATCAGGGAAAAATCGATCATTTATATCTGGGGTCTTCCCATGTATTTCGGGACGTCGATCCGCGGATTCTGGATCAGATGAGCGGCGCATATCATTTTAATCTGTCGACAGGGAGGCAGAAACTTAAAAGCTCCTATTATTTATTGCGGGAGGCTGACAGGCTGAATGACTTGTCTCATGTATATCTGGAAATGTATTACGACGTGAATCTGGAAGATGATGGTGAGTATGTGGATTATAACCGCCATTGGCAAAATACGGATTATATGCGGCTGTCTTTTAACAAGATGGCATATATAGCCGCAATCAAAGGCCCGGAGCAATATATAAATATCCTGCTTCCGTTTAGCAGATATCGAAGCTGTCTGGGGGATTGGGACTATATCAGGGAGCAGATAGAAGAAAAGAGGCAGGAAGAGTATCTCAATTATGGATACCGGGATGGAGACGCTGTATCTGCAGGGCAGGGCTTCCGCGAGGGTACGGGGGTATATAAGGAAAACCAAAAGTTTTTTGAGCAGAGGTCGGTACTTAGCGGTTATTCTATGCAAGGGGAGCCGGAGAAATACTGCCGTATGATTATTGAGTATTGTCAGAGCAGGGAAATTCCCATCACCCTGTTCGTATCGCCGATTTATGACCTGCAGCTGATCAGTACGCTTGCCTATGATGATTACGTAGAGGAAGTCAGGACTTTAGCGGATGAGTACGGCGTAGCGTTTTATGACTTTAACCTTGCAAAGGAAGCGTATTTTTCTCTGGAGAACGGAGAAGGTTTTATGGACAGCGGGCATTTGAACAAATACGGAGCCGAAGTATTTACGCCTTTTCTTTATGAGGTGGTATCGGGGAAAGAGACGGATAACGACAAATATTTTTATGCCTCTTATAAAGAAAAGCTTGAGAAAACGCCGCCTGCCATATATGGCATTTACTGCTTCGATGTGAGGGAGGACAGAAGAAGGTGGATCGCTTCCAACCGCGATTCCGGGATGGAATACCGGATCGTGGTAAAACCGGTAGAAGGCGGGATGTATGTGCTTCGGGATTTCGATGAAAACAAGCAGTTTGAACTTCCGGCGGAAGAAGAGGGGCTTTGCGTGATTGAGGCAAGAATGCGTTCATTTCCGGATGAGACCGTGCAGACGATGGAGATTTCATTTTAGGAAACCGGAAATGACATAAGAGGATAAAACAGTATGTTATTTAATACGCCGCAATATATTATTTTCCTGCCAATCGTGGTTTTGGTCTACTATGCCATGCCCGGACGCGCAAGATATATATGGCTGCTTTTTACAAGTTACTATTTCTATATGCAATGGAATCCGGTGTATGTTCTGTTACTTTTTTTGTGCACCTTTTTGACATATTTCTGTGGAAGATTCATGGAAAGTCTTTCAGGCGCAGGAAAGAAAAAGGCGTGCTTCGCGATTTGCATTTTGGTGAATCTTGGCATTCTGGGTTTCTTCAAATATATTCAATTTGGCGTTTCCATATTAAACCGCCTGCTGTCATTTATTCATGTCGGAGAGGTTAGCCGGGAATTTGACATTTTGCTTCCTGTCGGTATTTCTTTTTATACGCTGCAGGCGCTTGGCTATCTGATCGACGTGTACCGTGGGGATATCTATGCGGAAAAAAATTTTCTGAGATATGCGCTCTTTGTATCCTTTTTTCCGCAGCTTGTGGCGGGACCGATCGAGCGGTCGAAAAACCTGCTGGTACAGCTAAACAGGCCGCAGCCCTTTTCCTATGAAAACGTAAGAAAGGGTGCACTGCTTGTATTGTACGGTCTGTTTTTGAAGATGGTAATTGCGGACAGGGCGGCGGTTCTTGTGGACACCGTGTATCAGGAAAGCGCTGTATATCCGGGATTTTATGTGGCGGCAGCCACGCTCTTTTTTTCCATACAGATATACTGTGACTTTTACGGGTATTCCACGATCGCGAGAGGATCCGCAATGATTATGGGCATATACCTGATGGAAAACTTCAACGCGCCGTATTATTCCAAAAGCGTGAAGGAGTTCTGGCGCAGATGGCATATCTCCCTTTCAGGGTGGTTTCGCGATTACCTGTATATTCCTCTTGGCGGAAACAGAGGGGGATGGTTGCGCAGGCAGAGAAATATTCTGGCGGTATTTACGGTCAGCGGTCTGTGGCACGGCGCATCTTTCGCCTTTGTCTTCTGGGGACTTTTGAACGGCATTTATCAGGTGACAGAGGATGCGGCGGGGACCATAAAAGGATGGGCCGGCAAGTACGCTGGGAAATGGGAGAAAATACTCGGGAAACGGGAAGAAAAGCCGGAGAGCATGTTTAGTAAATCTCTGTTTCAGACGCTCAGAACGTTTCTTCTGGTGTCCTTTGCATGGCTTTTCTTTCGCGCCGGAGGAATGAGCAGGGCGCTGGAAATATTAAGGAATATGTTTCGCGGAAACAACTGGACGATTCTCTTTGACGGTTCTTTGTATGAGCTGGGTGTGGCAGGAAATGAGATGAATGTACTTCTGGCATCCATTTTGCTTTTGTTTGCAGTGGATTATCATAAGTACCGGGGCAGGGATGTGGCGGATTTGTTTTTGAAGCAGGGCTGGTGGTTCAGGGTAAGCGGAATTATGCTGCTTTTGTTTACCATTTTGCTGTACGGATGTTACGGCGAACTGTACGATATCCAGCAGTTTATCTATTTCCAGTTTTAGCGTGTTTTCCTAATCTGTCAGAATTAAAATAAAAGCTGCCGCAGGATCACAAACGGCAGCTTTTCATATGCACATTTCATGGATGGAAGACGTGGCATCCTGCGGTTTCGGGCTTCGCTTATATCAGCTCTCCCGCATGATACCTGGTCACAATCGACTGGATACGCTCCACAGGATTCAGAAGATCGCTGATGGAGGCGTCGTGATTGAGTGTGTCTATGATATAAGCGATATATTTGCTCATATCGCAGTCGATATACCATTCCCGGCTAAGAAGTTCCGGTGTCTGGTAGATCAGATTCGTGGTCAGGACACGGCAGATGGTGCCCTCCTCGTAAGCCTTATCAAAGCGGTCCAGCCCGGCGGTAAAAAGACCGAAGGTGGAAAAGACGAAAATTTTCCCGGCCTTTCGTTCCTTTAAGGCGGCCGCCACTTCCAGCACACTTTCGCCGGAGGAAATCATGTCGTCAATGATAATCATATCTTTGTTTTCTATGTTGCTGCCGAGAAATTCATGGGCGATGATCGGGTTTCTCCCGTTGACGATACGGGTGTAGTCACGACGCTTGTAGAACATACCCATATCCAGACCAAGTACGTTGGCGATATAGATAGCCCTGCTCATGCCGCCCTCGTCCGGACTGATCACCATCATATGATCGTTGTCGATCTGCAAATCCTTTACATGGGTCAGAAGTCCCTTGATAAACTGGTAGGCGGGCTGCACTGTCTCAAAGCCGTGCAGGGGGATGGCGTTTTGTACGCGGGGATCGTGTGCGTCAAAGGTGATGATGTTATCCACGCCCATGCTCACCATTTCCTGAAGCGCAAGAGCACAGTCCAGAGACTCCCTCGCGGCACGCTTGTGCTGCCTGCTCTCATAGAGAAAAGGCATAATGACGGTAATGCGTCTCGCCTTGCCGCCCACAGCCGCGATAATGCGCTTTAAATCCTGATAATGATCGTCGGGAGACATATGGTTTTCATGGCCGCAAAGAGAGTAGGTGAGACTGTAGTTGGCCACATCCACCATCAGATACAGATCGGTGCCGCGCACAGATTCTTTGATGACGCCTTTTCCCTCGCCGGAACCAAACCGGGGGACTGCCGCGTCCAGGATATAGGTATCGCGCTGATAGCCGGAGAAGGCAAGAGAGTCCTTGTGCTCGCTTTCCCGCTCCGTGCGCCATTTCACCAGGTAGTAGTCAACCTTTTCGCCAAGCGTGCGGCAGCCTTTCAGGGGAATCATCCCCAGAGAGCCGACAGGTATGGTTTCCAGATTCCGTTTCTCTTCGCGTCTGTTCATAGAAAGATTCCTTTCCTTTAGGTTCTTGTCATTTTGTACATTCGGATATCTTCCCCAGCGAGTCTGCAAACTTCAAAATTGCTTGTGATACGGGAAAAAATACGATCAGAATAGCGGTCCCGTAATTCTGCCAGAGAAAAATTAGTAGATATCAGGGTAGATTTCTTGCCGAGATGCCTTTCGTTCAAGAGAGAAAAGAGCTGGGATGAGGTGAACTGGTTGGTCAGCTCCGTCCCGAGGTCGTCGATGATAAGCAGATCGCACCGATAGAGATCGGAGTAGGTGTTTTGTCGTTCATCCCTGCTTTTGACGTTAAAGGATACGCTCGACAATAAATCAAACAGGCCTGCCGCGCCAAAATAGATCACGGAATATCCCTGATCCATCAATTCTTTTGCGACACAGCCGGAGAGAAATGATTTACCCGTTCCTACTGTACCATAAAAAAAGAGATTCCGGTAGTCTGAATTAAAATTTTTGATAAAACTATGGCAGGTTTCAACGGCGTGCCGGAAAAGAGCCAGAGCTTCTCCCGCGTAATATTCGTAAGAAAGCAGACTGAAATTATTGCGCTTTAGCATGTCCTGTATGCCCGACTGCTCATAGAGCAGAGAGATTTCTGCCTGCCTCAGACAGTGACACTTTTCCCGCTCGATATAGCCGGTATCGCGGCAGTCAGGGCAGGAAAAAAGCGGTTCCAGATAATCGGCCGGAAGCCCTGCGTCAAACAGAAGCTGCTTTTTTTGTTCTTTCAGGGCGGCGAGATTTTCCCGCAGTCTTGAAAGAGCGGTGTCATCCCCGAGGAGAAGTTTCTTTCCCTGTCCGACGGAAAGGGAAGCAGTCTCGTCCTCCAGTTCCCGGTACCCGGGGATATGAGAATATACATAGCCGCGTCTGCGCTCTGTCTCCAGACGGTTCTGCCGTTGCTTTTCTTCGTATTGCCGGAAAATCCGGTCGTATTGCGGGTTTGTTAATGGCACGGTGTCTCCTTTTTATTTTCCACGATTTTTATGAAACCGGATTAAGCTCAATTAGTCAGAATTTCTTTCTCCAATGCCTGCTGAATGGCCTCAAAATCATAGTCATGCTGTGTAAACTGGTTAAATTTGTTGGTGGACATGGCCGAACGGCCTGTTTTGCTCCGGCGGTGATTTTCGTCAAGGGATTTGATATCGCCCTTGTGGTGCACGCCGGCCTTGTGCCAGCTCGTCAGGATGCTGTCCGCATATTCAAACCGGTGGCTGTCCGTGGCAAGCACCGTGCGCTCGCAGGCGGTGAGAATCACATCGTTTTCAAAGCCGTAGAGCTTACGCCAGCGGTCGATGTAGGAAACCTCCGTCTCTGTGGGAATATTGTTTTTCCCGAGGGCGCGCATGATTTCGTAAATGTCCTTATCATATTTTCCGGACAGGGAAGCGGCCTGCTTCTGCGTGGTAATGCCCTGTTCGGCCCAGCTTATGGCCACTTTTTCTATGTAGCGCAGATCTCTCTTGCCGCGGTCGACGCAGTACTGGATCAGGTAATCTGTCAGATCCTCGGAGAATCCCAGCTTGTCCATGATGAAAAGTATGGTGCGCATATCGTTTGCGCTCAAAGGTTTTTTCAGGTACTGCTCCGCCACAAAAAGAAGCCTTGCGGTATCTTCATCCGCCTTAAAGTCGCGGAGCTGATCTGCCGTGTAATGCGGCTTCTCTACGGAAAACGGCTGCGTCTGCGGCTGTGCGGGCGCTGCCGCGTTCACGGAAGGATAAGCAACCGTCCGGGCAGGCGAAGACACAGACGTAAAAGGCGCCGTCACGCTCGGATAAGTGGCCATGACAGAGCTGGCCGGAACCGGAGCGGAGGTGTTGGAATCCATCAGATGAATGCCGGTAATATTTTTATGACCGTCGTAGTCAAGAATGAGAAGGCGGTTCCGCTCCCAATATTTGAGGGCGCGGACCACGTCCTTTTCCGTGTAGTTGAATTTATCGGCGATATCGCCGATGCTGGTGTCGAGTCTGGCGCTCATCATGCGGATCAGATAAAGGTAGATCTTTAGCTGCGCATCGTTGGCGGCCTGCATGTACTCGTCAATAAAACGGTTTGAAATAACCGTAGAATCCGTGTAGTTGTCCTGATAAATTGTCAAAAACCCCATTTTATACCCCTATATAACCCCTATATTAGAAAACTGGTGCCGCGCAGGCAGACTACTGCTCGTATCATTTGCCGCGCGCATTTATGAGTATAACATTTGTTTTTGCGAAAGGAAATGGGCAATCTGTAACAAACGGATATGCGTTTACGAATGGCGGGACAACCATTCTTTTGTGGATATTGTGGACAAACCGGGAAAACACTATGAAACCGTATGGTTTCTTCCACAAAAATATCCACAGAAAAAACGGATTGTCTCAGGTTCTTTTCTGTGGATATTGTGAATAATTATTTCTGTAACAGGTTTTCACCGATTTTTACGATGTCGCCCGCGCCCATAGTTATCAACAAATCATCCTTTGTGCAATTTTTCAGAAGATAATTTTCTATCGCCTCAAAGGCAGGGAAGTAGTGGCAGGAGTGCCCGTGGGACCGGATTTCTTCTGCCAGGGTTTCCGAGCTGATGCCCAGCGTATCCTTTTCTCTGGCGGCGTAGATATCTGCCAGGACGATCTCGTCGGCCAGAGAGAGGGCGGAGGCGAACTCCTTCAAAAAAGCTTTGGTTCGTGTGTATGTGTGGGGCTGGAATACGCACCAGAGCCTCTTGTGGGGGTACTGTCTGGCAGCGTTTAAGGTGGCGCGGATCTCCGTGGGGTGATGGGCGTAGTCGTCGATGATGTTGACACCGTTCACCTGCCCCTTATACTCAAAGCGTCTGTCCGTTCCGGTGAAAGCCATAAGACCTGCGCGGATCACCTCGTCTGAAATGCCGAGAAGATCCGCCAAAGCGATGGCTGCCAGAGCGTTCAGGATATTGTGTTCCCCGTGTACCCGCAGAGAAAACGTGCGTTCCCTGCCGTTCCCGTCACGCAGGAGGAAGGAGGGATAGCCTGCGTCGTCGTAAGTAATCTGCGATGCGGTATAGTCCCTGCCGGAGGAAAGGCCATAGGTAATCACGCGGCAGGAAAGACCTTCCGTGAGCTCCCCGCACCGCTCGATATCGCCGTTGATGATCAGGGCGCCGTCCTCCGGGCAAAGGAGCGCAAAACGGCGGAAAGAGTTCCTGATATCCGCAAGATCTTTAAAAAAGTCCAGATGGTCTTCTTCTATATTAAGAATGATACCGATTTTCGGAAAGAAACTTAAAAAGCTGTTTGTGTACTCGCAGGCTTCCGTGACAAAGAGTCTGGACGCGCCCACTCTGATATTGCCGCCGATGGGCCGGTAGATGCCGCCGATGGAAAGGGTGGGATCCGCTCCGGCATTCAGCAGAATCTGGGAAATCATGGAAGTCGTAGTCGTTTTCCCGTGTGTACCGCTTACGGCGATGGGCGTTTCATAGTTTTTCATCATCTGTCCCAAAAGCTCTGCCCGGGTCAGTGTGGGAATGTTTAATTTCTTCGCGGCAAGCAGTTCCGGGTTGTCGCTTTTAATCGCTGCGGTATAGACGACAAGGTCAATGTCGCCGGTGAGATTTTCTTCCTTTTGTCC
Organism: uncultured Lachnospiraceae bacterium; assembly: GCA_949051815.1. Taxonomy (GTDB): domain Bacteria; phylum Bacillota; class Clostridia; order Lachnospirales; family Lachnospiraceae; genus UBA3282. The sequence continues at coordinate 23,844 of CARQVR010000014.1, forward strand.
GTAAAAAATCCTGACGCCGCGCTCTTCCAGCATACGGGTCAGATCGGAAGGCGCGCGGTCGGAACCCGATACCGTAAAGTCTTTGGCCAGAAGAATCTCGGCAAGGCCGCTCATACTGATACCGCCGATTCCGATAAAATAGATGCGGATTGGCTTGTGAAAATCAATCTGGTACATGGGGTATCTCCCTTTTACAGTTTTTACTAGTATTATACTCATTTCACGGGAAAAAACCAATATAAAGTTAGGAAATGAGAAAAAACAGGATAATATGTAAAAGTTAACAAAGACATTGAAAAAAGAAATAAAATATTGTATATTATTAATATATCGAAAGGACTAAAAACGGAGAATTCATGTAAAATCTATTCAGTTATCAGTCAGCTTGTGGTATACTTTACATATAGCTATGTTTTTGTGATAAATGACGAGGAGATATGAAAATATTATAATGAAATAAGAGGTGATAAAGATGGTAAAGAAAGAAATGATTGCCATGCTTTTAGCTGGCGGTCAGGGAAGCAGATTGGGAGTGCTTACGTCGAAGGTGGCCAAGCCTGCGGTGTCCTTTGGAAGTAAGTACCGGATTATTGACTTCCCGCTCAGCAACTGCATCAATTCAGGCGTTGACACGGTAGGCGTGCTGACGCAGTATCAGCCCCTCAGGCTGAATACACATATCGGGATCGGCATACCCTGGGATCTGGACAGGAACATAGGCGGCGTTACGGTTCTGCCGCCCTATGAGAAGAGTGCAAACAGTGAATGGTATACCGGTACGGCGAATGCGATATATCAGAATATCGACTACATGGAGACGTTTAATCCGGACTATGTGCTGATTCTTTCAGGGGATCACATTTATAAGATGGATTACGAAGTGATGCTTGATTTCCATAAACAGAACGGTGCGGAAGTGACCATTGCGGTTATGCCGGTTCCGATGGAAGAGGCGAAGCGTTTCGGTATTATGATTACCGATGAAAACCGCAGGATTACGGATTTTGAGGAGAAGCCGGCGAACCCGCGCAGCAATCTGGCGTCCATGGGTATTTATATCTTTAACTGGAAGACGCTGAAAGAAGCGCTTCTCGCCAACTCGGAACAGCCGGGATTAGACTTCGGAAAGCACCTCATCCCTTACTGCCATAAGAAAGATGCGCCGCTTTATGCCTATGAGTTTAACGGGTACTGGAAGGACGTGGGAACGCTGCACTCCTTCTGGGAAGCGAATATGGAGCTGATCGACATTGTGCCCGAGTTTAACCTCTATGAGGAATACTGGAAGATTTACACGAAGAGCGAGATCCTGCCGCCTCAGTATCTGTCGTCAGACAGTGTGGTTGAGAAGAGTATTATCGGCGAAGGCTGCGAAATCTGTGGACAGGTTTACAATTCCGTGATCGGCTGCGGCGTTACCGTCGGGGCAGGCACGGTGATCCGGGACTCCATCGTTATGAACCAGACCAGAATCGGGGAAAACTGCGAGCTGTATAAAGCGGTTATCGCGGAGAATGTAGAGATTCAGGACTATGTGAAGCTGGGCATCGGAGACGCCGTTCCCAATGAGACGGATCCGAACATCTACGACCATGATCTGGTGACGGTAGGCGAGAAGAGCGTGATCCCGAAGGGGATAACCATAGGGAAGAATTCAGTGGTATTCGGCGTGACGACGCAGGATGATTATACGGACTCTTATCTTCCCAGTGGTAAAACTTTGATTAAGGCAGGTGATAAATCGTGAGAGCAATCGGAATTATCTTAGCAGGTGGTAATAATCACAGGATCAGGCAGTTGACCCAGAAGCGTGCGGTCTGTGCGATGCCCATAGCGGGAAGCTACAGAAGCATCGACTTTGCACTCAGTAATATGTCCAATTCCCATATCAATAAGGTGGCTGTGCTCACGCAGTATAATGCGGGCAGCCTGAACGAGCACTTAAGCTCGTCCAAATGGTGGGATTTCGGACGTAAGCAGGGCGGCCTGTTTGTGGAGACGCCTGCGGTGACGGCTGAGAGCAATGCCTGGTACCGTGGTACGGCGGACGCGATTGCGCAGAATCTGTCTTTCTTAAAGAACAGCCATGAGCCATATGTGGTGATTGTTTCCGGCGACTGCGTTTATAAGATGGATTATAACAAGATTCTGGAGTATCATATAGAGAAGAAAGCAGATATCACCGTGGTCTGCAAGGATCTTGCGCCGGGCGCCAATGTGGAGCGTTATGGTACGCTTAAGATGAACGAGGACAGCCGTATCGAGGAGTTTGAGGAGAAGCCGGTAGTGGCTAAGTCCAATACCATTTCCTGCGGTATCTATGTAGTCAGAAGAAGAATGCTGATCGAGATGATCGAGAAGTGCAGGGAAGAGGACCGCTACGACTTCGTAAAGGATATTCTGATCCGCTACAAGAACCAGAAGAGGATTTTCGGTTATAAGCTGAAAGACTACTGGAGCAATATCGCTACCGTGGAAGACTATTTCAGAACCAACATGGATTTCCTCAAACCGGAGATCAGGGATTACTTTTTCAAACAGTATCCGGACGTTTATTCCAAGGTGGACGATCTGCCGCCGGCCAAGTATAATGTGGGCGCCAAGATCAAAAACAGCCTGATATCCAGCGGATGTATCGTTAACGGCACAGTGGAAGATTCCGTGATCTTTAAGGAAACTTATATCGGAAGCAATTGCTACATAAAAAATTCCATCATTTTGAATGATGTGTATATAGGCGATAACACACACATCGAGAACTGCATCGTAGAGAGCAGAGGAACCATCCGTGCGAACTCTTACCATAAGGGAGAAGAGGGGATAGAAATTGTGGTGGAACATAATGACAGATATTCACTTTGACCAAACGGATAATTTGTGTTATGATAGGCAGGATATGTGTTGACAGGGATGAGGGGTGATTGCTAAGAAGGTGTAAGTTGTCTGTAACAGGGGCATAATTTAGTTAAATGTTTATTACAAGCTACGTGGCTTGATGAGTATGACTTGTGTAGAAAGCTTGTGAAAACCGGTAGATTCCGAACCGGTATCATATGATAAGGAGGCTGAGCTTCATGAGAATTACTGATGTCCGCGTGCGTAAAATGACTCAAGACAGCAAGATGAAGGCAATCGTCTCGATCACGATTGACGATGAATTTGTGGTACATGACATTAAAGTAATTGAAGGCGAAAAAGGTCTGTTCATAGCTATGCCGAGTAAGAAGGCATCGGACGGCGAGTACCGCGATATTGCGCATCCGATTAATTCCGAGACCCGGGACAGAATTCAGAGAATTATTCTGGAAAGCTATGAGAAAGCGCTTTTAGAACCGAATAGTGAGTAAACGTATATGCGATGATGCGATGGGAAAGGGACGCGGGAGCGTCTCTTTCTTTTTGGGAAAAGAGTTATCTATATTTACTAAAATTAGGTCTTGACTTTTGTGGTTTATCACCGTATACTAGGACACAGATAAAATTATACATGTATACGATTATACAAAAAAAGAGACAAAGGCGTTTCTTTCGGAGGGATTCGAAGGAAGCGCCTTCACTATTATGTGCAGGATGGCATAGGGAAGTCTATGGTTGACGCGGCCGCGGCGGGTGGGGCGAAAGAGGGAATGGATATGATTAAACTGGAGAATATCAACAAATATTTTGGGGAGCTGCATGTGCTCAAGGATGTGAACCTGGAAGTAAAGGAAGGGGAAAAGCTGGTGATTATCGGCCCGTCCGGCTCCGGCAAATCTACCACTGTACGGTGCATGAATTTTCTGGAGGAGCCGAGCGGCGGGCATGTGTACATAGACGGGGAAGAACTGACACACAGGAATAAGACACAGCTTGTCCGCAGGACGACGTCCATGGTGTTTCAGCAGTTTAATCTGTATCCGCATATGTCGGTGTTAAAGAATCTGACGCTTGCTCCCATGAAGCTGCATCACAAGAGCAGGGCGGAGGCGGAGGAGCTGGCATACCACTATCTGGATGTGGTGGGACTGCGGGAGAAGGCGCATGTCTATCCAACCACACTCTCCGGCGGGCAGCAGCAGAGAATCGCCATTGCCAGGGCGCTCTGTATGCAGTCGAAAATTATTTTATTCGATGAGCCGACTTCGGCGTTAGACCCGGAGACGATTCAGGAAGTTTTGGATGTTATGATTAAACTAGCGAAAGAGAATATTACGATGGTGGTGGTCACCCATGAGATGGGCTTTGCCAGGCAGGTGGCGGACCGGGTGGTCTTTATGGCGGACGGGCAGATTCTGGAGGAGGGAACGCCGGATGAATTTTTCGAAAATCCCCAGAATGAGAGATTGAAAACATTTTTGGGAAAAATCATTCGGAAGTGAGAGGAGGAGCGATTGAAAAATAAGTCTGATGACCTTATTTTTCAACCTGGAATTTGCTATAGGAGCGTCGCAAATTCCTATGATCGCAGAGCAAAATTGAATATTTTGCCCGCGTTCCTCGGCAAAAGACGCTTCGGAAAAGAGGAGAGATTATGAAAAAGAAAGTATTGGCTGTAGTAGTAGGTATGACAATGGCAATGATGACCCTGACGGGCTGTGGTGCGGAAAAGACGGCGGGGGCAGCGGAACCGGCGGCATCTTCCGAATCAGTGGCGGCGGAGGAGACGGAGAGCGGCGCGGCGGCGGATGCAGCGGCTGACGGCATGTCCACAGACGTGCAGGCGATTATCGACAGGGGCGTGCTCCGGGTGGGCGTAAAAAATGCGGTGATCGGCTTCGGCTTTCAGGATGAGCTGACGGGCGAGTATTCCGGCATGGAGATTTCCCTGGCGGAGAAGATCGCGGAGAGCTTGGGTGTGGACGTGGAGTTTACGACGGTGACGGCGGCGACGAGAACGGAGCTTCTGGATTCCGGTGATATCGACTGTGTGCTGGCGACTTTTACGATCACGGATGAGCGGAAGCAGAGCTGGGATTTCTCCACACCTTATTATACGGATTATGTGACGGTTCTGGTACAGAAAGATTCGGGCATTGCCGGACTTGCTGATCTGAAGGATAAAAAGGTGGGCGTATCCTCGGGTTCTACTTCGGCGAGAAGTCTTGTGGCGGCTATGGTTGAGAATGGCGTGATGAGCGGCGATGGTTTTGATGCGAAGACTTTCGATCCGGCGACGTGGACGGACGGAATCAGCTTTGCACAGTACGACGATTATCCGACAATCTCCACTGCTTTGAGTGCGGGAGAGGTGGATGCTTTCTGCGTGGATAAATCCATTCTGGCGGTTTATCACACGGACGACCGTACTTACATCGACGAGAAGTTTGCGCCGCAGGAGTACGGTGTGGCAACGAAGAAAGATTCCGGATTCAGTGCCTATGTGGATGAGCTGGTGACGGGGTGGTTATCCGACGGCACCATTGATGGACTGATTGCGGAGAACGGAATCGAATAACAATGCGAAAAGAATTTCCAAAGACGTCCCGCCATTGGACAGGAACAAAGTCAGCAAAGCTGACTTGGAAATTCTATGTTTCGCATGAGAGAATGCCAAAAGACGGCATTTTCTGCGCCGAAAGAATATAGATAAAGTAAAGGGAGAATATCATGGCGGGATTGTTTTCGGCAAATGCTTGGAATAAAGTGTGGATTTACAGGGGCACCTTTTTGATGGGGCTTAGGAATACTGTGTTTTCGGCGGGATTCGGCCTGCTGCTCTCCCTGTGCATTGGGGTTGTACTGGGTCTGTTTGCCACCAGCGGGAAAAAACCGCTGGCGGCGATAGCCAGAGTTTATGTGGAGGTTGTGCAGAATACGCCCCTGCTTTTACAGATGTGCTTTCTCTACTATGCGCTGGCGTTTTCCGGGCACGGGCTGGGAATTTTGCTGACGGGCGTGCTGGCCCTCGGCATTTACCATGGCGCGTATGTGGCGGAGGTAGTGCGTGCCGGGATTGAGGCCGTTCCCAAGGGCCAGTTTGAGGCGGCTTTCTCTCAGGGATTCGGTTACCTGGGGAGAATGTATTACATTATACTGCCGCAGAGCATCAAGGTGATTCTGCCGCCTATGGTGAATCAGGTGGTCAATATATTTAAAAACACTTCCTGCCTGTATATAGTGGGTGGTGCGGATCTGATTTCCACGACCTACAGCTTTGTAACCGGGGAGAGTACAGGCGGTGCCTATGCACCTGCGTATCTCATTAGCGGCCTGCTGTTCTTTGTGGTCTGTTGTCCGCTTTCCTCTCTGGCAAGTATGTGGGAGATTTCATTGAAAAAGCGGGAGGATCGCAGCGGTAAAACAAATCGGAGAGAAACAGCCCGGTCCAGGACTTTGCGCTCGCTGCAAAGTCCGTGAGAATGTGTGAATTGGACTACGAGAATCTGGTCTACACTTCGTTTCGGTCGTTGCCAAGTAAGCGCCACTGGCACTTGGCAACCTCGCCGCAGGCGATTTGGAATGGCAGATTCTGAGACAGAGAAGCCGCAGGCTGAACTGTCACAAATCGGAAAGGGTGGCGTAATCTATGGAGACAATCAGAGGAAGTCTGGCGATCATAACGAACGGTGCGGTTTTGCTGTATCTGTTAAAGGGCGTGGCGTTTACGGTTATCATTTCCCTGATGGCTGTGGTAATCGGTCTGGTTTTCGGTTCTGTGCTGGCGCTTTTGAGGAATTATTGTAACAGTAAAAAAACGCGGATTTTTAAATGGCTGGCGGTGGCTTACATAGAGATATTCCGAAATACACCGCTGCTTTTGTGGATTTTTGTCTGCCTGGTATTCTGCCCCTGTCCGAAATTTCTGGGGCGGAAAATGTGGGGACTCTCCTCGGCGGAGGTGAAATTACTGTTCAAGACGGCGGTGGCGCTTATCCTGTTCACTTCTTCGGTGATTGCCGAGATTGTCAGAGGAGGCTTAAACTCCGTGGCGGAGGGACAGTTTGAGGCGGGGCACTCTCAGGGCTTCGGAACGTTACAGATCATGGTTTATATCGTACTGCCGCAGGCTTACAGGAATATTGTGCCTACCCTTTTGAGTCAGGTGATTACCACGATCAAGGATTCGTCCTATCTGGCGAATGTGGCGACGATTGAGCTGATGGCGCGAGTGAAGAAGATATTAAGCTCGGCGCAGAAATACAATGGAATGGGGACGGTCAATGTGTCGGATGTGTTTGTGCTTTTCGGGTTTGCGTGTCTGATTTACTTTGCAATTAATTTCACGATTTCCTTTATGGTCAGAAATATGCAGAGGAAGCGGAGGCGGGCGGTGCCGGTTGGAGTAGTGTGAGAAATGCGAAAAGTGCTTCTAAAGATGTCTCGCCATAGGACGGAGACCAAAGTCAGCAAGCTGACTTGGAAGTACTAAGTTCCGCATAAGAGAATGCCTGAAAAGCGGCATTCTCCGCATTGATTTGCGTCACAGCGAAGCTGTGGCATGGAGGTTAGAGTGCCGTTTTTGAAAAAAGGGCAGGCGGGAAGTGCGGAAACGACGAGGAGAGATAGAATGAAACAGTATGTGATCACGATTTCAAGGCAGTTTGGCAGTATGGGGCGGACAATTGCAAAACAGATGGCGGAAGAGCTGAATATCGACTTTTATGACAGAGACATTGTGGAGGAAACAGCAAAACGGATGGGGCTTCCCGTATCCACGGTCAGCGCGACGGAGGAAAACGCCAATTCCAAATATTTTAAAAGACAGTATCCGCTGGGAATGGGCGTCTCGAACATGCAGGACGAGATTTTCAGCATCCAGAGAAATATCATAGAGGATCTGGCGAAGAAGGAATCCTGTATCATCGTGGGACGGTGCGCGGAGTCCATTCTGGCGGACGTTGAAAATCGGCTGAACGTATATATCTATGCGCCTTTCGAGAGGCGCTTGAAAAATTGTACAGAGATATTGAAAATGGAAGAAAAGGTGGCAAGAAAAATGATTCGGGAGGTGGATCGTTCAAGAGAATTGTATCACAGAAGATACTGCCCGGAGTATACGGATGTTTTTTCCAATCGAGATATGATGGTTGATTCAAGCCGCTTTGGGATAGAGAGAACGGCGCAGATTCTGGCAGGTCTTGCGCGAAATATGTTTGAAGAGTAAGGAAGAAAGAAGGTAAGCATGGAGGACAGAATGCGGCAGTTAGATCTTTTAAAGCACACGGACACCGTCAATGAGCTGCTCGCGCGCTACGGCGTGAAGTTCGGCATTTATAAAAATAACGAATTTAAAGAACAGCTTTTTCCGTTTGACGCCATTCCGCGCATTATTGCGCACGAGGAATTTCTATTTTTGGAGCGGGGCCTAAAGCAGCGCGTCATGGCGCTCAATCTCTTTATCAAAGATATTTACAGCAAAAAACAGATTGTGAAAGATGGGATTGTGCCGGAAGATTTCATTTTTGCCTCGAGCGGCTATATGGCGGAGTGTGAGAATGCGATGCCACCGAGGGGCATTTATGCACATATTTCCGGAATTGATCTGGTCAAGGGAAAGGATGGGAAATGGTACATTCTGGAGGACAATCTGCGGGTGCCTTCCGGGGCGTCTTATCCGATGATTGCCAGGGAGCTTTGCAGGAGAAGCTCGCCCGACACCTTTCACGACAATCATCTGGAGGACAACAGGAATTACGCCGGGCTGCTGCGCCACACAATGGACTATGTGAATACCGGCGGACATACGGTGATACTTACGCCGGGGCGGTACAATGCGGCCTACTTTGAGCACTCTTATCTGGCGGAGAAGACAGGGGCGCATCTGGTGAACGGGGCGGAGCTGCGGGTAAAGAATGACAGGCTTTATTATGTGTCGGTGGACGGGAGCCTTGAGCCTGTGGGCGCGGTGTACCGGCGGATATCGGACGATTATCTCGATCCCATGAATTTCAGGCCGGATTCGCTGATCGGCATTCCTCATATTTACGATGTGTTCCGAAAGGGAAATGTGGCGCTTCTTAACGCGCCGGGCAACGGTGTGGCGGACGACAAGGGCATCTATTACTTTGTACCGAAGATGATCCGCTATTATCTGGACGAGGAACCGGTTCTTTCAAACGCGCCGACTTATCTTCCCTTTTACGAGGAGGATATGCGGTATGTGCTGGAGAACTTTGACAGGCTGGTGTTAAAGGACGTGGCGGAGGCCGGGGGCTACGGCGTGGTTTTTGGCAGTAGCATGTCAAAGGAGCAGAAAGAGGATTTTATTGCGCTGCTTAAGCGGGAACCCAGGCGGTTCATCGCGCAGGAAGTGATTGACTTTCAGGATCTGGATATTATGGACGACTGTTTTGTAGTTCCGAGAAAGGCGGATCTGCGGGCCTTTGTGCTGATGGCGGAGGAACCGCTTGTGTGGAAGAGCGGCCTTACAAGATTTTCCAGAAACCCGGACTCGTTTATTGTCAATTCATCGCAGGGAGGAGGTTTTAAGGACACATGGGTATTATCTCAGTAGAACAGGCGGACAGATTATATTGGCTGGGAAGATATACGGAGAGGGTTTACACGACGCTGCGCATTTTTTACAGGAGCTTTGACACCATGATTGACGAGATCACGGACAGCTACCGGGAATTTTGCGAAATGGTGGATATTCCGGATATTTACGGCGACAAAAATACGTTTTTAAAGAAGTATCCTTTTGACGGGGACAATCCGGATTCCATTGTCAGTAATTTAAACAGGGCTTATGACAACGCGATTGTCCTGCGGGAGAGCATCGGTTCGGAGACGCTGTCTTATATACAGCTTGCTCTTTATGAGATGAATAAGGCGGGAGAGAGCAGGGCGCCGCTCATAGAACTGCAGCACGCGCTGGATGATCTGATGGCGTTTTGGGGGACGGCGGACGATCAGATCGACGCAGAGCAGATCAGAAATATCATCAAAGCCGGAAAACGGATCGAGCGTATTGACCTTTACGCAAGACTCGGCATGAAGCGGGAGGCGCTGGAGAGAGAGGTGCACCGCATGATCCCCCGGGTGGAACGGTGTGGTTTGGAGTATGATCCCAAGAGGCTGGAATCTCTCAAAATGCTTGTGGGAGAGCCGGAACTGAACTATTACAGAATTGTGAGGGAAGTGGAGGCGGTTCTGTGAAAAAACTGACGTTTGACTATTACATGCAGATTGATTATTCGGAGACGGTTTCCTCCTGTCATTTTACAATCAAATGTCTGCCGAAGGAGACGCTGCGGCAGCGGGCGGAGAACGTAAAGGTGCTGTTATCGCCTGACGTGCCCTACAGTATGGGAAGGGACTCTTTTGGAAATGCCCAGATTTACGGATGGGATGACGTGGCGCACACCACTTTTTCCTTCCGGATTACGGGTGACGTGTACACGGGATTGGATCGCCGGGAGGAGCAAATTGATGAGGATATGCTGGCCGTTTTTCGACATCCTCACGGGTTGAATCGGGCGGGAGAGGGACTTTTTGCCTATCACGAAAAGCTGGCAGGGGAGCTTCCGGCGGACGCTTATGAAAGGGCTCTTTTTCTGATGCACAGGCTGCACGAGGATTTTGTCTATGAAAAGGGATGTACGGATGTGGGAACCACGGCGGCGGAAGCTTGGGAGCTGGGGCGCGGCGTGTGCCAGGACTATGCGCATATTTTGATTGCTCTGCTGCATATGGTGGGGATTCCAGCCAGATATGTGACGGGGATGATTTCCGGTGAGGGAGCCAGTCATGCATGGGTTGAGATTGCGAAAGACGGCTTTTGGTATGGCATTGATCCCACCAACGATATCCCTGTGGGGGACGACTACATTAAAATCGGCGTGGGGAGAGACGCTGCAGACTGCCTGATTAACCGGGGGATTATGCACGGTGGCGGGAGTCAGACGCAGACAGTCAGGGTTTCGGTAAATGAGGAGAGGAAAGATTGAAAAATCACACTGATGTGCTGATTTTTCAATCGGAAATTTTTGCAGAAGCGACACAAATTTCTTTGATCGCAGAGCAGAATCTGAAATTCTGCTCGCGTTCCTCAGCGCAGAACGCTTCGGAATGAGGTGAAACATGATTACAACAGTCGCGTCTATGGCGCTGCCTGTAGACGAGGAATTGAAGATACAGAAAAACCGTATAGAACCTGAAAATGATACCGGATCAAAAAAACGGATCAGCGTGGTGACGGGAATCCACGGGGACGAGCTAGAGGGACAGTATGTGTGTTTTGAACTGATCCGGCGCATCAAGGAGCAAAAGGAGAACCTGAAAGGGATCGTGGATATTTATCCAGCTATGAACCCGCTGGGGATTGACTCCATCACCCGTGGGATTCCGGCGTTTGAGATGGATATGAACCGGCTGTTCCCGGGGGATATCGAGGGAAACATGACGGAGTATCTGGCGGCTCGCATTATGGAAGATCTGACAGGCTCCGAGGTTGTGCTGGATATTCATGCCAGCAATATTTATCTGACGGAGATTCCGCAGATTCGAGTTAACGCCGTGCATGAGGAGCAGCTTATTCCGCTGGCAAAGGAGGCCAATGTGGATTTTGTCTGGGTGCACGGGGCGAGTACGGTGCTGGAATCGACGCTGGCCTACAGCTTAAACAGCATCGGAACACCCACCCTCGTAGTGGAGATGGGTGTGGGAATGCGGATTACGAAGTCGTATGGGGATCAGATGGTGGACGGCATTTTCAATCTGATGAAGAAGCTTGGCATATGGGAGGGGAAGACGGCAGCGGTGAGGCAGCCAATCATTTCCCGCAACCCGAAGGATGTGGCTTATTTGAACGCGGCTACCAGCGGCCTTTTCGTGCCTGCGGTCAGGCACGGGGCACAGCTTAAGGAAGGGGAGCTGATCGGGCGGATCATCAACCCGCTTTCCGGCGGTGTGCGGGACGAGGTGAGGGCGCCGATGGACGGCATGTTATTCACGATACGGGAGTACCCGATTGTGGACGAGGGGTCGTTGGTGGGGCGGCTGCTTCGAACATTGTGAGTTCGGATGCCGGAGGTGGAGCAAGCGTTAAATTACAGCAGTACACGCAAGGAAAATGCAGGGGATGATTTGGGGATGACGGAAGGCAGCAGGAAAATATGTCAGACTCGTTTGGAAGGTTAAATGCATATGAAAAAAAATACGATATATGAAATACAGGGTTTGTACCGGGACAACTTCCGCGTGACGGGCTACGAGTTCGGGGAGGGGGAGGAAGCGGTCTGCATTGTGGGCAGTATGCGCGGCAATGAAGTGCAGCAGCTTTACTGCTGTTCACGGCTCGTAAAAAAACTGAAAGGTATGGAGGAAGAGGGGAAGCTCACGCCGGGGAAAAAGATTCTGGTGATCCCCTGCGTTAATCCCTATTCCGTGAATATACAGAAGCGTTTCTGGACGGTGGACAATACGGATATCAATCGGATGTTTCCCGGATATGATCTGGGGGAGACGACCCAGCGCATTGCGGACGGCGTGTTTCGTGTGATTTCCGCCTATCGCTTTGGCATACAGTTTACATCCTTTTATATGCCCGGTGAGTTTATGCCCCATGTGCGCATGATGGATTCAGGGCTTGAGGACACGGAGCTGGCGAAGCAGTTCGGTATGCCCTATGTGGTCTTGCGGAAAGTGCGGCCGTATGATACGACCACTTTAAACTATAACTGGCAGATCTGGGAAACGCAGGCTTTCAGCATGTACACGAACACCACAACCAGAATTGACAGGAAAAGTGCGAAGGAAGCCGAGCGGGGGATTTTGACGTTTCTGCATAAGCAGGGGATTGCGCAATACCATGGACACGACGGGTATCTCTCGCAGATTGTGAAAGATGTGGATATGGTCTCCGTCAGGACAGGAAAGGCCGGGTTGTTTGAACCTGCCGTCTCCGTGGGGGAAGAGGTGGGGCGGGGAAGGATTCTGGCGCGCATCATCGACACTTACGAGGGGGAGGTCATAGAGGAACTGACGGCTCCCGTGGACGGCATTGTGTTTTTTATGCACGGGGAACCGCTCACCTATGCGGATACGGCAGTGTTTAAACTGGTGGTGCGGGAGGAGTAGATTTGAAACATCTTATCATTTTCCGAAAAAGAGCACGATTGATGATTGACTGTCTGCCCTATAAAGATTACTATAATAATAGAACTTGTTGATGAATTGATTATACATTGAAAGGTTGTGAGTCTATGAATATGACAGAGGTTGCGAGGCTGCTTCTGGGTTTACGCGCTGCCGGATGGACCGAAAAGGAAATCAATGATTTTGTGCTTTATATTGAGTCTGGGGACGAGCAGTATAAGCCTACTCCTAAAAATGGAAAAGGGGAAGTTTAGGCGTGAACCTGACATCATTTACAAGATCAATGAATAGATAAGTAAGCAAAAGGCAGCCGATGCGCATAAAACAGTCGGCTGCTTTTTTTGATGCCCGGGTTTCTTGCAAGAGCAGGGAAATACTGATAGAATATATAAACGGGAAAAATTGACAGAATAGAGAAGTGAGGAAGCTATGTATATCATCGTAGGATTGGGAAATCCGGATAAAAAATATATGAATACGAGACACAACATCGGCTTTGACGTGATCGACGCGATCGCGGAGAAGAACGATATTGTAGTAGGTGAAAAAAAGCACAAGGCGGTCATTGGTAAAGGCATCGTGGCGGGGCAGAAGGCGGTGCTGGTAAAGCCGCTCACTTACATGAATTTGAGTGGTGAGAGTGTCCGGAGCGTCATAGACTTTTATAAGGTGGACGAGAAGAGCGAGCTGATTGTGATCTCCGACGATGTGAGCCTGGACATGGGGCAGATCCGCATTCGCAAGCGGGGCAGCGACGGGGGACACAACGGCCTGAAGAATATTATCATGCATCTGGGGCACGACGAGTTTATCCGGGTGCGGATGGGCGTGGGTGAGAAGCCGCCCCGGATGGATTTGGCGGACTATGTGCTGGGTCATTTTTCCGCCAAGGAGCGGGAAGTGATGAACGAGGGCGCGAGGACGGCGACGCTTGCTATCGAGACGATAATCGCGGAGGGACCTGACGCGGCAATGAACAGGTATAATGCGAGAAAACGCCCGCCCCGAGAAGAGGAAAATATGGTCGGCGGACAAGGAGACTGAGAAGCGTCGTGCGATAAGCTGATCAGAGGCGAAGGACGAGCGGTATCAGTGATAAGGGTGAAAGCGATAGACAGCGCAAAAGGAACACGGTTATAGGAAGATGGGTGTTGGCAGTTTTAAGGATAGAAAGAGGTCTGCATGAGAGCATTACTTGCCCCGCTTTCGGAGCTGGGGGAATATGAAGAGATACGGGAGCTGCTTGCGAGAGGAAAAGCGTCCGCCGCATTGAGCGGCTGCGCGGACTCCCAAAAACTGCATATGATTTATGGGTTGAGCGAAGGCTTCCGTCGGAAACTGATTATTACTTTTAACGATTTGCGTGCAAAAGAATTGTACGAAGATTATCAATTTTATGACAGGAGTGTCATGCTGTATCCGGCAAAGGATCTGATATTCTTTCAGGCGGACATTCACGGCAATCAGCTCACCAAGGAGCGGATCAAGGTTTTCCGCAGGATGGCGGAAGGGGCGCCGCTTACCGTGATCACCACCTTTGACGCGCTGATGGCGCCACAGGTGTCCCTGGAGGACTGGCGCAGGCATGTCGTTTCCATAGACAGGCAGTCGTCCGTGGAGGAGCATGAGCTGGCGTCCACCTTATCGGGGCTTGGCTATGAGAGATGCGACCAGGTGGAGGAGCCGGGGCAGTTCAGCATCCGGGGCGGCATTGTAGATATTTTTGATCTGACGGAGGAAAATCCTTACAGGATTGAGCTGTGGGGGGACGAGGTGGAGTCGATCCGCAGCTTTGACGTTCTGAGCCAGCGCTCCATTGAGAAGCTGGAGGCGGTGTCCGTCTATCCGGCCACGGAGCTTATTCTGTCGAAGGAGGAACTTTCGGCGGGACTGAAAAAGATTCAGAAAGAGGCGAAGAAGCAGGCGGAAACGCTCAGAAAGCAGATGAAGACCGAGGAGGCGCACCGGATCGAGGTGCAGAACCGGGAGCTGACGGAGACGCTTACGGAGCTTGGCGTTTCTTATAACGCGATCAATCTGGACAGCTATGTGCGCTATTTTTATCCGGAATTATCGTCCTTTGCGGACTGCTTCGCGGGGGAGGAGTCATGTGTTTTTCTGGATGAGCCGCTGCGCATTAAGGAGCACGTGGACGCGGTGGAGCTGGAATTCCGGGAGAGCATGGCGCACCGCGCCGAGAAAGGGTATATTCTGCCGGGGCAGATGGACATCCTGTTTCCGGCGCTGACGGTGGCGGCAGGGCTGGAAAACCACCGTGTTGTGAGTCTTTCTTCCATGGAGGGGAAAAATCCGCTTATCAAGGCGGGGCATAAATTTGCGGTGCAGGCGCGAAGTCTTCCCTCCTATAATAACAGTTTCGAGTCGCTGGTGAAGGACTTAAAAAATTATAAGAAAAAGGGCTACCGCATTCTGCTGCTTTCCGGCTCGAGAACCCGCGCCAAACGGCTGGCGGAGGACTTGAGAGATCAGGAGTTGAACGCTTTCTACACGGAGGATCCCATGCGCGAGTTGCAGCCGGGGGAAGTGATGACGGCTTACGGAAGGGTTCGGAAGGGGTTTGAGTATCCGCTTCTGCAGTTTATGGTCATTGCGGAGAGCGATATTTTCGGTGCGCAGAAAAAGAAGAAGAGAAAGAAAAAGGTTTATGAAGGGCAGAAGATTAACGACTTTAATGATTTGAAGGTCGGGGACTATGTGGTGCACGAGAGTCACGGTCTCGGGATTTATCAGGGCATTGAGAAGGTGGAAGTGGAGCATGTGGTGAAGGACTACATGAAGATTTCCTACCGGGACGGCGGCATCCTCTATGTGCTTGCGACAGGGCTTGACGTGATCCAGAAATACGCTTCGGCGGACGGCGGCACGAAACCGAAGCTGAATAAGCTGGGGACGCAGGAGTGGACCAAGACCAAGTCCAAGGTGCGCACGGCGGTGGAGGAGATCGCCGGGGATCTGGTGGAGCTTTACGCCGCCAGACAAAATGGAAAGGGTTACTGTTACGGGGCGGACACGGTCTGGCAGCGGGAGTTTGAGGAAATGTTTCCTTTTGAGGAGACGGAGGATCAGGTGCTGGCCATCGCCGCCACCAAGGAGGACATGGAGAGCGAGAAAATCATGGACCGCCTGATCTGCGGCGACGTGGGTTACGGAAAGACGGAGATCGCCATCCGCGCGGCGTTTAAGGCGGTGCAGGAGAACAAACAGGTGGTTTATCTCGTGCCCACCACCATTTTGGCACAGCAGCATTACCATACCTTTGTGCAGAGAATGAAGGATTTTCCCGTGCGGATCGACCTGCTTTCCCGGTTCCGCACGGCTGCGGAGCAGAAAAAGACGATCACGGATTTGAAGAAGGGCATGGTGGATATCGTGATCGGTACCCACCGCGTATTGTCCGCGGATGTGGAATACAAAGATCTGGGGCTTCTGATCATTGACGAGGAACAGCGTTTCGGCGTGGCCCATAAAGAAAAAATCAAAAAATTGAAAGAGAATATAGACGTGCTGACACTGACGGCGACGCCCATCCCGAGAACGCTCCACATGAGTCTGGTGGGTATCCGGGACATGAGCGTGCTGGAGGAGGCGCCCGAGGACAGACTGCCGATCCAGACCTTTGTCTGCGAGTACAACGAGGAGATGGTCAGGGAGGCGATTGTCCGGGAACTTGCCAGAGAGGGACAGGTTTACTACGTTTATAACAGAGTTAATAATATCGCGGATGTGGCGGCGGCGATCAGCGATCTCGTGCCGGAGGCAAATGTGGCGTTCGCCCACGGGCAAATGAAGGAATCCGAGCTGGAGCGGATCATGTTTGATTTCGTGAACGGGGAGATTGACGTGCTGGTGTCCACCACCATCATTGAGACAGGTTTGGACATTTCTAACGTAAATACCATGATTATCCACGATTCTGACCAGATGGGACTGTCCCAGCTTTATCAGCTCAGAGGACGCGTGGGGCGTTCCAATCGGACGGCTTACGCCTTCCTTATGTACAAGCGGGATAAGGTGCTTAAAGAAGTGGCGGAGAAGCGGCTTGAGGCGATCCGGGAATTCACGGAGCTGGGCAGCGGTTTTAAGATTGCCATGCGCGACCTGGAAATCCGCGGCGCGGGCAGCCTTCTGGGGAAAAGCCAGCACGGCCATATGCAGGCGGTGGGGTACGACCTCTACTGCAAAATGCTGAACGAGGCGGTCAAGACGAAGAAGGGCATTTCCGTGATCGAGGATTTCAATACCCTTGTGGATCTGGATGTGGACGCATACATTCCGCCGGAATATATTGTGAACGAAGTGCAGAAGCTGGATATCTATAAGCGGATTGCGGGCATTGAGAACGAGCGGGAGTGCGACGATATGCGGGAAGAATTGCTTGACCGATTTGGTCGAATTCCAAAATCGGTGGGGAATCTTCTGCGGATCGCGCTGATCCGCTCCCACGCCCACAGGCTTTACATGCCGGAGGTGAAGGGGAAGAATGAGCGGATCAGTTTTACGCTTCGTCCCGAAGCACCGATCCGGGTGGAAAATATTCCGCTGCTCATAAGCGATTACGGCGGACGGCTGCGGTTTGATCCGAAGGGCGATCCCACCTTTTATCTCCATTACAGAAAGTGCGGGGTGATCGAGAAAGATGAGGAGACACTGCTCATGCTGACGGGGGAGGCGCTGGCTAAGATGGAGGAGATGCTAATATAATGACAATGTATTGACAACAAACGAATGTTTTGGATATAATATTTTCGAATGGAGGTATTCTTTATGGCAACCACAAATTTGAATATTAGAACAGATAAGGGCATCAAAGATCAGGCGGAAGAGATTTTCGCTGAACTCGGGTTGAATATGACAACTGCTGTCAATATGTTTTTGAGAACCGCGATTCGTGAACATGGGATTCCTTTTGAACTAAAGCTGGATGTACCGAACGAAACAACGGCAGCAGCCATTGAGGAGGGCAGAAAGCTCATGGCTGATCCTGACGCGCCGAGATATGCCAGTATGGATGAACTTAAGGCGGCGCTTGACATATGAAATACGATGTACAGTTTACCAATCAGTTTAAAAAGGATTTAAAACTTGCTAAAAAGCAAAATAGGAATCTTGATAAACTGTTTGATGTAGTTGATATTCTGGCGAATGGCGGAATGCTGGATGCGCAATATAGAAATCACGAACTTACGGGTAATTATAAAGGCACCCGGGAATGCCACATTGAGCCGGACTGGTTGTTGATTTATGAGATATGTGGTGATGTACTTGTTTTGATGCTTAACAGGATTGGGACGCATTCGGAACTGTTTAAGAAATAGAGTAGTTAGAGGAAACTTATGATGGACAATAGAAGTATAAAAAAACTGGAAGCTGATTTATGGGAATCTGCGGATTTGCTCAGAGCGGGTTCCAAACTGACCTCCAATCAATATTGTATGCCGGTGTTAGGGCTTCTGTTTTTAAGATATGCCTACAAAAGATTTAAAATGGTTGAAGAGGAGATTTTGTTAACGAGGCGGGATTGCAGGCAAATAGCAGTATGACGTTTTACGGACAAGAGAAGGTCGAGTATAATGCGCAGCTTTGCCTGATGAATATGGCTGTACACGGTCTGACAGGCGTGATCAAGTCGGGGGATGAAGCAAATAGTTTTTATCATGACGCGCATAACTTGGAAGGGTGCTGTAATTATGTGATGGCTAATCCGCCCTTCAACGTAGACAAGGTAAAAGCGGAGTCAGCCGCTAATGCCGGCAGGCTTCCTTTTGGTATGCCGAAGGAGAATAAGAACAAAGAAATAGGAAATGCAAATTATCTTTGGATTTCCTATTTTTATGCGTATCTTAATGAGACGGGCAGGGCAGGATTTGTTATGGCATCCTCTGCAACGGATAGTCAGGGAGGCGATAAAGATATCAGGGAAAGGCTTGTAAAAACGGATAAATTAAGAAATAAAGTTCTTTTCATAGATGCGAGAAATTATTATACAGTGGTAGACCGTACTCTCAACGAGTGGAGTGAATGGCAGCTTAAGAATATGAATGCAATCGTCTGGCTTTATCGAAGCGAGACGGATAAATATAACGCATTGCTGGAGGAGTATAAGTCTGTTCTCGACAAAATGATTTCTGAGGCGGGTGAAGATGCGCTTGATGTTGTGATGGATGATGTATTTACAGGCGGAATCGATATAGTAAGGGAACATTTAGAAATGCTTAGAGAATCCGCAAAGAATGCAGTAGAGGCTTGTGATAAGAAAGAAAAGAAAAAGCTGCAGGCGGCATGGGATGAGAGGATTGCTTTCGTGGAAGAGATTGCGGATGTAGTAAAGGAAGCAAACTGGCTTTATTGTAAGTTTGGGGAGGGCAGGTATGAAGATATCCCCGGTCTTTGCAAAATTGCAAATGTGGAAGCAATTGAGGGAAAGGGATGGTCGCTTACGCCGGGCGCTTATGTGGGTGTAGCCCCCGAAGAAGACGATGGGGTTGATTTTAGGGAGAGAATGGTTGAGATACATAAAGAGTTATTGGAATTGCAGGCTGAGAGTAATGAATTAATGAATACCATTTCTGAGAATATGAAGGAGATGGGATTGTGGGATGAGATGGTACAATGATAGTTTGATTTGGTGTTAGTCAGTAAGTGGGTTGGTGGCACGATTTCAGGCTTGCCAGCACCTTAAAATATGCAGTTTGCAAATGGGAAAAGTGGCTTACCAACCCATATGCTGACTAACACCTTTGATTTTAATAGAGCTGCTCAGTAAAGGGGCAGTTTGGGCAAAATCTGCCTATACTGGGGAAGATGGTATTTTGCAGAAGATGAGGAAATGAGGTTATGAGTTGGGAATATAAATCATTAGATGAATTGGGTTCTGTTTCTCGCGGACGTTCAAAACATAGACCAAGAAACGATGTTTCGCTATTCGGAGGAGAATATCCGTTTATTCAAACAGCAGACGTAAAGGAAGCAAACTTATATTTAACCGAGTATTCAGAAACATATAACGAAAAAGGTCTTAAGCAGAGTAAGTTGTGGAAAGCTGGAACTTTATGTATTACAATTGCTGCTAATATTGCTGATACAGCTATATTAGGAATAGATGCGTGTTTTCCAGATAGTATCATGGGATTTATTCCATATGAAGGCATTGCCAATGTCAAATTTATTAAATATGCTTTTGATATGCTGCAACGTGATTGTAGGCAAATCTCACAGGGAACAGCACAGGATAATTTATCATGGAAAAAACTTTCTACTATCAGATTTCCGGCACCTAATGTAAAAATACAGAATAAGATTGCTGATTATATATTGAATTTTTGGCAATTAAAGAACTGAAAATCAAAGGTGACTTGTACCGCCGACGTACCGATATTGTAGGCTTTGTCAACGGTATCCCTCTTTTGTTCATAGAATTAAAAAAGAACACGGTGGATGTGCAGGACGCCTATACCAATAATTATACAGACTATTTGGACACTATTCCCCATTTGTTTTATTATAATGCGTTTCTGATGCTTTCTAACGGCACGGAGGCAAAGGTGGGTACGCTTGGGAGTAAATATGATTTTTTTCATGATTGGAAGCGGCTGAATGAACAGGAGGCGGGAAGCGTTGCCTTAGAAACCATGCTTCGCGGTATTTGTGATAAGGCTAATTTTCTTGATTTGTTGGAAAATTTCATTTTGTATGACCATTCCGGCGGGACAACGGTTAAAATACTTGCCAGAAATCATCAATATCTTGGCGTGAATGAGGCGGTGAAGGCATATGAGGCCCGTAAGCTTAACAACGGTAAATTGGGTGTGTTTTGGCATACACAGGGGTCGGGTAAGAGTTATTCCATGGTATTTCTTTCCCAGAAAATTCGCAGAAAGTTTTCGGGATCGCCTACAATTGTTGTGCTTACCGATCGGGAAGAATTGAATACCCAAATTAGTGATACGTTTGAAAATTGCGGCTTTTTGGGAAAAACAAAGGCGTCGAAATTTATGGCGACAAGTGGGAATGATTTAATCAATAAATTAAAGGGCAATCCGAGCTTTATTTTTACCCTGATTCAGAAATTCAATCAAAAGGTAGAGGAGCCGATCATACCGAAACATGATATTATTATCATGTCTGATGAGGCGCACAGAAGCCAATATGGTGTGTTCGCTGATAATATGATGGAATTGATTCCAACAGCGGCCAGAATAGGTTTTACGGGGACACCGCTTTTATCAGATGATAATATAACGGAGCGTACCTTTGGCGGCTATATCTCTATTTATGATTTTAAGCGTGCGGTGGAAGATAAGGCTACAGTGCCTCTTTATTATGAGAATAGGGGCGAAAAAATACTGGATATATGGCAATGAGCTGAATTGCATGATGAAGTATCTGGACAGAAACGATATTTCAAATGACGATAAGAAAAAGAAAGATGCTGTTATTGCCATATTTGATGAATTAAAGAAAAAGTATATAGACACAGTTGACTTAATGGTGCAAATTAATGGTATACTGAGTGATTATATTTTGATAGAGAGAGTAGCCGGAAACCAAAGTATGGCGAAACGGTTTGATATCAGTAAGATTGATTTTGATTTGCTTTGCAGGGAATTTGCTAAAGCAAAAAGAAAAAATCTTATGCTGACGGAGCTTGAGGAACTGATTCAGATGCGATTGGATGAGATGCTCAAGGTTAATCCCCAGCGGATTAATTATTATGAACGCTATCAGAAAATTATTGAAGAATATAATAAGGAGCAGGATCGAGCGAATATCGAAAAGGTATTTATGGAGCTTATGGATTTGGCAAATTCCATGGATGAGGAAGAACAGAGATATGTCCGTGAAGGCTTTACGAGTGATGAGGAATTATCTTTATATGATATGCTTTTCAATGAAAATCTGTCAAAAGAGGATATCAAGAAAATAAAAAGTGTCGCGGTAGAGTTACTTGCTAAGATTAAAAGTAAGATTGCGGAACTCGATCATTGGACGGAAAAGCAGGAGACGAAAGCACAGGTGGATACACTCATTGGAGATATATTGTGGGCGGAACTGCCGGATAGTTATCCTGATCAGGTGATTTTTACATATAGACAGAGAATTTATGAATATGTCTATATGAGATATAAAGTAATGGCGTAAGAAATAAAAATAAGAGGAGGAACCTACTATGGCAGGCAGACCGAACTGGCTTAACACAGCAATCTTTTATGAAATTTATCCGCAGTCCTTCAACGATACCAACGCTGACGGTATCGGGGATATGCAGGGCATTATCGAAAAACTGGATTATATCAAGGAGCTTGGTTGCAACGCACTCTGGCTGAACCCCTGTTTTCTGTCGCCCTTCTACGACGCGGGGTACGACGTGGAGGACTACTTCACCGTTGCGCCCCGCTATGGGACGAATGAGGATCTGGTGCAGCTTTTCAAGGAGGCCCACAAGCGGGAGATGCATGTGCTTTTGGACTTGGTGCCGGGGCATACTTCGGTGAACCACAAATGGTTTCGTGAATCCATGAAGGCGGCACGAAACGAGTACACGGACCGCTATGTATGGACGGACAGCACGTGGGAAGAGCCGGACGGCATGAACGCCCTCAAGGGAATCTCGGAGCGTGTGGGCGCCTGCGGGGTGAATTTCTTCTCTCATCAGCCCGCGCTAAACTATGGATATTATAAGCCTGATCCCGAAAAGAAATGGCAGCAGGCGATGGATGCGCCGGGACCGCTGGCGACGAGGGAGGCAATGAAAGACGTGATGCGCTTCTGGCTTTCGGCGGGCTGCGACGGGTTCCGTGTGGATATGGCGCACTCCCTTGTGAAAAACGACGAGGACAGCAAGGGCACGATCAAACTCTGGCAGGATGTCAGGGCGTTCCTTGACAGGGAATTTCCCGCGGCGGTGCTGGTTTCCGAGTGGGGCGAGCCGGACAAGTCTCTGGCGGGCGGTTTCCATATGGATTTTCTGCTGCATTTCGGTCCTTCCCATTATAATGACTTGTTCCGCTGTGACGAGCCTTGGTTTTCCAGAAGGGGAAAAGGGGATGTCAGCGCTTTCTGGGAAAAATATCAGGAGAGTTACGCGAAATCCTGCGGCGGGCTGATTTGCATTCCTTCGGGCAATCACGACATGGAAAGGCTGGCAAGGAGGCTTGACAAGGAGGAGATGAAGCTTGCTTTCGCCTTCTTACTGACCATGCCGGGCGCACCTTTTATTTATTATGGCGACGAAATCGGAATGCGGTATGTGGAAGGGCTGCATTCGGTGGAAGGCGGTTATGAGAGGACCGGTTCGCGTTCTCCTATGCAGTGGGATGATTCCCTGAATGCCGGGTTTTCGGCGGCGAAGCCGGAGCTGCTTTACATTCCGCAGGACAGCGCGCCGGATCGTCCGACGGTGGTGGCGCAGGTCGGGGATGTGGATTCCCTCTACAGCGAGGTAAAGCGGCTGATTGCGTTCAGACAGTCCCATGCGGCGTTGCGAAACGACGGGGAAATTGAGTTTATACAGAGCGATAATTACCCGCTTATGTTTGTCAGAAAGGGCGATGGCGAAAAGCTGCTGGTGGTCATTAACCCTTCCGACAGAAAACAGCCCTTAAGCGGCGGTGTAAGACCCGGGGAAGCGCTCTATACGATAGGAGGCAGGATCGAAGGAGCGGCGGGCGGCTTTGCGGCGGCACCCTGTTCCGCGGGGATTTACCGGTTATAATGTTTCTTCTCATGGAATTGTTGGCTGCTCTGTGATATGATAGATAAGATGGATATGACAGAGCCACCGCAGTTTTTAAAGGAGACAAATAATCGATGGAACCCATTTGGGGATTTTTTGAAAACATGAATGAACTGGTCTACGTCGCGGACGTGGACACCTATGAATTTATTTATATGAATAAAAGAGCGCTTTCAATCTGCGGACTCACCTCTCTGGAACAGACCAGAGGGAAAAAGTGTTACGAGGTGCTGCAGAATGCCTCCGCGCCGTGCGAGATCTGTAATAACAGGGAACTTGTCCCAGGGCAGTTTAAAGAGTGGCGGTATTACAATCCCGTCTACAACAGGCATACATTGGTGAAGGACACCTTGATAGAGCTGGACGGGAGACGGCTGCGTATCGAGATTGCCATTGATATCAGCGCAGATACCAAGCAGAATGAGATCATCCGCGATTATCAGAACAAGGAGGCGCTGATCAACGAGGCGCTGCGGACCGCCATGCTGGCATCTGACCCGGAAACTTCCTTGAAGATTGCGATTGAGTATCTGGGCAAGGCGCTCGGCGGCGAACGAGTGTATATTTTTGAGAAAAACGCACAGGGCGGCGACGACAACACTTACGAGTGGGTGGCGAACGGTGTGAGCCCGCAGAAAGATAATCTGCAAAATGTGCCGCCGGAAGTCTGCGAGGGATGGTACCGTGCCTTTGCAGATGACAAGTGTGTGGTGATTGATGATACCGAAGATGTTAGGACAAAAAATCCGCTTCAATATGAAATGTTGAAACAGCAGGATATCTCTTCAATTACGGTAGTGCCGCTGTATGAGGACGGAAGGGTAATCGGGTTTTACGGGGTGGATAATCCGCCGGCAGAGTCTCTGCACTACATTTCCAATATGCTGCAGATCATGGGGCATTTTATGGAATCCCTGCTGAAAATGCGCAACCTTGTCAAAAATCTGGAGAGAATGTCCTATCTTGACCAGCTCACCCAGATCGGAAACCGTTATGCCATGGTAAAATATACGGAAGGCATGCGCCCCGGGGAGAGCGTGGGAATCGTTTACGGGGATATCACAGGGCTGAAGCGGGTGAATGACGCGGAGGGGCATGAGGCGGGAGACCACCTGATTCTTGCCGCCAGCGCCTGTATGAAGGAGGCGTTCGGGGACGCCTACGAGTTGTTCCGCATCGGAGGAGACGAACTGTTGGCGATCTGTGCGGGTATTGGAGAGACGGAATTTCGGGAGCGGGTCGCCCGTTTGAGAAAAATCATGGCGGATTCTTCCGTCAATATGGCGGTGGGCGCTGACTGGGAGAAGGACAGCGAAGCAGGAGTCAGCGTCGTGCTCGCCGCGGCGGAGACACAGATGTACAAAGACAAGGCGGCATATTATCAGCGGACCGGGATTGATAGGAGAAGGTAACTATAATATTTTGCGGATGCAGGATGCGCAGAGGTGGTAAAGATGGGGCAGATGAATCATATATATACCGTAACTTTAAACCCGTCTCTGGATTATACCGTGTCGGTAGATAATTTCAGACTGGGATATACTAACCGGACGGAATCAGAAACCCTGACTGTGGGCGGTAAGGGCATCAATGTCTCCACGGTGTTAAAGAATCTGGGGCTGGAAAGCACGGCGCTTGGCTTTGTGGCAGGATTTACCGGGCAGGAGGCGGCAAGGCAGCTTGCAGCACGTGGGATAGGGAACGGTCTGATTGCGCTGGAAGAAGGGCTTACCAGAATCAATGTGAAACTGCAGTCGGTGGAGGGCACGGAGATCAACGGGCAGGGACCTGATATTTCAGGGGAGGATCTTGCGCGGCTTTCGGAACGGCTTTCGGAGCTTGTGGCGGGCGATGTGCTGTTTCTGTCCGGGAGTATTCCTGCATCATTGCCGCAGGACACTTACCAGCGCATGATGGGCAGTCTGTCTGCGGGTATTTTGGCCGTGGTGGATGTTTCGGGTAAAGGGCTTGTGAAAGCGCTGCCCCGGCATCCTTTTTTAGTCAAGCCAAACCAGCATGAGCTCGGTGAATTATTCGGTGTGACGATTGCGGACAGGGCGTCTGTTATTCCCTACGCAAGGAAGATGCAAGAGATGGGAGCGCGCAATGTGCTTGTGTCCATGGCAGGACAGGGCGCCGTGCTTCTTGCGGAGGACGGCAGCGTATTTGAGTCTCCTGTGCCTGCAGGAAGTCTCATAAACGGCGTTGGCGCGGGAGATTCCATGGTGGCGGGATTCATGGCAGGATGGCTGGAAAAACAGGACTACGGGCATGCCTTTTATATGGGAATGGCTGCCGGGAGCGCAACTGCCTTTTCGGAGTGGCTGGCTGAGGGAGAGCAGATTCGGGAGTTGTATCGAAGGATGATAGGGCTGTAGGCGGTGAGTGAAACAGAACCTCAAAATATCTATAACGGGAACACACAAAAGTGCATAATCATTATTGTTATGATAGAAAAAGATAGCGGTATACCTATTTGTATATAGATAGAGTTACCGCTCTTTTTATGCACACGGGCACTCAGATGAAATTCTTCCCCCCCCCCCTTATTCGATTTTTATGGTCGGACGGTCATTACATAGGAGGCACCGTTTGTGACAGAAGAGGAAACGCGTCGCTTTTTCGGTCGATATATATATTGAATTTTTGAGTTTGCACAGCAGGAAATCAAGCGCGGGCGAAGTGAGCACTTGAAGGGAGTATAAATATGTTATGGATCGCGGTGTGCGATGATGAAGTCATGGAGTGCAGCAGGACAGCGACAAAGATCAGAGGAATTTTGGATGAAATGAATGTGCCCTGCACGATACGGCAGTTTTACAACGGGCGGGAACTATTACAGTCGCCGGAATCTTTTGACATCATTTTTCTGGATATCATCATGGGCGGTATGGACGGTATGCGGACGGCGCAGCTTGTCAGGGAAAAGGCGTACGATAAGCTGCTTATTTTTATTTCCGCCAGCCGGGACTATGTGTTTGACGCCTACGACGTGGAGGCGTTTCAGTATTTGGTGAAACCGATTGAGGACAAAAAGCTGAAAAAAGTGCTTCAAAAAGCTGTCTGCAAGACGGAGGAACGGTCACAGGCATTTATCCTTGTGAGCAGGGACAGGCAGAATAGAAAACTGTTTCTGGATGACATTTATTATTTTGAAATACGGGGGCGGATGATCGACATACACGGAACCGGCGGCATTTTCAGCTATTACGAACAGATCGGGATTCTGGAAAGAGAGCTGCAGGGGAAGGGATTTTTCCGCTGTCACAAAAGCTGCCTTGTCAATCTGAAATATGTAGACGTGTACAACAGGCAGGAGCTTGTGCTTGACAATGGGGAGCGGATTGCCATTGCCAAGAGGCGGTACGAAGCGTTTTGCGGGGAGATCCTTGCGTATATGCGCAGGAGTTTGTGAGAAATGCGAAAAGTACTTCTAAAGACGCTCCACCATAGGACGAGAAGCCAAGAAGCGCTAAGTTTCGCATAGAAGAATGCCTGAAAAACGGCATTCTCCGTATTGATTTTATGGGAGAGAGGGAAGAGAAAATGATACGGTTTGGCAAAAAGACGGAAAAAGGAATACGGACAGCGTCCATGCTGGTGACCGTGATTACGCTGATATGGCTGACGTACTTTTTTTCGGACTCTCTTATTTCCTGCCTGCTGTTAGTCTGGAAACACACAGTAGGGCGCATTGACGTTCCTGTTTTGGGTTCTGAAGGGGAGAGAGAAATCAGACTGATCGGATGGAGTGGCTTTTGTATAGCAATTATGGCTGTGTGCGGGGTGAGAAGGCGGCTTGCGAGCGCTTTTCGAGGAAAGTCGGGGAAATGGTGTGCTGTGCTGACACTTCCTCTGCTTGTGGTGGCAGTTGTCACTTATGTGGCAAACTGGGGCGCAGGTTACGGTATTCTTTACAGAAGCGATGGGAATATGGGACTGTACTATGACCAGATTTTCAGTTATGTCGGATGGGGCGTCCTGTCGGGCTTATCTCTGTTTGCGGCGGGGGTATATGTGTTCGGCATGGATCGAATTTATGTGGAGCAGAAAAGGGCGGAACAGTATCGGGTACAGGCGGCGGTCTATCAGACGCTGGAGGAGCAGTATACGCAGGCAAAGCGGCTGCGGCATGACCTGAAAAACCATGTGCTTGCGATGCGTGGCCTGTGGGAGGATCAGGCGTGGGAAAAGCTGGGGGAGTATCTAAAAAGGATGGAAAACAGCGCACAGCTTGGAATGAGTGAGGAGGCTACAGGAAACCGGGCGGTGGATGCACTTTTGTGTCAGAAACGGCAACTGGCGGAGGAAAAAAGCATTGCATGGGAATGTGATGTGCGAATACCGAAGCGGTGTCATACCAACGAGTTTGATCTGTGCATTCTTTTCGGAAATATACTGGACAATGCGGTGGAAGCGTGCGAAAGATTACAGAGGGAAGAATATGAACCGGGATTACAGCCTTTTATTAGTGTACAGGCGGGTGCTGTCAAAAGCTGCTTTCTGTTGGAAGTAAGGAACAGCATGAATGAGAGTGAAAAACAAAAAGGCAAAAATACCGAAAAGGGAAACACACAGGCACATGGAATCGGTCTGCTGAATGTGAGCGACGTGGTGCGGAAATATAACGGTGTTATGAAGACGGAGGTACGGAACGGTGTGTATGATATTTCCGTGCTTCTGCCGCTTGCAGAGACCGCATATGACATGGAACAGGTTGTTTGAAACAGGATGCTAAGAGAGACGGTTTGTTGTGTCGAAACATGGAATAGGCAGATATTTCTGAAAAGGAGGGCGACTATGCACACAAAGACAATGGAAGGATTGATCGGGGCACGGACTAACATGGAGATGATCAATACCCCGTTTCGGGTTTTTAAGGAGGCGAGACTCAAAGGCGATACCGCAATGATGGAGCGGGCGATGGGATATATGGGCGATTTCCATGAGGATGCGTACGAGTATAAGGAAGTGGCGGACGAGGGAATGAAGGAGGACGTGGAGGAAACTCGGAAGATCGCGGAAGAACAGCGCGAGGAGATGATCAAAAACCGCAGGGAAGAACGCGAGGAACTGCAGAAGAAGCTGGAGGAGGAAAGAAAGGAGAATAAAGGCGATAAAATTGTGGACACCGTGGAGATCAGCGAGGACGGCAAGGTTCTGCTAAAAGAGAGCACCGCGGACGACGGCGATATGAAAGACAGTGCGGATTCGGATGGAGTGGACTTGAATAACGGAACAAGCGGTAAGCCGAAAGCGGATTTAGAGCCTGTGTTTTATTCGAATGCAGGGACGGTGGAACCGTCGGAGGATGCGGGAACGAAGGTATCAGTGTCGGTGTAAAATGAGTTTTAATTACAAATATAAGTTTAAGTACCAAATATAGGACTTTACAAATGTTATCCTCTTTTCAGAACATTAGTTCGCCAATTCAATCAGCGAACCGGGACTGAAAGGAGGATATATTTATGAAGGGATATGCGGTGGAGAGCGGTTACATGGGATATGTGAACGGGGCATACATGTTATTTGCCAGTGAGACAGATTATGCGGATTATATGGCCGAATAGTGGGCATAGTTTATGAAGATAAGATATAAATGCCACGATTCCGTCTATTTTTCGGTTGATAGAACGGAGGGAATACAGTACAATACAAATGTATGTGTCTGGCTTGAAAACATATTTGCCGAAGGGTGAACATAGGTATAAAACAGCCGGTAGTTCAGCCCGGGACTTTACATCTGCGGTAAAGTCTGTGAGAATATGTAAAGGTCGGGAAAAAATAGCGCATAGACTGGAAATAGATGTAGGTGTGCGGGAGATTTTATGGTCAAAAAGATAGACGGAATATCTGTGAACTATATAGACGAGGGCGAGGGCGAAATCGTACTTCTGCTGCACGGCTGGGGAGCCAATATCACTCTGTATCGGAGCGTAATTGATACGCTGAAACAGGGAAGGCGGGTGATTGCCCTTGATATGCCGGGATTTGGGAAGACGCCCGAGCCGCCGGAGCCGTGGTGCGTGGATGACTACGTGGATTTTGTATTGAAGTTTATCGCTTCCTTTTCGATAGAAAAACTGAGCGTGGTGGTGCATTCGTTTGGCGGCAGGGTGTTTTTTAAGATGAATGCAAGAGAAAGTCTGCCCTTTACCGTGGAGCGGGCGGTATTGATTGACAGCGCGGGGATTCTGCCGAAGAAAAGCCTGCGGCAAAAGATGAGTCTCAGATGCTATAAGATCGGCAGGGCTTTTATGAGCACGAAGGTGATGCACTTTCTCTACCCGGATGCGGTGGAAGAGATGCGCCGCAAACGCGGTTCCTCCGACTATAACAATGCAACGCCCCTGATGCGGACAACGCTCGTGAAGGTGGTCAACGAGGACTTGGAGCCATTGATTCATCTTGTGAAGTGCCCGACGCTTCTGATCTGGGGCGATCTGGACACTGCCACGCCGATAGAGGATGCGAGACGGATGGAAGAGCTGATCGCGGACGCAGGACTGGTGGTGTGCGAGGGCGCGGGACATTTCTCCTACGCGGAGCAGCCTGCGAAGGCGAACGGGGCGCTTCAGGCGTTTTTTGGCTGAGCGGTAGTTGATATTAACGGGACAGAGAGGAATCATAGGCAGGAATGGATATGATATTTTTTTGCATATGGCTCGCTACCTATCTGGTGGGGGCAGTCTGGTATATTTTATATCTGATGCATATGTTTCAGCAGAATTCCTACAAGCCGAGGGAATACGGGGAATGGATGCGGGTGCATACCAATGTGGGAAGACTGCTTGGAAAATGCCTGTATGCGTTGATTTCACTTCCGCTGGTGATGGTTGGGAACAGGGGCTGTCTGATTGCGGCTTGTGTCATGAATGGGATGACTATCTTAGTCAACAAACCGCATAAAGCGAAGAAA
Organism: uncultured Lachnospiraceae bacterium; assembly: GCA_949051815.1. GTDB lineage: Bacteria > Bacillota > Clostridia > Lachnospirales > Lachnospiraceae > UBA3282. The sequence goes on from CARQVR010000014.1 coordinate 54,533, forward strand.
CCCTTGGTTTATACGCTGCGCGTGAAGCGGATGCTTATCACGACAGGTGTTTTGTATCTCCTTGCCGCAGCGGTGGCTGCGCTTCCCGGTCTGTGGATGGCGGCGGGCGGGGGGATGGTTTTGACCTCACAGGGGCTGCTGCCGCTGTCGGCGCATCCGTTATTGAGAAATGCGGAGCTGATTTTGCTGGTTATGTTTATTTTGCAGCCATTTCTTATTTTATTGGCAAATGCAGTCAATCACCCGATCGAGAAGAAGATCGATCAGTACTATATCAATGATGCCGCACGTATCCTGCGGGAGATGCCTGATCTGAAAATTATCGGGGTTACGGGCAGTTACGGAAAAACCAGCGTGAAATATTATCTGAGCACGCTGCTTTCCACACAATATAATGTATTGCATACCCCGGGAAATTATAATACGACGCTGGGTGTGGTGCGGACGATCAGGGAAAATATGAAGCCGTTTCACGAAATTTTTATCTGTGAAATGGGGGCGAGAGAGGTGGGAGATATCAAAGAGATATGCGATCTGGTGCATCCGGACTACGGTATCATCACTTCGATCGGACCGCAGCATCTGCAAAGCTTTCACACTATAGAAAACATTGTTTCGACCAAGTTTGAGTTGGCGGATTCTGTGCCGGAGTCCGGGAAAGTGTTTTTAAACTACGACAATGAGTATATCAGAAACGCGAAGGAAGGTAAAAACATAGTCAGCTATGGAATCGCGGCGCAGAACGCGGATTTTCGCGCCTATGATATTGCGGTTTCCCCGAGAGGGTCATCCTTTAAAATGAAGGATGAAACCGGGAAGGAATACGAATTTCACACAAAGCTGGTGGGCAGCCACAATGTGCAGAACATAGCGGGCGCCATTGCCGTGGCGCACACGCTGGGGATTTCCATGGAAAAACTGATCTACCCTGTGAAACAGTTGGAGAGCGTTCCCCACAGACTGCAGCTTGTGAAGCAGGGCGACAGGATATTGCTGGATGACGCCTATAATTCCAACAAAAACGGTTTTGAGGCGGCGCTCGATACATTGGCAATGTTTAAGGAACTCCGCATACTGCTGACACCGGGCATGGTAGAGCTGGGTGAAAAGCAGTATGATGAAAATAAAGAAGTAGGCGTGTACGCCGCCGATAAGTGCGATTATGCCGTGCTTGTCGGAAAGGAGCAGACAAAGCCGATTCAGGACGGACTGCTGGAAGCCGGATTCCCGGAGAACAGGATGATTCCGGTGGAGAATCTGCAGGAGGCGTTTCGGATGGTAAATGCGATTCCCGGTGAGAAACAGAAGGTTATTCTGATCGAGAACGATCTGCCGGACAATTATGCGTAAGCCCAGAACCATGCAGATTTATGAGAAACAGGGCGAGAAAGCTTGCTTTCGGAGAACTGTTTCGAAATAAATCGATAGGGCGAGAGCCCGGATTGAGTAAAGTTCAATACGGGCACGGTTCTGCAGTAATAGGGGATATTGAAGGAGGCAATAAACAATTATGAAAATTAGAGTAGGGGTTTTTTTTGGCGGAAAGAGTGTGGAGCATGAAGTATCCGTAATATCGGGATTGCAGGCGTATAACTCCTTCGATAAAGAGAAGTATGATCTGGTTCCCATCTATATCACGAAGGATAACGAGCTTTATACGGGAGAGCTGATCGCGGATATTGCCAACTATCGGAATATCCCGGAACTATTGAAAAAGAGCACCCGCGTCTTTCTGATGGGGGAGAAGAACGGCGTAAAGCTGATCCAGTACCCGGAGAAAAAATTTGGAAGTTCCGAGGTGGCACAGATCGACGTCGCATTTCCTGTGGTGCATGGCGCCAATGTGGAGGACGGTTCCCTACAGGGATTTTTGCGGCATTACAATATCCCGTTTGCGGGATGCGATGTGATGGCGTCGGCGGTCACCATGGATAAATATGTGATGAAGACGGTTCTTAAGGATAACGATATTCCTGTTTTGGACTGCGTGACATTGTACGGGAAGGAATACGAGGGCGGCGAAGAGACGGCTTACGACAAGGTGGAGCGAAAGATTCCTTATCCCGTTATCGTGAAACCTGTCAATCTGGGTTCCAGTGTGGGAATCAAAGTGGCGAAAGACCGGGAAGAACTGAGGGAGGCATTGGAGTACGCTTTTACGTTCGGGCCGAAAGTACTTGTCGAACGGGCGATCATGAACCTGCGGGAGATCAACTGTGCGGTTCTGGGAGACTACGAGGAGGCACATGCTTCCGAGTGCGAGGAGCCGATTTCCAGCGATGAGATTTTAAGCTATGAAGATAAATATGTGGCGGGAGGCAAAGGCGGCTCTGAGGGCATGAGAACCGCGAAGAGAGAGCTGCCGGCGAACCTGACGTCCGAGGAGCGGGAGAAAATCCGGGAACTGGCGGTGAGAACTTTCCAGACACTTGGCTGTAACGGCGTGTCCCGCATTGACTTTATGATCGACAGGGACACGGATCAGGTGTATGTCAACGAGATCAATCCCATTCCTGGGTCTCTTGCCTTTTACCTGTGGGAGGCGCTGGGGAAGCCTTACAAGGAGCTTCTGGACGATATGATAAAACTGGCGCTCAAGAGGGAGCGGGAAGAGCAGAGTATGCTCACTTCCTTCGACAGTAATATTTTACAGAATGCGAATTTATCTGGGGCGAAGGGTGTGAAAAAATAAAAAGAAAGGCGATCATGCCACCGCATACACCGACAGCCCCACAAAGATCAAAATCGTAATCAGCGTTCCCATGGAGAGAGTGTTGGAGATATAGACACCCTCCGATTCCACGTCCGCGTACAGCGGGATGACAAATGGTGCTGGCAGGGCGAACAGCAGAACCAATGCCATAAAAAGCTGTTTGTCAAAAGGCATGACCTGAAAGACGATCAGGGCGGCGGCGCATAAAAGTACGCCCATCACCACGGTACGGAAAACCAGTGTCTTTACAACCGGGACGATCAGGTCTTTTCGCAGGGACAGTTCATAGCCCACGATAATCAGGATCATAGCGGATGTGGGCAGGGTGATCATTTCAATAACAGCGGAGAATATCGGGCTGACGGGAGAGGCGGTGATCAGATTGCCGAGCCCCGTAACGCCCACAATAAGCCCGAGGGTAACGCCCCGGAAAGCGGGATTTTTACACATTTCTTTTAACATTTCTTTGAGGGACGGTTTCTGTCCCGTGGCATTTTTCAAAAGTGTGAGGTATATCGTGAATACAAACAGCACCTGTCCTAAATCAACGGTCGCCATGTAGGAAAGCCGGTCGGGACCGGCGAGCAGTCCGTACAGGGCGTACCCCAGCATACCGACCTCAAAGCCGGACAGTAGATAGGGCATAAGCTTGGAATTGGGTACAAAGCGGTTTAACAGGAAGCCGCATCCCAGAGCCAGCAGGCAGCTTATAAAAACAACGCTGAACATAAACAGGCTGTCGAGGGAGTAGGATGTTGCGTATAAGGCTTGAAACAATACAACCGGCAGGGTGACGTTTGAGATGACACTCTTGACGCCGTTTAACCCCTCTTTGGTAAGGATGCCGGATACCCGGCAGAAATATCCGATAAGGAGCATGACTATAACGGGTACTACCATTTCAAGAACCGATAATGTCTGTGCCATATGTTAATTTACCTCCATTTTTTAAACGATCAGAAGACATTCGTTTTTTTATTTCAGGAAATCCTGCAGATATACTTCCATTGAGCGGTTCATCTCTTTGGAAAAATCCGATTCGTATTTTCTTTTCCAGAAAGCCTCCATCCATTCATCATAGCTTTTTCCGTCTGTTCGTTCTGAAAACATTTCCCTTATCTGCGCACCGGACTTATCCTGATAACTGTTTTCGCAGACGATATCGGATACCCTGAACCGTTCCGGCTTTTTCCGAATCTTCTGCTGCTCGGTTGGATGTCCGAAAACAAGCAGACATGCGGGGTATAAATATTTGGGAAGCTGTAAAACCGTTTTCATTTTTTCTACGTTTTTCATGACATCGCCGATATAACAGGAGCCGATTCCCAGACTATCCGCTGCCGTCACAGCGTTTTGCGCCGCGATCAGTGCATCTTCCACAGCCAGCAGCAAATCGCCGACACCGGGGGCGCGCGGTTTCAGTCCCGCTTCCTCATAAAAGGAGAGCCATTTCCGGCAGTCTGCACAAAAGACAAGCATCATTTTTGCCTTTGCCATAAAGAGCTGGTTGTCACACAGTACGGCAAGCTTTTCCTTTTTTTCTTTATCCGTGATGTCGAGGATAGTATATAGCAGTTGACATCCAGCCGAAGGTGCCTGCAATGCCGCCTGCAAAATACTGTTTTTATCTTCACGAGATATTTCTTCGTCGGTAAATACACGGGTAGATTTTCTTTCATATAGAGATTTTATGATTTCATTCGTCATTATGACTCCTTTTTCCGATAGTACAATCAGTATAATATATTATGACGGCAAATGCTGTTTTCAAAATGTGAAAGTCGGTTACAAAATGTGAAAGTCGGTTTGCAATCGACCCAGCCGACTTTACATCGACCAATATATACAAAGTATACCAAAAAAACGCAATCCGTACCATTTCGGTAGAAAAATAATCTCCTTCATGTATAATGAGATAACTACTTGAACTGTAAACTGACAAAAAATAATTTTATTTGCAATTTCAGCAAATATTTAAGGGAAAAAGGAGTTGACACAAATGTACAGCAAGGATATCCTTAGCAAGCAAGCAAGCAAGCAAGCAAGCAAGCAAGCAAGCAAGCAAGCAAGCAA
>CARQVR010000015.1 GCA_949051815.1 uncultured Lachnospiraceae bacterium
CACCTCCCCTGATGTGGATTCCAGAATGGCGCACAGCATACGCATAAACGTCGTCTTCCCCGCGCCGTTTTCACCAAGCAGACCGTATACTCCCGGTTTCAGAACCGTGCTTACACAGTCCACCGCTATTTTCCTGCCATACTGTTTCGTCAGACGATCAACCGATAATTCCATATAATTTTCCCTCCCTCTTTTTCTCAATAATCAACCTTATTTCCCTCCAAAAAAATCCGGCAAAGGCAATAAACAGGACCATCCACACGCCCACCGCGGATGTTTCATAGACCTGCGGCATCTTATTTGCCGATATCCCCCAGACCAGACAATAGCATATCGTCGCCACCGCGCATACCGGCAGTCTCTCTTTCCGCCGCAGTCTGATCAGCCGCAGGATGGTCGTCATGCAGACCAGGTACGGCACCAGACCGTACAAAATGATCTGCCCGATTTCCTCACCCGATTGCCGCCTGTACATAACCAGACCGAAAACCACTGTAATTCCTATCAGATTCACCGCGCCCGCAAGAATCAGTTTTGCAAGTATGATCTCCGCGCCGGAAGCCCTTGTCACCGCCTCCATTTCGCCCATTTTGTAAAACTGGCTGCGAAGCAGCACCGGCATAACAGCCAGCGCAAACAGCGGTGTAAATGCAGGAACGTAATGCATTACATCCTCTATTGCGCCAATCTGCATACAGATCAGAAATAATACCCCCGCCTGCAGTCCGAAAATCAAAAGCCCTTCAAACCGGAAAACATCCGACAAAAACTGCCAGAAGCCCGTCCTCTCTTCCTCCCTGCAATCCCCATACCGACGCATCGCTTCCATACAGCGCGCCACGGTTTCCGCCTCTTTTTCGGGTTTTATTTCTTCACCCCGTCCAAAAGAATCCCGCAGATATCTTTCCAATTCCCTGCTATTCATCCCCAATCTCCCTCCTCATCAGCCGCAGTCCGTTCCTGACCCGGCTCTGCGCCGTGCGCATACTGCACCCCATCACTTTCGCAATTTCCGCAAATCCGAGATTCTGTCCAAAACGGAGGATAACCGCCTCCCTCTGCTCCGCAGACAAAACGCCAAGCAAACGCCTGATATCCTCCCGATGCTCCACCTGCGCAATCCCGCTTCGTCCGTCTGCGATATCTCCCACAGTCTCCAACGAATAGAAGGACAGTTTTCTGCTCTCATCAATACACAGACGGTTTGCGATGGTATACAGATAGGATTTGAATTTATTTCTGCCATGGTATTTGGGCAGACTCCGAAACAGTTTCAAAAAGGTCTCCTGCGTCAGATCCTCCGCCCTTTCCGGTGCGGAACAATGCCAGCCGCAGTATCGCAAGATAGCGCCGTAATAGCGGTCAATCAACTCTTTCGCCGCTGCTTCGTCGCCGCATTTGATTTTTTCTACCAGCTCATCGTCGCTCACACTGCCCCGCCTCCCCTCCTGTCAGATTGATCTGTATCTCATTTTACGGAACTGTAATTCCTGCGATGCAGCCTGCCGAAATCCACATCTGTATATTATAACGGTACAAGTTTATAAAAGGATCAAAAATTCCAAAAAATAAAAGACAAAGGATTTTCCTCTGCCTTTTCTCAAGCTTTACCGTCAAATTGTTTCTATTGCCAGTCAATCCATTCCACATCTTCCCCCTCGTAAGCCGCAATATCCGCCCCGTCCTCTTGCGTAAAACGTCTGGCTTCCACAGGCTGTCCATCTGTCGTATAACTATAAAATGTCTTTTCAAAGCCGTCATAATTCCGAACCTCCCAGACCATCCCATAATCGTACACGCCAAATGCGATATTTTTTGTATGTGTCTCAAATACATCGAAACAGACAAGTTCATTATCACATATCCCCACAATATACATCAGTTCGCTTAGGTTGGAACTTATTTTGAAAATAAGCTCCGGCTTATCATCGACGTTTACATCCACATAAGCATATTCCTTCCACGCATTTTCAAATTCGCTTTCATACCCTTCATCATCCATAACAGTCAGTTCCATGCCTTCCACATATGGGTTTGCCACGCTGATTTCATTCTTTAGAAAAGCTTCATACAGTGGATTTCCGTCATCTGACACTTCCTCTGTCTGCTCCTGCGAATCCGGTATCATTTCCTGATCATCGGATGCTTCCTGCCTCTCCTTTTCCGCACTCTCCGTATGACCGCTGTTTTCCCTCTTTTCCGGCGCGTCGTCTTTCGGAGCTGCCGGCTGCTCTTCCCCAGCGCTTTCTGCCGAATCCTGATCTGCCGGATCCGCAGTTTCCGTTTCCCGCACCTCACCAGCGTCGTCAATCCTTTCAATGATAAGACGCTCCTCCTTCTGCTTCTCTTCCGCACTCTCTGTCTGACCGCACGCGCATAGCACAAGGATGACCACGCCTGCCGCCATTGCCATTTGCTGTTTTTTCATAAGTTATTTCTTCCCTTCTTCTAAAACCGCTATGCCTCACGAAAATCACACATTTTAGCCGGTTCCTTAAGATATCATAGCAAAAAAAATACCGGCAGACAATTATTTCCTCCAAACCTGCCCTTTTGTCCTTCATATGCGGTCGAAAATCTCAAGTAACGGAAAAGAGGAGCGTGAAATGTCACGCTCCCCGATTTCAGGATATACTGCCCGCACCGCCCATCAGCCTCGTCATTTCCTCGATCCGTTCAATCGGAAACGGCGATGACGTAAGCGGTTTCATTGCAATGGACATCAGCTTCATGGGATTATCGTCCGCCGCAATCCGGTTTGAGCTCATTTCACCGCACTGTCGGCACCGATGTATGATCGCCCACTCCCCGTTTTTTCTGACCCAGACCGCCACAGGCTCCATATAACCGCCGCAGTCTGAGGCACGGTCACCCGGCTCTTCGTCCACATGCAGACTTGTCAGGCAGTTGGGGCAGTGATTTCTGTGTCTGCTGCCCGCGCCGTCCGGCACCACCTGACGCCCGCATACCTTGCACACAAAGCTTTCATTACAGGCATGATTTTTGTAATATCCCTTTTCAAATGTCTTTCTTTTATTTTCCCTATTCAATTGTATTCCCTCCTAATCGAATCCATATTGCTCCATAGGAGGTGTCACTTGCATTTCCCTGAGAATCCTCTGTATGCTCTTTTCTGTCAGATAATACCGCTGCGCCAGTTCTTTCGTGGAAATGCCCTTCTGGTGCTGGTCAAAAATCTGTTCGTTTCTGACCCGCAGCTTCTCATTCACACCCGTTGAAGACCCCCATCTTCTTCTGCATTCCTTTTTCTTAGGCACATAGATCGCCTCACCGCTCACATACGTCTGCAGGATCTCAAGAATATTTTCCGGCAGAATATCGTCCGCCCGTTTATAGCTCATAGCCGCCTCCTAATCGTTTACTTTAGGAAACGCAATGGCTATCACAATTTAAATTTGAAATGTCATAGCCATTGCTATGATACCGCAGTCTCCTTCATCAAACACCTCACTCCTTTTCCTGCTCCCATACGGAAAATGTCCGTCTTTTAAAACTTCATACGATCTTATTTTACATACTGACTTAAGAAAATACAACCTCATAAAAAGTTACAAAAATTTTTATTCCTATTCCTCCTCCCAATACACCCGAAACCACTCCCGATACCCAGAATAAACCGGATACCATGCACCGGACTCCAAATCAATCACCCGGTAATAGCAGCATTCTTCATCCGAAGAATACCCACCGTACACGCCATACTCGATCTCATAAACGAGCAGATACCTTCCGTCCGGCGAAAACGCAAGTTCCTTTCCCTCGTACGCTGCGTCAAAAGCCTCCCAAACCTCACCGTCCACACTCCCAAGAAAAATCTTGTTCTCTTCCCTGTCATACCATGCCGCCAGATCACCGGACGCCGCAACGTCATAAACATCCGTCTCCAGCCAGAAAAGCGACGGCTTCTTCTGCTCCGGAACTTCCTCCCGCTTTTCGATGGGACGCAGACCCAAAGGATATCTTATGTAAACCTTTCCACTCCAGCTATCCCAAAATCTGATCCGGTCTGCCGCCTCCACATGGCGGTAAGCCTGCGAAAAGTCCAGATGCAGCCCCATTTTGATAAAGGGCATAAAAAGAAGGCCCGCCATCATCGCAGCCAGCAATGATGGCAAACCAACCAGCAATATCATTATTATGGTACGCTTTTTAATTTTTTCCGTCCTCTTCATTGTTCAAAGGCATCTTCTATATTTTCTTCTGTCAGGTCATACCATACGGCATCACTTTTTGCGTCCTGACGGCGCACATCTTCATCAAATTCTTCTGCTGAATACGGTTCGCCGTCCGCCAGATACTGTATCTCCAATTTGTGTCCGGAATTGTAACGGGACTCCACGCAATACAGTCTATCAGTCAGGCAGGCATCTTCTGAAAAGCGCAGTTTTGCGATTCCCCAATCTGCAGCCCCGCCCGCACAAATGAAAGTTCCGTCTGATTTCAACTGCATAAACTCTCTGTAACCCAGCGTATACCCAAGTACCGTTCCTTCCTGATATCGCAGAATCTCAAATCCATAATCCAGCGCATCATCCACTACGATCCAGAGTATGACTTCCTTTTCCCCATCGCCATCCAAATCTAAAACAGCAAATTTGTCCGCAACCGCTGTCATGCTGCCATCCTCTTCGTCGTCGGCATCATCCAGAAACAGCTCTGTGAGATTTGTAGCATTTACTTTCTTATGTTGACTCCATTTTTCAGCGCACACAAAGGCCTCGTTTCCCAAAAGCACCGCCCGAAAGCTTTCTTCCAAAGTCTCCGCAGCCTCTGTCCCATCCGCTATCATTTCACGCGGTCCCTGCGCCGATGCTTCAAAACCAGCAAGAAGCGTAAGGAAACATATCCATATGAATATCCTGCTCATTTTTCTCATGCCGCCGCCTTTTCTACACTGTCACCTTCCCTGCCAGCACGTTCCTGTAATCCTCCAGATTTTTCGCAAGAAGCGACGGCGTGTCCAGACTGTAGGGGCATCTGCCCTTACACTGTCCACAGTGCAGGCATGCTTCGATCTTTCCCATTTTCTCCTGCCATACCTCCCCCAGATAGTCCGCTGAGGGCGCGCGGCGGATCATCAGGGACATCCTTGCACACATGCTGATCTCAATTCCTGCCGGACACGGCATACAGTAACCGCAGCCCCTGCAAAACTCACCTAAAAGCTCCGCCCTGTCCTTGTCAATCAACGCCTTGATCTCTTCCGTCATGACCGGCGGATTGTCTATGTAAGAGAGAAATTCGTCAAGTTCTGCCTCCCTCTGCACACCCCAGATAGGCAGCACGTTGTCATACTGCGCCAGATACGCGTAAGCAGCCGCAGAGTTTGTGATCAGGCCGCCGGAAAGGGCTTTCATGGCGATAAATCCCATGTCCGCCGCCTTACACTTCTCCACCAGTTCGATATCCTTGTCCGTCGCCAGATAGCAGAACGGAAACTGCAATGTCTCATAGAGGCCGCTGTCAATGGCCTCGTGCGCCACCGCCAGACGATGGTTTGTAATGCCGATATGCCGGATCTTCCCCTGCGCTTTCGCCTGCAAAGCCGCGTCATACAATCCGCTCTCATCCCCGGGCTTTGGGCAGAAAGCCGGATTGTGGAACTGGTAAATATCAATATAATCCGTTTTCAGGTTGGTAAGGCTGGTCTCTAAATCCTTCCAGAATCCCTCCGCGTTCTGCGCTCCCGTTTTCGTGGCGATTACCACCTTCTCCCGCATCCCCTCAAAGGCAAGCCCTACCTTGTGTTCGCTGTCCGAATACATTCTGGCCGTATCAAAGAAGGTCATGCCGTTCTCATATGCTTTCCTCAAAAGCATTACCGCCGCCTCATCCGGAATCCGCTGAATCGGCAGCGCGCCGAATGCGTTCTTATTTGTCTCAATCCCTGTCTTGCCCAGTCTCACTGTCTGCATTCTGTTCTCCTTTCCCAATCACCATCAATCATCAAAAACCGGATTCTGCGTCGTCAGCATACTGAGAAATATTATATATCCCCGCCGGAGCCGAACCCCGCCCCGTCATAGCTGCCAAGCGTCCCTGACAGCCCGCACCAGTTACATGTAAAATGCATATCGTTTCCGTTATGACAGTTTAGTTTCCCGCAGTTACAGACCACAAAATCCTTCGTCTTGCAGTAAGGACAGCCCGGATATTCGCCGTCGGGAAAAATCTGTCCCACAATCTTCGTCTCATCGTAATGCTCTCTTTTCGCGGACGCCTCTTTTACAGGAAACGCCCATGTATATTTCCATCCGTTCTCCATTTTCTCGAAACGGACGCCATATATGTTTTTTCCTTCTCTGCATTTGCACAGGGCAATTCGCGCTTCCATCTCTACCGCCTCCGCTCCTTTCAAAAATCCCGAAACATTCAAACTGCGATGCCTGCATCATTTCCTCTTCCGTCAGTCCCCGGCAGAAGCCCCGGAATGCAGGACCTGCGCTGTCTCATAGGCAAACAGCGCCGTGATATCGTCGCCGCTCCCCATCTCACTTGTCTCCTGCAGCCATGTTTTCAACCGAGCAGACACGGCTTTCACACCGTGCTCTTTCAGAAGAGCATAATAATCCATACAGGTCTTCTGAAATGCCTCGTCATTTTTATAACTGTTGGAAAGCCCGTCCGAGGAAAGCATGTACATAGCGGGCAATTGTTCGTTTTCTTCCCGCCTCCGGATTCGTGTGATGGCTTTCTTCCACGATTCTGACTTACTGAGCGAGTGGGTCTCTGTGCCGAGAATTTTATCCGCCTCTATCACAGGGTACACCCCGTTTTCCGACACCTTCACGATATCCCCGTCCCCAAGCTGGAAAGCAAAGAGAAAATCCTCCGTCATAACAAGTCCAAGCAGCGTGCTCCCATACAGTTTATAAACCGCTCCTTTGTCCTTGTTCCGGTTTTCATCAAGAGGCATTTCCCGCTTACATCTGGTGTGAAGCCGCAGGATTCTCCGTTTCCACTCTGCGTCTATCTCCTGCGCGATCTTGGTATCGCCCTCCCGTTTTAAGAAGGTGAAGAGCATTTCCTGCTGGTCTGCATAAGTGTCCAGATAGTCGCCCATGATTTTACAAAATACATTGACCGCCGCAAAGGAACCGGTCTTGCTGTAAGGACAGGAATCGCTGCCATGTCCGTCCGCCACCGAAAGAATCACCGCGCCTGAATCCTTTATCACCTTTTTCAGGCTGTCCTGACACTCCCTTCCGTTTCGTATATGGGATGCGCCCTGTACGGACGCGCCGAATACGCTTCGCATCATATGCCGCACCCTTTCCATCAAGTACTTCTCACACGGCTACCAGACATCCCCTTCCTGAATATCGTCCAGATCGGGAAGCCTGCCGCCCATATCCACAATAACCGGCGCGTCCCCGTCCTGTCCCGCTGCATCCGCCGCGATGCTTGCAGGCGCAGAAACCAGAGAAGCAGCCGTGGACGCCCATTTAATCATTTTGGTGAGGGCAGCCGCATTGTTGGCCTGCAGCACCAGTTCCTTATTTCCCGTAAATTCTTCTAAAACGGTGTCGTCCGCGTCCTGACCGATAGAAATAGCGATCTTGACCGCCTTCTTTCCCCAGGGGAGCCTCTTTAGCTCCGCCAGCGCCTTTTTATAGTCGTCCGTAGGCTGTCCGTCGGACAAAAGAACAAGTACGGGCGGAAGCGCCCTGTCTGACATCGGCGGAATCGTAAGCTGCGCTGCCAGAAGTTCAAAAGCCTTTCCCAGATCGGTCACCCCTGCGGCCTCCAGATCATCCCATGCAAAATCTTCCACTTTAACCGGGTTGCCTGTCACCCATGACGCCCCGGTTGAAAATTTCAATGTACGGATCATCAATTGTGCGTTCGGATTATTTTCCGCCGCCGACACCATCTCCGGTATGGTGGACTGGATGGCATGATTTACCGTGCCGATCTTCTCCCCGTACATGGAACCGGAACAATCCACAATCCAGAAAAAATGAAGCGGCCTGCTCGCCAGCTCTCCTCCCGGTCTTTTCATTTCTCCCATACTCATTCCTCCTTCACGCATCTGATCTGCCATGTTCTGGCATACTGCATCGCATAAGAACCGATATGACAGCGGATTGTAAAATTCTCATGCCGCTCGTCCGGCTCCCCGAATGTTTTCAAAAAGCCTGTCCCTTTTCCGCCGCCGATTTCTGTAACAGAATCCGGTATATAAATGCTTTCCAGACTTTTACAGCCTGCAAAAGCGCCCTCTTCAATACTTGCTGCCCCTTCCGGAAGATCGACTCTTTGCAGCACGCCGCATCCCTCAAAGGCCGATACCCGTACCACATCAAGCTCCCGTGGAAACACAACTTCCCGAAGACTTTTACACCAGCGGAATGTGTTCTCTTTTATTTCCCTCAGTTTGTCCGGCAGCACCGCACGTTTCAACCGGCCACAACCGGCAAAACTGTTTTCTCCGATATATTTCACGCTGTCCGGCACTCTGATCTCCTCCAGACCACTGTATTCAAAAGCGCCCTCGTATTTGATCTCGCTGCCTAAAATCTTTGGACAGCCTGTTGCATCCGTGCTGCCAATCCCCCGCAGCGATGTGGGAAGAGATACTTCCTGTAAACCCCGGCAATTTAAAAATACGCCGTTTCCCAGAATCTCAATTCCCTCGGAAACAATAACCTTCCCGATGCCGACACACCCTTTAAAGGCATAATTGCCGACGGCAATCACCTTTTTCCCTTCTATGACATTGGGAATCACCACCACCGGTTCATCGAAATCCACATATTTCAAAATCCTGAGCCCCCTCGGGGTCTCCTCATATTCATACAGACTGTCGCTCTCACAAGGTTCCCACTCTTTTTTCACGGACGGAAACAATTCCTGTCCGCCGACAGCCCGATCGGTTTCTTCCTTTTGTTCCTCTTTCTCTTCCGTGGACAGCCCAAACGCCCTTATCCAAGCCATAACAGCGGCCTCCGCGCTCTTCGTCCGGATATCATATCCCAGCTCAATGGATCTGACAAACCGGTGCAGCGTCATTTTGTCTATCTGCGCAAGGCCTCGAAGTTCACCCACAATGCCGTCGTCATATACAATCATCAGAAGATTTCTCTTGCGCCTGTCCTGCGGAAACATATCCAGAAGAAGGGCCTGCAGCTTCTTTCTGTCAGAAAGCGCACCGGGATAGTCCTGTATCAGGCCCGCCAAAACCTTATCGTCTTCCATACCAGTCGTCATGCCCCTCCATGAAATTCTCCTGTCAGTTGCCCGAAATCGATCTTCGAATCCTTAACAATCGCCGCCGAACGGCCCTGCGGTACGGGAACCTGCGTGCCGTCCGCCTTCATGTATGTCCAGTTACCTCCGGACAAATTTTTGATCCCCCACAGTTTCGGGTTGTTGGGATTTGGTACCACCTCACCCACCTTCGTCTCCATATCATAATTTCCCTCGATGTGGTGTTGATACAGTTTCGTATTAGACATCAGCAGCACAACGCTCTTGCCGATCACGATTTTGGGCGGAACGGTTACTGCCTTCTGGCATCCCCAGCAAGTGTGCGCGACACCGTTTTCTTCCTTCTGCGCATCGTAGAACACCTCGCTGCCGCAGTTCTGGCAGAGCATAATGCCGGACATAAGATTTGCAAAGGTCTCCATCCACTTGCCCTCGGTAATCCGGCGGTTAGGCTGTCCAAGGCCCACGGTAAAAGATGTGATAAACAGATCCCGCAATTGCTGCGGATACAGATCCCAGAAAATGAGGGCATTGTCCTGATACCCGGCAAGCGGCCGGTTGTCATTGTTGTCCGGATCAAAGATAAACAGCGGATCTGTCCCATACAGCATATTCATGGCATGAATATCCATACATTTGATTCTGGCCTCCCTCCTGCCCTCCAGAGGGTGGTTTAACATAAACATATAAAAAAGCAGCACCGCCAGCGAAAAGAGATCGGTATTCCGTGAAGGCTTTGCTTTTCCCGTCACAATCTCGGGTGCCATAAACCGGGGCGTACCGTACACACCGGTTTTCGCCCCGTTATAAGAAACGTTATCGTTGTCACAGATCAGCACATCGCCCGTATCCGGATCAAAAAAGACATTGCCAAAGGAAATATCGCGGTAGCTGTAACCCTTTCCATGCAGCGCGTGGTATCCTCTGGTCAGATAATAGGCGGCCCTGCACAGACAGTAAAAGGAAGGTTCCGCCTTTCTCTTCATCATATCCACAATGCTTCTGTAATTCTTCGGGCGAAGCGGCATAATATAGCCAAAGGATTCCCCGTATGCCCTGAAAATCATGTCCTGCGGCCACAGGAAAGACGCGTCCGGCGCACCGCTCTGAATCAGATTATCCAGAATATCCTTCTGGTTTTTGGTGGCGGTATTTTTATAATACCATTTCAAAGCATACAGCTTATTTTCGGACTCCACCGAATACACTTCCCCCTGCCCGCCAGCGCCAAGCAGTTGTTTCACCGTATACCGGCTTCCGCTCTCAGAAGTGAGAACCGTCCCGCTTTTCAACTGTCCTTCCATGTTCCCGTTCTCCCTGTTTTTTATTCCATGCGGAGAATGCCCTCACTTGGGGCATTCTCCTACGCGAAACTTAGTACTTCTTGGCGAAGCAGCCTTTGCTGCTGAGCTTTAGAAGTACTTTTCGCATGAAACTTCAACCACGTAAACCATTCACGGAGAATGCCCGTATTTTGGGCATTCTCCTACGCGAAACTTAGTACTTCTTGGCGTTTCGTCCTATGGCGAAACGTCTTTAGAAGTACTTTTCGCGTTTTTATACAATTACTTTCTTCGGGCACTTCTCCTTACACGTCCCGCACCCGGTACATTTCTCCTGATCGATAATCGCATGGAAATCCTCAATCACAATCGCGTCCGCCGGACAGTTCCTCTTACAGAGCTGACATGCAATACAACCCACGTCGCAGGCTTTCATGGTCACAGGCCCTTTCTCCCTGGAGCTGCAGGCCACCACATGCTTCGCGTCATAAGGAATCAGCTCGATCAGATGCTTCGGACAGGCCGCCACACACTTGCCGCACGCCTTACATGCTTCCTTGTCTACCACGGCCACACCGTTTACCACATGAATGGCGTCAAAGGGACACGCTTTCACGCAGCTTCCGAACCCGAGACACCCGTCATTACAGGATTTCGGTCCGCCGTTTGGCACGAAAGCCACCATAGCGCAGTCCTCAATACCCGTGTAGTCATAATCCACGCGTGTGCGCTCCTTATCTCCGCGGCATTTTACAAAGGCTGTCATGCGCACGCTCTCACCGGCCTCCACGCCCATGATCTGCGACACCTGCGCGCCTACCTTGTCGCCGCCCACAGGGCAGGCGTTTGTCGGCGCCTCCCCTTTCACAATGGCGGCCGCCAGACCGGAACAGCCCGCATAGCCGCAGCCGCCGCAGTTATTACCGGGGAGTACGCCCAAAATGGCCTCCTCCCTCTCATCCACATCTACCTTAAACTTGATACCGGCCACGCCGAGGAACAGGCCCACAAACAGGCCCACCGCCCCCACGATCCCCGTAGCCATCAAAATTCCCGCTATGTCCATACCTTCGACCCCCTTAGAGTAATCCGGAAAATCCGCAGAACGCAATCGCCATCAGTCCCGCCGTCACCAGCACAATCGGCATCCCCTGAAAAGATTCCGGTATATCGTTGTAAGCCATCTTCTCCCGGATTCCCGCCAGAATAATAATGGAAATAGTGAATCCTGCCGCCGTCGCAAAGCCATTGACCACGCCCGTCAGTATCCCGTAGTTCTTCTGCACGTTGGTAAGCGCCACACCGAGCACCGCGCAGTTGGTCGTGATCAGAGGCAGGTACACGCCAAGCGACTGATACAGCCCCGGAATAAACTTTTTCAGAAACATTTCCACAAACTGCACCAGCGCCGCTATAACCAGAATAAACACGATGGTCTGTAAATAGGCGATATCGAAGGGAAGCAGGATAAACTGGTAGATCGCTCCCGCCACCGCCGAGGCTAACGTAATGACAAAGATAACCGCCACGCCCATACCCGTTGCCGTCCCGGTCTTCCTGGACACGCCAAGGAAGGGACACAGCCCCAGAAACTGGCTTAAAACCACATTATTGACCAGAGAGGATGCAATCAAAATTACCAACAATTCTTTAATCATTCTTCTTTACCTCCTCTCCCGCTGTTTCCTTTTTATCGTCAATCAGACGTTTGGCACAGCCCGTATCCGCACAGTTCATGCAGTCGCTTCCGCAGCCGGACTGAATCTTTGACATATCTTTTCCTTTCCGCTCTCCGGCGATCTTCACCTTATTCTGAACCGCCGTCAAAAGCGCCAGCACGAAAAATGCTCCCGGCGCCATGATAAAGATGCTCACCGGCACGAAGCTTTCCGGCATCACATGAATGCCGAAGATCTCGCCCGCTCCGAGCAGTTCTCTCACCGCTCCGATGCAGGTCAGCGCCACGGAAAAGCCGAGTCCCATGCCGATGCCGTCAAACAGAGACGGAATCACGGGGTTTTTGTAAGCATACGCCTCCGCACGCCCGAGGATAATACAGTTTACCACAATCAGCGGAATGTAGATGCCGAGCGCGTCGTAGAGGAAAGGAATAAATCCCTGCAAAAGCAGCTCCACCATCGTCACAAAAGAGGCAATAATGACAATAAACGCCGGAATCCTCACCTTATCAGGTATGATATTCCGCAAGAGGGAAATGAAGACGTTACTAAGCGCAAGCACCACCATCGTCGTCAGTCCCATGCCCAGGCCGTTAACTGCCGAAGTTGTCACCGCAAGCGTGGGACACATACCCAGCATCAGGACAAAGGTCGGATTCTCCTTTACAATACCGTTTACAAGACGTTCCTTTGCACTATTCATTTGCACTACCTCCTCCCAATACCGTCTGGAAATAGTATAATCCAGCGTTGACTCCATTGGTCACCGCATTTGTCGTTATGGTCGCGCCGGAAATGGCGTCAATCTCATTGTCCGCCGTCGCACCACTCTTGCTGTAAGCAAACTTCTCCACGTTTTTCCCGGCAAACTGCGGCTTCAAAACTTCCTCAGCCCGCATACCGAGTCCGGCCGTTTCCGATATGGAAAGTAAGGAAATGCCGTTTACGGTGCCATCCTCACGAACGCCTATCGTAAACCGGATGTCCCCGCCGTAGCCTCCCTTTGTGGTCACCGTGATCACATAGCCGAGCGTGCTTCCCGCACTGTCAAGAGCCGCCATCACTTCGTCCACACTCTCCTGTCCATAGCCCTCACTGCTCCACGCGCTCTCATCCACCGCTGCAAGCTCCACCGCCTCAAAGGAAGCCGCGTCTGCAAACACTTCCTGACACGCCTCCTGCTTCGCCTTCGCTTCCTGCTCGGCAATTGGTTCTTTCGTCACCTGATAAACCAGTCCGAGAAGAAGACCTGCTATCAGTGTGATCGCCAGCAGAATCCCTGTATTTTTCATCATTTCTTTCATGCCTTCTCTCCTCCTTTACCAAATGCTTTCGGAAGAGTGACCTTCTCAATCAGCGGCACCAGGAGGTTGCCGATAATGATCGCGTAAGACACTCCCTCCGCGGAGGGGCCGAAAATACGGAAAATTCCTGTCAGAATGCCCAGCAAAAAGCCGAACACATACTGTCCCCGTTTCGTGATCGGCCTGGTCACATAGTCCGTCGCCATAAAGAACGCGCCGAGCATCAGACCACCGCCGGAAAGATGGGCGGATATGTAAGGCCAGTTAAAGCCTCTGCCGCCGAACAGCGTCACAAAAACTGCCAGCGTCACAATATATGTGCCCGGAATCCGAAGGTCGATGATTCCGAATAAAATCAGAATACAGGCTCCGACCACAATGGCGATCATGGACGTCTCACCGATGGTACCCGCCGTGCGGCCGATCACCATATCCAGAATATTGACGGACTCTCCGCTCTTTAAAGCGGCAAGGGGCGTCGCCCCCGTGTACGCGTCACAGTCAAAATTCGTCATGATGGACGTAAAGGAAATCAGCAGAAAACACCGCGCGCCCAGTGCCGGATTCATAAAGTTCTGTCCCAGACCGCCAAACAGCATCTTCACTACCAGAATGGCGAACACACCGCCCACCACGCCGATCCACCATGGCGCGGACACAGGCAGATTCAATGCCAGAAGCAGTCCCGTCACCACCGCGGAATAATCTCCGACGGTTATTTTTTTCCTGCATAACTTCTCAAACGCAAACTCCGTCGCCACCGTGGATGCCACCGTCACCAGAATCAGCAGCAGCGCCTTTGGCCCGAAGTTATAAATGCCAAATCCAGCCGCCGGAAGAAGGGCGATCACCACGGTCAGCATGATACTGCTTGTGGTGGACTTCGATCTGACATGAGGGTTGGATGACACTTTCATTAATTCACTCATCTCTACAGTCTATGCTCCTTTCTTCGGAACTTTTCAGTTCCGAAAAAGATTCTATTTCAGTCTTGAATCATATTCTTTATTCTTATTTCCACTATTTCTTCTTCTTTGCAAGCTGCATCTTGCGCATGGATTTGATGGTCTGCGTCAGCGGTCTCTTCGCCGGACACACGAAACTGCAGCAGCCGCACTCACAGCATTCCATGCCTTCATGGGAAAGGAACGCCTCCTCATCATAGTGCTCTGCATAATCCGCCAAAAGTCTTGGAACCACGCGCCCGGGACATACCTCCACACAGCGGCCGCAGTTGATGCAGGCGGAAGGCTCCATGCGGGACACCTCATCCTCCGTGAGACAAAGAAGCGCGGAAGCTGTCTTGGTCGTGGGCACATCCAGCCCGAAGAGGGCAAATCCCATCATCGGCCCGCCAGAGACAATCTTCACAGGCTCCTGCTTAAAGCCGCCCGCTTCCTCCACCAGCTCATGGTAATTTGTGCCGATCCGCACGATAAAGTTACGCGGGTCTGCAATGGCGTCCCCGGTCACCGTGACGATACGGTTCATCAGCGGCTTTCCCTCGATCACCGCATGGTAAATTGCAACCACCGTATCCACATTGTTCACCACACAGCCCGCATCTGCGGGAAGCATGGAAGAATTGATGGCTCTTCCTGTGGCCGCGTAAATAATCTGCCGCTCCGCGCCCTGCGGATATTTGGTTTTCAGCGCCTTCACACTGATACGCGGCTCGTCTTTTGTCAGATTTTTCAAAAGTTCTATACAATCCGGCTTATTGTCCTCCACAGCCAGAATACCTCTTGCATTCTCAAACAGCTTCAAAGAAACCTTTAAGCCTCCCACCAGCTTCTCCGGCTCCTCCAGCATCCTGCGGTAATCGGACGTCAGATAAGGCTCACACTCCGCACAGTTTGCAATCACTATATCAATTTTCTCCGGCTCCTTGGGGGAAAGTTTGATAAACGTAGGAAAGCCCGCACCGCCCATACCGACGATACCCGCCTCCTTCACACACTCGATAATCTCCTCTCTCGTCATCTCCTCGAGAGGTTTCCGTTTCGGATACTCCACTTCCTCGTACAGTCCGTCATTTTCGATGATAATGCTCATCACACTGTCGCCCGTGACCACACGTCTCGGCTCAATCGCTTTCACCGTACCCGATACCGTGGCATAAACAGGCGCGGAAACAAAGCCTCCCGCCTCCGCAATCTTCTGCCCCGTCAAAACCCTGTCACCCTTCTCCACAATAGGTTTTGCAGGCGCGCCGATATGCTGGGACAACGGGTAAACCAGATCTCCCTTGGGCAGCACCGCCTTAATGGGCTTATCCTTTGACAGATCCTTTCCATCGTAGGGATGTATGCCGCCGTTAAATGTTAATTTAGCCATACCTGTAACCCTGCTCCTTTCACATTCAGTCCACACCTTAACTCCGGTGGAACCGCTATTATAAATATACTATTTTTCGACGAAAAAAACTACTGCTAATTCAAAAAATATGCTAAACTATCCTCAGATATATGTCAGTCATTTATGCGGAGGAAATCATGCAAATAGAAAATCATACCCTGGAATCTTTTACAATCAGCTATCCTTTGGCGCGCATCGCTCCTCTGGAGCAATTTCTGTTTATAGATATTGAAACCACGGGCTTTACCGCGAAAAGTTCTTCCCTCTATCTCATCGGGACAGCGTTTTTTGCGGACGGAAACTGGCAGATCAGACAGTGGTTTTGCGAAAATCCTGCGGAGGAAAGCACATCGCTGAACGCTTTCTTCGACTATGCCGCCTCCTTCACCCATCTGGTTCACTTTAACGGCAACAATTTCGATCTGCCCTATCTCTTGCAGAAATGCGAACAGCATAAACTGCCGCATACTTTTGATAATTTTGAGGGAATCGACCTGTATAAGCGCATCTCTCCCTACAAAGCATTTCTCCATGTGCCCAACTGCAAGCAGAAAACGCTGGAGACGCTTCTTGGCATTCACAGGGAAGACCGTTTTCACGGCGGTGAACTGATCGAAGTATACAGAAACTATATAGAAAATCCGTCTCCGGAAGCGCGCCGCCTGTTGCTTTTGCATAACAGCGACGATATACAGGGTATGCTGCAGCTCCTTCCCCTTCTGGCATTCTATGATCTTTTTAACGGGAATATCCGCGCAAAAAAGGTGCAGGCAAACAGCTATATTGACTATCATGGTCAGGAAAAGCAGGAGCTGCTGATGAAGCTGACACTGCCCACACCTCTTCCCTTTTCGCTCTCCAATCTGGCGAACGGCTGTTATTTCAGCGGGGAAAAGGACGAGGGCATTCTGAAAGTGCCGCTCTACGAGGAAGAAATGAAATATTTCTATGCCAGCTATAAAGACTACTATTATCTGCCGGAAGAAGATATCGCCCTGCACAAATCGGTATCCTCCTTCGTGGATCCGGCGCACCGCACACAGGCGACTGCCGCCACCTGCTACACGCGGAAATACGGACGCTTCCTCCCCCAATGGGATATTGTGGCAGAGCCGTTCTTCAAGCGGGACTATAAAAGCCATGAACTGTTCTTCGAGCTCACCGACGAGCGCAAAACAGACAGGGAACTCTTCTCCCGCTACGCACAGTATCTATTGGGAAAAATGGCAAAGACATACTAATCCTCCATATCAGAGCAGTTTACTGCGATGACACGCGATGAGAAATTCGCGCAGGCGATTTCTCATCTGCGATCAGGGCAATTTTGAGGCTCTGACTCATAATTGCTGTCTAAGCAGAGCTTAGACGTTGAAAAAATCAGTGCATCAGCATGATTTTTCAATCTAAATCCCGGACTTCCGGATGTATATTCAGACATAGCGAAGGGCAGCGACGAATCGCTGCCCACTTCAATTTATAAACTCACATTGGTCTCTGATAGAAGAACGAGTTCTTCCGCTCAAATCCCACATCCCTGTGGTTGATGATCTGCTCGGTACTGCCTATGAACAGATAACCGCCGGGCTTAAGGCTCTTCTGGAACTTGCGGAACACTTCATCCTTCGCTTCCTCGGTAAAGTAGATCAGCACATTCCTGCACACAATCAAATGATAATCCGACGGATAATTATCCTTTAACAGATTATGTTCCTTAAATTCCACTCTGCTCTTGACTTCTTCCGAAATCTGATAGGAGGGACCGACCTTCGTGAAAAACTTCTTTTTCAGATCCGCCGGCACACCCGCTATGCTCTTTTCCGCATAGAGTCCCATCTTCGCTTTCTCTATCACCTGTTTATCCAGATCCGTCGCATAAATCTTAATCTGATTGAGCGGCAGATGTCTGGATAATGCCATCACCAGGGAATACGGCTCATCGCCCGTTGAACATGCCGCACTCCATATCTTTAGATTCTTACCGTAACGCTGAATCAGCTCCGGGAAAATATCTTTGTCCAAAAGCTGCCACTGATCCACGTTTCTGTAAAACTCAGACACGTTAATGGTCAGATAATTGACAAACTCCTCAAATCTGGCATTGTCGCTCTTAAGCACGGAAATGTAATTGTCATATCCGACTACCTTGTTCTTGGAGATCAACGTATCGATCCGGCGCTTCATCTGCTTTTCCTTGTAAGCATTCAAGTCAATTTTCGTAAGGTCATAAACCGCTTTCTTAAAGTATTCATAGTCATATGCCATGGATTCCCACCGCCCTTATTTGTTATGATATTGAAGCCTTTAAAAATGCAATCCTCTAAAACGTCTACTCTGCGTTTTCGTTCTCCTCCGCGATCACCGCGTCGATATCTACAGATACAACGTCTTCATCTTCCACTTTCTCAGCCTTAGGCTCAGGCGCGAACATCGCCTTAATGCTCAGGCTGATCTTCTTGTCCGCCTCGTTGAAATCAACAACTTTCGCGGTCACTTCCTCACCGCTCTTAAGTACATCGGAGGGCTTGTCAATATGTTCCTTGGAGATCTGGGACACATGAAGCAGGGCGTCAATGCCCGGCTCCAACTCGATAAATGCGCCGAAATCGGTCATACGCGCTACCTTACCGGTCACTTCTGTGCCCACCGCGTACTTGCTTGCCGCATCCTTCCAGGGATTCTGATCCTCAAACTTAAGGCTTAAAGCAATCTTCGTGCCGGAGATATCCTTGATCAGCACCTTCACCACATCGCCAACCTTAAATACCTTCTTGGGATTCTCCACTCTGCCCCAGGACATCTCAGAAATGTGAAGCAGACCGTCGCAGCCGCCCAGATCAATAAATGCGCCGAAATCGGTCACATTCTTAACTGTGCCTTCCACGGTATCGCCGATCTTAATCGTCTCGAAGAGCTTCTTCTGCATTTCTGCCTTCTCCTCAAGGATCAACTGCTTTCTGTCGCCGATATATCTTCTTCTCTTAGGATTGTACTCGCTGATCACGAACTTGATCTCCTGACCCGCGTACTTGTTCAGATCTTTCTCATAAGTATCGGATACGAGACTTGCCGGGATAAAGATTCTCACTTCCTCCACAACAACGCTCAAACCGCCGTCCAGTACCTGTGCCACCTTAGCCGTGAGCACTTCTCTGTTCTCGTAAGCCTCCTCAATGCGCTTGTTCCCTCTGTCAGCCGCAAGACGCTTGTATGTGAGGAGAACCTGTCCCTCACCGTCGTTTACCTTGAGCACCTTCACCTCCATGGTGTCTCCGGGCTTTGCAATGGTTGTCAAATCTACATTGGGTTCGTTTGTATATTCATTTCTAGTCAAAACGCCATCTGACTTATATCCGATGTTGAGAATAATCTCTTCCGGCTTTACATCGATAACGGTACCTTCAACAACCTCTCCTGTGTGTATTGTTTTTAAAGAATCCTCTAACATTTGTTCAAAAGTTAATTCTGACATAATTTTGAACCTCCTCGATAATATTGTTTGGGGTCGAAGCCCCTGCTGTAATACCCACCAGTCGGACAGTTTCAGGTAATTGTAAATGCAGATCGCCGAGTGTCTGTATATAGTAGGTCATCCGGCACTCCTGCCTGCAAATCTCATAGAGTTTCCTTGTGTTAGAACTATGATTCCCACCTATTACAATCATTACATCAACCCGAGCCGCAAGTTCTCTGGCCTCGGCCTGTCGCACTTCCGTAGCGTTACATACAGTATTCACAACACTACCATTGTAACCTCTTTGCGCAAAAATTTCAACCACATATTGAAATTTCTTGTAGTTATATGTCGTTTGAGAAACGATGCACAGCTTTTCCTCCGGCCCGCACGCCAGATTTTCGGCCTCTTCCGCAGACCCGACGATATATGTGGGGGACTCTGACCATCCCTTGATTCCCTCCACTTCCGGGTGTCCCGCGTTCCCGACAATCACGATGCTTTTGCCCGCCGCGCTCTCCTTCTCCACGATATTATGAATCCGTTTCACAAAGGGACAGGTGGCGTCCACCACCTCAAATCCGAGTTCTTTCAGGCTTTCACAGACAATTTTTTCCACCCCGTGGGAACGGATGATCACCGTACCCCGCTCCTCTTCGGGCACTTCCCCCGCATCCGCGAGAGAATCCAGCACGCGCACACCCCGTCTTTGCAGATCGTCCACCACTTCCTCATTATGTATGATCGGTCCGAAGGTATAGATCGGCCGCCCCTCTTTTTCACTCTGCTCTATCTGCTGATAAACAGTGTCCACCGCCCGCTGTACCCCGAAACAAAACCCTGCGTGTTTCGCAAGAATGACTTCCATGAATGTCCTCCCTCATGCGGAAAATACCGCCATCCCGCATTCTCCTGTGCAAAAACTTCCGGCATCCTACCCATAACAAGCCGCCTTTTACAGCTGCTTCCCGCTCTGGCAGAGTGCGATGACAGCGTCCGCCACCTCTTCCACCGTCATGTGGGAGGAATCAATCAGTACCGCGTCCTCCGCCTGCTTTAAGGGAGAAATCTCTCTGGTCATGTCCTGCCTGTCGCGCTCGATAATATCCTTCTCGATGGTCTCTAAATCACAGCTTTCGCCCTTCGCCGTAAGCTCTTTATAGCGGCGCATTGCACGCTCATGGCTGTCCGCCGTCAGATACACCTTCACCTGCGCGTCAGGCAGCACGCACGTCCCGATATCACGCCCGTCCATCACCACGTCCGTATCCGCCGCCAGCTTCTGCTGCAACTGCGTCAGCTTTTTTCTCACCCGTGGATTCGGGCTGCTGACAGAGGCCATCCTGCCGACCTCCTCCGTGCGGATATAGGCGTTTACGTTTTCTCCGTTTAAGTACACCACCTGTTCGCCGTTCTCATAGCCGATGGTGATATCCGCCCCCTGACATATCCCGTCTATCTGTTCCGGCGCCGCATTCTCCCGCAGCAGATACAACGCCATCGCCCGGTACATGGCGCCCGTGTCCACATAAATATATCCCAGCTTCGCCGCTATCATCTTTGCGATTGTACTCTTGCCCGCTCCTGCGGGTCCGTCGATTGCAACATTAAATCCCATGTGTTATTTTTCTCCTTCCGCTTCTGTGGCACTGATCCCTGCCAGATATCCCGTAGACCAGGCGATCTGCAAATTAAATCCTCCCGTCAGACCGTCCAGATCCAGCACCTCTCCGGCAAAATAAAGTCCGCGTACCAGTCTGGATTCCATTGTGGAAGGATTGACTTCCTTCACCGACACACCGCCCTGCGTGATCACTGCCTCCTCAAATCCCCTTTTCCCGCGCACCTGCAGGGTAAAAGCCTTTGTCAGCTCCGCCAGCCGCCGTCTTTCCTGTCTGGTTACCTCATGCACCTTCTTCTCCGGATCGATGCCCGACCTCTCTATCATAACAGAAATCAGCTTCGCCGGATAGAGGCCGCCCAGCGCATTTTTAAACTGCCGGTTCCTGTTTTCCTCAAAGTCCCTCAAAATTCTTTTATCAAGCTGCTCCTCCGAAAGCGCAGGCTTTAAGTCAATTGTCAGAACCGCCTTTTCGGCGCCCTTCTTTTTCCCGTAAAAGCTGCTGGCAGACAGAACCAACGGACCGCTCACCCCGTAGTGGGTAAACAGCATCTCACCGAATCCCTGATACAGCTTTTTCTTGCCGCTGCTCATGGTCAGGGACACGTTCTTAAGAGATAACCCCTGTAATTTTTTACACCAGTCCTCTTCCGTTTCCAGAGATACAAGCGCCGGCACACATTCCGTCACCTTATGCCCAAGCGCCTGCGCCATGCGGTGTCCGTCCCCGGTAGAGCCTGTACTCTGGTAGGACAGACCTCCCGTCGCCACAATCACGCATTCCGCGGGAACCGTGCTTCCATCCGAAAGTAATACACCTGTTATTTTTTCGCCGTCCGTCTCAATCTTCTTCACCTCGCTGTGCAGCCGCACCTGTACCCCGTTTTGCCTGAGAAACCGCTCGAAGGCCGCCGTCACATCCGACGCGTGATCCGAGACAGGAAACACCCTCTCTCCGCGCTCTTCCTTTAAGTGACATCCGTTATCTTCCAAAAACTTTTCCAAACACTTGTTATCAAATTTGTGGTAGGCGCTGTAGAGAAACTTCGGATTGCTCACAATATTTTCAAAAAACTTGTCCCGCTCACAGGCATTGGTCACATTACAGCGTCCCTTGCCTGTAATATAGATCTTTTTGCCAAGCTTTTCATTTTTCTCTAATAAAATAACATGGCGCCCGTTTTTTGCAGCCGCAGCCGCCGCCATCATCCCCGCAGCGCCGCCGCCGATCACGACCGCCTGATTCCTGTCCATATTCATCGTTCTTTTTCCGATCTTTTCCGGAGCGGATAATTTAACATCGGCTCCTCATCTATAAAGTTAATCTCATCATTCAGGTAAACCTGATAATTATTCCAGGCCTCTTCCAGATTCTTCAAATTCTCCTTCACTTCCTCCGGCTGCTTTAAGCACATCGCCACCACAAGCGCGTTGATCATGCTAAGGGGCGCCACCAGGGAATCCACGATGGAAACCATATCGCTTCTGGCAAAAAGATTGCAGGAAGAATAGAGGTTCATCGGGGAATGCACCGAATCCGTCACAGCGATCACTTTGGCATTTCTGTCGTTCGCAAACTCCATCGCCTTTAAGGTTCTCATGGAATACCGCGGAAAGCTGATGCCCACGAAAGCATCCTGCTCGTCAATGCGAATCATCTGCTCAAAGGTTTCCGAAACGCTTGTGGTACGGAGGAGCACCACATTCCCCCGTACCATATTTAAATAAAACTGCAAAAAATCCGCCAGCGGCTCACAGCTCCTGACCCCCATGATATAGACTGTCTTCGCCGAGAGAATGATATCCACCGCCGTCTCAAAAGCCGTCGGATCCAGATTGTGTATCGTATCCTGTATTTTCTCGATATCCGCCTGCAAAACAGAATTTAAGATCTCCGACTGGCTGCTCTTACCGTACTTCGCCCCGATTTTCTGCACGGAATTGATCTTATTCTGCACCCAGTACTCCAGATCTCTCTGAAATTCCGGATATCCGTCGTAGCCGATGAACATGGCATAGCGCACCACCGTGGACTCGCTGACTCCAACCGTATCGCCCAGCTTCGCCGCGGTCATAAACACCGCCTGATCGTAGTGGTCATAAATAAAAGCCGAAATCGCCTTCTGTCCCTTGCTCATCTTGCCGTAATATTCATTGATTCTGGTTATGATATCATACCGATTCTCAATCGCCATAGCCAAACCCTTCTATCAGAAGTTCCGATTCATACAGAGAATACCGCTTCTTACACATTTTGGAAAGCATTGTAGGACTCCTCCAAAAGTTTGACGGTGTCCTCCTCCTGCAGGTCATAATCTCCTGTCAGGGTCATACATGCCGCGCCGTGAATAAAAATCCACATCTTCATAAACATACCGCTTGGATCCTTACAGCCGAAAATTTTCGCACTGTTAATTTCACGCACCACCGCGCCGTTTTTACCGTTCAGCATATCGTAGAGACTTTTTCCATGGCGGTTCTCCGACAAAAATAGCAGACGGAATAAATTCTGCTCCTCCTGAGAAAAGCGGATATAGGCAAGTCCCAGATTGACAAAGGGCGTATTGTTCAGCTTCGGAAATTCCTCGTAATAAACACTGAAAAATTCCATCGCTTTCACAAAGAGATCATCCCCCAGCTCCTCCATATTTTTATAAACCCGGAAAATCGGCTGGGTGGAACAGCCCGCCTTCGCCGCCAGCGTTCTGGCGCTGACCTGCGCGAAACCTTCCGTCCGCGCCATCTCGAAGGCAGCGTTTAATATGTCGTTTTTTGTGATCGTCTCTTTTCTTGCCATAAGAATGTCCCTCTCTCACTCTTTTGCAGCTTTTACAGCTTCTTTTGGTAACGTATGTTATTATAATATATTATGTAACCTCCGTCAAGTCTTTTTACAGAAAAAGCCATATGCCAGACTGAACTGTTACTATAGAATACTGCCGTCAACGGCGAACCATAACTTTAATGCGCGTCTTCACATCCTTAGTCATGCCGTCTCTGCCCACCAGCGTTATGGTGACGGGAACCGTATACGTTTTTCCTTTCATGCCGCTCACCGTAAGCGCGCCGTCCCTGTCTGTAAGCACAAGTTCCGCCGCCGCGTAATGATCTTCGGATTCATCCTTTAGCCAGCGCACCGTGATATCTTCCTTCCCGTCCCTGTTGCAGTCTGATCCGCCGGAAAGCGCTTTGATCCGGTAACCCATTCCGTCAGGCAGCGCAAATCCACAGCTTCTGACCAGCCCGTCATTTCCTGCAAAAAGCGTCTGGCCGCCGCCGTACACCGTCACCTTCGGCACGGACTGTCTGGGCCGGACCGTAAAGGCCGGTGTCTGTACTTTGATGGTGTCCCCGTTCTCCAGCTTAATCGTGTAACGAAGTGCCAGCCGGTAGCGTTGTCCTGCCTTCAGCTTACTTTCATTTTTCTCATTCACTCTTATGCGGTACAGACCGGGCTGACTCCTCAGATAGTAGAGCTTAAAATATTCGCTGTACTCCCCTGTCAATGAAAAACCGCTACTATTGTCGTAGATGTAATGGTCTCCCACGTTCTGCACGGTGGTTCTGATTTCCACACAATTTTCACTAAACTTCGGATCCTTTGCCAGATCCAGACCGCCCGACAGCTTCATCTTCGCAGTAGCTGCCTTGTCTGTCGCCTGAATCTTTAAGGTGAGCGTTCTCCCCTCTACGCGGTTTCCGGAAGCGTCCAGAAAGCAGGGCGTTACCTTAAAATCATAGGTCCCGTTTTTGATTGCATCCTGTCTCATGGTCTGCGCCCTGTTTGTCCTCACCACGATACGGCCGCTTCCCTTGCTCTCCTGTTTCATCTCCAGAAGATCCTCATCCAATAACGCCTGTGATTTCGCATTTTTACCTTCAATAACGATATCCTCGCAGGAAAGAGACACATTATAGGCATTTTTCAGCACGATATCTGTATATGCCTCTCCCACATACCTTGTGTTCATCACCAGTTTTGTCTTCGTCAGACCAGGCGTCGGGTTCGCAAACTTTATGGTGTGCACGGCAGTCAGAGGTTCCCGCCAGTAATCGGAGACAACCGTCATGGTCAGTTTTTCGCTGCCACTCGTTTTACACCCTGTATAGATATAGCCTGTGTCACCGCTTTTTTTCACATCCCTGTTCCGGAATGTCAGTTCCGTGTAACAGATCCGCGGATCGTATTCCCCGGTAAAGCCGTTACCGGCATAACGAAACTCCTGCTTCTCCGTATTGTTGTACAGCTTAAAGCTGCCGGCGGCATGGCTCTCCAATGCAGGAATCAGGGTAGCCTGCTTCTCCTGCACGGCAATCACCGGTTTTTTATAACTCCATTTGAGAGAAACCGGCTTCTCAACCGCCTCTGTGTAGCCATGATACTTTATTTTAATTTTGCCCGATACAATCCCCGTTTCCGCCGGTTTTTTATTGTCCTTAAGCCGGATGTTCTTCTGTGCAAAATACAGACGCTCTGCGTTCTTTCCTTTCTTCACCGTATCAAAGGCATATGCAGACGGCACGGTGGAAAAACCGTTGTCCTCCCCCTCTGCGCTGTCAGTCCACCTGACGGATTCGATTGCAACACCCTTCTGCGTCGTCGTGATATCTACGGAAGCAGGATCCGTGCGGTAAAACAGATTTGCCGGTCTCACGGATTTCACTGTTACCTGCGGCGTTTTTGTTTTCACAGTCACCTTGAGCGGATGGAAAAAAGGTTCCGATAAGATGCCGGGAGCAGTCACACCAATATAACAGTCATAGGTCTTTTCCTCCGTCAAATCTGTCGGACAGACCAGATAGCAGTATTTTCCGCCTTCCTCATACTCTGTCAGCTCCAGATCGGTCTCAAGCGTCTTTTTGTCTTTCCTCCAAAGGCAGATATTAACATATTTTACAACCCCATAGACAGGAACGAATTCCACCGCCCCGCCGTTTTCACTGGCAAGCCGTTTTCCCTCATCACTTTCAAAATCATAGGCCGGATTTACCGTTACCCTGGAAACATTCACTCTGGGCGCGCAATTTCGGATCTCGATCTGCGCTGTGGCCGTATGGCCCGCCTTATCTTTCACCCTGGCCGTCAGGATCGTATGCCCATCTCCGACAACCTTAATCTCTGCTGTGTGGGTATCCCCGGATGTCTTCACCGCAGCCACCTTTTTGTCCGAAACGCTCCAGCTCACCTTTACCTTTTCAAACGCTGCCTCCTCCTCTTCGTTTCTGTCAAGAAGCGCCGCCTGAACACGGAACGTCTTCACACTCCCACTGTAGTTTATCACAATGCGTCCATTATCTTTAGAGACGCCTGTCGTCTCCTCCGGCGTAATCGTAATATATGCCTGTTTTTCCTCCACAGCCTGAATCCTAAAGCTGGTCTTCGCCAAAATCTTCTCCCGCTTTGTCTTGGGATCCATCACCTTAAGAACCGGTTTCAGGGTGTAATTCCCCTTCTTCACCGCCGTCACTGTATAATGCTGCCTGTAGCCATAATTCGGTTTCTCCACCTTTTTCAGAATGACTCCCGCAGGCGCATTTATTTCCATCCATGTATAGTTCCTTGTCGTATCACACATGATACTTCCACCAAAAAGGGCCTCCACGCACATCGTCAGGGAATCAGATCCTTCCGACGGATTTCCCTCCTCGTCCACATGCCCCACCTCGAGCACATGATTGTGGTTTTCTCCATCCGCCTCATAGGCTGAAAGTCCGGTCACCCTGCCGATCTGAACGCAAATGCTTGTTTCCTGCGGGTAATACTGTTCTCCTTCATAAAAGACCTCAAAGAGATACCCCTCCGTATTCTCCCCGTTAATCAAAATGGGCGTATCCGGGTATTTCCATTTCCATCCTTCCCAGCCATCTGGTAATTTCACATCACCCAGCTTTTTATGCGTATTTTCCAGCACATATGGCATTCCCTGACCAGTGGCCGGCAGGTTCTTGAAGTGCAGCGCCACTTCACAGGCCTGCATCTGATACAGCGCCGTGTCGTCCGTATTCTTCGGCTCCACACGAAGCAGGACGTCACCCGCCTTGTGAGGTGTAATTTTTCCCTCCTCGTTCACTGTCGCCACTTCTGTATCGTCGATGCTCCAGTTGAAATCACCACTGTCAAACCCGGGTCTGGAAGGCATAGTCTCCCCCAACGCCGTATAGTACATGACACCCCCCGGATAAGCCAGGGTATACTGGTCGCGTCCGGCCTCATCCTTCGCCGTCTCCTGAACTGCCGGATAAGCAGATCTGTATGGGCGGAATCCCGTAATTGCAAATCCCTTGCCCGCAGCAGGCTGTACGGAAACGGTCAAAAAGGCTTTCACCTGATCCGTCTTTGATGTGAATACCAGTCTGGTCTCCCCGGCCCTCTTTGTCTCAATCACACCGTCCACCCAGCATGCAACGGTCTCATTGCCGGAGCTGACCTTTGCAGAAACTTCCACAGGATTTTGCCCCGTCGTGTCACATAAAACAAATCCCTCGCAGGAGTCTCCCCTTGCCGCATTCAGCCTCGCTCCCTCCACAGGAAATGCGCTGCCGTCCGCACCCTTTTTGCCAATCTGGTAATGCCCCACCGTCACCTCGCAGGAGACGGAGACCTCCGGCGCGTAAGCGGACGAAGCGGTGATCGTCGCAGTTCCCGCCGCCACAGCAGATACCCTGCCATCCGCCGTCACTGCGGCAACCGCCTTGTCGCTGCTCTCCCATACCAGATCCGGAGAAGCTGCAAGCGGCTCCCACTGCACTTTCAGATTTTCATAGCCGTAGCCTTTCTCCCTTTCATAGATCTGATTCGCGTTTAAATACAATTGTTCCTGCGATATGATAAGTTTCTCCGGCTTCTCCGCCTCAGGTGTCGTAAAACTGCCGAAAGCCTTATAAGCGTCTCTGGTCACATCCTCCGGTTTCCCGCATGTGATATCATCGGTCAGAACCGCCGCAAACTCATACTCTGTCTCCTTTTTGAGATCATCCATATTCACCGTCACCGCGGCGGTCTCCTCCTCCACACCGCTCAGATTTACCACGCGGCCGGCCTTTTTCCAGGCTTTCTCTTCCTTTGCCTTGCAGAAAAAGTGCAGATAAGAGACATGATTCTCCACATTACCGGAAAACCGCACCCGCAGAGTCACATTCACATCATCGACTAAAGCCTCCGCCTCAGACAAGCTGCGGCCGTCTTCCATAGTCGTAAAGACGATTGTATTTTGATGTTTTAACTCATCCGGCGATGTGTTTTCACCGGTGCCAAATCCCATGCACAGCTCGTAGTCAGTCTTCTCCTCCAGATCTCCGAGCATAAACGTATCTTCCATCGGTTTCTCACCGGTTCTGACTGTATATACCTTTTTCCACGCGGTATCTCCCTCCCCGGAAGCCTTTCTGAACCAGCCCAGAAGATATCCGTCATCCGCGCCCTCCATACTGCTCAGTGTATAACCGATTGTCGCGGAATAGATTCTTACCACCGGCACTATTTCCACTGTCCGCCGATCCGCTGCTGTGCGAAATTCACCCTCCACGACGCACTCCAGATCTTTCGAATTGAAAATATGACTCCTAAATCCGGTCCGATACTCATAGACCGTATCTTCCTTTAAGTGATCCGGCGAAAGGGTCAGTATACCCTCGTTTGATGAATACCCTTTTTCTGTCTGCTCCCACTGCTCCTGCCCCTTCTCACGGTAATAGAAACAAACAGTATTATAACTGGCCACTCCCATATTGAACATATGGCATCTGATTTTCGCCGATGTCATTTTAGACTTGACGTCGACCTCTATACGGCGCGTATCGACTTTGGTAGTAACGGTGTTCCTCACCGTATTCGTAAGATACTTCTGCGCCTCATACTCCTTGCCAATGCCAATCACATACTCATAAGCCGTATTTATTTTCAGCCCTGACAGTCTAAAACTGCCATCCTTCGTTACAGGATAACCGTTTACCGACTTCCATACCCCGTTAATGCCTGCCGGCCTGTAATAGCAGATCACATAATCTTTCGAGTACTGATTAAACCCGGACAGGGCATAGTGCACCACCACATCCCTCAAATAAATTTCCGTCTCTGTGACCGTCACAGATCTTTTATCCTTCGCCGTCCGGAAAACATCCGTTGCATAAACTTTCTCCCCACTGCTGTCGCGCAGGGAAAACTCGTACTCCGTGTCCGGCTTCAGCCAGTTGTACATGGTCGTATTTTTATATCCGTTGAAAAACGACAGGCCAAAATCCCAATTGCTTTCCATCAAATTCTGTGAGCCCTTTTCCCGTATGCACCGGCTTAAGTTTACGCCCACACCGGTCTTCTCCAAAACGGCTTTATCCCTCCCTTCAAGGGTCACCTGATATCTCTGGTAATCATGGGAACCGTCCAGCCTCTCCAGTTTCAGCTTCGGCTTAGTGGTATGCAGATCCTCATAGGCCACTGCCTGCAGATATTCATTGTTGTCGACTACGTTCTCAGAGTTTCCTACCAGCCAGCGCACGTGGTATTCGATATCCGGCTCCAGCACACAGCCGATGGCTGCGCTCGAAATCGTTGCCTGATACCCGTTTTCCTTCTCCAGCCGCACCTTTACCCCTGAATTTACATACCTGCCCAAAGAAGAATATACCTGTGCCTGCAGATAATAGGTACCTGCCAGCTTGTCACCGGCCAGCTGATAAGTGCGCACGAAATAGAAGGCTCCCACTTCATCTGTTGTCGTTTTCACCCTCCGAAGCTGCACGCCGCGATCATTCTCAATGCTGCACACTACCTTTTTGGTCGTTCCGCCCACGGCCAGTATAAACTCATAGTCCGTGCCCCGACTCGCTATTGGCAGGCTGGCTGTATCCGCTCCTCTCCCCGCTTCCAGCGTGAAATAGCTGCTGCTGTATTTCAGCGCGCTCCCTACCGCACGATAAAATACAACTACGCCTCTGGTTCCCTGAAGCCCCGGAACAGACACGGTAAATCCCACCTGCGGACTCCCGTTTTCGCCCGCCGCAGTCTGTTTCACCTGAAAATTGATATTTCCTGCATCCAGAGACGCCTTGTCCGGCGCACGGCATGTAATCGTCTTTCGCGCCGAGCTCACTTTGTCCATCGCAAACGCCATACTGATCTGCAGCGAATAGACAGCCCCAGGTTGCAAAAAGAATCCGTGATCGGCCGTGTCAAAATCCACCGAATAATATCCGTTGGAATCCTTATCGCTTCTTTTGAATCCCTTCGCAATGACATGCTCCCGCCCCATAGAATCCGTCATACGGCAGGCCATAGAACCAGACCCTTCCTGTATTTCGTAGTCCGTCTTTGCCCTCACTGTCAGCGTCGAGAAATCCTGGGAAATCTCCGCCGAGGCAGCATCAATAGTAAGTTCTGGCTCCTTTGTACTGTAAACCAGCGTCATTACTAATCTGTGGCTTGTCTCGTCATAAAATGAAAACCGATATGCCGTCCCGGCTTGCAGCCCATTAAAAACATAAGTATTCCAGTTTTGAATCACCACTCTGGACGACTGCGTTTCCGGTTCATCTGCCGGCTGATACTGGCAGAGCAGTTTATTTCTGTCATACAAAAGCAGCTCCAGATCAAGCGATATCGACTGTTTCTCACAAATGACATTATGCACATACACATAATCCTGACTGTTGTCCCCCTTTATGACAAAGGGGTCCATGCCGGTAAGAAGCATAACAAACGGGTAAGTCGATGAGGCAGCGGTAACCATGAACGCTGTATCATACATTCCCGGAGAAAGCCTGTCAAAGCTTGCTTTCCGTCCTTTCCTGTCTGTAATCAGGTTATAATCCCGTCTTGTATCATATGCATCCTCTTTCGAGTGGTCTGACGGGCAGACAATGGGCGACAGACGATACGACCACTTGGATGGCTCCACCACCTCCAACTGATAATGCCATTTTCCCGTTCTCACCTGAATGGTTACCGAATCTTCGTCTGGCAGCGCTATCGTGTAGCTTCCGTCACTGTTTTTCGTAATTTCCGTCTGATAGGCTGCATACAGGGTATATGTCAGACTGCCGTCTCTTTTGGTGGTATAAGTTCCAAGATAGATCGTTTCTCCCTTTTCCATATAGCCGGTATTTGTGCAAATAGCAGGAGGCGAATAGGACATGCTCTCTAAAACGGCTTCTTGATCCGGTTTTGCATAAAGCTCAAAATGAACTGAGTTTGAAAATTTTTCCTGTGAGTAAAAGGCATACCTTCCGGCCTCCGGGGCAGTGAAAGAATACCAGACATAGTTGTCTTCATCCGGGCTTGGAGGCAGGGTAATCTGCACACCATCTTTGGAGGCAGCAGCGAAATCAAGCGCCGGCACCTCATCAGTAAGCACAGAAAAAGCCGCTTCTGACAGCGTATTCGCCGATACGCTGTTCCCTGAAACGGTGTCCTCTTCCGGTTCCTTATTTACAGGAGGAACCTCTTCCTCCGGTATTTCCTCCCTATCCGGATTCTCCGGCTCCTGTGGATTCTCTTCTTCCGGCTTCTGTAAACCCTCATCCTCCGTGTCGGGATCTTCCGGCTCCTGTGAGCCATCGTCTCCCGTGTCAGGATTCTCCGGCTCCTGTGAACCATCGTCTCCCGTATCAGGGTTTTCCGGTTTCTGCGTGCCTTCGTCTCCCGTGTCAGGATTCTCCGGCTTCTGCGCGCCTTCGTCTCCCGTGTCAGGATTCCCCGGCTTCTGCGCGCCTTCGTCTCCCGTGTCGGGGTTTTCCGGTTTCTGCGCGCCTTCGTCTCCCGTGTCGGGGTTTTCCGGTTTCTGCGCGCCTTCGTCTCCCGTATCAGGGTTTTCCGGTTTCTGCGTGCCTTCGTCTCCCGCGTCAGGGTTTTCCGGTTTCTGCGTGCCTTCGTCTCCCGTATCAGGGTTTTCCGGCTGTTGATCCGTCTTCCCTGTCAAAAGACTGACTGACCCATTCCCCGGAATTTCGCCGCTGTCTTCAAACTCCGCTGTATCAGAGCTTGTCCTGTCAGCGCTCTCCACGACCGGAACAGGATTTATCCGGGCAGCGTAAGCCGTCATGGGGCTTTCAAAGGCAAGTAAGACTGCCAGTGTAACTGTCAAAATTCGATGAAACATAAGAGGTATTCCTTTCTGTGATGAAACCGGAACACAAGTGACAAAACCATATTATTTCTATTATAGTACATAACGCCAGCCGCAACAAGCAAAAAAGTTTGAATCTCACGCCCAACGGACATAAAAAAAGTGACCCCCTGGAAGTAAACTTCCGGGATCACTTTTTTATATCTGCTCAGGCTCACGCTTTGCTCTTAAACCGGGTATGCCCCGTTCTTCGTATCAGCCTGCGTCATATCTACCTTCTCCTGCTGTGCCTGACGGTACTTGAAGAAGTCGATTGCCACCTGCGGGAACAGCGCGTAGGACAGTACGTCCTCATCCTGCTGTTTCCATTCTTTCATTTCCGCTTCCAAACCTGCAAGCTCCGGCTCAACGTGACCGGTCGCCTCAGCGGAACGTGCGGTAGAACGCTTCTCGCCGGGAATAACCTTGTCGATTACTTCCTGACTCATAGGTTTCACCGTCTGGCCGTAATTACCACGGAGCAAGTCCTTAAACTCTCCTGTAGCCATCTTATATCTCTCGCCCATCAGCACATTAAATACAGCCTGCGTGCCGACAATCTGTGAAGAAGGCGTAACAAGCGGCGGCTCGCCACAGTCCTTACGAACTCTGGGAATTTCCTCCAGCACATCCTGATATTTATCTTCTGCCTTCTGCTCTTTCAACTGGCTTACCATGTTAGACAGCATACCGCCGGGAACCTGATAGCGCAATGTATTGATGTTAACGCCGAGAACCTTCGTGCTCATCAGACCGGATTCGATACATTCCTCACGGTAAGGACGGAAGTAATCTGCGATCTCCGCCAGCACTTCCTGATCATATCCGGTATCGTACTCCGTGCCCTTAAAGGTCTCCACCATAACCTCCGTAGCAGGCTGGGAAGTACCAAGTGCAAACGGAGAAATCGCACAGTCGATGACATCCACGCCAGCCTCTACTGCTTTCAGATAGGTCATGGACGCCACACCGGACGTATAGTGCGTATGAAGCTGGATCGGGAGCTTCGTGCTCTCCTTTAACGTCTTTACAAGCTCCGCTGCACGGTAAGGAACAAGAAGACCTGCCATATCTTTGATACAGATGGAATCTGCACCCATCTCTTCAATCTTCTTCGCCATATCCGCCCAGTACTCTAATGTATAGGCATCGCCAAGCGTGTAGGAAAGCGCGATCTGCGACTGTCCTCTGCCTTCCTGCTTTTTAATTTTGTTGGTAGCGTCTACCGCCGCCTGCAGGTTACGAATATCGTTCAGACAGTCAAAAATTCTGATCACGTCGATACCGTTTGCAATGGATTTCTCAACAAACGCGTAAACCACATCATCCGCGTAAGGTCTGTAACCCAAAATGTTCTGGCCTCTGAATAACATCTGCAGCTTGGTATTCTTAAAGCCGTCTCTCAGCTTTCTCAGTCTCTCCCACGGATCCTCTTTCAGGAAACGAAGAGATGCGTCGAAGGTCGCGCCGCCCCAGCACTCTACTGCATGGTAGCCGACTTTATCCATTTTATCCACGATCGGAAGCATTTTCTCGGTAGACATTCTGGTCGCAATCAGAGACTGATGTGCGTCACGAAGAACGGTTTCCATGATTCCCACCGGCTTTTTAATCTGTTCTGCCATTATTTTTCATTCCTTTCTCTCTATACTTGATGATTACTAAGCTCTCCTGTGATATATCAGAATACGCCGAATACTGCCATAAAGGTACCTGCCGCTACAGCCGTACCGATAACGCCCGCCACGTTAGGACCCATCGCGTGCATCAGCAGGAAGTTCGTGGGATCAGCCTCCGCACCGACTTTCTGCGACACTCTGGCTGCCATAGGCACTGCGGAAACGCCTGCGGAACCGATCAGCGGATTCACCTTGCCCTTGGTAAGCACGCACATCAGCTTGCCGAAAAGCACACCGGCCGCCGTACCGAAAATAAACGCTGCCAGACCTAATACAACAATCTTGATGGTATCCCAGTTCAGGAATGCCTCCGCACTTGTGGTCGCGCCTACGGAAGTACCAAGGATGATAACCACGATATACATAAGAGCGTTGGAAGCGGTATCCGTCAACTGTCTTACCACACCGCTCTCTCTGAACAGGTTACCTAACATCAGCATACCGACAAGGGGAGCTGTCGTAGGCAGAATCAGGGACACAACAATGGTAACAACGATAGGGAAAAGAATCTTCTCCAGTTTGCTGACAGGACGAAGCTGACCCATCTTAATCTGTCTTTCCTTCTCCGTAGTAAAAAGCTTCATAATCGGCGGCTGGATAATCGGCACCAGCGCCATATAGGAATAAGCCGCCACAGCGATAGGTCCCATCAGTGTGGTCTGGCCAAGCTTACCTGCCAGAAAGATGGATGTCGGGCCGTCCGCACCACCGATGATGGAGATAGCCGCTGCCGCTTTATCGTTAAAGCCCATCGCAATCGCGCCGAAGTAAGCCGCGAAAATACCAAACTGTGCCGCCGCACCGAGAAGAAAGCTCTTCGGGTTGGCAATGAGCGGGCCAAAGTCCGTCATGGCGCCGACGCCCATAAAGATCAGGGACGGCAGAATCGCCCACTCATCCAGCTTGTAGAAATAATACAGCAGACCGCCGCCTGCGCCGCCCTCACCGTAAGGCGCCATGATATCCGGGTAAATGTTTACCAACAGCATACCAAAGGCAATCGGCACAAGCAGGAGCGGTTCAAATCCAAACTTGATAGCCAAAAGTAAGAATACCAGAGCTACCACAATCATCGCATAGTTGCCGGGTTCCAGATTGAAGAACGCGGTCTGATGTATCAGATTGTTAAGCGTATCAACTATATACATGTTTTTAACCTCCTGTAGTTTTAGTTTCAACAGCCTGTCCGCACGGGCAGGCGCTGACAATTAGTTCAATGTTGCAAGGAGCGCGCCCGCTTCTACCGCATCGCCTACCGCCACATTAATACTTGCTACAGTACCGTCCTGAGGCGCAACTACAGGAATCTCCATCTTCATTGCCTCTACGATCACGACCGCATCGCCCTTCTTCACTGCCTGACCTACGTTCGCTTCGATCTTAAATACTTTACCTGCCGCACCGGCCTCGATTTTCACGCTGCCTGCTGCGCCGCCTGCCGCAGGCGCTGCTGCTGCCGGAGCCGCTGCCTTGGGAACCGCCCTGGGCGCTGCCGGAGCCGCCGCTGCGGGCGCGCCGCTTGTCGCTCCCTCTTCTACCACTACATCATATACGCTGCCATTTACGGTAATTGTATAATTCTTCATTTTCATATCCTCCTATACTCTTAGGCATTCTGCCATTTGCTCTTATTAGATTTTCTGATAGATCTCACCACGAAACCATCCGTGGACGCAGCGCCCTCACAGGCTGCAATTGCCGCAGCGATAACCGCCACAAGCTCCGTATCGTCGGAAAGTTCTTCCTTGGCCGCAATCTGCTCTACCACGGGAGCTGCCGCAGGAGCAGGCGCTTCCTGCTTCTTCTTCGATTCGAATTTTGAAATAAAAGTAAAACAGTATATGATCAGACTAATCAGAATCAAAACCGCAAACACGGTTCCCATACCGATCACAGTATTCATACCGGCTTTCACCATAATCTCACCCAGCGTATAATGCACGTTGGTGGTGATTCCGATGTAAGTTGCGAGCGCGTTGTCAAGAACGATTTCCACGTCCGCGTCATGGGCGGAGCCAAGCACGTTAACCGTGATAGCCACCTCATCTTCAACGAAAGCTGCGGAGGCGCTGCTCACACCCTCGTAGGTGCCGATATCTTTCAGTGCGCTCTCCCAGCCGAGAAAACCGTTGTAGAGAGCGGGCTGATCTGCATACTTCTCGATAGCGCCCTGACTCACGATCGAATTCATCTGATCAACGATGGTCGTACCGATCTGTAATGCCTGCTCGTCGCTGATGGGGCCGCTTGGCGCTTCCTCCTCACCACACGCAGCAAGACAGGTCATACAGGTAATCATCCCTAATATTGCCAATAGTTTTTTCATAACGCCTCCTTAAACGGTGCCGTGCTTCTTCTCGGGACGTCCCTCTGTCTTGGAGGAAAGCATCTCGAACGCACCGATCACATACTTTCTGGTATCTGCCGGCTCAACGATCTGATCCACATAGCCTCTCTTTGCCGCACTGGTCACATGATTCTGCAGAGCCTCATACTCTTTCGCGCAAGTCTCGATGGCTTCCGCACCCTGACCGTCGCAGATAATCTTCGCCGCCAGCTTCGCATCCATCATACCGATCTGGGCATCAGGCCACGCAATGGTAATATCCGCGCCGACTGCCTTGGAATTCATAGCTACATACGCGCTTCCGTATGCCTTGCCGATAATCACATTCACCTTGGGAACGGTAGCGTTGGCAAAGGCATATGTAAGCCTGCCTGCCGCTTTCGCCATCCGCTTCTCGGAGCAGGTGGTCGCCGCAAATCCCGTCACATTGGTAAGCGTCAGTACCGGAATATCAAACGCATCGCAGAAGTTCACAAACTCCGCAGCCTTCTCCGCTCCATTGGGAGAGATCGCCGCGTCAAACTTTTCAACTACTTCACCGTTCTCATCACAAACTTCGGTACGGTTAGCAACCGCGCCGATGGTAGCGCCGTTCAGACGGATAAAGCCTGCCACCATATCTTTCGCATAATCCTGCTTCACTTCCACAAAAAGACCGTCGTCCGCTATCTGGGACAGAGCGATCGCCGTATCGCCCACACAGTTTTCAATCTGTGCGCAGGCACGGTTCAAATCGTCTGTGCAGTCAGACCACGCAAGGTCGGAATTGTTCGCGGGAAGAATCGATACAAGCTGTCTGATCTGACCAAGGATCGTCGCTTCGTCCGCCGCCATATCCACAAGGCCTGTCTCCTCGCTCTGGAACGCAGCGGCAGAGGTGTCGCAGCGGGAAATCTCATTTCCATCCAGCGCATTCGGGGAATTGACAAACAGTTTCGCCTTCTTCTCCTCCATGAACGCGAAATCGGTCATGGCCGGAATCAGGGCAAGTCCACCGCCGCAGCTGCCGAACACAGCCGTGATCTGCGGAATCACACCGGAGGCAAAAGTCTGGCTCCTGTAAATCTCGCCAAAGCCGTTTAAAGCGTCGGTCGCTTCCTGCAGACGAAGACCCGCGGAGTCGATCAGCCCGATCACGGGCGCCCCCATCTTCATCGCAAGCTCGTAAATGTTCACGATCTTCTTCGCGTGCATCTCACCCACGGAACCGTTTAACACGGAAGCATCCTGACTGTAGACATACACGAGATTGCCGTCGATCACACCGTAGCCGGTCACGACACCGTCAGACGGAGTCTCAGTCTGTTTCAGATTGAAATCCGTGGCTCTCGCTGTCACGAGACCGCCGATCTCAACGAAACTGTTTTCATCGAGTAAAGCATTGATTCTTTGACTCGCTTGAGAAGTAGTACTCATTTTTCAGCCCTCCATTTATCATAATTATAAATATTAACACTTTGCCATAATATGACATAGCACACGATAGTAGTATAGCACACAATCCAATCAACGACCAGCAGATTTTACAAAAAAAATGCAAGTTTTATGAGATACCCGAGAATCCATGAAAAGCTGCGTTTTTCCACCGCGGAATCCGTACATACGGCGTAACTTTTCAGCAGTTCCCCATTTAAATAGTAAGAAACCGTACCCACCTGCGTTCCCTTGGCGACAGGCGCATCGAGCACGGGTTCCACACGGCTTTTCACCTCCACCCGGTCCGTCTCGCAAAGGAGACAGGAAAGATGCTTTTCCTCCGCCCGCAGGGTGACTGAAACCTGTGCCTCCTCAAAGGGCGTCCCCTGCTCTCCCGCTATGCCGTTTCTGACGGGAATCGCCGGAAAGCTCTGTTCCTCGTAGATCTCCCGGTACTGATACCGCTCCATCCCGTAAGCCGCCAGCTTCTTCATATCGCTCCATTTGTAGCTCCGGTTATTCGGCCAGCCGCAGGCTAAAAGCGCCACCGTAAAGATGCGTCCCTCACTCTCCACCGCGCCCACATAACAGTAGCCCGCGTTATTGGTAAATCCCGTCTTTCCGGAAAGCGCCTCCTGCATCATACCTAAAAACGCGTTGTGGTTGTTGCAGTGAAAACTTCTTTTGCCCTCCGCGTCCGTAAAATCATACCCCTGCGTTCTGGTAATCTCCAGAAACCGCTCCTTTTCAGGGGAATCCGTCACGCAGTAAGCCATAATTTTCGCCAGATCCGCCGCCGTTGTGGAGTGTACCTTTCCGCTCTCGTTCACCTTCGCGTCCAGTCCGTTCGGTGTGATGAAATAGCTGTCAAAGCAGCCGATATCCCTCGCTTTCTGGTTCATCATCGCCGCAAACTTCTCCACGCTGCCGCCCACCGCCTCCGCGATCACCACCGCCGAATCGTTGTGGGATTCTAACATCAGGGAATACAGCAGATCCCGCAGATAATATTTCTCCCCGGACTTCACATACAACTTCACCTTTGGCATCCCCGCCGCATAGGAAGAGACCTCCACAACTGCCTCCGGATCGCCGTACTCCAGCGCGAGAATACAGGTCAGAATCTTGGTGGTGCTTGCCATCGGCAGCTTTTGTCCGGCATTCTTTCCGTAGAGAATCCGGCCGGAATCCGCATCCATGAGAACAGCCGCCTGCGCATAGAGCTGCAGATCTTCTTTTGCCGTATTCTCCCGCGTCTCGTCATACACCTGCGAAACAGAAACGGTCTCCTGCGCCGACACGCGCGATACATGCTGCGAAACCGCATACTCCCTCACACAAAACAAGGCAGCCGCCGTTATGATGGCAGCCACCCTGTAGTATATCCGTTTTCCACTCTTTTTTGTCATATATTTTCCGAAATGCATACACACGTCCTGACAGTTTCCGTTCGTTAATATATATGCATAACATACATTCATATGACATTGTTTGTTTTATATCGTCCCCGCAGGCAGTCAGTCCCAATAGCTGCTGTCCACGATCTCCAGTTTCATGCTTTTGCACACCGGACACGCCGTCTTCCGGCTCCACGCTTCCACGTTCTCCTCTTCCCGGCAGAGGGTCCGCGTCTTCCTGCCGCACACGGGGCATAACCCCACATAAGGCTCGTCATCCTCGGAAAGACCGAGCGCGGGAACGCTCACCACATTGTGGCAGTGCGTACAGACTGCAAGGCCGTAGCGAAAATCACAGACCGGAATCCCGCTCTTTGCAAGCAGCGTTTCCACCTGTTCCCGCTCTTTCTCCCGGAAAGCCGCGATGATGTTTTTCTTATCGGCATACGCCAGACCGTTTCCCATAGCGCAGCGCCACGTTCCTTTGCAGGCGCCGCATTGTACATGCATAACCTCTCCCATAGTGCCGCTCCTTTTAGAAAAGAATGACGTTCCCGCGTATTATCCGAGCAGACTCAATATCATCTGGGAACTCTGATTCGCCTGCGCCAGCATGGAAGAACCTGCCTGAGAAAGAATCTGGTTGTTGGAATAGC
Organism: uncultured Lachnospiraceae bacterium; assembly: GCA_949051815.1. Taxonomy (GTDB): domain Bacteria; phylum Bacillota; class Clostridia; order Lachnospirales; family Lachnospiraceae; genus UBA3282. Next base: position 39,522 of record CARQVR010000015.1, read on the forward strand.
CCACCATCTCTCCTGCAATATCCGTATCCCTGATGCGGGACTCTGCCGCCGTCGTGTTTTCCGTGATATTATTTAAATTATTTATGGTATGCTCCAACCGGTTCTGGATCGCGCCATAATAGCTGCGCACATTGCTGACATACTGAATCGACCGCTTGATACCCTCGATGGCCAGATCCGCGTCCTCTATGGTTCTGACATTGGTATCTTCCAGCCCGAGGGCCTTGTGATTCATCTGGTACAGATTGACATCTATGTGCGTACCCGCCTCTGCGCCCACCTGCAGCCATGTACCCGACGGGCCGCTGTAATCCACCCTGACCTGAAAGGGGTCAATCTGAAACGGCTGGCTTGGATCCCATCCTGTGCCTAAAAGCGAAGAACCGCCTTTATCCAGACCGCCCGCGATCAGCGATCCGGCACCGTCCCTGGATTCATAGGACAATCTCCTGACAAACTCCGTAAGGCCGGCATCTCCGGTCTTAAACAACTGATTCATTTCAGCGGTGTTAATACCCGCGCGGTTTTTGAGAACGCTGTCCAGCTTCTGTCCCTTTAACAGATCCTCAAATATCAGGTTCATACCGTCTGTTATGGTCGCGTCAAGATCCTTTCCCGAAGTCTTGCCGCCGCCTGCCAGATAACCGAAATAGGCCACACCCAGATAACCGTGTCCGTAAGGTCTGCCGCCCATGGTGAACTTCTTCAGATAGTTTGCGTAATCCGCATCATGACTGGCGTCATTCTCGCTTGTCAGATACTGCGCGTAGTAGGAAAGCGTATCATTCCATCCGGTGGTAAAGCCGCCGCCCGCAAGCTGCGCCGTACCTTCCACAAACCATGTGGGGTATTTTTCACCCCTGCGGCCGCTCATACCATCCGTCAGGGTATACTGCATCACCGAATGCATCAATTCGTGCGCCATCGTCGATTTCAGGGCATCCATCCGGTCACTGTTTCCGGTCACGTCCGACTCTTTAAAATCAGCCGCGTCCACACGTATTCCCATAGAAAAGGGCTTGCCGCTGCTGCCATACCGGAAAGATGCGTAGGCTAACGTATGGTTTTTGCCGTCGATATAGGCTACCTCCAGAGACATTTTGATGGTATCATTCCCCACCGCAGTCTTAAGGGGATCAAAGGTGTCAAGGATCTGCTTAACCGCGTTTGGCACGATATCGTTGGCGATCATGTCCGCAAGCTTACTGCCGCTTGAAACCTGAACCGCGGCATTTGCCCGCCCCGCCCCCGCTGCTCCCGGTCCGGCCTGCGCCTCGTTTACCGAGAGAGAACCGTCACGCAGATCGTAGACAATATCGTAATTTTTCATTTCCACATAGCCTGATTCGATGGGCGATGTGCCGTTCTCCGGGAAAATCTCTATCTCATTAAATGTGGTGTTTCTCGCAACTCTGTCGATCTCGGATTTAAGCTGCTGGATCTCCGCGTCGATCATCCCGCGGTCCACATCCTGCAGCGTACCCGTGGCCGCCTTGATCGCCAGCTCATTGGCGCGGTGCAGCATATCATGCACCTCATTCAGGGCGCCCTCTCCGATCTGTACCATGGAGATGCCGTCCTGTGCATTCGCCGCAGCCTGTGTCAGGCCGCGCATCTGTCTTCTCATTTTTTCGGAAATAGAAAGACCTGCCGCATCATCAGCCGCCCTGTTGATGCGATAACCAGAAGATAATTTTTCCGCACCTTTGGCCTTCGCCTTCGTGGTCATGCCAAGGTTTCTGCTTGCGTTCGCCGCAAGTATGTTTGTCTGTACTGAGAGCATTTTACCCCCCCCCCCCGACGAAATCCGCGTCCTTGCAGTCATCCGTTATACCGGTAAATACAGATTCCAGAAACATTCAAGGGAAATGTGTTGTCTATATCCTATATATAGTTACATTTTATATATCGGTACGAATATTTCATTTCGTTAGCCTGTTTTCGTAAATTTATTTAAATATCGAGCTGCATCTCCACTTCGGATTCTGCCTGCTGCTTAAACTCTTCAATCTGCACCGCCGAAAGCTCCGGCAGATCCTCTATGGATTTGACCCCGAAACTGCGCAGAAACTGTTCCGTCGTGCCAAATAAAAGCGGGCGTCCCGGCGCGTCCAGCCTGCCTACCTCCGCAATCAGGTCAAATTCCAGAAGACGGTTTACCGCATGGTCGCAGCTTACGCCTCTCACCTTCTCGATTTCCAGTCTGGTAATGGGCTGCTTGTACGCGATGATAGACAGCGTTTCCAGAATCGTGTCCGTGAGCACAAATTTTTTCGGGGTTTTCGCAATTTTGATCAGATACTCATACAGCTCGCTCTTCGTGCACATCTGTACCGCATTGTCGAAGGTGGTAAGACCGATCCCCCGGTCCGCTTTCTGGTAATCCGCCGCCATTTCCTCCAGAAGCTTAACCGTAGTGTCCTTATCCTCTTCTATCACCGCCGCCAGTCTGTCAATTTCCACCGAATCTCCCATGGTGAACAGAATTGCCTCCAAAACTGCCTTTGCCTTCTTCTTTTCCATGCATATCCCCTCTTAATCCGTATCTCCCTAGCTGACGCTTGTAAGCAGAAGCGGTTCGCTGCCCGCATAATCCCGCGCCGTAATAATAATATCCGAGAAGGTGTCCTCCTGCTCGATTCCGATCCGCCCTGTCTTGATCATCTCCAGTATCACCAGAAAGGTCACGATGATCTCCATTTTACCGGACTGCTTCGCTAACAGTTTTCGGAAACTAAACGTCTTATGACTGCGCACGTATGCCTCCACATAGGCGGTCTTGAGATCCAGATCGACCTCGTCTTTCTCGATTTTTCCGAACGTGCTTCTGACAGGGTCGATCTTGTCCTCCTGCCGTTTCATCATCTGCTTGAATATCTCGTGGAGCTTGTTCAGGGTCATATCCCCGATCAGCTCCTCATAATCTACCGGTTGGCGGTACTGCGCCACCTCCTCCGGCAGGGTCGGTTTCTTGTAGAGATTTCTCTGTGCGTCCACCATGCGGTCACGCAGCTCGTAGGACATATACTTGCACATCTTGTATGCCAGCAGTTTTTCCACCAGCTCCGCCCGGGGGTCTTCCTCCTCCCCTTCCTCGTTCACCTCTTTTGGCAGAAGCATCCGGCACTTAATGTCGATCAGAGTGGCCGCCATAACGAGAAACTCGCTCATAACGTTCATATCCTCCGTCTCCATCTGCCTGATATACTCCAGATACTGCTCGGTGATCTCCACAATGGGGATATCGTAAATATCCACTTTATTTCTGTCTATCAGGTGCAAAAGCAAGTCAAGCGGCCCCTCAAACACCTCAAGCTTCACAGGAATTGCCATAGCCTGTCCCCTCTAACCTCCATCATTCCAATGTGTTACTTTCCCGGCTTAAGATCAATCACAATCAGCTCGCCCGGATTAAAAATTCTGACCGGAGGCGTGTGGCTGCTCAGCCCCCTGCTCAATATCATCGTACTTTCATTTTCCCGAAACATACCGCCGTCATACCTGGGAAACAGGGTCAGCGCCGGTGAAAGCACGCCGCCCAGAACCGGCAGTCTCATAATTCCTCCGTGCACATGCCCGGATACTACCAGATCCGCGCCCCACCTTGCATAAGCGTCAAAATACACCGGATTGTGGGCAATCAGCAGTTGAAATTTTCCCCTGTCCGGTGTTCCCAAAAGTTTTGGCAGATAGTCCGTCTCCATGGGCCTGCGTCTGAAATGCCTGAAATACGCCCTGTCGATCTGCGCACCGCAGACGGCAATATTGCACTCCGGCAGATAAGCCGTCTCATTGATAAGCGGTTCGATGCCCGTCCGTCTCAGACCGGACATATATCCCTCATACATCCCCGGATAATCGTCGGGATAAAGTCCCAGTCGATACTCATGGTTGCCCATGCCGTAATAAATCCTGTAATCGGCAGACAGCTTTTCCATCAGGGAAAGCGCATGACTATAGTCCGCGCCTCCTATGGCTGTCAGCATGTCCCCCGCCACCAGAATCCCGTCCGGCGCGATCTTTTCAATCGCGGCAAGCAGCTTTTTGTTTTCCTTTCCGAAAGACTTATTATGTAAGTCCGCAAGGAGCACAAGCCTGCATGGCTTCGTAATCTTATCTGATCTGATTTCGTAGTCAATCTTTACAAACCGGCTGCTGTCACGTACCGCCGCCGCCAGAAAGATGAAAACTACCACGGCCGCAGCCGCCAAAATCCCTTCCGCCATATTCCTCCCTGCCCGATGTATGCATAAGCAGACCCGGAACGCATACATATACGCGTAAATTGTGGGTGGCCGTTTTCAGCCACCCATATAGTGTATCATACCCCCTGTTTCGCCGCAATCTGTGAACTTCTGTTCTGTTTTTTCATCAGATACAGGCTCCACACCTTCTTGTAGTAGTCTTTATACTGCGCCTTCTCTACCCCTTTTGCCGCCAGAATGGACACGCTGCCGATTCTGGTTCCGTTCAGCTTATAGACTGCCTCGCCGATGGCGTCCCCCTCCGCTATGGGCGCGGTCACGCTGTCCGGCAGACTGATCTCCTTTTCGATCTCGTTCAGATTGTTTCCCGCCGTGTCCAGATAAGAGTACGGCCCTTCATAGACAAGATTCACCATATCCTCGACGCCGCCCTCCACCTTCTGGGCCGGAAGCGGATCCTTGTTATCGTCCGTATACATCTGGCTCACGCTGTACCCGTAGCTCAAAAGCGACATGGCATCCTGGAATCTGGTCTTGGGATCCGGCGCCGCCATCACCACGGCGATCAGCTCCATACCGTCCTTATTTGCCGTGGCTGACAGACAGTAGAGCGCTTTGGAGGTGGATCCCGTCTTTAACCCCGTCGTCCACTCGTACTGTTTCAGAAGCTTATTCGTGCTGGAAAGCGTGAACGTGCTCGTTCCCTGCGGCGTCTTATGCTCGATGTCCTCCATCCAGATCGTCGTATAATCAAAGACCTCCGGATATTTCGTGATCAGCTCTCTTGACATAACCGCCACGTCCTTAGCCGAAGAATAATGGTCGTCGGAATCCGTCAGGCCGCAGCAGTCCTCAAAATGGGTGTTCTGCATCCCCAGACTCTCCGCCTTCTCGTTCATCAGCTTGACAAACTCCCCTTCGCTCCCCGCTATGTACTCCGCCACCGCCACGCTGGCATCGTTGCCGCTGGCCACCGCGATACACTTAATCATGGTCTTGAGCGTCTGTGTCTCCCCCTCCTCCAGAAACACCTGCGATCCGCCCATGGACTTCGCGTAGGCGCTTGTGGTCACCTCATCCTCCAGCCGGATTCTGCCGCTCTTTAAATGCTCAAAGATAAGTAACAGCGTCATAATCTTGGTGATACTGGCCGGGCTTCGTCTGGTATCCGCGTCCTGCTCGCAAATCACCTGTCCTGTGGATGCCTCCATCACGATATAGGACGGTGTATTCACCTCAGGCGCGGCGTTGACCGATATGGTCATAGTGGAAAATACAGTTTCCGCTAACAGTATGCCCATCAAAAGCCATACAATAATCCGCTTCTTTTTTCCCTGCAAACTAAGTCACCCCTACCCTTTTTCTATACTATACATATTAGAGTGGGACAACGAATATGCGCGCAAAAAAGCAGGTCTGAAGGGATTCCCTCAGACCTGCTTTTGTTTTAGTTATATTTGCGTTTTCTTGCCGCTTCGGACTTCTTCTTACGTCTCACGCTGGGCTTCTCGTAATGCTCGCGCTTACGAATCTCCTGCTGGATACCTGCTTTCGCACAGCTTCTCTTGAAGCGGCGAAGCGCACTGTCCAAAGTCTCGTTTTCTTTTACGATTACGTTTGACATTTCCGCACCTGACCTCCCTTCAGTCCCAGAGTATTTCGACTGATTGGGTTATTTTGCGTGTTCTCACACAACACAAATTATACCACATTTTAGATGTGCGTCAACCGAAAAATGTAAAATTATTCAATTTCCGCATTTATTTCTCTGCCGGCTTACCCTGACTCAGCCGATCTGTCCCTCAAGCACCTTCGCACAAGCTGCAATCGCCTCATCCATGCCTGCCGGGTTCTTTCCGCCCGCCTGCGCCATGTTGGGACGGCCGCCGCCGCCACCGCCTACGATTCCGGCAATTCCCCTGATCAGGTTGCCCGCATGAGCGCCCTTTTCCATCGCGCCGTCGGTTGCCATCGCGATCAGACTGACTTTGCCCTCCTTCTCGGAAAGCAGCACCACCACACCGTCGGAAATCTTCTCCTTGAGCTGGTCGCCAAGTTCGCGCAGACCGTTCATATCCACGCCCGCAACCTTTGTGGCGAGCAGTTTTACGCCTTTCACTTCCTGCACCTGATCCATCACATCCCCGAGCGCGTCCTTGGCCGCCTTGCTCTTTAAGGACTCGTTCTCGCTCTGCAATGCCTTCATTTCGGCCATCAGATGCCCGCACCGCTCCACCAGATTGGCGGGATTGGTCTTAAGCGCCTTAGCCGCCGCGTTAAGCTCCTCTTCCAGCTTCTGGTAGTATGCCGTCACATTGCTGCCCGTCACCGCTTCGATCCTGCGCACACCAGCAGCCACGCCGGACTCGGACAATATCTTAAAGGAACCTATCGTTCCCGTGGATTTCACATGGGTACCGCCGCACAATTCGCTGGAGAAATCTCCCATTTGCACAACGCGCACCGTATCTCCGTACTTTTCACCGAAAAGCGCCATCGCACCGGACTGCTTGGCCTCCTCGATGGTCATTTCCTTCGTCTCTACAGACAGGTTCTCCGCAATCTTTTCATTGACGATCTGCTCCACCTTTTTCAGCTCCTGTGGCGTCATCGCCGCAGAGTGGGAGAAGTCGAAACGGGTTCTCTCCCCGTCCTGATAGGAACCGGCCTGCTCCACATGGCTGCCAAGCACCTCGCGCAGAGCCTTCTGCAAAAGATGCGTTGCGCTGTGGTTCTTACAGGTGCTGCCTCTTCTTGCGGTATCTACGGACAAGGTTACGCTGTCGCCCACCTTGAGCATACCCTTCGTCACCTTGCCGATATGACCCACCTTGCCGCCGAGCAGCTTGATGGTATTCTCCACCTGAAATTCTCCGTCCGCCGTGGTGATCGTACCAATGTCGCCCTCTTGTCCGCCCATAGTGGCATAGAAAGGGGTCTGCTCCACGATCACTGTGCCTGTCCCGCCGTCCGTCAGCGCCTCCACCAGCTCGGTCTCTGTGGTGAGCACCGTGATCCTGGAATCACAGGTCAGATTGTCATAACCCACAAACGCTGTGGTAATGGCAGGATCTATGGACTCGTACACGGTCACGTCCGCGCCCATGTAATTGGTCACCTTGCGGGCCGCTCTCGCCTTCTCCTTCTGCTCCTGCATACACGCCGCAAAGCCTTCCTCATCCACCGAAAATCCCTTCTCCTCCAGAATCTCTCTGGTCAGGTCAAGCGGGAATCCGAACGTATCGTAGAGTTTAAAGGCGTCCGCGCCCTCTAACTGCTTTTTGCCGTCCTTTTCCATCGCCTCAGCCATCTCGTTTAAGATGCTCAGGCCCTGATCTATGGTCTTATTAAACTTGCTCTCCTCCTGCTTAAGCACATTGAAGATAAATTCTTTCTTCTCCTCCAGCTCCGGATAGCCGTCCTTAGAGCCTTCGATAACCGTGCCCGCCAGATTGGAGAGGAACATATCCTTAACGCCCAGTTTTCTGCCCTGTCTCGCCGCACGGCGGATGATCCTGCGCAGCACATAGCCCCTTCCCTCATTGGAAGGCATAATGCCGTCCGAAATCATAAAGGTAGCGGATCGGATATGGTCTGTAATAATACGGATAGATACATCCGTTTCATAGTCTTTCCTGTATTCCACACCCGCAATCTCACACACTCTCGTGCGCAGCGCAAGCACCGTGTCCACATCGAAGATGGAGTCCACGTCCTGCACCGCGGAAGCCAGTCTCTCAAGCCCCATGCCGGTGTCGATATTCTTCTGCTCAAGCTCCGTGTAATTTCCCTTGCCGTCGTTGTCAAACTGGGTAAACACATTGTTCCAGATTTCCATGTAACGGTCACAGTCACAGCCCACGGTACACCCGGGCTTGCCGCAGCCGTACTTTTCACCCCGGTCATAGTAGATCTCGGAACAGGGGCCGCAGGGGCCGGAACCGTGCTCCCAGAAATTGTCGGCCTTGCCGAAGCGGAAAATCCGCTCAGGCGCAATACCGATCTCCTTATTCCAGATTGCAAAGGCTTCCTCATCGTCCTCGTAGACAGAGGGATAGAGTCTGTCCTCGGGAAGTCCCACTACTTTTGTCAGAAACTCCCAGCTCCAGGCGATGGCCTCATGCTTGAAATAGTCGCCGAAAGAGAAATTTCCAAGCATCTCAAAGAAAGTGCCGTGTCTCGCCGTCTTACCCACATTCTCCAGATCTCCGGTCCGGATGCACTTCTGACAGGTTGTGACACGCCTCTTAGGCGGAATCTCCTGCCCCGTAAAATAGGGTTTCAGAGGCGCCATGCCGGAATTGATTAAAAGCAGGCTGTTGTCATTGTGCGGCACCAGCGAAAAACTCTTCATTTTCAAGTGCTCCTTGCTCTCAAAAAAGTCAAGAAACATCCTTCGCAGTTCATTTACACCTATAGATTTCATCGTACTCTCATCCTCCTCGTTTCATTTTGAAAGCTGATTGCTCCGTGCTGCGCACTCCCGCAATCACCGCCGTATTCGCAATCCGGGCTGCCGCTCTACCTGCTCATACCGGCTTGCCCGTCCAATGGCTAAGCGTCTGCACAAGTAAACTTGTCCATCCGCCCAGCCGCTGTCCGGGACTTTCAAAAGGTAAATTTATCCGCAAAGTACGCGTCAAGCTGATCAATCGCGATGCGCTCCTGCTCCATGGAATCACGGAAACGCACGGTCACACAGCCGTCCGTTTCGGAATCGAAATCGTAAGTCACGCAAAACGGCGTGCCGATCTCGTCCTGTCTGCGGTAACGCTTGCCGATATTGCCGCGGTCGTCAAACTCACAGTTATACTTCTTCGATAACTGTGCGAAAATCTTCTCCGCGCCCTCGTTCAGCTTCTTAGAAAGCGGCAGCACGCCAATCTTCACAGGCGCCAGCGCCGGATGGAAGTGCAGAACGGTACGCACATCGCCCTCGCCGATCTCCTCCTCGTCGTATGCGCCGCAGAGCACGGCAAGGAACAGTCTCTCCACACCGAGAGACGGCTCGATTACATAAGGAATATATTTCTCGTTCTTCGTATCGTCAAAGTATGTCAGATCCTGTCCGGAGGTGTTCTGATGCTGGGTCAGGTCATAGTCCGTCCTGTCCGCAATACCCCACAGCTCGCCCCAGCCGAAGGGGAACAAAAACTCGATATCCGTGGTAGCCTTGGAGTAGAAAGAAAGCTCCTCCGGATCGTGATCGCGGACTCTCATCTCCTCCTCCTTCATGCCAAGGCTCTTTAAAAAGTCGATGCAGTACTTTTTCCAGTAAGCAAACCACTCAAGGTCAGTGTCCGGCTCACAGAAAAACTCCATTTCCATCTGCTCAAACTCGCGCACACGGAAAATAAAGTTGCCGGGGGTGATCTCATTCCTAAAAGACTTACCCACCTGACAGATGCCGAAAGGAATCTTCTTGCGGGAAGTCCGCTGTACGTTCTTAAAGTTTACAAAGATACCCTGCGCCGTCTCGGGACGCAGATACACCGTGTTCTTGGCGTCCTCGGTAACACCCTGAAACGTCTTGAACATAAGGTTAAACTGTCTGATATCGGTAAAATTATGTTTGCCGCATGTGGGGCAGGGAATGTTATGTTCCTCGATAAAGTCCTTCATCTGCTGCTGGCTCCAGCCGTCCACGGAAGACTCCAATGTCATGCCGTTCTCCGCCACATAATCCTCGATGATCTTATCCGCACGGAATCTCTCATGACACTCCTTACAATCCATAAGGGGATCTGAAAAACTGCCCAGATGGCCGCTGGCCACCCATGTCTGCGGGTTCATCAGTATCGCGCAGTCCACACCCACATTGTAGGGGCTTTCCATAACGAACTTCTGCCACCACGCCTTCTTGATGTTATTTTTCAGCTCCACGCCGAGATTACCGAAATCCCATGTATTCGCCAATCCGCCGTAAATCTCAGAACCGGGGTACACAAACCCTCTCGCCTTCGATAACGCTACAATTTTTTCCATCGTCTTTTCCATTCTCACTGCCTCCGTTTTCTTTCCTCTTTATGTTTTCACTCTATTCGTAAATGATATAGGAAAGCGACATGGTTCCTTCCGCTTCCTGATTGCTGATCCTGACACTCTTTTTCCCCACGAGGGTAAGCTCCTGTCCGCTGTGCGCGCTCTGGTTTACATAAAGTGTCTTTCCGGGCAGATTGACAAGCATTTCTTCCCCGCTTTTCGTCTCCAGAATAAACATCTGCTTTTTGTCCCAGTCGTCAATATAACCGACTTCCGACGCCTTTCCGTCCATCGAGACAAAAGGCACGGCTTCCAGCTCATACCCCTCATCCGACGCACCGGCGAGCGTCCCCACATACAACACTCTGTGATTGAATTCGCTGTAATCCTCCGGCGAAGCGTACTTGAAATCCAGTACAATGCTGCCGCCCTTTTCTTCCACCGCCTCTAAAGCCACTTTCTCACCGCCGTTTTCCGCACAGTATTCCTCCACGCGCGAAGCGGCAAACTCCTCCAGAGCCGCCGGCTCGATCTGGTAAAAATTCTGATCCGTCTTTCCGACAATCCGGTGCAGAATCTCTCCGTCCTTGCCAAAAGACAACGTATTTAATTCCGGCGCCTTACTATCCCCGCATCCGGCAAATCCCAGAAGCAGGAACGTCAACCCAAATATGAAAGCTACTCTTCGCATATTTTCCCCTCTATAATCATCTATACTTACTCCGCCGTGCACAACTTACTCCGCCGTGCTCACTCGCAATCCGACGCTTCGCGTCTACTTGCTCGTGTCGGGCTTTCGCCCTATGAAGTTCTGTCATCACATCCGTCGGCAAGCAAGCTTTCCTCCGTATGCGCTGCCAGCTCTTCGCACGGCTCAATCTTCATCATACTAAAGTTCTTCCACAATTTCAAGACTTTTAAACGGACGGTCGATATATCGGCGGCGGTAGCCGTCAGCGATTGTCTTAAGCTGTTCGAGAACCTGCGGCGTCACTGTGAAAGTATAGAGCTTCTCAACCGGGCTTTCCGTAATGTAATTGACCGCGTAGCAGGTGGATTCCTCCCACGCGCCCTCCCTTGGCACTCCCGGAAACTCTCCGTTAATTACCATGGCCTTCATCTCGAATATGTACCGCACCAGCGCATTGGAAAGTCCCTCGTGCATGAGTGCACGCAGGGACTGGTAGAGAAGTTTTAACATATCCTTCTCGTCGTTATTCTCTCTCGTATAATAATCCATAACCTCCAGAAAATACATGCCGTAGAACGCGCCCTCATAATCATCCCGAAGACCCTCAAAATAATTCGTAATCCCGGCATCCATCACATTGTATGAGGTTCTGCCCTCATACAGCTTAAAACTTCCGAAGCAAAACGGATTGGTGGCCGCAAGCAGCCTGCTGTTCGGTTTCCTCGCCCCTCTGGCGAAAGCCGATATCTTTCCACGCTCTTTTGTCAAAAGCACCACTCTTCTGTCATAATCATTTATCGGTTCAGCCTTTAAAACCATCCCCGTAATCTCTGTAATCCCCTGCATGAGAATGCTCCTCTGACTGCTCTGTCACTTCCTGCTCCTCTTGTCTCGATGCATCTTTATAGGCCAGAAAATCTTCGACTTTCCCTGTGGCCATAAACTGCTCCCAGTAATTTAATCCCTTCATCTTACGCCCCCTGATACGTTATCACTCACAACACTTAGGGTTCGCAGATTTGTATGATTCTATTCTGTATCGCCGGGATTATAACCAAAATTTTTGAGCAGGAAATCGCTGTCCCGCCAGTCCTTTTTCACCCGCACCCAGAGCTTCAGATTCACCTGATTTTCCACCAGCTCCTCAATATCCCTGCGCGCCATGGAACCGATCTTCTTAAGCATCGCCCCCTGTTTCCCGATGATGATACCCTTGTGGGAATCCTTCTCGCAGACGATGGTTGCCTCAATGTCCACAATCTTCTTTTTAAACTTCATCTGCTCGATGGTCACGGCTATGCCGTGGGGAATCTCCTCCTCCAGACAGCGAAGCGCCTTCTCCCGGATCAGCTCCGCCACAATCTGCCGCACCGGCTGGTCCGTCACCGTCTCTTCATCATAGAAGGGTTCGCCGTAAGGCAGATACTTCATAATACAGTCAATGAGTATCTGCATCCCGTCCTTTTTCAGTGCGGAAACCGGCACGATCTCCGCAAAATCAAGTTCCTTTCTGTAGGCGTCGATATAGGTGAGAAGCAGCTCCTTCTTCACCGTATCAATCTTATTTATCACAAGAATAACAGGTGTTTTTGTTTTCTTCAACTGCTCGATAATGTGCTTCTCTCCCGCGCCAATATAATCAGACGGCTCTACCAGCCAGAGAATCACATCCACCTCGGACAGCGTCCGCTCCGCTGCATCCACCATATAATCACCCAGCTTATTCTTTGCCTTATGGATGCCTGGCGTATCCAGAAACACAATTTGTCCCTCCTCACAGGTGTATACGGTCCTGATTCTGTTTCTGGTCGTCTGCGGTTTCTTTGATGTAATGGCGATCTTCTGGCCGATCAGCGCATTCATCAGCGTGGATTTTCCTACGTTCGGCCTGCCGATCAGCGTGACAAAGCCGGATTTCAGCTTCTGATTGTCCTGTCCGTTGTTCTGCAGCCCGTCTTCCGGTCCATCCTTCCGTTCCATTTCCCCGTTATTATAAATATCATCTGTCATTTTATTCATCCTGTTTCTTTTATTCTCCGCCTGTTTTCCTTGTCTGTTTTCCCTTTGCGCCCTGTTCTGCGTCTGCTTCCCGCTCTGTGGCTGTCCGGACTGCGCCCTCTTTTGCACCTGCTTCCTGCTCCGCGCCCGCCTTCTGCACCTTTTCGGTCGCTTTTTCCTCTCTGCGTCTGCTCCAGACTTCCCGGACCAGCTCCGCCCGTCTGCTGTACCTCTCCCGCATTCTGCCCGCATAACGGCTTCTGATAAACCATTTGATCAGAGAACGCAGAATAAGAATGATGACCACAATCGAAAGCAGTCCCGCAACAAAATAGGGAATGTCGATCACCAGACCGATGGCAAAATCCCGGATGCCCAGTCCGATATCCTCCAGGCTCTTCATAAAGCCTCTCTCAATCCGCTGCCATACCGTAGCCGTCTCCGGCGCCGAATAGCTCCTGACCTCCTCGAGGTTAAGATATAACGTGCTGTAGTCAATCTGATTGTCATAGGTACGAAGCTGGGATTCCATGCTCTCAAGCTGATAGCGAACCTCGGAAAGCCGCCCCTCTATGGCAATGATATCCTCCACCGTCTCCGCCTTCTCCATCAGCGCAAGCAGTCTCTCCTGCTCCGTGAGAAGCGCTTTTTTATGGCTCTCCAGGTCCACATACCGTAATGTGACATCCTCCACGTTCTCGGACCGGCTGGTCACATTGACCTGCTCCCCGAACTGCGCAAGAAAACCGTCCAGCTTCTCCTTCGGCACGCGGGCCGTCAGGCTGGCACAGCGCTGTTTTACTCTCTGGTTTTCCACATAATAGCTGTTCACATCATAGACCGAAATACTCTCTATGTAACCGCCAAGAGCCTCCACCTGCTTTTGCAGGGCGGGCACAAGCGTGTCAAAGTCCTCCGTCTCCGCAGAGATATTCACGGTCTTAATCAGCTTGCGCGAAGTCTCCGGTGCGGCCACCGCGTCCTGTCCGCCTGCCTCCTGAAAAGATCCGTCTCCGCCGCCTGCCTCTTCTGCTGCGGCAGCTTCATCCATCGTGTCATATTTATAGGTTTCTGCGCTGCGCACTGCGCCGCTGTTTAAGACGGCGCCGTCGTCATAGGCTGCCGTATCATAAGCCATACCGCTCTCGCTCGCAATCTCTTCCATCGCAGCGGCCGGTGCACCCGCTCCTGTCCCGGCATATGTGGAGGCGGAACCGCCGCACGCAGAAATAACAGATGCTATTACAAAAATCATCGGAATCAGCCGCATCCTGACTCCCTTTTTCCTCTTCACACCGCTCTCATTCATCTTCCTTTTCCCACTCATCATGATTCCTCCCTTTCTCAAATGCTTTTTCCAGGTAATTACGAAACTCATCAAATCTTAGCTAAAGAGTTGCGCAAACGCCTGAATGCTTTTTCAGGTAACCGCAACATGCCTCCGGGCACACATGCATGAAGTCTGCATCGCCTTTCGAGACTATCTGTTCCCGGTCAGCCTGTTCTATCAGTAATACCTCTCAGGAAAGGGAAACGTTGCATATTTATAAAATAACATACGGTTTTTAATGTGTCAAATATTCCACAGAACCAAAAATGTCCTTCTGCTCCTTAATTTTCTCCTCATTGCCCACCACGCACAGACATTCGTCCTCCATAAAAGCGCGGATGTGCGCCGCCAGCTTCCGAATGGTCTCCGCATCCGCGGCAAGCAGCTCGTCACGCTCCCGCTGCACTCTGTCGAAGGAAAGCCCCGTCATAAATCCCGAAAGAGAATAGTTTCCCTTCGCCGCCGGTGTGAGCGGCATATCCAGCGCGCTGACCGCCCCGATAATATACTGGGTCATGGTGCGCTCATCGGCCTCGAAGGACGCCACAAAGTCCGCCGCCTTCTCATAAACCTCTATCGTCTTCTCCAGATTCGGATCCCTGTAAGACACAAAATAGCTCTCTCCGGTCTTTCCGAACTGACACATACAGCCGTAGGCGCCGCCTCTGACGCGCACCTGCATCCACAGATACTCATAACTCATCACAACCTTGAGCACACGGAGCGCCCCCGTGTAGGAAAGTCCCTTGTTCGCGTAATTGCCCGCCCGGCAGACATACTGGATCTGGGCGGAGCTCATAAGCCCTTCATTCTTTTTCACAGGCTGCGGTACATAAGGTTTCCCTTCCACCGGCTCCCTGTGAAGCTTCGACTTTAACCCTTCAATCAGCGTCTCAATCTGCGCAAGTCCGCTCCTCTCAGCCGTATAATCCACCATCAGGTTCTCCGGCCGGAAAATGCAGTGCACCAGCCGCTCCATATTGGCGGAGAGCGCTTCTTTCTTCCCCTCAAAGTCTTTCTCAAGCGTCTCCAGCAGACGGTAAAACGCAAGACCGTTCACCTGATCCATCAGATGGGCCTGTTTCGACAGATAAGATAACGCCTGTCCCGCCGCCAGGGAATGCCCTGCGGACATCATCTGCGCCTGCTTGTCGGAGCGGTTCTCCGCCACCAGCTCAAAAAGGCGTCTGGCGTCTGTATAGACCGACTCAGTCAACACTTCCGCCGCCAGTTCAAACGCCTTCGGCAGGTTCTCATACAGCGTCTTTACCTTCAAGTCGAAAGTCAGTTTATACTCGGACAGATGATCCGCGTTCGTGTAAACGTTCACCGCAGGCGCCATCCCGCCTGTCTGCAAATGAATCTCATTGTAAAGTTCACTGTAGGATCGCTTTTCGGTGTCCACCAGACCGAGCATCACCTGCAAAAGCCCCACATAGGGGAACAGCTCCTCCGGTACCTGCCGCAGATCAAAGAGAAAACGAAGGTAACCGATGCCGTTCGTATAAATCTCATGGTAAAGAAGCGTTGTCTCCCCTGCATGAAGCACCTCATTGCAGTAAGGGCGCGCCTTTTTCCCGATATCTTCTCTGGACAGAAGCGGTATCTTTTTCAGATCTTCCTCACTGTCCGGCGCCTCCTGATACGCGGCAAGCGCCTCCGTCTCCGCCACAATCCGCGCGATCTCCTCCTGCGTCATCGCCGCTTTCTTTGCAGCAAGCTTCTCCGCCAGAGCCTTATCCCGTCTCCCCGTAAGCCCTTTTACGGGATGCACCACCACAACGCTCTTGTGCGTATTGTCCAGAAGGAGACGCTTTAACATTTCCTCATAAAAAGACGTATCCACCTCTTTCTTAAGCGTCCTGTAAGTCTCATCCAGCTCCAGATAGTCAAAGGGCTTCTCATCATCATAAAGCCATGTCTCAAACATCTGCAGGCCATACATCAGCCCCTTCGGGTAGGAGCCGTAATCCGCCTCCCGGTACTTAAACTCGTCGTGGTTTAACGCTGCCTTAAGCGACTTCTTATCCACACCGTCCTCAGAAAGACTCTGAAAGGTATCTTCTATAATCTTTACAAAACGCTCCCGCTGCTCCCCTTCCGCGTTCTTTGCCACGATGGAGAAGTAGGGCTGTTTCACGTCCGCCTCGTAAAAGCTGCTGATATCCGTACCGATTCCCGCATCCAGAAGCGCCTTTCTCACAGGCGCGCCCGGTGCACCCACCACCGCGTCCGCAAGCGCCTGAAATCCCACGCACACCTTGCGGTCCAGACTCTCTCCAAGTGAAACGTTATAGGAAAGATAGGTATTGCCCTCCTCCGGCTCACTCTCCATGATCGGGTACTCTTTCTCCACAAGCACGCTCTTCTGAAACGGCGGCTCCGCAGCCGGGGCGGAATCCACCGAAAGCGCCTCGTATTTGGACAAATACTCCCTGTCCAGATATGCAAGCCGCTCCTCCGGATCCATATCTCCGTAAAGATAGATATAACTGTTTGACGGATGATAATATCTCTGATGGAAAGCCAGAAAATCCTCGTAGGTCAGCTCCGGAATCACATCCGGGTCGCCGCCCGACTCCACCGCGTAGGACGTGTGGGGATAAAGGGAGTTCATAATCTCCCTGTAAAGCACATCGTCCGGGGAAGAAAACGCCCCCTTCATTTCATTGTAGACCACGCCGTTGATGGTCAGCTCATCATCCGCACTCTCCAATTCGTAGTGCCACCCTTCCTGCCGGAAAATCTTCTCTTCCCGGTAGATATTCGGGTGAAGCACCGCGTCCAGATACACGTCCATCAGGTTCTTAAAGTCCTTATCGTTGCAGCTCGCCACCGGATAAACCGTTTTGTCAGGGTAAGTCATGGCATTTAAGAACGTGTTTAAAGAGCCTTTCGCCAGCTCGATAAAGGGATCCTTAACCGGATATTTCTCAGATCCGCACAGCACCGTGTGCTCGATAATATGCGCCACCCCCGTGCTGTCCTTTGGCGGCGTGCGGAACCCGATATAGAACACCTTGTTCTCATCGTCGTTAGAAAGAAGCGCCACCCGCGCCCCTGTCTTGTTATGTTTCAGAAGATACCCGTCCGATTTCAGTTCTTCGATCCTCTGTTTTGAAATGACGGTATACGCCTGTAAGTTTTCTAAATTCATTTATGCTCCTCTCTTTATTCCACACCGCTTGTTTTAATCCTGCACTCTGCATTTACGGAGAATACCACCCTCTGGCACTCTTCATTTACAGAGAATGCCGCTCTCTGGCATCCCTCATTTGCAGAGAATGCCGCTCTCTGACACCCTTCGTTTACAGAGAATGCCGCTCTCTGACACCCTTCATTTACAGAGAATGCTGCTCTCTGGCACTCTTCATTTACGGAGAATGCCGCATTTTTGGCATTCTCCTGTGTGAGACATAGTGCTTCTTCACGAAGCAGCCTCTGCTGCAAGTGTCTAGAAGCACTTCTCACACTAGTATACCACCGTCTGGAAAAATTATCTATCTACGTTTTCCCGAAAACACCGACCTCCACACGGTCCTTCCCTTTCCTGCTCACGCCTGTCTGTCCGTAAAAAATAAATTTCCCGAATCCGCGCACGGTGACGGCGTCCCCCTCCTTTAGCTGGCAGGAAAGGTTCTGCGTCTGTATGCCGTTTATAAAAATACGACCGTTATTAAATAATTCACGGCTCTCCTCTCTGGATAGATTGTACACCTTGGAGATCACACCGTCGGCTCTGGGAGAAGCCACCGTCACCGAAATCCGCTCCGGCTCTGCCTGTTCCGGCACGATTTCCCCTTCCGCCCGCTTGCAGGCGACATTCGTATGCCTTACTCTGTCCAGATTTTCCACAATATAATCCGCGATGTTTTCATGGCAGAAAAGCAGGGCGCCCTTTTCTTTCACAAAAAAATCGCCCACCACATCCCGCTCGATCCCCAGATTCATCACCGCGCCGAGAAAATCCCGGTGAGTCAGGTTCTCCGCAAACTTAGGAGTCCTTGGCCAAATCTCCATGCACACAATGGGAAACGCTTCCTCGTAGCCCGGATCGCCGAAACGGATGATCTTTCTCTCGCTAAACGGCGCACCGCCCTCCATCCTGACCCCCGCGTAAGAAACTTCCCGTTCCACCGCATAGTATGCCTGCTGCTCGGCAAGCCCCAGAAAGGGCGTGTATGTATATATATTGCGGCTGTACGCCTTATCCGCCAGCTCGATCAGTCTCTTTTTCAACTGCTGTATGTCCTTTTCGTCCGTGACCGCCATACTTTCTCCTCCAAAATGAATCCACATTTTTGATCCGTTCCAGCCAATGCGCCTTTTGGTCACATGTAAATACCGTTACGACCCGCTCGACTGGTAATGTCTGACGCCGAATCGCCACAGCGCATAGGACGGCAGCAAAAACCAGACCGCCAGCAGCGGGACAAAGATCAAAAACAGGCTGTTGTCCCTGTCCAGAATATATAAAAGCGGATAATATTGTATCAGCGCATAAGGGATGAGAAAGGTTGTCACTAGCAGCGTCTTCTTCCCGTAGATGCTGACCGGGTATTTCCCGTACTCCCTCGCCCCGTCCGTGAGGATGTTCATAAACTCCAATCCCTCCAGTGTAAAAAAGCACAGCGCGGCACGAATCAGAAACAGCCCTGAGAAAACGGCGCATCCCCCAATCAGCATAAAAATAACTGCTGTAATCTTAAGAAAATTCCACTCCACGCCGCATTGGGACACCCCGTAACAGAACATGACCACCGCCTGCAGCATCCTGCCGATTCTCGTCAGCTCAAACTTGCTTCCCAGCACCTGCAATATCTCATTCCTGGGGCGTACCAGCACCTGATCAAAACTGCCAGTGCGCACCATTTCCGGGAAAAGATCGAACCCTCTGGCAAGCATCTCTGCCAGGGAAAATTCCAGAAGCACCACGGAAAAACAAAGCAGCACCTCGCTGTAGGTGAACCCGCCCACCGACTGAAACCGCCGGAACATAAAATAAATCCCGAGAAACACGTTAAAGGACACCAGAAACTGCCCCAGGACCGTCAGAAAAAAGGAAGTCTTATACTGCATCGCGCTTCTCACATTGATCGACAAGTAATGCCCGTATAGCCTGACGGCGCCCTTCCGTTTTAACAACATCGCCTCATCCTCCCTGTATCGTCGCTTTCTT
>CARQVR010000016.1 GCA_949051815.1 uncultured Lachnospiraceae bacterium
TCTCTTCCTTCTGGTTCAGCCAGCACTGGGTATAGTGCACGTCGCCGAATGTGGTAACAGGCGGCATTTCCCGCAGACAGATATGCATGGCCGCGTCGCAGCGGGGCGCGAAAGGACAGCCCGCAGGCGGATTCAGCATATCCACCGGCGTTCCCTCGATGGGAACCAGCCTCTCATGCTCTTTCGTGTCCAGTCTTGGAATGGACCGGATCAGTCCCTTCGTGTACTCGTGCTTCGGATGATAGAAAATATCGTCCGTGGTGCCATACTCAATGATTCTGCCCGCATACATAACCGCGATGCGCTCGCACATGCTGGCCACCACGCCCAGATCATGGGTGATCATAATGATCGCCATACCGAGCTTGTCCTTAAGCTCCATCATCAGCTCTAAAATCTGCGCCTGAATCGTCACGTCCAGCGCCGTGGTCGGCTCGTCCGCAATCAAAAGTTTCGGCTCGCAGGCCAGCGCGATGGCGATCATCACGCGCTGCCGCATACCGCCCGAAAGCTCGTGCGGATACTGTTTTAAACGCTTGTCCGGCTCATTGATGCCCACCAGCTCCAGAAGCTCTCTGGCCCGTTCCTTCGCCTGCTGCTTCGTCTTATCCGTGTGGAGCCGGATCACCTCGGTAATCTGATTGCCGATGGTGTAGACCGGATTCAGGCTGGTCATCGGGTCCTGAAAAATAATGGAAATCTCATTTCCACGGAATTTTCGTATTTCTTTCTCGGTCATCTTCTCTACCTGATGCCCGTTAAAATGCAGTTCACCGCCGAGGAGTTTCCCCGGGTGGGCGGTAAGTCCCATCAGGCTGTACGCCGTCACCGACTTGCCGGAACCGCTCTCTCCCACGATTCCCAAGACCTCTCCCTCCTTCAGACGGATGGAGACATCGTTTAACGCCTTAACCTCTCCGGCGGGCGTGAAGAAAGAAAGCCGTTCGTTTTTGACATCTACCAGATATTCTCCCATTCTTTCGATCCCCTCCTGTTTTCTAGTTTTTCAGCTTCGGGTCAAAGGCGTCTCTGAGGCCGTCCCCGAGCAGGTTAAAGCTTAAGATTATCAGACTGATCAGCACCGCCGGAATAAACAGCAGATACGGATAGGTATTGATGCCGTTTAGCGCGTCGCTGGCAAGGCTTCCCAGCGAAGGCAGGGGTACCGCCACACCCATTCCAAGGAAGCTTAAGAAGCTCTCCGTAAAGATGGAGGAGGGAATCTGCAAGGTCGTCGTCACAATCAGGGTGCCGATACAGTTGGTCAGCAGATGCTTCCTGATAATCCTGCCGTTGCCAACGCCCAAAGCCCTCGCCGCCGTGACATACTCGCTCTCCTTTAACATAAGAACCTGGCTTCTGACCATTCTGGCCATGCCCACCCAGTAGAGCAGAGCGAATACCACGAAAATACTGACCAGATTTTCTCCCACCGTATTGAGCCAGTGGAAGCCCGGCACCGTGGCCAGCCTGCCCAAAGGATCCTTTAAGGCAAAGGAAAGCAGTACAATCAGCAGAATGTCGGGAATCGTGTAGATGATATCCACAATCCGCATCATCACCAGATCCACCCAACCGCCAAAGAAAGCGGCGATGGAGCCGTATGCGGAACCGATAATCAGAATAATGCCCGTCGCAACCAGACCCACCAGCAGGGAAATGCGGCTTCCCATCATCACGCGGATGGCATAATCACGGCCCATCTTATCCGTACCGAAAACATGGGGGAAGACTTTCTCTCCCGCATCGATTCTTGCCTGCTCCTCAGCCGAATATTCCATCGGCGCAAGACTGTTCGCTCCCTTGATCTGATCCTTATAGCTGTAAGGATAGAACATCGGAACGATGAAGGAAAAGATCATAACCAGCACGATCACCACCAGGGACACCATAGCCACCTTGTTCCTGCGCAGACGGCGCATACCGTCCTTCCAGAAACTCACGCTCTCACGCATGATGACCTGACTCTGTTTCTCCTCCTCCGAAGCCGGCAGAAAATCTTCCGGCCTGAGTTTTAACTGAAAACTTAAGGGATTCTCTTTCATTGTAGTATCATACCTTTCTTTTATATCTGCCAGTATCACGGATTGCTCCACTGCTGCGCAATTCCCGCACTCCTGTGATATCATTTTAACTTAATTCTCGGGTCAACCAGCTTGTAGACGATATCCACAACCACATTCATCACGATCACGAGCGTTGCGAGAAAGATCGTCGTTCCCATAATCAGGGTATAGTCACGCCCGTTGATGGCCTTGATAAATTCTCCGCCCAGTCCCGGGATGACAAAGATCTTCTCCACCACGAAGCTGCCTGTGATGGTGTAAGCTAACATGGGGCCCACATAGGTGACTACCGGCAGAATCGCGTTTCGCAGCGCGTGTTTAAAGAGAATTTTTCCGCCTGCCAGTCCTTTGGCTCTGGCCGTGCGCATATAATCCTGTCCGAGCACATCCAGCATGGAGGAACGCATCAGACGCATAATATAGGCCGTGGGATAGAAAGACAGGGCGATCACCGGCATCACATAATGCTTCGCACTCTCCAGGCCCATGGTCGGCAGAAGCCCCAGCTTAACGCCCACAAAATACATGAGCACCGTACAGATCACGAAGCTGGGCACCGCGATGCCGCATGTCGCAATCACGCTGATGATGCTGTCCGCCGGCTTTCCCCTCTTTAAGGCAGCGATACTGCCAAGCGGGATACCCAGAATCAGCGCCACCAGCACGGATATACCGCCGACTCTCGCGGACACCGGAAATTTCATGGAAATGATAGACATGACGGTACGGCCTCTCTGTTTCAGGCTGTCTCCGAAATCCCCATGGAGCGCCCCCATCATATAATTCACGTAGCGCTGGGACATAGGCTTATCCAGTCCGTACTTCGCCTCCAGCGCCGCCTGCGCCTGGGGGCTGATCGCCTTCTCCGACAAAAACGGGCCGCCGGGCACCAGGTTCATCAGAAAAAAGGTGAGTGTGGCAACCGCCCAGATCGTCACGACCGCCAGCAAAATTCTCTTCACAATGTACTTAAACATGACTAAACTCCTTTTCTTACACTCTGCTGCCATTCACGCCCCGCACCGGATTTCACATTCCTTTACCGGGCTTTGGGGTGAACGGCTTTTTCTTACATTCCGCGGCTTACCACCGGCTTGATCCGCTACTTTTTCGCCGGTGCGCTCTCCCTGCCGATTTTCATGGTCAGACCGATGCGCTTCTTCGGCACATCCACCGTGAGCACCTGCACATCCACAATATCTCCCACACTGACCGCCTCCAGCGGATGTTTGATGTAGCGGTCCGTAATCTGCGAGATATGTACCAGTCCGTCCTGATGTACGCCGATATCCACGAATACGCCGAAGTCGATTACATTTCTGACCGTCCCTTTCAGGATCATGCCGGGTTTTAAATCCTTCATATCTAAAACGTCGCTTCTAAGGATCGGCGCGGGCATGTCGTCTCTCGGATCGCGGGCCGGTTTTTCCAGTTCGGTCAAAATATCTGTCAGTGTGATTTCCCCGATTCCAAGCTCCTCAGCCAGCTTTTTCTTATCCTTGACCCGCTTTGCCAGATTGCTCACCGCAGTCTGTCCGGAGCCGGAACTTGTGACATTTGTGTCATTTTCTTCCACTGCCATATCCACGCCGCCAAGAGCCGCCGCGAGGGCTTTCCCCATGGCTGTGTCCGTGTTGCGGATCACCGGCTTTTTCGGGCGGGGCTTTTTCTCCTTCGCGGGAGCCGGTTTCTTCACCGCCGCCTTCTTCTGCGCCTCCTTCACATCCTCCATAGTCAGTCCCAGCTTCTCCATCAGCTTCCCGGCCGCCTCATAGGATTCCGGGTGCACGCTGGTGGCGTCTAACGGGTTATCGCCGTCCGTAATGCGCATGAAACCGGCACACTGTTCAAATGCCTTCGGCCCCAGCTTGGCCACCTTGAGAAGCTGTTTTCTGTTAGAAAAGCGGCCGTTCGTCTCCCGGTATTCCACGATATTTCTGGCGATCACTTTGGTCACACCGGAGACATACTCGAGGAGAGACGCGGAAGCGGTGTTCAGATCCACGCCGACCCGGTTCACACTGTCCTCCACAACGCCGCCAAGGGCCTCGCTCAGTTTCTTCTGGTTCATGTCGTGCTGATACTGCCCCACACCGATGGATTTCGGATCGATCTTCACAAGCTCCGCCAGCGGATCCTGCAGTCTTCTGGCGATGGAAGCTGCGCTCCTTTGTCCCACGTCAAATTCCGGGAACTCCTCCGTGGCCAGCTTGCTCGCGGAATAGACGGAGGCGCCCGCCTCGTTCACGATCACATACTGCACCGGCACATCCAGCTCTTTAATCAGCTCCACAATCACCTGCTCGGACTCTCTTGACGCCGTGCCGTTTCCAACGGAAATCAGGGAAACGTTATATTTCTTAATCAGCTTTTTCAGCTCCGCCTTCGCCTGTTCCACCTTGTTCTGCGGCGCGGTCGGATAAATCACCTTCGTATCGAGCACTTTTCCCGTCTCGTCCACCACAGCCAGCTTACAGCCCGTGCGGAAAGCGGGATCCCAGCCAAGCACCACCTTACCCTTGATGGGCGGCTGTAACAAAAGCTGCTCCAGATTTTTTCCGAAAACGGAAATAGCGCCGTCCTCCGCCTTCTCGGTGAGGTCGTTTCTGATCTCCCGCTCGATGGCGGGCGCAATCAGTCTGTCATAACTGTCAGCGATTACTTCCTCCAGAATCGGAGATGTGACATGATTTTCATTTATTATAGTTTTGGTGCGCAGAAACTGCAGAATCCGCTCCTCGGGCGCCTCGATTTTCACTGTCAGGAATTTCTCGTTCTCGCCCCTGTTGATCGCCAGCACCCGGTGTCCCGCCACTTTGCAGACGGGTTCTTCATATTGATAATACATCTCGTAAACGCTCTCGGCCTTCTCGTCCTTTGCGGCAGTTACGAGCTTTCCTTCCTTCATGGTCACGTCGCGGATATAGATGCGGTAATCCGCCTCGTCGGAAATCTGTTCCGCGATAATGTCTTTCGCCCCCTGCAGCGCCTCAGCCGCCGTCTTCACGGCCTTCGCCTCATCCTCGTCTTCATGGATGTACTTCGCCGCCTCTTCCTCTATCGGGGCCGTCGTCTCCTGCGCCAGTATAAACGCCGCAAGCGGCTCTAAGCCTTTCTCCTTCGCCACGCCCGCGCGTGTCTTTCTCTTCGGCCGGTAAGGGCGGTAAAGATCCTCCACTACCACCATGGTCTGCGCGGCCTCGATGCGCTCCCGAAGCTCATCGGTCAGCTTGCCCTGCTCTTCGATGCTGCCAAGAACCTGCGCCTTTTTCTCCTCCAGATTCCGCAGATAAGTAAGCCGCTCATGCAGATCTCTCAAAACTTCGTCGTTTAAGGAGCCTGTCATCTCCTTCCGGTAGCGGGCGATAAAAGGAATCGTGTTGCCCTCGTCAATCAGCGATACCGCCGCCTCCACCTGCCATTTTTCTACCTGTAATTCTTCTTTTAGTTTTAGTATAATGTCCATAAGTACCCTCTTCTTTATCGCTTCATCACGCCAAAGTATACATGCATTCTTTAGCCTAACGTTTTTATTATACAGGATAAATCCAAATTCCGCCACAGGAAATGCATACCTAAATTAAGAAAAATATAAGAAAAATATTGTCCGCGCATGTGAAGCTATGGTTTTTTTCGGAAAAATATGCTAAACTATAGGAGATTATAAGTAACAGAAGTCTTGCAGACATGGTTTTGCAGATTCCGGCATGGAGGTATTATGGACTATCAGCCAAATAATCCGCAGGGCGGACCCGGCGGCGGTTACAATCCTTACAACAATAATCCGTATGGCAGCGGCCCTTACAACAATAATAACCCGTATAATAACAACCAGTACAATCCTTACGGCGCGCCTTTACAGCCTGTCCCCATGAAAACCAGAGGCGACGGTATGGCCACCGCCTCGATGATTCTGGGTGTTATCACGCTTGGCAGTCTTTTACTTTTGAGACTGTCCCTGCCCTTTCTTCTGGGCGGCGTCGGCATAGTGCTCGCAATCCTCTCAAAGGGCGGCGCGAGGAAAATGACCGGCAAGGCGAAGGCGGGCATGGCGTGCTGTATTACCGGACTTGTGCTGGACGTGGTGCTGTGCGTTTCCGCTGTCTGGCTGGTGTTTTCCCTTCCCCGGCTTTCCCCGGAACTGACCGAAGAGGTCAACAAAGTCTGCGAGGAAAAATACGGTATCTCTTACTATGAGATGATGGACGAAATCTACGATATGTGGGATGAAGAATTTGAATAAATCAGTTTATTTTGAGAAGAAAGGCAGGATAACATGATGACGATCTCTCCGATTATGGGAACTTCCAATTATATTCCTTATACTTCCGGCTCCCGCGGGGCAGAAGCCGCCGCGCAGAATATGCCCGGTTCCCCGCAGGCGTCCGAAGACGGCCGCGTTATCGTCCGCAATCCCGGCGAATCCACTGAAAAGCAGGCCGGAAAAAAATCCTCGCCCGCTGAGTGCGAGACGTGCAAAAACCGCAAATATCAGGACGGCTCCGACGAGGGGGACGTCTCCTTCAAAGCGCCCTCCCACATTGATCCCAAATCGGCGGCTTCCAAAGTAAGAAGCCACGAGCAGGAGCATGTGAGCAACGCTTACCAGAAAGCCGCCGAGAAAAACGGCAAGGTGGTTTCCTGCAATGTATCCATCCACACGGATATCTGCCCGGAGTGCGGCCGGACCTATGTATCAGGCGGCACCACCGCCACCCAGATCAAGTATTTCAACGAGGAAAATCCTTACCAGAAAGATATGAAGTCCTCTGACGCGGCAAACAAATACCGCGGCATGAACTTCGATGAGGCAGTCTGACATGAACCAGTTTAAATCATCGGCAGAATTGAAAGCCAGCGCCAGAGAGCGTCTGCTCGGGCATTACGGCACGGTCATCGGCGCTTTTTTGTTAAACGGCGCCATTTCAGGCACAGCCACCATCGCCGTGAGTCTGGTCGTGGATCTCTCCACGATATCCGGCACGGTTCTCTACTACGCGATTATGTTTCTGGTTTCCGTGCTGACCGGACTGTTTACGTCGGGCAACGCCTACCTTTATTTAAAGCTGATCTGCGGCCATCCGGTCTCAGTGGCCGATCTGTTTTACGGGTTTCGGCTCTGCCCTGACAAAGCCGTCGCCATGCAGGCATGGATCGCCCTGATCACTTATATAGGGAGCCTGCCGCAGATTATTTTGAATTACCTGATGATGACAAATTTAAATCATCCGGACCGGGCGATAAAGCTTATGCTGCCCTACGCCCTCTCCCTGATTCTGTCGGGAGTGATTACCGTCATGCTGACGCTTTTTTATGCACAGGCATTTTTCCTGCTCCACGATTTTCCGCAGTACACGGCTAAGGAGCTGCTGCGAAAAAGCCGGCGTCTCATGGTGCATCACAAGGGACGGCTCTTCTATCTCTATGTAAGTTTTCTTCCGCTCATGCTTCTCGGACTGTTATCCTGGGGACTCGCCCTGCTGTGGGTTATCCCCTATATATCCGCCACGGAAGCCGCGTTCTTTCTGGATCTGATTCAGCATAATACGGAGGCCGCCTGAGAGCGGCCTTTTTACTTTAACAGGAAAGTGCGACTGCATAAATCATTGAAGGAGAATGCGAAGCATTCTCTGAATCGAGCGTGCCGACGCTCGATTTTTTGTAATCACATCGCCTGTCCCAGGTATTCCCTGTCAAAACCGTTTTGACCCGCACGTTTTCCGATACCGTGATAGTACACCAGCAGACAGAAAATTGCCACCATCGCACAACACTTCCTGAACCTGCCGCCCTTCTTCGCCCATCGGATAAACGCCTTCACGAACACTTCCTTCTCCCTCTCAGTCATACCGCGGCCCTCTTCCATGAAGCAGAGAAGCAGATACGTCAGCCCGGCAATCATGGCTGCCGTAGCGTAAATTTCCACCAGAGTGGAATCGCCGGTTTTCGGCTCTCCCCCGTTTGACGCCGCCTTTTCTGATCCCTGTTCTGCGCCGTCAGACGCCCGGACATTTTCTGCTGCACTGTTTACGGCCTGAGGCGCCGTTGTCTGTACCACGGCAGTTGTCTGTATATCCCCTGTGTCACCGTCTCCGCCACCCGGAATCGGATTATCCCCGCCGTCTGACGTATCGCTGCCATCCGGCTTGTCACCGCCATCCGTTTTATCGTCTCCTCCCGGTTTTTCATCCCCACCGGGCTTATCGTCTCCTCCCGGCTTTTCATCCCCACCGGGCTTATCGTCTCCTCCCGGCTTTTCATCCCCACCGGGCTTATCGTCTCCTTCCGGCTTTTCCACCCAGCTTGCAAAGATACCTGTGGTATCGGTCACAGCAGCGGCAAAATCATAGGATGTGCTGCCGCCGTCCGTCGTCTTCCACCCGGCGAAATCATAATCCGCTTTGCCCGGATCCGCCGGCTTCAACACCTGCCGTCCGCGCAGGACAATCTGCGGCTCCTGCGGGGTTCCGGCTTTATACGCATCCGCGCCATCATAGAAAGTCGCCGTATAGTAATGAACGTCTTCTTCCCCGTCCGCCCCGTTGACCGTCACATCCACCTGCGTGTCCGTGCCGCTCACACGCACATCCATCCCCGGATTCCCCGCCCCGGAATAGAGGGAATCCGCGGAAATGCCCGTGACATCATAGACGCGGTAGGTCCCATCCGGCACCCGGCTGATGCTGTAAGAGCTGTCTTTCGTCTGTCCCTGCACTTCGAGAAAACCGCCGTCACCGCCGCCAAGCAGGGCAAAGGTTCTGCTGTGGCCGCTCCATGGATTTTTGTCTTTCTTCACGTTGATGGTCACAGTGTAAGTATCTACGGTCACTCCTTCATAGGACCAGCCGTACCATCTGCCATTGTCTGCATCGCCGTCATTTTGCGCGGCCTCTTTAAAGGCGTCAGTATAGGCTTGTCCCCTCAATTCATCCTTACTCGTATCATATGTACCAAAAAAATGAATATATCTCTTATTCACCTCATTATTGTCGGGAAATGGAGCAAATGCGTCTCTCCCGACCTGCGGAAACCGGATGTTCACATCTGATGATACAACAATATAAAACGCTTTCAATTGGCCACAATTTTTAAACGCCTCCACACCTATCGTCGATACCTTTTCTGATATTGTCACACTGGCCAGACTGCTGCAATCTGAAAACGCGCCCTCACCTATACTTGTTACCTTTCCCGGTATCTCCACATTATTTAAACCGCTGCAAGACGCAAATGTATATTGTTCGATACGCGTCACACCTTGCGGTATCTCTACGCTGGTTATTTTTTTGCATTTATAAAATGCAGCCTCCCCTATCTGCGTCACATTTTGCGGTATCTCTATGGCGGTTAAGCCCTCGCATCCATAAAATGCGTTCTTCTTTATATTTGTTACACCTTCCGGTATCGTTACACTGGTTAATCTTTTACAGCTCTCAAACACAGCCGTCTCTATACACGTCACACCCTGCGGTATCTCTACGCTGGTCAAGCCGCTCCCTGCAAACGCAGTTTCCTCTATTTCCGTCACGCCTGCCGGTATTGTCACACTGGTCAGACTGCTGCAAGAGCTAAACGCGCCATCACCTATACTCGTCACGCTTCCCGGTATCTCTACCTTCGTTAGCCTGATACATCTATCAAATGTCCCCTTCTCTATACCTGCCACACCTTCCGGTATCGTTACACTCTTTAAATCTTCATTATGAGCAAATGCCCTCTCCCCTATGCTTCTCACGCTTTTCGGTATCGTTATGCTATTCAAAAAGCAGCTATCAAACGCTCTATTTCCTATTTCTTTCACGCCTTCCGCTATCGTAACGTCGGAAAGGGCGGAGAGCGCAAATGCATTATCCCCTATACGCTCCACACTTGCCGGTATAGAAATCCTTTCCAGCGTCCAGCTCTTCTGAAATGCGTTTGCCCCTATTCCTGTCACACGCCAGGTAACTCCATCCTTCACGAATGATTCAGGAATGATTACGTTTGCTACCCTGTTATCCGGGTCTTCCCCTTTTACTTCGACTTCGCCATTTCCCGTCACCCTGTACCAAAGATGAGAACCATCATCCCAGATCGTACCATCAGCCGCATACGTTTCCATACCCTCATCCTGCGTCAGCGCCGTCCCCGCTTCCTCAGACAGCGCATTTTGTGAAACAGCTTCTTCCGCGCCCTCGTCTCCTGTCCCGTCATCAGCCGCGCCGGGGTTGTCCTCTTCGTCATCATCTGCACCGCCTTCTTCCGTGCCGCCATTGTCTGCACCATCACCGGCTTCCCCTGCGCCGCCATTACCTGCGCCGCTGTCTGCACCATCACCGGCACCGCCTTCTTCCGTGCCGCTATTGTCTTCACCATCACCGGTTTCCCCTGCGCCGCTATTGTCTCCATCGCCGGCTTCCCCTGCGCCGTCATTGCCTGCACCATCACCGGCTTCCCCTGCGCCGCTATTGTCTGCACCATCGCCGGCTTCCCCTGCGCCGTCATTGCCTGTGCCGCCTCCTTCTGCGCCGTCATCTTCGTCGTCTTTCGGCGCGTCTTTGTCCGCCATATCAGCGCCACCCATCTGCGTGCCATCCTTATTTTCATCCGGAATGCCCGTTTCCGCGGGAGCCGTCCCTTCCTTTGCCAGCACGGGCACCCGGCACTGTCCGACCAGCAGAGCCGCCGTCAGCATCACCGCTATCCACCTGTAACCTTTGTTTTTATTCTTTCTCATCCCGTTTCCCCCGCTCATTACTCTTCTGCTCTTTTAGCTACCACCACAATTCTTCCGTCTTCCTCGTGGTAAGCGCAAGTGGACAGCGTAAGAAATGTATCTCCAAATTCCGCTGTCACCCCCGTATCATACAGCGCTTTGTCCATTATATGATCATAAAAGTATGCAAACTCTTCCTCTGTATCTGCCTGATAAAACTGATAATACTTAAATCCTGTTTCCTGATCACCATTTGCATTGGAAAGAAAGACAGACATGATCTCATATTTCCGCTCCTCATAAAGTGTATCAAAAAAAATCTGCCGGTGTTTCTCATAAAAAGACTGCTCCAGATACTGGTCTAACATACCAAACATGGTTCCGTCTTTCATATTATGTCCGTATATGACAAAATTGGTGCCCGGCGTATTGACATCTGCAATATCCTTCACATATAAGCAGCCATACCTGTCTTCTCTCTTATCAAAATCATGGTGCAGATAAAATTCGTTATCCGCACACTGCATGACCGGATAATCAATCACCGTATCCGGAATAGAAATCCAGCCCGTTAAGTCATTGTTTTTGGCGCAAAGCGTGGCAAATCTATCCATGACTGGCTGTTCCTGCGTATCTGTATTCCGTTCCTCCGCTTCCGCCGTATAGTCTGCCGCTTCTGTTTCAATTACTTCCGTATCTTCTTCTGCCTCCTCCGCTTTCACCGTACTGCTCAGATTGTCCATATACTTTTTATGTTGTATCGTCTGATAATGCTCCCTGAAAAGCCCTGTCAGGCATACGACAAAAACGAAAAGAACGAATCTTCTAAGATAAGTTAACAGATATCTGCTTTTCATATTTTTCCTTATAATATGTTCAGTCAGTCAGGGCATACCTGTCTCCTGCCCTGACTGACTGAACATCCTGTCGCTTAACTATTTATCCATTTCAAATACGCATTGATAAACGGATCAATCGCACCGTCCATCACCGCGTCCACATTGCCGGACTCCTCGTTTGTCCGGTGATCCTTCACCATCGTGTATGGCTGCATGACATAGGAACGGATCTGGTTGCCCCAACCGATTTCCTTCACATCGCCCCGGATATCCGACAGCTTCTCCGCATTCTCCTCCTGTTTCAGCATATAGAGTTTCGCCTTTAGCATCTGCATCGCCTTGTCCTTGTTCTGGAACTGGCTGCGCTCGTTCTGACAAGTCACCACGATCCCTGTCGGGAAATGGGTGATACGGATAGCAGAAGAAGTCTTATTGATGTGCTGGCCGCCCGCGCCGCTGCTTCGGTAAGTGTCGATGCGGATATCCTCGTCCTTCACCTCCACATCCACGTCCTCCTCGATGTCCGGCATCACGTCAAGGGACACGAAGGAAGTCTGCCGCTTGCCCTGCGCGTTGAAAGGAGAAATCCGCACAAGCCTGTGCACGCCCTTCTCCGATTTCAGGTAACCGTAAGCGTTCTCGCCGTTGATCTGGAAAGTCACGGACTTAATGCCCGCCTCGTCGCCGTCCAGATAGTCAATCACTTCCAGCGAATAGCCCTTCCGCTCCGCCCAGCGGGTATACATGCGGTAAAGCATACCACACCAGTCGCAGCTCTCCGTGCCGCCCGCACCGGCATTTAATTTCAATATCGCGTTGTTCCTGTCATACTCGCCCGAGAGAAGGGTGCTGATCCTGATGTTTTCAAACGTCTCTTTGAAGGACGCCAGCTCCTCCTCGATATCGGGAATGATGGCGGGGTCGTTGTCCTCATAGCCAAGCTCGATCAGTTCCAAAATGTCATTATACTGACCGGAAAGGCCGTCCATCGTCTCCACAATATCCTTAAGCCCTTTGGATTCCCGCATCTTCTGGTTGGATTTCTCCGGGTCATCCCAGAAATCCGGGGCCTGCATTTCCATGTCAAGCTCCTCGATGCGCTTCACCTTATCTGCTAAGTTAAAGTGAATCCCTCACTTCCGCTAAGGGGCTTTCGTACGCAAGAAGCTCCGATTTCATATTGTCTAATTCTACCACTTAACTTCACCTTCTTTCTTAATATCTCTTGTAAACGTCTCCACGGTTGTCAATATCAACCACATAAACAATTAGTTTTCCGTTATCCACTGTATATATAATCCGATAATCGCCCACACGCAGCCTTAACAGATCATCGTAGCCTTTCAGTTTCTTAATATCCTCACCGTCAGGCAGTCGTTCTATTGCGGCTACCACGCGCCTTCTTTCATTGACAGGAAGTTTATCAATAAATTTCTTGGCTTTCTTTTTAATGATAATCTGATACATCAATCAAGCCCCCACTCTTTTAAACATTCTTCAAGCGGTATTCCTTCCTTATCCTCAATCGGTGCATTTTTATAGTTTTCTGCCATTCTCTGGCAAAAGATATCGTCTGCCTCTTCATCGGCCGCAACACCCTGAACGTATGCCAGCACATAGCCGATTTTATAGTCCGGTATCGAATCTAACAGTTCAATAATTCTTTCTCTATTACTCACGATATACACCTTCTTTCCTTACGACTAGTGTATGATTGCTGAGTGTATTTCTATTCGCCAAAGCAAAACCTGCTCTTTAGCCGCCGCTTCTGCCCTGTCCGTCACTTCCGGCCGCAGCACTGCTTATACTTCTTTCCGCTTCCGCAAGGGCAGGGATCGTTTGGATAAACCTTCGCCTCCGCGCGCTTCACGGGACCTTTTTGCAGGGTATCGTCCTTGTTGGTGCCGGTCACCTTGGCCACCTGCTCTCGCTCTACCTTCTGCTCGATGCGCACACGGAAGAGCAGGCGCACGGTTTCCTCCTTGATGTTCTGCGTCATTTCGTCAAACATCTCATAACCGTTCAGCTTGTACTCCACCAGCGGATCCTTCTGTCCGTAAGCCTGTAAGCCAGCGCCCTGACGAAGCTGATCCATATCGTCGATGTGATCCATCCACTTTCTGTCTATCACCTTGAGCAGGATCACACGCTCGATCTCACGGATCGCCTCTGGCTCCGGGAACTCCGCTTCCTTGCTCTCGTAGAGTTTGACCGCTTCCTCTTTCAACTGCTGTTTCAGGCTGTTTTTCTTAGGCTTTAACACCCGCGACGCGTCCACCGGCTTTAAGGGCACCGTGGGAATCAGCAGGGTATTCAACTCATTGTAATCCCACTCCTCGAAATCGGAGTCGTCGCCGATACAGATATCCACGCAGTTTTCCACGATATCCGTGATCATCTTGTAGATCGCGTCCCTCATGCTCTCGCCGTCTAAGACGCGGCGTCTCTCCTCGTAGATGATCTCTCTTTGCTCGTTCATCACCTGATCGTACTCGAGCAGGCTCTTTCTGATGCCGAAGTTATTATTCTCTATCTTCTTCTGAGCTGTCTCAATCGCTTTGGTGAGGGCGCTGTGCTCGATCTCCTGCCCCTCCGGGATGCCCAGCGCGTTAAACATGGTAATCATGCGGTCGGAACCAAACAGCCGCATCAGGTCGTCTTCCAGCGAAATAAAGAACTTCGATTCACCGGGATCTCCCTGACGGCCGCTTCGGCCTCTGAGCTGGTTGTCGATACGTCTGGACTCATGCCGCTCCGTACCGATAATCATCAGACCGCCCGCCGCTCTCGCCTCGTCGTCCAGCTTGATATCCGTACCACGGCCCGCCATATTGGTAGCGATGGTAACCGCGCCGTGAATACCGGCGTCCGCCACGATCTCCGCCTCCAGCTCGTGGAACTTGGCGTTCAGCACCTTATGCTCCAAGCCGTTTCTCTTAAAGATAGCGGAAAGCTCCTCCGATGCGTCGATGTTGATCGTACCTACCAGCACCGGCTGTCCCTTGGCGTGGGCTTCCTGCACCGCAAGAAGAATGGCCTTTAATTTTTCTTTTCTCGTTTTATAAACTGCGTCCTGTTGATCGATACGGGCCACAGGCTTGTTCGTGGGAATCGCCACCACATCCATGCCGTAAATATCGCGGAACTCTTTTTCCTCCGTGAGGGCCGTACCCGTCATACCCGCCTTTTTCTCGAATTTATTAAAAAAGTTCTGGAAGGTAATGGTGGCAAGGGTCTTGCTCTCCCGCTTCACCTTCACATGCTCTTTCGCCTCAATCGCCTGATGCAGGCCGTCGGAATAACGTCTCCCCGGCATGATACGGCCGGTAAACTCATCCACGATCATAACCTGATCATCGCTCACCACATAATCCTGATCTCGGAACATCAGATTGTGCGCACGCAAAGCCAGTATGATATTATGCTGGATTTCCAGATTTTCCGGATCAGCCAGATTTTCAATCTGGAAGAAACGCTCCACTTTGGCAACGCCCTGCGCGGTCAGGTTCACCACCTTGTCCTTCTCGTTCACGATGAAGTCCCCGGTCTCCTCCCGCTCCACGCCCATGATCGCGTCCATCTTGGACAGCTCTTCCATGTCCTCGCCTCTGGTGAGCTGTTTCGCCAGAATGTCGCACGCCTCGTAGAGCTTCGTGGACTTGCCGCTCTGGCCGGATATGATCAGCGGGGTTCTGGCCTCGTCGATCAGCACCGAGTCCACCTCGTCGATAATGGCATAGTGAAGGTCCCTGAGCACGAGCTGTTCCTTGTAGATAACCATATTGTCGCGCAGATAATCAAACCCCAGCTCGTTGTTGGTCACATAGGTAATGTCACAGTTGTACGCCTCTCTGCGCTCCTCGGGCTTCATGTCGTTTAACACACATCCCACTTTCAGGCCAAGAAACTCATGCACCTGCCCCATCCACTCCGCGTCACGCTTCGCCAGATAGTCGTTGACCGTGACAACATGCACGCCCTTCCCCTCCAGCGCATTCAGATAGGCCGGCAGAAGACAGGTCTGTGTCTTTCCTTCACCGGTTCTCATCTCCGCGATCCGTCCCTGATGCAGGATAATGCCGCCGATCAGCTGCACTCTGTAATGTTCCGTGTTAAGCACTCTTCTGGCCGCCTCCCGGACAAGCGCATACGCTTCCGGCAAAAGGTCGTCCAAAGTCTCCCCCTCGGAGAGTCTTTTTCTAAACTCTTTCGTCTTATCACGCATTTGCTCTTCCGTCAGTTCCATCATCTCAGGCCGCATGCCCTCGATCTTGTCAACCAGACCCTGAATACGTTTGATCTCACGTTCACTGTGCGTTCCGAATATTTTTTGTACCACGCTCATAGTTTTCTCATTTCCACGCGCCCGTGCAGACACATGCCTTTCTCTCAAAAAATCCCCACAATACCAAAACACTAAACTATATTTTAACAGATACAGGGGGTAAATTCAAGCAAAACCCCTCTTATCCAGCAGTAAACGGCGGAGGAGCCCGTTTTGCCGCCCCTCCGCCGCCTCATATTACAAAAGAATCCGTTTCTCAATATACTTTCAGCTCTTCTTCGCCGCGCAGAATACGCAGACCTCCCTGTACCAGAGCCATCAGCTCATCCTCACCGGGATAAACCGTCATGGGTGCAATCCACTCCGCTTTCTCCTTAAGACCCGCAACCACTGCCTTGTCGTAAGCGATACCGCCGGTCACGATGATCTGATCCACCCTGCCCTGCAATACACATGCCATAGCGCCGATATCCTTGGCCACCTGCATGATAAACGCTTCTCTGACTTCCTCAGCCTTCTTGTCGCCGTCCTGCACCATTTTTTCTACATCACGCATGTCGTTGGTGCCGCAGTAAGCGTTGAAGCCGCCGCCGCCCACAAACTTCTTGTAAACCTCTTTCTCCGTATATTTCCCGGAAAAGCACATTTTTATGAGCGCGCCGCTGGGTACCGCGCCTGCTCTCTCAGGGGAGAATGCGCCGTCGCCGTCAAGGGCGTTAAACACATCAACCACACAGCCCTTCTTATGTGCGCCCACAGACACACCGCCGCCCATATGTACCACAACGAGATTCAGGGAATCGTACGCCTTGCCCTGCTCCTTCGCGTAACGCTTCGCCACCGCCTTCTGGTTCAGCGCATGGAATACGCTGGTTCTTGGAAGCTCCGGCACGCCGGAATATCTGGACACAGGCTCCAGCTCGTCAACCACCACGGGATCAACGATATAGGAGGGAGCGCCGATGGAATCGCCGATCTCTCTCGCCAGAATGCCGCCCAGATTGGAAGCGTGAGGACCCTGCACACCGATCTTTAAATCCTCCAGAAGGTCATCGGTCACCGCATAGGTGCCGCCGGGAATCGGCTTTAACATACCGCCGCGTCCCACTACCATATTTAAGGACTTCACATCGAAATCCTTCTCCTTCAACAGATCCTCAATGATCTTTCTGCGGAAGTCTTTCTGATCCACGATTTTCTCATACTGTGCGATCTCTTCCGTAGAGTGTCTTAAAGTCTCCTCAAACAGGAGAGTTTCATCCTCAAACACGCCGATCTTCGTGGATGTGGAACCGGGATTGATAATTAAACTTTTTATTGCCATTTTGCTTTGCCCTCCATAATATGTCAAAATAATGCTTCTCGTGTCGTTCAGCTCACCCCATCTGCCGAGGCTGCGAAGCAGTCCTCGCGATCGAGCTTGCTCGATCAGTTCATCTTCGCCATCGCGCCGGCCATAACTGCGCCGAGAGCAAGGGAATTTACCTTCGTCTCAAAATCATCGGAGCGGGAAGTCAGGATAACCGGGGCCTTCGTGCCGGTCAGAATGTTGCCGTTCTTCACCTTTGCCGTATGTACCAGACACTTGTAAACCAGATTGCCCGCATGAATATCAGGGAAAAGCAGCACGTCCGCATCGCCGACGATCTTTCTGCCTTCCGCGCCCTTATGCTTCGCCGCCTCAGGATCAATCGCCAGATCGAGGGAAAGAGGGCCGTCCACAACACAGCCTGCAATCTTACCTTCCTCACACATCTTTGTCAGCTCTTCCGCCTCCACCGTGACGGGCATCTTGGGATTCACCACCTCGACCGCCGCAAGAGGCGCCACCTTCGGGTTCGGAATACCGCAGGCATGGCACACATCCACCGTATTCTCGATGATATGTACCTTATCTTCCAGCGTGGGATATGTCATAAAAGCAACGTCCGTCAGGAACAGAAGATGGTCGATCCCCTCCACCTCAAAGACACATACATGGGAAAGGGCCTTGCCGGTTCTCAAGCCCACCTCTTTGTCCAGCACGCTCTTTAAGAAGGACTTCGTGTCGATGAGGCCTTTCATGTACATATCGGCTTTGCCCTCATGCACCAGACTGACTGCTTTTAAGGCTGCCTCGTAGTCATTTTTCTCATCAATGATCTCGAAACCGCTGATATCAACCTTATCCGCCTTTGCCACCTCTTTGATCTTGTCAGCGTCGCCCACAAGAATCGCCTCCGCGATGCCCCGCTCTTTCGCTGCGGCCACAGCCTCCAGCACCGCGCTGTCCTGCGCCACCGCTACCGCAACCTTCTTCATCTCACACTCGGAAACCTTCGATAACAGATCCTCAAAACTCTTACTCATTGTCCCTTTTCCACTCCTTTATCTTTTTTACTTTAATAGTATTTTCAACTACTAAATCATACCACTATTGCCTGAAAAAAGCAATTTTCGCCTGCGCTGCTTTTCCCTAGTGGTGGAACAGCCGTATGCCCGTAAAGCACATGGTCATGCCGTACTTATCGCACACCCCGATCACGTTATCATCCCGCACCGATCCGCCGGGCTGCGCCACATACTGCACGCCGCTTCTGTGGGCGCGCTCGATGTTGTCCCCGAAGGGGAAGAACGCATCCGACCCCAGCGCAACACCGCTCATCTGATCCAGCCACGCGCGCTTCTTTTCCGTCGTAAAGATCTCCGGCTTTACCTTGAATATCTTCTGCCATGCGCCGTCCGCCAGCACGTCCATGTAGTCCTCCCCGATATAGAGGTCAATGGAATTATCCCTGTCCGCCCTGCCAATGCCGTCTACGAACTGTAAGCCGAGCACCTGCGGAGACTGTCTCAAAAACCAGTTGTCCGCCTTCGTCCCGGCCAGTCTCGTGCAATGGATTCTGGACTGCTGCCCCGCGCCAATGCCGATGGCCTGCCCGTCCTTCACATAGCACACGGAATTGGACTGCGTGTATTTTAAGGTAATCATGGCAATCGCCAGATCGATCTTCGCCTGCCTTGGCAGCTCCTTTTCCTTCGTCACGATATTGTCAAAGAAGGCATCGTCTATTTTCAGCTCGTTCCTGCCCTGCTCGAAACTGATACCGTACACCTGCTTCACCTCTGTCGGCGCGGGCACATAGTTTTCGTCGATCTGAATCACATTGTACGCGCCCTTTTTTTTCGCTTTCAGAATCTCTAACGCCTCCGGCTCATAGCCCGGCGCGATCACACCGTCCGAAACCTCTCTCTTGATGAGTCTGGCCGTGTCCGCGTCGCACACATCGGAGAGGGCGATAAAATCGCCAAAAGAGCTCATTCTGTCCGCGCCTCTCGCTCTGGCATAGGCACAGGCAAGCGGAGAGAGTTCTCCCAAATCGTCCACCCAGTAAATCTTCGCCAAAGTCTCCTCTAAGGGAAGACCTACTGCCGCCCCCGCAGGCGACACATGCTTAAAAGAAGTGGCTGCCGGAAGTCCGGTGGCTTTCTTTAATTCGCTGACAAGCTGCCAGCCGTTAAAAGCATCCAAAAAGTTGATATATCCCGGTCTGCCGTTCAACACCTGAATCGGCAGTTCCCCGCCGTCCGACATATAGATACGGGAAGGCTTCTGGTTCGGATTACAGCCATATTTTAATTCCAGTTCATTCATCGTCTCTGTGCTCTCCTATCGTTTCTGTTTTCTCTTGCTGCCGCTACCGGTTCTTATTCACGATCCTGGTCTCATATTTTCCCGTGGCAATCTCTATGTAGCGCACGAACAGGGACACCTTGTTCTCTTCGTTCAGATTCTCCCAGACCGTCTTCGTAAACTCGTCGATACCGCCCTCGATCCCCACAAGCGCCGGCTCTCCCTCGAAGCTTGGCAGCGGATCGCCGTCCCCCATATAAGTATGGATAAAGCGGCCTTCTCCCGCCTTCGGATTCTCATATGCGAAGGTGTAGCGGTTACAGGAAGACGGATCGCCGTTATTGCTCTTTAAAATGGACATGGCGTAGTTGTAGCCGGCATTCTCCAGATGCATAATTCCTGAAATGCGCGGCGTGTAGTTCGGCCCGTCAGGCTCAAATTCCCTCGTGCGCAGAGCCTGCTCAAAAGTCTGCTGCCTGTCCATCAATTCATAAATCGTATCTGTCTGATCGCCGTTTGTGACAATGGTTTTATTGCCAAGCACACGCACCGGCGCATAAATAATCAGACTCGGATCCTCCATCTTAGAAGGGTCAAATGCCTGCGTGCGTATCCCCGCTCCGTCCTCCACAAACACCCGGTTTCTGCTGTTGCCGCTGCGGCCCATGATAAAATATGCCGTCACCGCATACGCGCCGTCAGCCGACTTCCCGATCACAATGCCGCGCCCCGGATAAGCGTTCCCCGCAAGCTCTTTCGCTAAATTTTTCTTTTCCATAATATTGTTTCCTCGCTCTCTTAAGCAGTTCTATGCAGAGAAGGCCCGTATTCCGGGCATTCTCCCACGCGAAACATAGAACTTCTTGGCGCTCCGTCCTATGGCGGAGCGTCTCTAGAAGTTCTTTTCGCGCGTGAGACTTAGAAATTCTTCACGAAACAGCCCATGCTGTGAGTGATTAGAATTTCTTCTCACGCTGTTACTCATCCACCGAATAGTTCGGCGCTTCCTTCGTGATGTGAATGTCGTGAGGGTGGCTCTCCTTGAGCGAAGCCGCAGAAATCTTCACAAATCTGCCCTTCTGCTTTAACTCCTCAATCGTAGCCGTGCCGCAGTATCCCATACCGGAACGCAAGCCTCCCATCAACTGGAACACCGTATCCTCCACACTTCCTTTGTAAGGCACACGACCTTCCACGCCTTCCGGCACCAGCTTCTTGGCGTCGGTCTGGAAATAGCGGTCCTTACTGCCGTTCTCCATGGCGGAGATAGACCCCATGCCGCGGTATACTTTATATTTTCTGCCCTGATAAAGCTCGTAAGTGCCGGGGCTCTCCTCGCAGCCTGCAAACATGCTGCCCATCATGCAGACGTCGCCGCCTGCCGCAATCGCTTTCGTCATATCGCCCGAATACTTGATGCCGCCGTCCGCGATAATCGGCACCCCGTATTCCTTCGCCACCTCGTACGCACTCATAATCGCCGTAATCTGCGGCACACCGATACCTGCCACCACACGGGTCGTACAGATAGATCCGGGGCCGATACCCACCTTCACCGCATCTGCGCCCGCCTCAATCAGCGCACGCGTACCGTCTCCCGTAGCCACATTGCCGGCAATCACCTGTAATTCGGGATATTTGTCCTTAATCATCCGCACGCACTTAAGCACGTTTTCAGAGTGCCCGTGAGCGGAATCAAGCACGATCACGTCCACCTTCGCATCCATCAGCTCCCTTGCCCTGTCAAGCACGTTGGCGGTAATGCCCACTGCCGCGCCGCACAAAAGCCTGCCCTGACTGTCCTTCGCGGAAAGAGGGTATTTGATGGTTTTTTCGATATCCTTAATGGTAATGAGTCCCACCAGATTATAGTCGTCGTCCACGATGGGAAGCTTCTCTTTTCTGGCTTTTGCAAGCATTTCCTTGGCCTGATCCAGCGTAATGCCGGCCTTGGCGGTAATCAGGTTCTCGGAGGTCATGGACTCCTTAATTTTTTTCTTGAAATCTGTCTCGAATTTTAAATCACGATTGGTAATGATACCGACTAACTTTCTGCCTTCCGTAATCGGTACTCCGGAAATTCTGAATTTGGCCATCAACGCGTCCGCGTCTGCCAGCGTATGTTCGGGTGTCAGAGAAAAGGGATCCGTGATCACGCCGTTCTCGGAGCGTTTCACCTTGTCCACTTCCTCAGCCTGCGCCTCTATAGACATGTTTTTGTGAATGATACCGATGCCTCCCTGTCTGGCCATGGCAATCGCCATCCGGTGCTCGGTCACCGTATCCATCCCCGCGCTCATCATGGGAATGTTCAACCTGATTTTCTTTGTTAGATTCGTTGTCAAATCTACCTGATTCGGAATCACCTGCGAGTAGCTCGGCACTAAGAGCACGTCGTCAAAAGTAATTCCTTCGCCAATCATCTGACCCATCTTCTCTCCTCCTGTGTTCTGCTGGTTAGTAAGTGTTAGTAAGTAATTCTGCAGTGTCCGGTTTTCCGCTCCGGACCAGCGCTTTTTTATGCAAAATACTGCCAGCCCTTCAACTGACAGTATTTCTCAAACCACTTTATTCTGCTAATCCGTAAAAACTTTACGGGGCGCAATACCCTGGATCGCCTTAACCATGTCCGTGTTCGGCTCCAGAATAATCTTCGTGTCACCGTTCCAGATCATCATGTAACGGCGCTCCGGCTGTGCAGCTACGCCAGAGCTGTAATCAACCGTCTTCATCTGGCGGTTTTTATAGGAATCCAGTCTGTGGGAATTAAGGGGCGCAAAAATCTCCATCTGCTCCAGAGAATAGCTGCCAGCCTTCTTTCTGCGGCTCTTCGCCAGAACCTTATCAACGCTCAGTTCCCTGTCAAGATACAGGTATTCATACTCGATCTCCGCATTCATATGCGCAAAATAAGCGCATCCGCCCAGCACAATCGCGATCAGCATTCCCACCACAAAGGGCGTAAGAAATCCAATCAGTGCGAAAACGACCGTCAGCATAATCAGCAGCATCTTTAAGAAACGCATCAGCACGGACGGCTTTCTCGCTACCAGCAATTCCACATATGTTTCACTCATACAGTAACCTCCATATAATAAAGTCAAAGCCATCTGCCGCTTGTCCCACGAAAATATTAAAAATATCATATAACAAATCGGGGAAAGTTGCAAGATCAAACATACCATATGAAATATGGAAAATGTCTGTCAGACAAAGACCCTCTCCTGAAACCTCTCCAAATCCGCCCTGGTCGTAATTTTAAAGTTCCCCTCATCCCCCGGAATCATGGCAATATCCATGCCCGCCATAACTGCCGGTTCCGTGGATCCGTTAATCCGTAAAATCCGTTCCGGCAAAAGCGCCCTGTTGGCTTCCATGTATTTTCCCAGCACAAAAAGCTCCGGCGCCTGTCCCGCAAAGATCCTGCCGCGATCTAACAGGGATGTAACCGCTCCGCCGTTCTCACTGTAATACACCGTATCCTTCATGGGCAGAACCGGAAGCGCGCCGTCATGTCCGGCCCTCACTGCCTCCAGACAATCCCATATCAGTTTTTCGGACACCATGGGTCTGGCCGCATCGTGAATCAGTACATAGTCCTCATCTTGCGCATACTTGCTTATATCTTCCAGACCGTTCAGGATCGAGAGCTGCCTCGTTTTTCCCGGCGCGGAAAAGCCGCGGAATTTGTCAGTCCCACGGTCTTTCTTCTTCCATTCGGCCCCGCCATGCAGACGCTCCATGCAAGTCAATATCGTCTCCCGCCATACCTCGTCCGCCACGATCTGCACCGCATCAATGCCGTCGTGGCCGAACAGACACGCCAGACAATAGGAAATAACGGGCCTGCCCTTCACCTCTATGTACTGTTTCGGTATTTCCACACCCATCCTTGTCCCGGTTCCCCCGGACAAAACTAACGCTGTCACCATATTTGTATCCCCCATAGCAGTCTATGTCCGCCCATAAACGACTATGACTTTTCTCTCAAGTTTCCCAGACGCCCTGCACTAACAGGTTTTTCCGCTGTTTTCCGGTCAAAAATGCAGCTCCCGGATATTGTGCAGCGTTTCCCCGTAAGCCGCGTCCTTGCCAAAGAGAAGGGTCGTTCCCAGCACAAATCCCCTCACGCCCCGCGGCGCGTACTGTATGATCTTATCCGCCCCACACGCACCGTCCCAATAGATCTCAAAGTGCATTTCGTCCTTGATCGCCAGCAGTTTCGTGATCTTCTTCCCCACATAGGGCAGATACATCTGTCCCGCGTTGCCGGGATTCACCGACATCACGAGGACCTTCTTCACGATCACCAGCATCTCCATAACCGTCTCGATACTGGTGCCCGGGTTGATGGCGATTCCCGGTATCATTCCCGCGTTGATGATTTTTTGCAGGGTGGTGGAGGGATGATACTCCGCCTCCGGATGAATGTACACCGTGTCTCCCTTTCGCAGGTTTTCCAGAAAAAGAGAGATATTGTTATTAGGATGCTCTATCATAAGATGAACATCCAGCGGCTTTTTCGTCGCTGACGCAATATACTTCATGTCATTTAGCGACATGGCATAATTCGGCACATACCGGCCGTCCATGATATCAATATGAAAAGAATCAATGCCGCCCGCTTCCAGATCCTGCACTTCCTTT
The DNA here is from genome assembly GCA_949051815.1 of uncultured Lachnospiraceae bacterium. Classification (GTDB taxonomy): domain Bacteria; phylum Bacillota; class Clostridia; order Lachnospirales; family Lachnospiraceae; genus UBA3282. The sequence continues at coordinate 24,146 of CARQVR010000016.1, forward strand.
TCCAGATTACCGTAATTCGCGCACATCATTGACGCTGTTAATTCAAAGTCCATCGACTGCTCCACCTTCCGTTGCCTGCCGGCAACTATATAATAAGATATATATACATTATAGCATATCCGTCATATCTGTCATCCGGTTAAAAAAGGGATCTTCTACTTTCAGGGATAAGAAATCGTGATCCAGAATCTCAACGCCGTGTATCAGAGCAAGAAACCGCTCGTCTATTTCCCTGTCTACCCTTGCTTCCGCTATCGGACACAGCTTCAGATACGTCGTAAAATAATCGAAAATTCCATCCTGCGCTTCCTGTACACACCGGATATCTTCTTTCGTTCTCGTCTCCTGTGCATAACACGGCTCCCCGTTTTCATCAAATTCTTTGATCGACGGCATGGGGGAAGTCAACATCGTTTCCAGAATATAATAATTTTCATAAATCTCGCTGTTATCCGTTTCTTCCTTACCATAAAACGGTACAATATCCAATCCCTTTTCCTGCATATACTCTCTTTCCAGCTGTAAAAAATATAATCCCTTCAAATGATTTGGTATCAGCTTCTGTATATACATCTGGCTCGTCCCTTTTGCCACAAAGTCAAAAAAAGCAATATCTCCTTTTCCTGTCTCCAATCCGTTTATGTAAGTAAGATAATTTTTCCTGACAGAAGATGCCTTTCGTAAAATCATCTGTGCGTAATCCGTCAATGATTGTTCTTCCATGCGGCCGCATCCTGCTTTCGCCTGCCCGGAAATGCCAAAGCGCGTCTCCAGCTCTTTTTCCACCGTTCCACTGAACTTCATTTCACTGACATACCTGATATCTTCCTCGTTCTCCACACCGGCGCGTATAGCGGCTGTGCGTGAAGTCAGGAAATAAACGGAAGAAGTATCTCCGGTCAGCGCATCGTACAGCTTCTTTACCAGATAGCCGTCCCGTGCACAAAGCCACACATTTTGCAAATCATACTTCCGCACCTGTTCCGCAAACCAGATGACAAAATCGCTGATGATTGGCGCAAAAAACAGATAGCCCAGATCAAAGGCTGTTTTGACGGCAATTTTCTGTCCTTCTTCTTCAAACTGAAAAGGGCTGTTAAAGAGCTTCGCCACAAGTATTCCTATTTTAATCCGGTTAGCCACGCCTTCCATACTGTCCCAAAGTCCGAGCCAGCCCGCCATTTCCAGCAGCTCTGTTCCACTACAGATCTGGCACGCGGCAATTCCGTGCTTTTGGGCGCTCTCTATATCCGCAGTAAAGTCATCGCCAATGTGAATTACCTTTTTCCCGGTTACCCGCTCTTTCAGCCGTTCAAAAAGTTCTTCCGTCTTGGCCGTTTTATACTCACAGGATGCGAAGATGTCCCGATAGAAACTGATATCACACTTTTCCAATAGCCTGACCAGTTGGTCCTTCGTATAAAAAGTGTCCGATACAATATAAATTTCCTTTCCTTTTCTATGCATCTCTTCACAAAAAGAACACATTTCCAGACGCGGAACCGCCAGCTCACAATCAATCTGCCATTCTAATTCAGCCAGTTCCTCCGGCACAATCTCTGCGATTGCGTAAGTCTTTTTCATATAAGAATAAATTTCAACAAGCGTGGCCGCCGAAAATCTGGCAAGATACTTTTCGCTGGCAAGCCGTCTGCCGCAAAAATCCGTTATCACAATCCCCTTTTCCCTTAATCTGCAATCAACAATGTCAAAGATATCCGTCGGAAATAACGTCCGCCGCATAATCAATGTGTCAAACAGATCCATACTCACTACATCATATCTGTCAGCCTGTTCCATCAGACGCCCACGGGAAATCCCATCCGCCGCTTTGAATTGATATCTGGCTTTCCTTGAATCACACAGATTTTTTCCTCTCACATCTATCAGCGCAATTTCATTCTCCTTACATACCGCACCGATTCGCTTGACGATTGCTCTGCATGATCCGGGTCTTGCCACGACCAGAATCAGTTTTACCCGGCTGTCTATGGCATACTGTAACGAAACAACCGGTCTGCCATACAGCTCTCCCTCTTCCCTGTAACCGTCCAGCAGTCCGACAATCTGAAAGTCCTGTCCGATCTCGTTCAAAACCCGTTCCGTTTCCGTACCCAGTCCGTAAATCGCAATTTTTTCTTCCTTATATGGATTCAGAATTTTCGATAAGTTTACCATACACACTCTCCGCCTCTATCTGTTTCCACACCCCGGGTTCCGCTCTGCGGCTCTATAGCAGCTCCCTTACTTTTTTCTCAAAAGCCGCCATGGAAAAATGCTGCTCATAAATTGTCCGCGCGCGAAGCCCCATATCGGGCAGGCTTTCATGATGCTCCACACACCAGCAGATTCTCTCCGCCAGCTCCTGCTCATCCCCGTTTTGAAACACGATACCATTCACTTCCTGCTCTATAAACGACGCTGTACCTGTGGCGTCTGATACCATACAGGGCACCCTGTGCATCATCGCCTCCGCCGCCACTGTAGGCATAGGATCTTCCCGCGAAGGGCAGATCGCCATATCCGCACCGGCAAACGCCTTATGTATTCCCTCTCTATCCATGGTACCCGTCATAACGATCTCCGGAAGCTCTTGTATCATTGTTTTGATCTCTTCCGCCATCCGGGATGTATTCTGTCCTATCAGATAAAATTCTGCGCGCTCCCTTATGCTTTGGGGCAGCCGCCGGACAGCCCGTACCAGAATATCCTGTCCTTTTCTTGCTTCTATATATCCTATCGTCACAAAGCGGACCTTATGCCTGTCCGGCTTTCGTTCGGCTTCATCCGCCTCATCGACCACGCCGTAAATCAGATTTTCAATCTCCAGATCCGGCATAAACGGCGCCATAGCCGCCCGTGGAACTGGCCCGACCGAACAGAGCCGTAAATTTTTCCGTTCCATGCCACTAAGCAATGCCCGGTCCACACCGTCATAAAAGAAAGGGGAATCGTGCAGCCACCATAATATCGGTATCTGCGTATCTCTCTTCGACAAAAAAACATGATAATTAATCGTATTGCATACAATCCTTGAAAAGCCCGCCGTCCACCCAGCCTCACGCATTGTCTCAATCTGCAAATTCACATCAACGATTACCGGTATTCCCTCAGCAAGCAGAATATCTCTCAAGGGTCCATCCAGCATGGAAGCAAATACCACCCCGTCCCCTTTATCCCGAAGCACCCTTGCCATATGAAAGAGCGCGATTGCCGGTCCTCCCAATGTGAGGTCTTGGGATAAGAGCAGCGTACATGATGCCTTCTCCCTATTCTCCGCCCCGCCGTAGTACTGTATGGGTTTCTTATACGCCCCTGTAACACCGTTTTCTGCCCGACAGATCAATTTATGCAGATCGTAGAAATGAAAAATCCTCTCTTCCGGTACACCAAGCTCTCTAAGCTGCCGCTTCATCCCCTTCACATAGAAGCTCAGAATCACCACCGCGTCATAGGCAAGCTGTACGCCCTGTTGCGGTGATACAATCTGTATATTGTCTATATATGTATTCTGTTTATGCGGCGCATTGTCAAGCAAGGCGACAATGTCTTCTTTCGCAAACCATTTTTTATACCGGTTATAATAATCCCCTGTACCGAAAATCAGATATTTCACGCGGCTCTCCCTTTATTGCCTTTTTGCGGCGTCTAATTTAATAACCGTCGCAATGCTGCCATCTTCAACCCATTTACAGGCATTCTCATAGTCCTCATTTGTGTCAAATTCTATCCAGCCGTTATGAAATCTTTCCGCTTTCACCGGCTGTCCAGACGCAATAACCGCCTGCAGCAAATCAGTCATATACGCCTTGCGAACGGTCTTACCTGACTGCTGCCACGGCTTATCTTCAAAGTTTGCGTATGCTTCCTGTAAAAGAGTCTGTATATGTGCCAATCCGGCTCGGGAAAATTTCAGCAGCCCTACATATCTGGCGTCAATCTCTTCCAATCGCGGACTTTCCAGTCCAAGCTCGACTATGTTATCGTTCTCATCCAAAGTAAGGCTTTCCGTATCAAAATCCACCTTACCATAACGCTTTTCCCAATACGCCTTCCAGTTATCATCAACAGCGACCGAAAAATCTGCGTCCGACTTCATCATCGTCTTAAGCATCTGTTCTTCAAACAAGATGTCCGAATAACTTACAATAATATCCTCATTAAACTCAGCCTCTGCCGCCATAAGGGATTCTACCATATTGGTATTGGCGTAATCTTCATTTGTATAATAGGTAACGTCCTCATATGGAATCTTATCAGCCGCAAATCCCCGGACAACGATAATATGCTCAATTCCACATTGCCGGTACATTGCAATCTGACGCTCAATGATTGTTTCCCCCATAAAGGAAAGCATTCCCTTCGGTAAATTCTCTGTATACTTTTTTAATCTCGTACCCTGTCCTGCTGCTAAAATAATTGCTTTCATACACTTGTCCCCTTAGTTTATTATCTCTAATGATCTAAACAACGCCGCCAAATAATTCTTTTACCATATTTATGTCTTTTTGCGTATAATTTGTTTCCCGCTCCGGATGCCACATTGTTCCAGCGATCGGAAGATTCTTATGGCGTACAGCCTCAATCACACCGTCCGGCGTCTGTGCCATGATTCGCAATTCGCCTCCCGCTTTTAGCTCTTTGCACGCTTGATTATGATAGCTGTTTACCTCGTAACACTCCTTATCGGCCCGAATCATATGCCGTACTGCTACATGTCCATCGACGTTTACCAATTCATTCCCAAAATAAACGAGAACAGACTGCATTCCCCTGCAGAATCCGTAAAGTGGTATTTGATTTTTAACGGCAAGTTCAATCAAAACATGATCCATAGCATCTCTTTCCGGTGCGTTTCCTCCATATGCAGTCAAACTGTTTCCTCCGCTCAGAATAATTCCTGCCGGCCGCAATGTTTCAATTATCTGTTCCGCCAAACCGGCTCTGTTTGGAACCGGCAGCGGCAGAAATCCGCAGGCACTGATAAAGTCAGCTATTCTCTGGTCCGCACAATCTCTCCGTTCCTGATAGCTTTCAATTACTTCTACCCGCTGTGTATATACGACTACTCCCATGATGTTCCTTCTTTCTTATCCAATCATAAATATAGTCTTAAAGCTTCGTATCTGTCATTTTCTCCATTCCCATAATAGCAAGATGTTTTAAGACCGGATGAATTATGAAATAAGTTTCCGCTCCACCCTGCTTCTGCTCACGGCTTTCCAGGGTTCCCCGCTCCAGATACTGATTAAGCGCCTTAATTAATACTCTGGCCCGCGTATACGGTTCAAAAATATAATCTATATTCACTGCTTCTTTCGGTATCTCAAAAGTGTCCTGTACAATAATTTCCCCCTCATCAATTCCTTCATTTAAAAAAATAGCCGTTGCACCAAACTCCTTATCCTGGAGAAAACTGTAATATGCGGTCGTACTCCCCCGATACTGCGGCAAAATACCCGCATGTACATGAATAAACTTTTTATTAATATGAAACAAATGCGCTTTCAATATATACCCGCCATATCCGGAATAAATAAGATACTTTGCTTCAATAGTCATCAGCGCTTCTTTCATCTGTTCTGAATTAATGTCCTTATTTTCAACCAATATATACGGAATATTCGCCTCATGTAAAGAAAACAGAATCGGTATATCCCTGTCAAAATATTTCTCATTTCCGTTTTTTCCGTGATATTTCCGCGCCTCATCTTTTATACCCGTAATATTATCCGAATAGACAACGCATATCCCCGGCAGTCTTTCCTCTAAAATCATCGTCTGCAAATAAGCTTTCGTTCGGGCTGTATCGGATGCCAGCAAGGCAAACTCTTTCAGTATCATCTTATCACCTCCCCATCCATCCCGTTTTCCCGCGCCAACTCATAGAAAATATCCAGTTCCTGACTGATCATCTGCCTAAAATATCCCCGAAGACATTCCGGGAAACAATTCTGTACAGACAATAGCGTATCATTCACTTTCAACAAGCAGCTGAAATATTTCAGGCATTTGGTGTGCCGATACATATGCAATAAGCAATCTGCAAATAAGAGATAACTTTGATAATTTTCAAAACCGGCGCCCTCTACAGGTTTCCACTGATCATCGTAGCGCGAATAAAGCCTCTTACGCACTTCAAAGCTTTTTGTATATGCATTCACTGTATCGGTCACTTCTACACTATAATCTCCCGTCTTTAATTTCCGGAGAATCTCTGTCAGTTCCCGCCAAACCAGATCATCAGAAATTTCCTCACACGACAAAATATCATCGCCTGTACTTTTTCCTGCATCCATATAGTTACATCTGGATGCCAGATAATCTTTTAAGAAATCCGTCCCTCTATATTCACTGTACATATAAGTTTGTTTTTCATACAGGTTATTCTCTGTTACATATTCATAGGCCATGATCCCTTTCCTCCAGATAAGTCACTATTTTTTGTACAGCTTCTGCTACCGTATCTTTCTCCGTATCAATGGTGATGTCGCTGTACTGTGGAATCTCATAAACATCATCTGCTCCGTTCAGGCTTTCCATTTGTCCATTCTGCTGCTTCTTATAATAGCCTTTTACATCCCGCCTTTTGCATTCCTCATAAGAACACTTCACATAGACCTCTATATATTCATCCGAAAATCTCTCCTGCACCTTTTGCCGCATCTTTTCATAAGCTCCAACCTGCGACAAAATAACCGAAATATCATTGTCCAACAAGTATTTTATGACAACACAGACTGCCCGATTGCATTTCATCCGTTCCTCATAAGTATAGCCGAAGCTGTCTCCAAACTGCTGACGGATCTCGTCCCCGTCAATCACCTGCAGATTTGTCATCTCTTTTTTTCTCAATTCCGCTTCCAGCGCTTTGGCAATCGTCGTTTTTCCGCTTCCGCTTCTCCCGATCATATAAATCATAAATTTCTTTTTCATCATCACCCTCTTGTTATTTTATTTTTATAATCTGTTTCTTCAAACAATCTATTGTCATTTTCTCATACCGGCTCCACTCCGTATAATTCTTTTCTCCGACACCGATTATCGCCGGTATCCCAAGTTCCGCACAGCGTATTGCCATATGAGAATTGGCGCCTCCAAACTGTGTCACCAATCCGCCTATCCCTTTTGAAAACAGAAAATCATACCCGGGATCCGCAGCCTGAATAAATACAATATTTCCCTCCAAATCATTAGAATCCTCTTTTGATTCCAATATAACCGTCTCTGCGGTAACACTTTTTTGTGTAATAAAATTGGGTTCTTCACTCAATAGCCAGAAAGAATAGATATCTTCCGGTTCTACAATAATGCTCGGCAGTTTCAGCTGCAACGCCCCCCTGTACTGGATTTTATTATGCTCGATATTTTCTTTGAAAATAGTCTCTATATCACCGGTGTACAAATCCACATATAACTGCTTTACAACCGATATATCCAGATACGCCATTTCCTCTTTGGAAATGCCCGCCCTGATTCCCAATTCCTCTATTAACTGCAATATTTTACTGACAGATTTTGTAAACACAAATTTCAGATGCTCTCTTCCCTCAATCGCCTCCTTCATGAAAATCAGCAGTTCCTCCGCATCAATCAGCAAGCCGTTCTGCTCAAGCTCCATTTGAATACGCATCATCTGCTCTTCTGTAAAGGAAAACGCTTCTTCTATAACACCTTGCCCGGCAAAAATTCTGTCCGCAAAGTAATCATCAAATGCTTCATCATAGCGTTTAGACATAATGTCATATGTTCCGGGACGAATATGCCCATATTTTTCAAGAAATTCTTCTTTTGACAATTCTTTTCTGTCATATCTGCCCAAATCAAAGTTCATCTGCCTGTTCACGGTATCCAGAGAATTCATGTAAGCATCATATTCACTCCGATCCATAATCCCTATATCAACAAAAGATTTTAAAAACTGAACCGCGATAAAGCCCGCTCTGGCCGCTCCCGCAAAGGGTAGTGTGCCATAAGTTTTGCACTCCTCAATCAGCCAGTAAATCTTATCTACAAGAGAAATGTCAGATAATACAATTTTATTGTAATTCTCTTCCAGCACAGAAATCTTCTGAATGTCTTTCTTATATAATCCATCATCCGGGTTTATAATCTGATTTGTCAGCTCTAATAAAGAAAACTCTATTCTGGTAATTTCATTCTCATTAAATCCGCACGCGAGCAGCTCTTTTAATTTTTCATGAATCCCTAAATAGTAGCACGAAAAGACGATCTCAAATTCAATTTTATCATGATACACCGGAGATTCAGACAGCTTGTCCAAATAGTAATCAACAAGTTTCTCTGCTATTTTCTCATTTAATTTCTGCGGTACAAAAGAGTTAAACGTGATTCTTGTATCTATGTACGGTACGCCGCAGAATGATATCATAAGCGGGTGCATAGTCAAATCACGGTATCCATAATCGTATCTTTGATGCGCCCATATATTATCTGTAATCAATTCCTTATATAAAGAAATAGAAAGTTTTTTGGGTCTGACCCCCAGAATCTCCGCCGGATTCCAATCAGGCATCACTCCGAAGCAAGTAGTATGCCCCAGTAAAAAAGGATGTCTTGCAGATAGTTTCTTAGCTTTTTTATAGATTCTGGTCAGTGTGGAAGATAAATCGGTTTTATTCTCATATTTCTTCTGTCCGCTTGCGATCGGCCTCACTTGAAAAATACAGACCTCCCCCTGTTCCGTAATCGCAAATTCAATATCTAACGCTGTATTATCCAGAGTCTTCTCTATCCGGCGGCAAACCGCAATTACCTTCCGCATATCCTCATCCCGAATCGGGATATCTGAAAACTTATAGCTGACAAAAGTTTTTAAAGCATTGGAAACGCCTCCTGTCACTGCCGCTGAATCTGTCCCTTCAAAATAATTAACCGTATAATAATCCGCAAAAGTATCCATATCCGCCGTAAATACTACACCGGATATTTTAATACTTTCCAACATCGGCTGAATCAATATCTCTTCATTTTTATCTGTATCATAAGAAGCATAAACTTTTTCAACAGCCTCTTTAACAGATTCAAATTCCGGTCTGACATTTAAAACAGATTCAAATTTTCCGGCATTAGAATAGACCGCCGTGTCCTCCGCAGTAGAGGAAGATCTCACGATCAGCCTTCTCCTCTGTGAAAAATCTATGATAGAATTTATGGTAGCCGGCAAATCACGAAACAGGTCGTCGCTGTTAACCACCAAGACCGGAAGAATATTTATATCCGGCAGACATTGCTGCAAATATCTCAGCATTCCCGCTTTGGTATATTTTTTTCCACAATCCACATGCCCCATAAAATATTTTCCTCTCTTAAAACATTAAAATATTCATAAATTACAGGGGTTTTCCCATCTCCTCAAGCAGCTCCTCAATCCCGCATATCCTCGCGTCCGACAATTCCGTCAGCTTCTTCCTGATAGAATCCACATCTTCTACCAGAGAAATAATGATCATATCTGCTTCCGGCAAATGCCCGTCCGGCGGATAAACCGGAACCCCTTCTTCCCTTAAATATTTCGCATTCATATCAATGAAGTACTTTACGCAAATCTTCTCTTTCCCCAGGCAGTGATACAGCCGCTTACCGATATAGCTGAACCCGTAAACTGCCACACTTTTGACACCGTTTCCCATCAGATAATCTTCTATGTAAATTCCGCGCTCATACAAGCTCATCCACGTATTATACACAAAAAACATTTTCTGAAATCTGCTCAGGACTCTGATATGATCCTCCGCAGCGTTTCGCACGGCAGCATACAGCGCCTGCAGCTCGTCGTCTGCCAGTATCCCGTTCTCCGCTACTGCCTGATATATTTCCTGCTCCGAATCTATCATGTGCTTTGCATTGATGGATTCGTTTCCACCCGTCACCACATGTTCAAACAAAATCTCCTGATTCAGATGAAATGTACAGCCCGCCGCCTGCATACAGATCCAGAGCAGCCAGTCGTCCGCCCCATTATTCTTAAGTCTGATGTCTGTCCATATCTTCGGTATTTTCTCTTTTCTCAGCAAAACCTGACCGGGCGATATGATAGGATTCCTGACCGAAAGGATGTATTTTTTTGTGATCACCTGTTCAAAAGGCATTCTCGTATCATAAAACTGCTTTCCCTCATGGATCAGCCTGCAGACCACCGCGTCCCCGTCTTCCAAATGCGCCATCTGACTCACAAAATATTCCGGAGCAATCCTGTCATCCTGATCCAGAAATAAAACATATCTGCCCGTACAGTGTTCCAGTCCTCTGACCCTTGCTCCATGAATGCCTCTGTTGACATCGGTTTCAAGCACTCTGATCTCTATTTTCCCCGAAGAAAAACAGCCTGTCGTTTCCTCCGGATCGTCGTTCACCAAAACAAGCTCCAGCGTGTGCCGGTCCCCGCACACGTCCGCGCACCGTTCCAACTGGGCAATCATGCCGTCTGCATATTTTCTGCCGCGAAACAGCGGCACAATGATACTGATCCGTTCCATAACAGCCACACTCCCGTTCTGCCTTGCTCTGTCTCCTTTTTCCCGGATAAAAGACTTATCAGAATATTACTCAGCCCAGACACCGTTATGTAAAACTCCCACGTCATAAGGAAAGGACATAAAGTCAGAAAATTCAAAACCAAGCAGCTCTTTTTCATGATTGGGAATCCAGAACTCCCGCCCCTCAAAGCACGCTCTTTTTAGCGGAAAGATATCGTCAAACGGAATCCACCTTTCAACAGTCTTAAGCCCTGGATATCCACCGTTATTATCCACCCCCGGATAAATACTGGCCGTTTCCGTTCTGCTGATCATCGGATGCGCCATGCGTTCCTGCTTAAGGAGTTTTACCTGCTCGTCTTCATCCGGAACCGTGTATATCTTTTCAGACAGATTTGCGAGATATCTTCGATGTTCGTTAATGTCATATCCATCCTTATAAAAATCATAAACCCAGATATCTATCCCGATACTTTGATCACCATTCAGAAGCTGGCCTCTCCGGGGCTTTATATTTAAAATAAACCGGTCCGTCTCTTTGCACAGCTCCATCACTTTTTCGTAATCGCACCGCATCATGCCTAAATCCATATCATCATCCCATGGAATAAAGCCCTTATGCCTGACGGCGCCTATCAGATTCCCGAAATTTAAAAATGGTCTGATCCCGAATTTTTCCACATACTCACAAAACTCTGCCGTAAATTCCGTCAGTTTCATTTGCTGCTCACGCAGTTCACCCACAGCAGGCCTGAGGGCCGTAATATCCGCATGTCTTTTCAGGTACTTCAATTTTCTTCTTTCCCTGTCCGCCGCGAACCTGTAATATTTCATCAAAAACCGGTACAATCCCGTTTCGTCACAGGTCTGCTTAACGAAATCCTCCGCTCCGATCCGCATATGCATCAGCATCATAAAATCTATATATTTTTCTATGCCTGCATTCTCCAACTGCCTGAATATTTCTATATTATAGTTACAGGTGCTGTCCACACATACCACAATGACAGCCTCTTCGCACAATTCACACATTTTCTGAAAAGATACGACCCTTTTCCCGCACAGTTCCTCTTCCGCCTCTCCCTGCACCTTGTTATCACAAAAGCACAATACATAGGATTCTCCAAAATAGGAAAATGCCTGTCTTCCCCAATAACCTGCCCCAAACAAAATAACCTTCATTCTGCATCCCTTTCCTCGCTCATATGAATGTTTTTCGCGTGAATCAGATCGCTGACATTATCCACTTCCGTCCAGTCATACATTGAAATATCCGTATAATACAGTTTAAAGTCATCCCTGAAAATCATCTGCACCAGCGCATTTTCATACCATTGATCATAGTAACCGCTGTCTACCATGTTTTCTATCTCACACCGCATAGCCAGCGCGCTTTTCCTGTCAAGCTTCGTAAGTCCCGCATACTCTCCGAAATAGTGGTCCAGTTCTTTACTCATTACCAGAACTCTGTCCCCGGATACCTGCACATTATAATCCCCGTCTTCACTGATGGAACTATCCACCAAAACAAACGGCCGCTCTGCCGGCTTACACACAACATCACGAACCAGATCTCCGGCCATCACGATATCGCCGTCTATCAAAACCACATTATCCGCATCCAGATGCTCTCTCGCAAACCAGAGCGATGCGATGGAATTGGTCACCTCATAAAACGGGTTATGAATAAACGTAACGTCTTTAAGCTCCTGCTCAATGCTTTGGTGCTTGTGGCCCGTCACCACCACAATATCCGCTTTCCCGTCATACTGCCTGATCAGATTTACCATTCTGGCAATCAGCGTGGTATCCGATCCCAATTGAAACATAGACTTCGGTATATCCGAAGTCAGCGGACTCAGCCGTGAACCCTTTCCCGCCACCAGAAATATGTATTTCATGCACGTCTCTCCTCTCTTCCGCTTCTCAGACTTCCTGCCACAGCAGCAGTCCGATTCTTTTTAGTACCCGGTCCGTCGGAAAATCCAGCGAAACACCGTATTGCTTCATACTCTTTACTATGTTGATTCCCGTTGCTTCAATCGGCGATCTGGACATATACGGATTATTACATTTTTCTTTCCCGCACCCTCCTTTGCACAGCTTACAGGAACCTCCGATGAAAGAAATCGTGTTTGCGCTGTTGCGGTTGTACATCCATTTTTCCAGATCAAGCAGAAGTCTGTGTAAAATCACACTGGAGTCATTTCTGATTTTGTCATATTCGCTCTGCTGATTTATCTGAAATGTCAGAACGACTGCCATACCCGCGTCATATTCGCCCATCATCTTCTCATAATCAAGATCGGGAAGATTCGGCGGACATTTCCAGTTATTATTATACTTCCCGCAATAAAAGCAGTTCATCTTCACGTTTTCTTCAAAAATAAGCTTCTTCGGGTCTATAATAATGCCTTCCGCGTCCCGGTTGGCCGCACGCAGCCAGCTTTGTACCTCATCCTTTAACATATCAACCTCCGCACAAAATAACGGCGCATACACCTACATACAGAAATAATACTTCATCTCTTCAATCAGAATATCATAGTCGGAAAACTGCAAATCTCCGATATGCGCCACCCTGATACTGGACTTACCAAGCTCACCCCCGACCGGATTCACCATAATGCTTTTCTCATCTTTCAGATAAGTAAAAAAGTCCATGGCGATCTCCTTCTCGAACCGGACAGGCGTTATCGCATTGGATAGCGGGAAAGCCGGCAGATGTACCGGCAGCCCTGTCATTTTAGAGCGGAAATACTCACTTCTTGCCCGCACCTCCGCTACCCGGCTGTCCGCACCTCCCGCCTGCATGATGCGCGACAGCATATCATGCAGTTCGAAGAGAACGCCCACGCACGGGGTAAACGGCGTCTGCCCCCGCCTGATATTCTGCAGATAATCCTGAAAATCAAAATATAGCGATGCCGTCTGTTTCCCTTCTATCTTTTGCTCAATTATTCTTCTGCCCAGAACAACCATCGACAAACCCGGCGCCAGACACAGCCCCTTTTGCGAACTGACTATCGTTGCGTCTATTCCATACCGCCTCATATGATACTCGTCACACAAAAAAGTGCTGATCGCATCTACGATCAGATACAGATCATTACGGCTGCAAAAATCATGAATCATTCCGATGTCATACAACTGTCCTGTATAAGTCTCATGGAGGTTCACCAGAAGTCCCGTATAATCCTTTGCGTCGTAAGCATCCAGACGCGATGCCGTCAGCGACTCATCCTGTCCTAACCGCAAAGCGTCAAACGGTATATGATGAATTTCACAGATTTTTTCAAACCGCTCCCCAAAAGTCCCTCCTGAAATAATGAGAAGCCTGTCCTTTTCGTCAAAGCAGTTCATCACTGCCGCTTCCATCGCACCGCTCCCTGACGCTGTCAGAAAGACGACTTCGGCATCATCATCCGCATCCGTCAGCGCTAACATCATCTCCCTGTTTTCCCGCATCAGCGCTGAAAATTCCGGCGTTCTGAAATACGGCACCACACGGTTTCGCACCTCCAATGTGTGCTGGTACATCTGCGCCGGTCCTACCGTAAACAACTTCACATCCTGTCTCATATTTTCCTGCCTCTCTGTATATCATTTTCACACGCTCACCGGTATGCCTGCCGGCATAAAACCGGGCTGTATTTACTCAATCCTGCATATAATCTGATCCCGGTACACATCATCCGCAATTTCACTTACTGCCGCAGGCGGTAACTGCGATACATATTTATCCGGATTAGGCACCTTGAAACCGGTTCCTGACAAGTACCAGTCATAATCCATATCCACCTGTCCTATATCTACTACCTGATAACCATCCTGAACCAGATCGTAGGCGAGAATCTTTCCTGCCGGTCCTAAAACCGTCAGAATCAGGCAATCCTTATCCAGGCGTCTGCCGCTTGTCAATATCTCATCGTATTTCGTGTAGGCATGAAAAGTGGGGCACAGTATCCGCTTTACAGATCCTGCATTATCAAACAAATCATTTCCATATCCTGTTCTCGTCTGATTTCCTTCAATAAGCACAATGTCCCTGCCGTCCCATATCCTGCGGATCAGAGCCACTCTGGCCGCTGTAGCATCCTTATCCTTATACGGCATATAAGTTTTAAATATATATGCGTTATAGTATGTCCTGTCCAGGTCCAGAACAGATAAATGAAAGGCACGGGTTTCTTCTGTCATATATTCCCTGATACCCTGTGCCGTCTCCTCTGTATACTGATCAAGATCGCCATAGTTGTCGGCAATCCCCAGCAAAATATTTTGATCCGATGACCGGATAACGTCCCTGAGCCTTTTGGATAGTTCCCTATCCATCTTTTGAAACGGCGCCCGCTCATTTCCCCGCATAATCTCGAACTCACCGTCTCCGAAACGGATAAAGGATTTTCGTTCTCCCGTTATTTTATCTACCAGCTCTTTGTCATCTGCAATATGCGGATACCGGTATCTTTTCTTTCCGGCCTTATCCGTAATCTCGTAACCAATGTTGGCAAATCCGCTCTCCATATATTTTTCAAGTGTCTGCAGTTTTTCTTCAAGAACCGCAATCTTCCACGCTTTCCAGTCTATGAAGTCCCGATATCCCTTCTTTTCCGGATACGCCATATCATAAAATACAATAACCCTGTCCATCGGAAACTGTGCCTGCTCCAATTGATACAAAATGGATTTGTACGACACAACACCTACCAGCAGATAGTCAAAGCCGTCCGGAATCTCTTCCCATGAATATATCCTTTTATTCTTATACTGCCCTCCTGCCTTCTCCGGATCGTTGTCTACAAACCCTGTAACCTCACAGCGCTCCGGATCTATCGTACCCAGAATCGTATCGCACCTTTTTCCGAGACCCCACACCAGTATTTTAATCAAATCCCTCACCCCATCTTTACAAAAAATCACAGAAGAACGGGTTTCCCCCACACAATCTTCTCCGGGCATACACCATAAGCCTCCAATTCACTGCTGATCTCTTCCGCCACGTTTTCCTGATATACCGCAATCAGCAGATAATCATAGGAGCAGTCTCTGACATCCCCGGCATCCGCCACCTGCAAGCCCTGTTTCCGATATAACATGGCATTTTTATCTGCCCACAGCGCAATCTGGCAATAGTCCGTCATTTTTACCAGCTTATAATAATCTTCTCCCACACGCCCCGCACCGTATAGAACAATTTTTGTGCCCTCCGGAATTAAGTCATATGGAAACCGATACAGAAACGCGCCTTTATTTCTCTCAAGTATCTTTCCTGTTTTAAACGCTTTGCCCATCCATGCGTAATCTATGCCTTTCTCCTCATCCACAGACGTATAATCCGCAAACGATTCAATCATCCGGTCATATACGGCGCAGTTCTCTCCGTCAATCCCTGCAAGCTCCAACAGCTTTTTCCAGTCTGTCAATCCCTGATTGCATTCAAAAAATGCTCTAAGCACTCTGTAAAAGGACATCCCGACAGGAACTGGAAACGGAAAAACCCATTCATAATCAATTATTTTGATTCCGCTTCCCTCCACAAAAAAAATATTTTCCGCCGAACAGTCAAAATTGGAAATGCGGGTTGCCCCGACTCCCTCCAGCTCCTGCGCTTTGCCAAATACCGTCTCAAAGTCTTTTGACGGTATAAATTTACAGATATTCTTATCGTTCCCTGCAATCAGGTTCCGCCACTGTCTTAAGAGCGCACTGATCCTTTCTTCATTCTCCGGCTCTGCCAGATACTCCCGCAGTCTGCCGCCCATCGTCTGCCCCTCAATATAGGGAGTCAGCAGTTTACCTTCCTCCCACTGTCCATGCAGCACATACTCCCCATACACAGGCTCCATCACACTCTCATTGCGAAACGTATTTTCCACATGTTCCAGAGCCTCTGTACAAGCCGCCTCTTTCAGCACATATTTTTTTCCGTCTGCACACACAATTCTGGTAATAATCTGAAACTTTTTCTTCCGGCCCTGCGCCATTCTGCTGTATAATACCTTCATCTCTTTTTCTCCCGCTATCTTAGACATACCAAAAACGAATTGGAAAAAATCCGGAATTCATCTTCCATCTGCAGACTGTTCATAAATTTAATCTCGTCAAAACACTCTTCCCTGGCCGCCACATAGTTGCTGGATTTCACAAACCGGCTGCCTCTGGCTGGCAGATAATCATCGGAATAAATTTCACACGGAAACTTATAGTCCGGATAGGGATAATAAAATTCCGGCGCTTCAAAGCCGCAGCGCCTGAACAGACCGTTCAACTCATGATAGGAAAATGTCCGCGCCCTGCCCTGACCGATATATCCCTCAATACCGTCAAACGCCACCCCCGAATGATCTTCCTTACAGCCGGAAAAATACTTTAGTCCCAAACGGTTTTCTATGGCTATGTATATTTTCCCGCCTGCCTTCAGTTTTTGTCTGACATCCGTCAGAAAGGCCGCGAACGGATCCGCCGCATGAATATAATAACCGGCATATTCCAATACACCTATTAACGTGATGACATCGTATTTCTTCTCATGTATCGAATCCTCATAATTACATACCTGTATGCTTATATTTTCGTAGTCCTTATGCCGGTACGCATTGATCAGGGATCTTCTCTTAGACAAATCTATGCAGTATACATGCTTCGCCTTATCTGCCAGCGCTCCCGTCACGGCGCCGCACCCTGCACCGATCTCCAATACCTCATCCTGCCCGGAAATATCCATCACATCCGTTATAAACTCCCGCTCTCTGGCCAGATGATAGTATATCGCGAAATCCCCGCACCGGGACAAAATCTCATCATAGTCTCCCGTGCTCTTTACAATTTCCAGTAATTCCTCTTCGATATCCCCGTCTGAATACTGATCGCTTCCACTGTAACGGCTCAAATCCAGATCCACATTTCCTATCAAAAGTTTCTGATTATCCATACATACTGCCTTCCTGCCCGCTAAAGCCCTGGTCCGCTCTTTTACACTTTCCTCCAGACAAACCGATCCACAATGCCAGTGTAGCTCTGAATAATCTTAACCACCTTCGTGCTGACATTTTTTTCACTGTAATCATATACCGGCGATGCCGATTCCCCGTCCTCGTTCATCGTAACCGCCAGTTCCACCGCTTGTAATAACGATTCTTCACTAACCCCGGCCAGCACAAAATTCGCCTTGTCCATGGCTTCCGGTCTCTCGGTAGACGTCCTTATGCATACAGCCGGAAAGCTGTGACCGTTGGCCGCATAAAATGCGCTTTCTTCCGGCAGTGTTCCTGAATCGGACACCACGACGAAAGCATTCATCTGCAGATTGTTATAATCAAAGAAGCCTAAAGGCGCGTGCCTTATAATCCGCTTATCCAGAGCAATCTCCGACTGCTCTATTCTTTTTTGTGAACGGGGATGGCAGGAATACAGAATCGGCATGTCATATTTTTCTGCCAACGCATTCAGCGCGTTAAACAGAGAGCGGAAGGTTTTTTCCGAATCTATGTTTTCTTCTCTATGTGCCGAAAGCAAAATATATTTTTTCGGTGCCAGTCCCAATCTGTCTATAATATCCGAACTCCTGATTCCATCCAGATTGTTGCTAAGTACCTCCGTCATCGGAGAACCCGTCACAAAAACCCGTTCTTTCGGCAGTCCGCATTCGTGCAGATATTTCCTTGCATGTTCGGAATATGCCATGTTTACATCGGAAATGATATCCACAATACGCCTGTTTGTCTCTTCCGGCAGGCACTCATCCTTGCATCTGTTGCCCGCTTCCATATGAAAGATAGGTATATGCAGTCTTTTCGCTGCAAGAACGGACAGACAGCTATTGGTATCTCCCAAAACCAGCAGCGCATCCGGCTTCGTTTCCCTCATCAGTTTATAGGAACAGTTGATAATGTTTCCGTATGTGGCCCCTAGATCGTCTCCGACTGCATTCATATAAACTTCCGGCGGAGCAATCTTTAATTCTTCAAAAAAAACACCGTTTAAATTGTAATCATAATTTTGCCCCGTATGCGCCAATATACAGTCAAAATATTTCCTGCATTTCCCGATCACGGCACTAAGCCTTATAATTTCAGGCCGCGTCCCCACGATAATTAAAAGCTTTAACTTTCCATTATCCCTGAAACTAACGTCTCTATAATCTAATTTCATGTCCAAGACAAGTCTCCTCCTACCCTGATTATTAATTCCTCACACATTCTCGGAAAATGTGTCGGGATGCATCGGGTCAAACTGCTCGTTTGCCCACATCACTGTCACCAGATCTTCCGTTTCCGACAGGTTGATAATGTTATGTGTATATCCCGGAAGCATTTGTATTCCTTCTATCTTCTCTCCCGACACTTCATATCTTATCACCTCGTCAGATCCGATTTTTCTCTCCTCTATGAGTCCATGTCCTGCTACAACAAAGAAAATTTCCCACTTGCTGTTATGCCAGTGCTGTCCTTTCGTAATACCCGGTTTGCTTATATTAACCGACACTTGTCCGCATTTATCAGTCTTTAATAATTCCGTGAAGCTTCCTCTCTCATCCTTGTTCATCCTAAGCGCATAAATCGCCTTTTCCTTTGGCAGATAAGAAAGGTAGGTTGAATACAGTTTCTTCGCAAAAGATCCGGATGCTATTTCCGGCATAACCAGGGTATCCGTCTGCTTGCGGAACTGTTCAAGCAGCTCGACAATGTTACCAAGCGTCGCATGATATACCGTAGGAACGAAGCAATACTTTCCGTTCGCATCTTCTGTCATTTTAAATTCATTCCATTCGCATCTATGCTCTTTCCCCTCCATAGCGTCAAACATTTCCTGAATCAAGTCATCTATATAGACCAGATCCAATTCCACAGAAGCGTCGTTGATCTGAATCGGCAGATCATTGGCGATATTATTGCAAAAAGTAGCAATGACGGAATTATAATTTGGCCGGCACCATTTCCCAAACATATTGGGAATCCGGTATACCAACACTCTGGCTCCCGTTTTCTTTGCATATGTAAACAGCAATTCCTCAGCCGCCAGCTTGGATTTTCCATATTCGCTGCCCGCAAATCTGCCATGCAGCGTGGCCTGAATAGAAGATGCATACATAATAGGACATTTATTATTCCACTTTTCCAGTTCCTGCAGCAGATGGCAGGGAAACATATAATTGCCTGTCATAAATTCGGACGTTTCCTTAGGCCTGTTAATTCCGGCAAAATTAAACACAAAGTCCGCTTTCCGGCAAAAGTATGAAAGCTCCTCCACCGAAGTATTCAGATCATATTCATATATCTCATGTATAATCAGGTTTTCGCGCGTCCTGTCCTTTGCATCCCTGATATTTTTTAATGCCGCCACAAAATTTTTTCCCATAAATCCGGCTGAACCAGTCACAAGTATATTCATGCCTTACTTTCCCTCAATTCTTTTAATGCTTTCCCATGCCGCCAATTCTTCCTGCACATAGCGCAGCGCCAGCAATTTTTCTTTCACCTGCTCTACATCCAGAATTTTTGTGTTGTTACTATTAAATTCTGTCAAATGCGCATGTTCTTTATTTCCTACCTTAACGTATTTATCATAATTTAAATCCCGCTTATCGCAGGGCACTCTGTAAAAATCTCCTAAATCAAACGCGTGCGCACATTCCTCCTGTGTCAGTAATGTTTCGCACTTCTTTTCTCCGTGTCTTATTCCTATCGTTTTAATCTCATGCCCCGGCTCAAAAATTTCCGTAACAGCCTTTGCCAGCGTTTCAATCGTGCAGGCCGGCGCTTTTTGGACCATGATGTCTCCGCTTACCCCGTGTTCAAAAGCAAAAAGCACCAAATCGACCGCTTCCTCAAGCGACATGATAAAGCGGGTCATTGCCGGATCGGTGATTGTAATCGGAACCCCCTGCTTAATCTGGTCTATCCATAGGGGGATCACCGATCCCCTTGAACACATGACATTTCCGTATCTGGTGCAGCATATTTTTGTGCTGCCTGCTATAACTGCTCTGGATTTCGCCACGATAACCTTTTCCATCATGGCCTTAGACGTTCCCATCGCATTAATAGGATAGGCGGCCTTATCAGTCGACAGACAGATAACGGCTTTAACCCCCGCTGCAATTGCCGCAGTCAGAACATGATCCGTACCCAGAACATTTGTTTTAACTGCCTCAACAGGAAAAAATTCACAGGACGGCACCTGTTTTAAAGCTGCCGCATGAAATATGTAATCAACACCGTTGACCGCGCTCCTGATGGAATCAATATCCCTGACATCTCCGATGTAAAACTTTATTTTATCGGCCACTTCCGGCATCCTGACCTGAAATTCGTGACGCATATCATCCTGCTTCTTTTCATCACGGGAAAATATTCTGATCTCTCCTATATCAGTATCCAGAAACCTGTTTAAAATGGCATTTCCAAAAGAGCCCGTCCCTCCGGTTATCAAAAGTGTCTTATCCTTAAACATCTCTTTCATCTCCCTTTAATTATCCCAACAGCCCTCTCTCTTTATTTTTAGAAAAAAAGTCTCTCCAAGATGGTATTTATTTAACGGATGATTTACTGCCCGTCTGATTTTTTCATAATCCTCCAGGTTTGTTTCATAGCAAAGCAGGCCTTCCAGCAGTTCATAAATAAAGAAATATTTACTCGTACTTTCCAGTGTCTCCTGCGCTATGATCATTCTAAGGCCTGACAAAATCCTGCTTTCCAGCTCTTCCTGCCGCCCCGTTTCCATTGCACATTCACGAATAATACTGTCTTCAAACATTTTTAACGCATTGGCTGCCTTTTCTTCCGTTGTCAGTTTACAATCTGGATGGCACATGGTATACAATTCATCAGTCAGTTCGCCCATCCGTCTGCCTGACCAGTATTCTCTGACTTCTTCCTGATACAAGTTCCACTCTTTATATAGTGATTTGTTGCCTGTATAGATATCGTTGAACATTTCGTGCAGATACGGATAATATTTACCTTCCGATGCATTCATATGGGGAACTCCATACACCATAAAATCATACACTGCATCTTTCATAACGAATGCAGAGTGTACATCGTTAGCTATCGCTATATTGAACAGCGTATCTGCTCCATATACGTCATTGCGGAACGGATGCTTTAACATCAGCTCCCTTTTATACAAATTTGCCTGATTGTGATTCAATCCCTGAAGTGTCAACGTAAACCAGGCATTTCTCACTTCGTTCTCATCAGATAAAAAAACATCTTTCTTTACCTTCTGGTCCGCTTTTCCACAATCATATACCATAATTTTTTGCTCTTCATCGCATCTATGCGAAAGAACCTTTGTCCAAACCACATCCGGCTCATATTTCTTCACAATCTGAGCCATTTTTGCCAACATACCTTCCCGCATCCGGTCATCAGAGTTTAGTATGTATATATATTTCCCTGTGGCCTCCCTGATTCCGTTGTTAAAGCTTGCGTAAATCCACTGATTCTTTTGGTGGATCACCCGAATCCTTTTATCCTGCCCGGCAATTTTATCAACAACCTGCGGTGTATTGTCGGTAGAGCCATCATCGACAATGATATATTCATAATCATCAAACCCTTGCCGCAATACGCTCTTTACCGCATTTTTTACATACTTTTCATTGTTATATACCGGCGTAATAATTGAAATTAACGGCATGATTTCCTCCAGATTATTTTTTCTGATTCTGTCCCACTATTTCCTGATACATGCTAAGCACTTTCTGTACATTCTTTTCCTCGTCGAAGTCTTCTAACGCCCGTTTCCGCGCATGTTCTGAAAATGTTTCTGCAAGCTGCCGGTCACTCATCAGCCTGTATAAGTAATATGCCAGCATATGCGGTTCATCGACCCGGTATATGTACCCCTCTTTCGCATGTTCCATCATGCTGCTCACCCCACCCACATCGGCCGCTATGCAGGGAACCCCTAATATCATTGCCTCTGCCAGGGAATTGGGCGAATTTTCGATCACAGAAGGCAGTACAAAAACATTTGCTTTAAGAAATTGCTCCCACATTTTTTTCTCACTCAGCGCACCCAGAAAACAAACCCGTTCCTCCAGTTGATATTCTTTCATAATCCTTTTTATATATTTTCCATACGGAGAATTCATATTTCCCGCACATATATTCTGTCCGCCGATATAAACCTTTACCTCAGGAATCAATTCCTTTAGCATATGGAACGCCCGAAGAAAAATATGCAGCCCTTTTACCGGATAGGATGCCTGACTTAAGAAAATAGAATACGGCTCACAATCTGCTATCCGCCACTGTCCCTCATAAAAACTTTTTCGCAGTATTCTGCTGCACTTAAAATACCTGGCCGAAGGATTCATCAGTTTCACATAGGCGGCGTCAAAGTCTGTTCTTCCTTCAAAAAACTTTATTTGTCTGAACACATAATGTTCATACTGCCCATGAATTTCATACTTCTTCTTTTCCTTCTCCAAACAGGCTATTTCCCCCGACTCTCCTATGCAGGGCATCAGTCTGTCTTTCATAGAAATACCTGTACAATAATGTTTCGCAATCAGACTCATAATCCCTTGTATCGATATGACAATCCTGTCTGAATCAATTCCCGCTCTCACCGCTGCATAGGTATGAAAATATTCACTTCCAAATATATGAACGACGTCCGGCTTTTCCACTGCATAAATATCCTTTAGAACCTTTTCCATCGTCTTATCATAAGTAAGCGCTCCCATATTTTCATAAAATCCATAGAACCTGATTTTATCCAGTTTCTTTTGAATCAATGATTTCGTTCTGGTTTGAGGGAAGCAATAAATAAATTCTATTTCTTCCATTTTCCTAAGATGATTTGACAACGCGGTCAACCACCCGCCCATCGGCGTATTTATACCTATTCTTTCACCCATTTCAGGCAGCGGCAAATTTGCGATCCACAGTATTTTCAACAGTTTAATCTCCTTAAATAATCCAATGAATGACGCCTGTTTTACAGTCACATAATTGTTTACTGATTTCTCTGGCATATTGCCCTTTTGTCAATATAATAAACGGTTCCCTCTGTCTGAGCTGATCTATCCCGTAAACGGAATATCCCATGAAACATGTGCCTGTTTTTGATACGTCATTATCTCCAAATCCTATCAGTTTTTCCTTTAACCCATTCCTCAAAATCCAGCTGTATAATTCTTCTCCGCAATATCCTGTTCCCCAGATTAATATGTTCTCATTTCCCTTCAAAACCTGCATATCATTCTCAATACTGCCCATGTAGCCGATTTTTCCCACACCACACTCTTTTTCCATGCAGTTTTGATTCCCTTTACTAAAAATGAAATCCATATATTTCACAAAATCTTCCTGATCGTAATTCCTGATTGTATATCTGGGCAATGTATATAAATTACTCTCAGCGTCAATATCTCCCGGATAGCCTGCAACCGCTTTTTCAAAACCCATTTCTTTCAGAATATCCACTGTCACATCCGAAAAATCGTCGGCTGTCCCAAACGGGTATGAAAAGAGATCCACTTTTTTATTTATCAACTGTTCCAAATATTTTCTGGATTCTGAAATTTCATACCACTGCTCCTCCTTCGTCATCCACTTTAAGGAAGGATGTGTCACCGTATGCGCGCCTATAGAAATACCCTCTGTAGAAGCTAATGTCTGAATTTCTTTTTCTGTCAGGCTCCTGCGATTGTCTCTTCCAATTTCCGGACAACCTGACCACTGGGACAGTCTTCGTAAATATAATCTCTTTTCATCTGGCGGCGATATCTGCAGCAGTCTCCTCAAATATTGATATAATTCGACACGCTGCTGTAATGTCTGCGTCGGCCATTTCACGTCAAAATAATCCGTCTTTAAATGAAAAAAATCTTTGTAGTTTCTACCTGCCAGAATATTCCTGTGCAAATTGTCTGTCCAAAATTCTTTCTCTGTTCCAACATTTCCTGTCGTAATAAACATAGTCGCCGGAATACCGTACTGCTTCAAAACGGGCAAAGCGTGAGAGACCCAGTCATAGTAGCCATCATCAAACGTTATGATTACCGCATCCTCAGTCCCCTCTTCAAACCAATCTGAAATATTTTCATTAAGATCTAAAATACGATAATTTTCCGCTAAATATTTCATATGCGCTCTAAAGTTTTCCGGAGAAACCGCAAGCATGTTAAAATCTTCTGTCAAATTCTCTACCCTATGGTATAACAGAATCTTAATCATTCTCATTCATCGCACCCTTTTCACTCTTGCCGCAATGATAACCTGAAAATCGTCATCCCGGCATGTCAATTCTTCCTGCGTTAAATCCTCCGCTGCCAGCCCCTGCAAACACGCACATGCTACTTTGCAATTCCCATAAAACACAACCTCAGTATCCAATCCATCTTTTGCAAACAATTCGCTAAGTGATTTCGTTGTAAAATTCCAAAAATGTCCATATCGGTCCATATCCGACCTGCTGATCGGCGTAATTCCGGATACGGTAATTAAACATACGCCTCCAATTTTCAGACTCTTCTTTATTGTCCTGGCTGCCGAGTGGATATCAAATAAAAAATCGAGCACCTGTGTCAAAATAATACAGTCAAAAAAGTTATTTTTTATACCCTCTCCACTCTGTAAGTCCCCCTTAAAATCATAGGGCTCTGTCACTCCCTCTCCGCTGTAATGAAGTACATACGCTCCCTCTACATTCATACCGTATTGTTCCGTATAACACCGGTCTCCAATTTCCAGTACATTTCCCTTTATATCTGCCTGATGTCCGCTCAAAAACTGGTTGATATAATATCTGCCAATAGATTCTCCCCTGTTATGCCCAAATAATCTCCCTGCCGGATATATCCCCAGCTTTTGAATGCATCCTGCATTTTCTTCCCTGCACAAATAGCCACGAACAATATTCCAATCATCTTCTGTTGACAATAAAAACGACTTGTCTCCGATTCCATATGATATCGTCCCATCAGAATTAATCCTTATCTCACTTCCATGCACCATTCTTTCTAATTCGTTATAGTATAACGGCCGGAAACATATACCAGGAATAATTTTCTGCGGTTCTACTCCAAGCTTAATTATTTCGGGAATGATCTCCATATAGTAACTTGACATTACGGCAATATAGTCAAATTCATATTTTATAATGTCCTCAGGCAGAATTGTTTCTTGCCCGCAAAACGATAAAATTTGCCTGTCCACAAATGCAACTATTTCATCCGTTCGATCCATATAGGGTAATTTACCCATACAATAAGGCCCAGTGCCCCAAATAAGATACCTCATTCTGATACCCCGCTCTTTTTATAATGATTCTCAGCTCTGATGAAATGCATATATCATGCCTTTGTCTGAACTATCCTGCATACTAAGCATGGCGAAACCATGTTTTTTTAACAATTCAACAATATAGTCAGGCCCGTCATCATGCCATTCGATTATGTACGCCCATATTTTCTGAATACAGTTTGCCTTCTCCAGTTCCTCGAATATATGATATTCAGAACCCTCGCAGTCCATTTTTACAACAACTTTATTTTTCCCCAATCTCTCTAACAGGAAGCCTGCCGCATTTCTAATCGTTACATCTATATAGCGATTATTTTTTATGTCCATCCCCACCCAGTCAACATATTGCTTTATCGAAATATCATTATGTCTTTGATCTGTACTGAATCCGCAGCTCATCTCTTCATTATATAAAGCCCGTTCCTGACCATCATAATTGTCTAACCCCACATTAAAAATTTGTATTTTTCTCCGAGATATGGGATTAATGCTGATATTGTGTTCAGCTTTTCGATATGTACTTTCAGATGGTTCAACACCATATACATTTTCAACAATTTTATGATTAGCAAACCATAAACTGACGCCTCCCAGATTCATGCCAATATCAAAAACATCTACTTTCTCATCCGTTATATTTTCCAGAATGTTATATTCACCCTTAGCCCAAACAGCCTGAATATTTGAAAGTTCACTCTTATGTTCAAAATATATTTTCAAATCTTCCTCAAACCGGTCGTTTTTTTCCCACGCATAGAAAAAACCATTTTCATCAATTCCCAGACGGCTTTTTTTATTAAAGTAAAGCGCCTCGTCTCCTATATATGGCTCTATATTCTGTCCAAATTCTATCGCTTCATAGTTCCCCCCCCCCTCAAAAATTAATTGATTTGCCATTTCCATATAATAAGCAGTCGACATAATTACAATTTTTTCATATTGTAATTTCATCAAATCCGACACGCGGTATACACTTTTTCCATCGATCTCCTTTGTCTGTGAATGATTATCTAAAAACCCGACAATATCGTATTCCTTTTCTAAAGCATGTTTTTTACTTTGAAAATATTTTCCGATTCCAAATATAAGTGCTTTCTCTTTTTTCATCAGTTTCTCCTCTCGCCCCTAAAACTGCTGACCGTTCATCTATAAACTAAACAGCACATCTTCAAATGAAACAACGGGAACATCTGCATACTTCTCGATATCTGCCTTAATCGCATCAAATTTATCGATAACAGATACCACTATTAAATCCACATTCTCCTGAATCTCCTTTAACATAATCACCTTTTTATTACTGGAAACAGCAATACTTCCGGCGTTTTGATCTATCACGTAAGGAATCTCTATATCTGTATCATCCAACTCCTTCAAAAGAAGTATTCCAAGTTCCCCCATACCGTAAATCGCTATGCTCTTATAATTATTCTTTTTAAAATAGTCACTTATCCTTCCATGATCCTGTTGTATAACAATCCATTGATATAGTGCTTTATACCATTGAAAATACCGCTCATTCTTTGTGTCCTTTTTACAGAAATATCTGTTACACACAAACCCAATTCCCAGACATGCTATTCCGAATAAAATAGTCTTTCTCATAAATCTGCCTCCACAAGTCCCACACAGTCAAAGACTTTTATATATTGCCGTCCCTACCGTATTTTCCTCTTTCTTTTTCTCAATTTTTTTATTACCGCTTAATACTGCAAATAACCCTTCCGGATAATCAATCAGGAAAGTTCCCAACTTTTCAGCAAGTCTTAACATTCTGATAAAATCAGCAGAATGCAAATCAAATCTCATTTGATATTTCTCAGCATGCCCATCTAAAATATCAAAGGAGAAAACATGGTTCATTCTCCAAGAGCAGATCATGCAGGAAACACTGTCTTTTACTTTAATTGTAGATCCGGTAATCAAAATATCTCCAGGCAGCTCTAGTTTTTTCAATTTCTTTTCGGTTTCACTTAATTTATAGGCATGGCTGGAAAAATTTACCCAGAATACCATTTCATGTTCAAAAACTGTCGCATCTAAAAATACCGGCCTGTAATACCCGTCTTTTTTTACTGTTTGCTCCGTTCCAATCATCTCTATTTTTTTTAGAGTTGTACCCTCTTTCTCGAATACCTCTCCACAATATGTATACACAACTACCCTGTTTTTTAAGTTTAAGACCCCATAAAAATAATCTGAGAACCCGTCATCCAGACTTTTCAGTTTTATTTCTTCGGCAATAAAAGTCGATATCTCGTCCTTGTTTTCATCATAGGCTATCACTCTGCTTTGCATAGGTATCAGCACTTTACCCTGATACATACAGGGTAAAAATGTATAATACGCTCTGTGCGCACACCTGATTTCTGCATGACGCCCCTGGGATATATCGATTATTTTACTTTTCTTACTTTTCTTTTCAATTTGAATCAGGGTTTGTGCCATAACACTGATAAAGTACACATATTTTTCACTTTCAATCGGATAAAACTGCTTCTGTTTAAAAAAATCATCTTTTCCGTTCTCAAATTTTAATATTTGAAATTCTTCCGTATCAATTCCCCAAATATAAATTTCATTCATATCTTCCGGGAAAAAAAATATTTCTCTTCCTGCTTTTCTTAAATACCGAAATGGAAAGTCAAATTTCTGTACGGCATCCGGAAAAGCTTTTACATTCGCAAACTCCTTTGTTGTAAAATTATATTTTAGAAAAAAGTAGGGAAACTCTGTAGTAATCAGCCAAACGCTGTCCCCGTCTATTGTATAATCCAGTATTCTGTTGAGCGTATATTCCTGTCCCATCCGCTTTCCTCCAATGTCGCACAGGATACCTGATCATTCATTCTTATCTGCTGTTTTGGCCCGTTCAATATCTTCCATAGTGATATCATCCGTTTCATAAAATGCCTTATTCAGGCTGATCCCGTTAATTTCCAGATATTTGTAAATATCAATCACTTCAATTTTTCCGGATACTGTTCCGCCTCTTCCCGAATTTCCTGCAAATATTGAAATGACGATAATATTACCACATCAATCTTCTCCGTCTGTATCTCATTCGGAAAAATATATTGATATCCATGTATTCTTGTCTTAACATCCTCCCTTTGATCTATGATGTATTTTACTTTGACATTTTCAGGAATCGCTTTAATCAATTCCCATGTATGTTCGCCTCCACAGCGAAACGCTATATTCTTTCCATCCGGAAGGCTGCTGAACAGACTCTCCAGTTTTCGATCAATCAGCTCCTTTAATGCAGTATTTCTCTCATCTGCAAAGGGTATCGCTTCATAAAAAATCTGTACCTTGGAGAAAAAACCGTTTTTAAAAATATCTATTTCCTTATCCTTGATCTCTTCCCTTAAAAGCGCAATCTGCGTGCAGTATTCTGGTTGGTCAATCTGATTAAATATGCAGGGAAATCTATAATAATATTCCCTTCCATCATTTCTTTTGACAAACATGTCCGTTTTCGTCCTGATTGCCTTATAGCCAAAAATACTTTTTCTATTCCAAACACGTCTTGCAGAACCCGCAAGGTTTCCTCTTTTCCCATATACATCAACATCTTGTATTTCTACACTGTTACCAAACAAATCATCCCATTCAGAATTTTTATTGATAATCCTGCACATCAGCTTACTAAAATTTATGTAACTGAACATGCCATCATATTTTTTTGGAATTACGCCTTCTCCCCGTATCATAAATACTGTGTGGTATTTATCATCTAATTGCCCATGATCGCTCATATAAACGGATATATCTTTGCCGCTCAAAAACTGATCGTAATATTTCAGCTGCGTATCTACATATTTCATTGACGGTATCATCTGCTCCGTACCAGTCGGAGAATCACTATAACCTTCCTTTAATTCAGCGCTTATATAAGGATAATGAGTCTCGCAGATACAATGTCGTAAAATAAAGCAGGGCTTTTCATTTTGTACAACCTGACACAGCGCCTGCCAGAAGATATATGTACATACATTTGTCCGATATCCTTTGATTGGATGGTTCAACTCACTATAGTCCCTGCAGGAAGGCTTCGCCTTCACTTCTGTAGAAAAATATCTATCACAATAGGTATCGCCATATCTTTTAAACGTATATCCTTTATCCCTGATACATTTAAGTAAGCTGCTGTTTTCATAACCGAATTTTTCATTTCTATATGATGAATAATCATCATCTATCGGCTTTTTTTCCAGAAACAGAACACCATACGTTTGGGCTGTCCACGGAACCACAGTATAAGCGTTCTCAAAATAAGCGGAATCTTTTATAATAGAGCTTAAATACTCCATATGTTCAACATCTTTGTATCGCAGCGAATCTATCCAGTTCCATATAATGTTACTGCCATTTTTCTCAGCTATTTGCCGCTTAACGCCATTTAATAACTCCTGAACTTCCTTCCAAAACGATATATACCGGTCGCTTTCCCTATAACCTTTCTTCACATATTCTTCTATGTATAATCCTGTATAATACAAATCACGAATATATAAGCTGTCATATATTAATTTGCGAAGATATAGTTCCTTAATATCATCTTCTTCCATCTGTTCATACTTTTTCTTATCATAAAAAATTTCAGCATATGTACTCTCTGCAAAAAATCCCCGTTTGTAAAATTCTGCCGTACAATTATATCCATTCTTAAAAAGGTAATCGTATATATCGAACACCTTATTGCCTTCGCACTGCCTCGATAAATACCAATGCCACTCTTCCCGCCGGATATATGAGCAAAGTACAACTTTATCGTAAACGTCCCACTCTATATCATCTGTTACACTTAGCTGATCCTCTCTAAAAAGAAACTCTTCCGTATCACAGCGATCGCTAATCACACGCTCTACATGTAACAAATCTTCTTCCTTCAGCGCAACTAAGGCAATCCTTCCTGCCTCTCCCCCCGCCTCCAGAAAATTATCAAAAATTTTACCTACAGCCTCCACTCTCTTTTGTACTTGAATATCATCCTTTGTAATAATATCTACAGAAAACTTTTTTATAATTTTTTCTAATTCAATATCTAAATCCATAGCAAACTCCCATCACATTTCATTTGTACTTTCTTTGAAATTGCATGGTTATTTTGTTGCAACAATCATTATGTTTTTTTCATGTACTTTTGCTCCAAACAAACCGCTAAGTACAGCAAACGCCTTCTCGCCTACCGCATCATATATTTCCTCATAATCCCTATACGGCCACTGCCATTCGTAGCACTCTACCATATTCACAAAATAGCCTGCCTTTTTAAATAGATTTCCAATGCACGCACTATTCCATATGTATAAATGCTGGTCGACATCATTTTTCCTATACTCATTATCGTTACATTCGTATGGCACAACAAAAACAATTTTCCCATTGTCCTTTAATTTCATCCGCAGCTTTTTAAGTGTCGTAAAGGGCTCTTCCACATGTTCCAAAACATGTGTGGAAATTATTACATCCGCAAAATCATCCTCTACTTCATCGACAACAGGCACAGAGTCTATTCCTATCTCAGCCGCACATTCTCTTGCATACTCATTTATTTCAATTCCAAGCTTTTTCTTCGCACATAATTCTTTTAACAAAAAGCCACCGCCTGAGCCAAACTCCAAAACAGTGTCTTCCGGCTTTATATATTTCTCAAATCTTTTACAATTTATTTTGCCTCCAAATGCGCCTATTTGTCGCTGACGTTCAAAGTACACCTCATCATAATACTGCACTCCTGCATCCGAAAAATCTATATCGTCACTGGTAATAAATGGAACGCCTGTTTCTAACAGTTCTTTCTTCATTTCACTCTTGTAGTTGTCACTAGCTACTATTAGCACAGTATTCCCATCATTTTGTTTCCAGGCATCCTTTACCCTGCCAAGGCATGGAATGTTCTCAATAATAATAGATGTTTTCAATTTTTCATTATTGTCACAAAAACCGATAACATTAAAATGATGTTTTTTTAATTTTACATATAATCTCTTTCCACAATCTCCAGCACCAAATATAACTATTTCCTTGTCTTTCAAATATTTCATATAGTCAATATCATCATTTATATACATTTCCGTTTTCCTCCTGCTTTCCTATAAGATCACTCTGAAACTTTCTATTTCGTAGTAAAATCATCCACTTCCTGTCTCATCACCGGCATCCCCCTCTCCTGACAAAGCTGCACCACACTACTACTTCCGACTCCATAATACGCATCCGAAAGCGCCACCGCCCTGTCCATGTCCGCCGTATCGTCGTAGATTCCCCAGCCTTCCGCGATATATCTCTCCTTTAACTCCCTGTAATCCTCCCAAAGCTTCGGCCGCATGGACTCAATCGTCGCCTGAATCAGCGGGTGCGGTCTCCACAGCAGCGCCACCTCATCCCGATTCTCCTTAAAAATCTCAAACACAGACTCCATCTTCTGCAAGAATTTTTCTTCATCTTTCAAAAGTGCGCTCACACCGGTATTATAAAAAATAATTTTCTTCCAGCTCCCGTCCGGCTTCTCAATAATTCTTAACCACTCCGCCGGAATCTCCAGATCCTCTTTTTTTGTGCTCAATACTTTATCAATCTTCGGCGACCCCGTCCCCAGAAACTTCTTTTCCAGAAACTTTCTGTCCACATGCTCTCCGGGCAGTCCCATCTCTTTTGCCGCCTTGATGTACTCATTGATATAGATCTGCCGCATATTTTCCGACTGCACGATTACCTGATGAGCATAGATCGTTCCGGGCGTAAAACAAAAATGTTTCATACCATCAATCGCCGACTGATTGTCCGGAGTTATCTCGCTTAATATAAAATAAGGTATATATACTAATTTATCCGTATACTTTCTCAGTTCCCTTGCGTAAAAAGCCGGATGCACGCTGGTCACATGATTACATTCGTCGTAAGGATTATGGATATAGATGACATCCGGATGTTCCGCCGCCAGATCAAATTCTTCCCATGACACCACCGGCACATCCTTCGGGTACAAATCCCCCTCATAGTGCATCTTTCGAAAACTGCCATCGGGATTCTTATCAAAATACGGAATCGGTATGACATACGCATCACAGTCCGGATCTGCATCGGCTGCCTTCCAGACACTCTCCAGACTGTCCCACATGGAGGCCTTATAGGGCAGAAACACCACGCACGTCCTGACCGGAATGTCGTTCTTTACACTGTTTTCCATGCGGATGAGTTCCCTGCGCAGGCTTTTATATACCTTTCCCATATTGACAGCCTGCTGCTGCCTGATCATTTCATAGGACTGATAAACCTGCTCACAGTACGACTCCAGGGTCCTGACTGTGACAAACTCCTCTCCCAGGGATTCCTCAATCATCCCGCCAATCTGAATTGCCGAGTCCTGCGCCTGCTCCAGCAATGTCAGCGCAATCTCTGTGTTTCCCGTCTCTACGGCCTTTTTGATTGCGGTATGCGCCTGTTCCAGCAGGTCAAGCATATTTTCTATTTGCTTTTTCTGTGATTTTCTCATAGATTTGTTTTTGACCGTTCCAGCAGTATCCTCCATGATAACTAACCTGACCCTCCGTGGCATTTTCAGACAATGTGATTATTTATTATATCACAGTTATCGGCGGATTGTCTAAAAAACTTTATATGCTACCCGATTACCACTTCTTTCCCCTCAAACGCAAATCCGTACTTCCGGATCCTCTCCTCCGGAATCCCCTTTGCCACAAGTGTCTGCGCATATTTTTTCTCTTCTATCTGTAAAAGCGCTGCCTGCACGGTGTCTTCGAGGCTGTTGTCCCTTCTGGAATTAAATACCTTAAACTCAATCAGAATCGCATCCATATTTTCCTTTTTCGGCTCTAACATGATGTCATACCTGCCGAACCCGCTCTCACGGTTGGAGGTGATCGTGTAGCAGTCCTCCAACTGTACCATCAACCCCAGCACAAATCCGTGATAAAACCGCTCCGGCTCCGCTTTCCCGGAAGCGCGCTTACCAGTATCAAAATAACTGAACGTGTTGCCGGCAATCTGGTTCATATATTCATTCATGGCATCCAGATCGTCAGACAGAAGTGCCCTGACAAATGCGTTATAATTCGACACGTCCCCCGCAAACCAGCCTCTGATCATGTTTTTAAACATAATCTCCACTTCATGGTTGGTCAGCGTCAGCTCATATTTGGGTTCGCCTATGATCTCGTCTTTCCCATACTCTTCGTAATCCTGTACTTTCAGATAGCCGCCTGCCACAAGCATACTCCAGATCGCATACTCGTTCGTGTCAAGCTGGTTGTAGACGATCTGCTCATCAATAGGAACAAAAAGATGTTCGCCTTTCATCAGTCTTTCAAATGATTCCTTCACATCCCTGCTGCCCTCCCTGATCAGTTTTCCGGCCAGACTGTTAGAGCTGGTATTCGCCCAATATGTGGTAAACTTTCTTTTATCCAGTAAATTAAGGATCGACCAGGGATTATAAATATCCCTCTGTTCCCCGAAAATAAAGCCGTCATACCACCACTTGACATCCTGCTTTTCCCCGCTCATGCCAAATTCATCCAGCGCCGCAAACACTTCCGGCTCCGTAAACCCGAAGGCCGTTTCGTATTTCCCTGACGTGGTGGTCACCACTTCT
>CARQVR010000017.1 GCA_949051815.1 uncultured Lachnospiraceae bacterium
CCAGTTTTCACGATTATTCTGCGGAGGATGATTTTGTTGTTTATCTGGGAGGATTCCACAATAAGGTAAAAAGAGACTTTCTTTTATATCTATATCAACAAAATCCCGGGAAAGAATACCGGCATTTCGGAGACATTGACGCGGGAGGTTTTTATATTCTGGAGCATTTGAAGAAAGGGACGGGGATTCCTTTCCGGTCACTTTATATGGATACGAAGACACTGCAGAGATATCGCGGGGACAGAAAGCCATTGACTGAAAATGACAGAAAACGACTCATGCAATTGAAAGAGGAGCTGACAGAGCGGATGAAACATGAAGAAACAGAGGATTATAGAGGTGTGATTTCGTACATGCTGGATGAGAACTGTAAGTTGGAACAGGAAGCGGTTTCTTTGTGGAAGTGAAATTTCTATAGTAATTTGAAATATATTTTTGGTAGTATTTTTAACAAAAAAGAGATAAAATATTTATATTAAGATACAAAGGAAAGAGTTGATATAAATGCCTATAGCGAAAAGAGAACCTGATTTTTTGAAAACACTTGAAAGAATGTATCATGATTCAAAAATTCTTTTTGAAGAGGGAGCGTACTACAATAGCTGCTATTTGTGTGGATATGTCCTGGAATGTGCCTTAAAATTTTTGTTATGCCGTTATGGCAGGAAAACAAATGGGGATAATTATACTTGGGAAGATGTTAAGCGACATTCGCATAAACTTAACAGACTGAATCAGGAATTGGAAGAGTGCCTTGCTATAACAAATGGGATTCCGCCACAATACAGATTGGACAGTTCCCGAATATGTCCTTATATTTATAGCGGCAGAGAAGGATATTCGCATTGGGATCCGGCGTTTCGATACGGAGAATGCCCGGCGTGGGATACCAGAGAGTATTGCGAACATTACATAGAAGAAAGTGAAAGGGTGTTTCAATTTATTAGTGGGATTATTGCAGGAGGGGTTTGAGATGGTTCATTATGACAAAATTATGAACAGTGCTGTACAAATAATAGAAAAATTATGGAAAGAGGAAAAACGGGCTGTAGCATATGTATTTCAAAATGTGTATGGGAAGCTTCAGGTATATATTGATATAGATGACGAGAATCTGGTTTCTCACATGAAAAGTCTGCTGGAAGAAAAAGTTGGATATTGGCTTGGAGCTTGTGGAAGTTTACAAAAAAATAGTTTTGTAAAAGCTGAGATTGATTCGTATATTAAGACACATGCTGCTAATAAGGATAGAATTTGGATCATAGAAAAGTATTTAACCAATGTATATTGGAATGAGAATACTGAAAAAAATAAGAAGCTGGATTTGCAAAGTAAGCTGATTTGTTTTTATTCTTACAAGGGTGGTGTTGGCAGAACTACAACCATGGTAATGTCTGCGATTGAAATGGCAAAACGGGGCAAAAAAATTGTTATGATTGATTTTGATCTGGAGGCGCCGGGGGTGTCGAGCATATTCCCCAATGAGAGTGTTTCACAGTATGGCCTTCTGGATTATTTAATTGAAAGCAGTGTGTACGAAAATGAACTGCAAATAGATGAATATATGTACCCTGTCAGTGATTATTGTCATGTGAATCAGGCTGGTGGGGAAATTTATGTGATTCCCGCTTATGGAAAAATAGTAGATAATGACGCTGAACTTTATCGAAAGTGCTTAATGAGATTCAATCTTGATATGCCGACTTATATGGGGAACAGTACACCTATTGATGGATTACTGCAAAAAGTAGATGCTTTTATTAAGCCGGATTATATTTTTATTGATACACGTTCGGGGCTTCATCAGATTGGTGGTATAACTTTGTCCAGATATTCTGATATGGCCGTTTTGTTTTTCTATGGAAGTCAGCAAAATGTTGAGGGGATGAAAATGGTGCTTCCTATTTTGAAAGGTAATGGAACACCTTTTGTTTTGATTAATTCAAAAGTTCCTGCTAATGATGAAGTGGCGGCGATTGAAAGGAGAATATATTTAGAAGGGGCATACAATGCATTGGCTTTGTGTGACGAACAATATCATGAAGGGAACATTTTCATAGAGGATGAATCTGGAGAGCATTATCCGAAGGAGGTTTCCTATAATGATGCTTTGGAAGTTGTAGCAGGTATGGAACAATTCAGAAAGGCTTATGAAGATCAGAAAAAAAGCTACAGAGAGATAGCTAATGTTCTGGAAGAGGCTTTTTCAGAAGAATTGGAGGAGCGGGATGTGCCAGATATTCATAGTGTCAGACAGGACAGTATTGTTAATGCATTTTCTGAAATTATGAATGGATTGGAAACTGCAGCAGCAGAGGAAGAATTTTCAACTGCTCAGAGCTTATGTAGTAATTTTTATCCGTTAAAAGGGTATACGTTTATTTTTGATACGAGAAAATTTCTTGTACTGGGACAAAAAGGTGTTGGGAAGACGGCATTATTTAGTGCACTTAAAAATAATAATTATGCAAAGGCGCTTGCAAAATATCTGCAGGTTGGAACAGGGCAATATGAACATACGAAATGGATTGTAGGGACGTCACAGGAGACGGACTTTACAGATATTTTCCGCTGTTTGAAAAGTGAGGAGCAAGTCAGTGCGTTTTTGTTATATGAAGCGATTGATGTGCTGATAAAGAGTGATACTGATTTAAATAAGCTTGCGGAAGAAAGCAGAGTGTGCTGGTTATTCTCAAAAGAAATTGATATTGAGCTGTGCGGAAAACTAACAGAAGAGGTTGCATTTGACCTTGCGCAGTTGTTGAAAAAAATGAATCAGCAATTACAGGAAAAGAATGTTGTGGTTACGATTATTTATGACGCTTTAGATAGAATTGTACAGTCAAAAGAGAGAAGCAGATTAGTCAGTACGCTTATTGATATGTGGTATAGGTATGAAGGAACCTTACAGAATATTCGAAGTAAAATTTTTCTTCGACAGGATATTTATGACAGAGAAGTGGTTGTAGCAGATAAAGTGAAATTGAAAAATTATTCGGTGGTTCTTGGGTGGGAATATGACCAGTTATTTGCAATGGTTTGGAAAAGGGTAATCAACAGATCCGATGAAGTAAAGAGTTTCTTTAAGGAAATTGCACCACGTACTTTGCAGGAATACGATGGGTTAGGGAGCATTCCGATTCTTAGTGAAGATGAAAATCGGAATTTATTGGCTGCATTAATAGGCGCTACGATGGGAGGAACTAAAAAAGCATCAACATATAAGTGGTTCAGGAATCGGCTCGCAGATACGCAAGGAATTATTGTTCCAAGAAGTATGCTTGATATTTTTGCCAAAGCAGCGTTTAAAGAGCTGGAATTAAGAAGGACTACTTCACTTATAGCGTCTAAAAGTATAATTCGGCCAAGATGCTTTGAAGATTCACTGGAATTAGTTTCTAAAAGCAGAGTATATGATTTAAAAGAGGAGTATAAAGAATATTTAAATTTTTTAAATAATTTAAAAGATACTGTACAACGTTCGCCGGTAGAAGAGGATCTACTGTGTACTGCGTTGGAAAAGGCCGGGTTGAATAATCCGAAAGAAGAAATCACAAATTTAATCAGTATCGGAATACTAAGGCCGTACCAGAGACGCCTGTCGGATCAAATAAGATATCATTTTCCGGATGTATATTTAAAAGGTCTGGGATTACAAAGAGCCGGTATGCGGTAGAACCCCGCATGAAATATTATGTAAACTAAACCCTGCAAAGCATACCCTCAAACCCGCAATCTATACCATTCCCCTTCCGCCAAACCCCTCTTTTCTGTATAATAACACCGACACTTTTGCGGCTAGTTCCACAAAGGAGGGGGCGGAAGAGATGAAGACTAAAAAACTCAGTATTGCGGCGCAGCTTTTCCTTTTTATTTTAGGATCAGCTCTTGTTGTGGCATTGATTGTGGGGAGTGTTGCCTATACAGATATGGGTAATTTTCTGCAAAAGAAATGCAAGGATGATGTGATGGAAATTGCGGTGATAGCCGCGGAAAATGTGGATGGAGAAGTTTTCGCGAAGGCTGTAGAGGGAGACGGGGCGGCGTGTCTGGTGGTGAAGGATAGTCTGCGTTTCTTTCTGGCCGGCGAATCGGTCACCTACGTTTACACGCTGATGCCTAAAGATGCGGACTGGTTTCAGTTCGTGGTGGATACGGATCCGGATGATCCGGGAGAATACGCGGAGGACTATGAGGCGCAGGAAGCCATGTTTGAGGCGATGCAGGGACATCCGTCCGTGACGAAGGATCCGTTTACCGACGAGTGGGGCACCTTTTACAGCGGGTATGCGCCGATTTTGTATGACGGTAAGGCGCTTGGTATTGTGGCGGTGGATTATGAGGCGTCCTCCATACAGACCTCCTTAAACAGTCTGATACGCAATATTTTATTGGCAGTGGCCGCGGCTCTGCTCTTCGCAATTGTGGCGGCGTTGTTGGTTGCAGTCAGAATGCGGCGTAATTTTATTAAGGTAAACGATAAGATTCTGGAGGTTGCGTCCGACGACGGGGATCTGACGAAGGTGTTAAACATCACCTCGGGGGATGAGCTTGAAGTGATTGGAAACAGCTTAAACCGTCTTCTGGAGAAAACGGCCAATACGGTCAGGGAAATCAAAGGCGGAACCGACAGTATTGAGGAGAAAATGGGTAATATCAACACCCATGTGTCCGGTTCGGCAGCGCAGGTGGCAGGTATCAACGACACCATACATTCCATGGTGGCGGCTTCCGAGGAGATTGCGGCATCTGTCGGGACGGTGGGCGAACAGGTAGACTTTGTATATAAAGACATACAGAACATCGTTGAGGTGATTGCGGGAAATACGATCGGTCTGCAGGAGATCAACGTCTCGTCGAGCGAGCTGAATGAAACGGCGCAGACTTCCTTTGCGGGGATCGGGAAAACCGTCGGGATGATGTCAGGGATGCTTCAGGAGGAAAAGAAAAGAGCGGAGGCGGTGCTTCGGATCAAAGAACTCTCCGAGACGATTCTGGGGATTTCGGGGCAGACGAATCTGCTGGCGCTGAATGCGTCTATCGAGGCGGCGAGGGCCGGGGAAGCGGGAAAAGGCTTTGCCGTCGTGGCAGGAGAGATTGGCGTGCTGGCGGGCAACACCAATGAGGCCGCCAATGAAATTCAGAAGATGAGCAAAGACGTGGTGGAAGCCATACAGGGTCTTGGAATGCTGGCGGATAAAATGCTTCACTTTTTGGAGAATGAAATTTCAGGAGATTATCAGAAATTTGGAGGACTGTCCCACAGCTTCGCGGAAAAATCGGATGAAATCAGAAAATCCATGGAGCGTCTTTTAAAAAATATGGAAGAGTATACGGGGGTGCTGCAAAAGATCGGAATGGCAATGGAATCCGTCGGTGGGGCTTCTGAGGAAAACAACGCGGAGATTATCCAGCTTTCGGAGCTTATCGCGGCCATAGACGAGGAGATGAAGAATATAGAGACGACGACGGCGGATACGTTTTCTGCCATCTCGGTTATGAACCGGGAGTTGAGCGGCTACCGGGTATAGGATAGCGTCATACATAAAAAGGAAAAAGCTCTGCAAACATACCGGATGGGAGTTTGCAGAGCTTTTTAGCGGCTAAAGAAGGAAATCTCTATGCCGGCGTGTCGTGAACCACTCAGGGATTACATCTTTTGCACGGCACATACCCTTGTGCGACAATGCTGTCCCGGCTCTCCGAACTGTCCTGCCTGTTGGTGGTGGGCAGGGAATTACAGGTGGGATAGTGGAATTTCTTTGTCTTGACATTCAGTACATAGGTCAGCCCGTTGGTGACAGGCGGCGCGCTGTCCTGTGGTTTTTCCTCCACGGCGGGCGCGGTTTCATTCTGAGGCGGCGCTGCTGGTGCCGGATCCGGTTCAGAGGCAGCGGGTGCAGCAGTCTGTCCGGTACCGGCAGGTGCTTTCGGCTGTGATGTTTCCGCCGGTTTCTGTGTCTGGGCGGCGTGGGCGGCGGAGGCTTTAGCGGGCGTCGTCGATTTTGTGGAGGAGCCGGAGCTGCCGCCGGTCGGTTCTCCTGCCTTCCAGCTTTCGGAGGCGGGTACGTTGAAGGAGATCGATTTGCCGTCCGTGGACGCGATGATCGTGCCGGACTCATCTGTCCGGTAAACTTTGACGCCGTTTGTGCGGAGGGTGTTCAGCGTTTCCGCGTGTGGATGGCCGTAGGAATTGCCTTCCCCGCAGCTGATCACCGCATAAAAGGGATTGACCGCTTCAAAAAATTCTTTGGAGGTCGAATATTTGCTGCCGTGATGGCCGACCTTATACACATCCGCGGAGATATCAATGTCTGTCTCTAAAATATCGTTCTCGGCATCCTCGCCTGCATCTCCCGTAAACAGGAAGGAACGGGTTCCGTTTTTGAGAAGCAGCCCGATGGAGGCATCGTTGGGATTATCGTATGAATCGTTGGGAGCAAGTATGGTAATCCCGGCAGTACCAAGCGAATACTTAGCGTTGATCTTTGGAGTCAACGCTTTGATTCGTTTATCGTCCAGCGACTGTATCAGTTTTTGATAGGTCTTGTTATCCTTCTCAAAGTTCGAGACAAACACTTTTCCGATATCAAACTTTGTGATAATCACGGGCGCGCCGCCGATGTGGTCGGCGTCCGGGTGAGTCAATATCAGATAATCCAGTTTGGTAATCTTCTGCTTCTTTAGATAGTTCTGGATTGCGGTGCCTTTGGAATCATCGCCTGCGTCGATCAGCATGGCGTGGCCGCCGCAGGTGACCAGTGTGGCGTCGCCCTGTCCCACATCTATAAAATGCACCTCCATGGGATCAGGGTCAGCGGCTCTGACCGGAACCGGAGCAGAGAGAACGCACCCGAAAAGAACGGATACGGCCAGCGCCAGATATAAGGCTTTGCGGGTTAGCTTTTTCATCACAAAGAATCCTCCTTTTGTTTTTCTGTGTAATTAGGCATTAGCGAAACTCTTTTAAGGTTGTTGAATGAGAACAAATAGCATAATCAACGCAGACTCGCTTTCGCTCCGTTCCAAACGCAACGGTGCCAGGCTCGAAAAAACCTCGCCAAGTACCGGCGTTTTGCAAGGGTCTGCTTATAATTATGCAATTTGCACAATGACAGTCGCGATTTGAAGAGTTTCGCAATTGCCTATCCTGTGTAATTGTAAAATTGGGGATGGGTTAAGTATACCACACTCTCCGGAGACGCGACAGTGGAATATGTACGGAAGAGTTACGGAAGAGTTACGGGAAAGGGGCTGAATTTATCGAA
Organism: uncultured Lachnospiraceae bacterium; assembly: GCA_949051815.1. Classification (GTDB taxonomy): domain Bacteria; phylum Bacillota; class Clostridia; order Lachnospirales; family Lachnospiraceae; genus UBA3282. The sequence continues at coordinate 7,269 of CARQVR010000017.1, forward strand.
GCGGTGAATTTTGAATCCGGTTGCGCAATTGGGTGGAATCTGGTAATCTGATATCGGGCAACCGCTTGCGCAGCCGAGTGTGTGCCGGTAAGGAGCGTGTTGGATTTGACCGTAATGGTCAAATTTTTGCGGTTTGCGTAAAAACCATTTGAAATATGATTTGCGGGGAAGGGACGAAATGCCATGGAAGACAGAAATCTCACAATCGCGGATATCGCGCAGGAGCTTGGCGTGTCTAAAACCACTGTGTCCAGAGCCATGTCCGGCAAGGGCAGGATCGGGGAGGAGACGCGAAGAAGAGTGCAGGAATATATAGAAGCGCATCATTACAGTCCGAATGTGGTAGCCAAGGGACTTGCACAGAATAAGACGTTTAATCTGGGGCTGGTGCTGCCGGGAGACTATCAGATTATGGAGCTTCCCTTTTTCCAGAAATGTATGCTGGGAATCAGCAGGACGGCCTCTGAGGCGGGGTATGATGTGCTGCTTTCCATGGTGACTGCCGACAAAATCACGCAGCTTGAGAGGGCGGTGACGAATCGCAAAATCGACGGGGCGATTCTCACAAGGACACTGACGGACGATGCCCCCATGCGCTATTTGCGGGAGAACGGCGTACCATTTGTGGCGATTGGCAGCACTGATGAAGCGGATGTGGTGCAGATTGACAATGACCACAGGGGAGCCTGCCGGGAGCTGACGGGGAGACTGCTTGACAGGGGCATCCGCAGTCTCGCACTGATCGGCGGCAGGGAGGAATATATGGTTACGAAAAACCGCCTGTCGGGCTTTGCGGACGCCTTTGCCGGGCGGCCGCAGTGGGATGGCAGCAGGCGTGTTTTTCTCAACGTGGATGAGGAACGGGAAGTGGAAAAACTTGTGGAAAGGCTTTTGGCGGAGCAGGTCGAGGGGATCGTATGCATGGATGATTTCCTGTGCGGCTGTGTGCTGAATGTCATGCAGACGAGACAGGTGGCTGTGCCGGAGCAGGTGCAGATTGCGTCTTTCTATGACAGTTCCATGCTGGCAAACAGGATCCCTGCCGTCACGTCCATCCGGTTCGATGTGGAGGAACTGGGGAAAAAGGCGTGCGACCTGCTGCTGCGTATGCTGGACGGGGAGACGGCGGAGGGACGCACACTTCTGGGGTATGAGATCCGGATGCGGGAAACCACGTAACCGTTCAGCCTTCGGCTTCACTGTTATGAAACTACGAAAAGATTCCGGCAGCCCTATTGACAATGCATATGTTAGCTTATATGATGAAAATAAGGATCTAAGGAGGTGAGCATCTGTGTGGATGAAGAAATTGTTTGCATACGGAGCGGCAGGCTTATTGATGGCCGGAATGGTGGTCATGCCTGTGTCCGCTCACGGACATCATGGTCAGGCAGGTGCCGCGGTGAACGCGGTTTGTTCGGTGTGTACGGTAGATGGCTGTACGAGAACCGGGTTACACACGCATGATAATACAACTTATTGTGGATATGCCCACGCGGGAGGTTACTGCGACGGTTCCTGTGGCGCTGTCAGCGTATGTGCAGTAGCGGGTTGTACGGAGACGGGGTATCACCTGCACGACAGTCAGGCTTACTGCGGTTACAATCATGCGTGTGGCTACTGTGACGGCTCCTGTGGTGTGGTCGGGGTCTGCACGGTGGATGGCTGTGCGGAGACGGGGTATCATGTCCATAACAGTCAGACTTATTGCGGTTACGGTCATGAGTATGGCTATTGCGACGGTACCTGCGGCGTGGTAGGGGTCTGCCATGTGGAGGGATGCACGGTGGCAGGACAGCACACCCACGGCAGTCAGAATTATTGTGGTTACAACCACGCGAACGGTTATTGTGACAATTCCTGTGTGAGGCAGAGCACGAACCAGAACGCAGGGCAGGGAAGCGGTTACCGCGGCGGTGGACACCACGGCGGCCATCACGGAGGAAGACATCATTAAGTGATCAGGCAGAATACGGTATGATTTACGGACAGCATTATGGCAATCCATACTGCTGTCCGTTTTGCGCGCATAAGCAGAGTCAGAAGGCTTCCGAAGGCAGCGCCATGCTCGCATGAGCGCAGACGGCGGAAGGCTTATGACGAGCAACGCGAACCCGGAATGCGGAGCATTACGGGTCTGCTTATGCAAGGAGCCGGAAAGATACAGAGTCAGAAGGCTTCCGAAGGCAGCGCCATGCTTGCATGAGCGCAGACGGCGGAAGGCTTAAGACGAGCAACGCGAACCCGGAATGCAGCAAAGACAAAAGAAACGGAGGAAATGGAAATGGCGGGAACGAAGAGAAGAGGGAAACGGCGTATGCTTGCCTGGGCAGTGATGGCGGCGCTTTTGCTGGCGGGCTGTGGCGCGGAGGGGACTTTGCAGACAGAGTCCGTATCCACGGGGCAGGCGGGCGCAGGACAGAATGGCGCGGAGCAGGCAGATGCGGAACAAACGGCGGCAGGAGAAAATGGCACGGACCAGGCAGATGCGGCACAAACGGCGGCAGGAGAAAATGGCACGGAGCGGGCAGATGCGGAACAAATGACGGCAGGAGAAAATGGCGCGGAGCAGGCAGATGCGAAACAGAACGACGCGGGGCAGGCAGATGCGAAACAGAATGACGCGGAGCAGGCAGGCGCAGAAACCGGGGTGTCAGGGGAAATACATGTGGAACCGATAGAAGGGCTGCGGGAGGATTTTATCTGCGGCGTGGATATTTCCAGTGTGCTCGCGGAGGAGGAGAGCGGCGTTGTCTATTATAACGAAGCCGGACAGGAGCAGGACATTTTCCGGACACTTTCGGAAAACGGGGTGAACTATATCAGAGTGCGGGTGTGGAACGATCCCTTTGACGAGAACGGGAAGGGCTACGGCGGCGGCAACTGCGATACGGCGGCAGCGGCTGAAATCGGCAGGCGGGCGGCAGAAGAGCAGATGAAGCTCTGCGTGAACTTCCATTATTCCGACTTCTGGGCGGACCCTTCCAAACAGATGTGCCCGAAGGCGTGGGAGGGCATGGAAGCCCCGGAGAAGGCGGAAGCGCTCTATGCGTTTACAGTGCAGAGCCTTGAGGAAATTCTGGATGGCGGAGCGGACGTCGGGATGGTACAGATCGGCAACGAGATCAACAACGGCATGGCGGGAGAAACGGACTGGCCAGCGCGGGGACTGCTCTTGCAGGCAGGAGCCAGAGCGGTCAGGGACGTGGCCAAAGAGCGCGGACAGGAGATCCGTGTAGCTGTACATTTTACCGATATTGCGGATCAGACGGGGACGCTTGCGCTGGCGCAGAAGCTGAAAGAGAAAGAGGTCGATTACGATATTTTTGCGGTATCTTATTATCCTTTCTGGCACGGAACGATGGAGAACCTGACGGACACGCTGCAAAAGGTGTCTGAGGCTTACGGGAAGGATGTGCTGGTGGTCGAAAATTCTTATCCCTACACGACGGGCGACGGGGACGGCACGGCCAACAGTATCGGTGCGCGGGACGTGCTGCCGGAGTATCCGGCCACAGTGCAGGGACAGGCCGGGGAAATCCGTGATGTCTGTGCGGCGGTGGCTGCTGTGGGAGATGCAGGACTTGGGTATTTTTACTGGGAACCCGCATGGCTGCCGGTTAACGTCTGGGAAAAAGGCGCGGCGGACGCGGATCAGACGCTTGCGGCGAATAAGGAGGCGTGGGAGGAAAAAGGCGCCGGATGGGCTTCTTCCTATGCGTCCGGTTATGACCCGAAGGATGCCGGTAAATATTACGGAGGATCGTCGTGGGACAATCAGGCATTGTTTGACTATTACGGTCATCCGCTGGCTTCTCTCAAGGTATTCCGGTGTCTGCGGCAGGGATAGTCCGGGACGCCGGTCAGGTAAAAATTTTTATAAGATGCAGAAGAAAATCATGCCTTATTTTGGGAGAAATGTATTGACAAGCTCTGTGCAGTTTGTTATTATTTGAGCATGAACAACCGATTGCGCAAAGTGAAAACTACCAAATGGATGTGCGGCAAGAGAGCAATGTGCAGAAAAGTGTTGTATGCAGTAACGAAAATGAAAGCAAAACATACTTAATAAAAAATGGAGGACGGGGCACATGGATAAGTTTATTGTAAACATCATCCATCGGCCGGAGATGGTACCTGAGTACGCGGAGAAGGTGACCGGGCACGGCAAGGAGGAGGATATCGGCAGAAAAGAGCTTTTGACAGAGTCGCTCGATATCTTTAAGACACAGCAGGCGATTGCGCACAAGAACGGATTAAAGACGACGATTCAGATGACTTACGCTTCCCTGTTTAATGACGAAGCGGTGGCGCTTGCGAAGGCGGATCACGAGCAGTACGGCGACGAGATCGCGCTGTCCCTTCTGGGGCTTCCCTGCGAGGAGTTCCGCGAGAAATATAAGACGAAGGATTTTTGTATCTGGATGTTTTCCATGGAGGACAAGAAATCCATCGTGGACGATGTGTTCGGTAAATTCCATGACAGGTTCGGCTTCTATCCGGAGTCCACGGGCTCCTATTATATGGATGCCGATCTGACCAACTATATCAAAGAGAAATATCCCATGGTGAAATGCGCCGTGGCTACCTGCTGGGAGGAAGGCCCGAAGGCTTATCATACCTGCAACAATTCGTGGTACACCTTTATGGACGGCGGCCCCTGGGCGCCCTGGATTCCGAGCAAGCAAAACACCCATGCGCCTGCGGCGAACGAGGCGGAGGATTCGGGCATTGTGGCGATTCCCCACCTGTCCCGGGATCTGATTGCCTGCTATGACGGCAACGGCTCCAATTTCGGGACGCACCCGCAAAACGTGCTGCGGAGTATGTGTTACGATTCCAAGACCTGGGATTATCCGTACCTGTATAATCTGATTGACCAGTTCCGGGCGCTGGCAAAATACAACAACGGCTACGCTTACAACATGATGTTTGTGGGACCGGGCTGGATGAACAAGATGGGCCGCTGGGAGGCGCCCTATGAGCTGCTCTTGAAATCCTACGAGGACGGCATGGCGTATTACGGGCAGCTGAAAAAGGAAGGTAAGTTAGACGATATGACCATGGCGGAGTTCGCGGACTTTTACCGTGCGAACAGAAGGCTGACCGAGCCGGAGTGCGCGCTGTGGAGAGATATTTTGTACGGATCGGACAAACAGCTTTTCTGGTACTGCGATCCTTTCATGAGAGTCTGCGCTAACATGGATCAGGGCGGCGCGATTGTAGACCTGCGGCCTTACGCTGCGAAACTGGAGTGGCCGGTGGGGATCGGCACGAAGCATGTGACGGATGCGTCTTATCCTTTCCTGATTCAGGAGAAGTACCGGGCGGGCTACTTTACCCACTATGCGGGTGAGGGTACGGTCAGGAGCGCGAAGCTGACCCACAACGGCGAGGAAGTGGATCTGTGTCTGTGCCGGACGAAAGCGCATTTTTCACAGGAGGGCAATACGAGAATCCTGACCCTTGATCCGGTGGACATTGCGTTCCATGATCTGACCGTGAAATTACAGACGAAGATGTACTTTGAGGAGGGCAGCTCAGGCATTAAGATCGAGAGGACGATTCTTGAGATGAGTGACCCGAACGCGGAGGTGGAGATCAACGAGTACATGGTGGCTTGTTACGGCACCACGGAGTATTCCGAAGACATGAGCAACGTGAAACTGTCCGTGACCGACGGCTCCGCCACAGAAAAGATCGACTACGCTTACAAGTGCCGCGAGGCGCAGATGCAGGGCGCGACAGAGGCGGCGGCAGTGGTTCCCGAAATCGGGACGAGAGTGTCTATGAGCTGCGATAAGAAAGAGGCGGTCGGATACATCAAGGAGGGGTATGCGTTCTCCCCGATGTTCACGTTAGGCTACACCACTTTGTTAAAAGATAAGGAGGTATTTGCGACATGGCTCAATCTGGCAAAGGCAAATTAAATTACAGGTGTCCCTCCTGCTTTATGAGAGACTTGGATATTGATATGTTTTATGACAAGGATAAGAAGGAATATCACTGCATCCGCTGTCAGTATGTGGGGACCGAGGAAGACGTGCTCGAAAAGAACGAGCTGGTGCGGTTCCGGTATAAGGACGCGATGAAGCGGTTTACGAAGTTTGATTAGTGTGAGAAGTGCTTCTGGAACTCAGCAGCAGAGGCTGCTTCGCTAAGAAGCACTAAGTCTCACACCAGAGAATGCCAAAAAACGGGCATTCTCCGCAGTGGCCGGTCTTATGGCAGAGAAAAGGAAGACAAAATATGAAGTTTTATAAAGGCATGGACCTCTCCACGATCAAAGAAGTGGAGAGCCTTGGCGGAAAATTTTATGACCACGGGGAAGAGAAGGACGTGTTTGAGATCCTGAAAAGCTATGGGACGAATGCGGTCAGGCTCAGGCTGTGGAATGATCCTTACGCGGAGGACGGCACGCCTTACGGGGCGGGAACCAACGATCTGCCAACGACGATAGAGCTTGCGAAGCGGGCGAAAGCGCACGGCATGGAAGTGCTGCTCTGTATGCACTACAGCGATTTCTGGGCGGATCCTGGAAAACAGCGGGTGCCCAAGGCGTGGCGCGGGATGGATGCAGAACAGTTGACCGAGGCGGTCTATACCTTTACGAGAGATACGCTGTTGACCCTGCTGGATGCGGGGGCGTACCCGGATCTGATCCAGATCGGAAACGAGCTGACCAACGGGATGCTCTGGCCCTGCGGAAAGCTCGCGGAGTGCGGCAATTACGATAATCTGGCGCGGTTTGTCAGCGCGGGCATCCGGGCGGTGCGTTCTCTGGACGGCGGTATGCCGGTGATGATCCATCTGGACAACGGCGGCAACGCGCCGATGTATCGTGACTGGTTTGATCATTATATGGAGCGGGGGGAGGACTTCCAGATTATCGGGCTTTCCTACTATCCGTTCTGGCACGGGAGTCTCTCGGATTTGCAGAAGAATATGAACGATCTGGCGGTACGTTACGGCAAGGAGCTTGTGATTGCGGAGGTTTCCATGGGCTATACAATGGAAGATTATGCATCCCGGGAGAAACTTGCGGCAAACGAGCGCAAGGGATATGCTACAAGGCCTGCGCTGGTGGAGAAACTGCCGTTTTCCATGACGAAGGAGGGGCAGTCAGCGTTTATGAAGGCATTGTTTGCAGTGATTGATCAGGTGCCGGAGAAGAAATGCAGAGGATTTTTCTATTGGGAACCGGCGTGGATTCCGGTGCCGGGATCGGGCTGGGCCAATGAGGAAGCCTTAAAGTATATAGAAGAAAAAGGCCCGGGCGGCAATGAGTGGGCGAATCAGGCGTTGTTTGACTATGACGGTCAATCCCTGCCTGCGCTGGAAGTGATCCGCGATTATCAGCCTGAAGTGGGAGAAAGCTGAGACGGAACCGGGCCGGTGGATTTGCGCACAATCAATTGCGGGCGCAGCATGGTCCGGCTGATGGGAATGTGATTGATCAGGGAATGCAGCGCATAAAAGCCCAGCTTGCCAAGCTCTGAACGATCCTGACGGATGGTGGTGAGCGGCGGGTCGAGTCTGGCGGCAAGGGGGATATCGTCGAAACCGATCACACTGAGTTCTCCGGGGATTCTGACGCCCCGTTTGCGGCACTCGTCGATCACGCCGGAGGCGATCAGATCGTTGCCGCAGAGAATCGCCGTGATGCCCATAGAGAGCAGGCGGTCAATGTGATCCTTGGCGGAATCCGCTACATAGTAGCCGTAAGGCATGGTGCCTTTGTCAAAGGGAAGGTTGTGGGCGGTCATACTGTCGATATAGGCCTGGCGACGCTGTTCCGTGATACAGGAATGCCAGGAACCGTTGAGCAGGGCGATGTGGCGGTGCCCCAGATGCATGAGATGGACAATGGCGTCGTCGATGCCCTCTGACGTGTCCGAGCCGACGGAGGCTACGAGCGGATTTTTCCGGATATAATTATCGAAGAGGGCGGTTGGAATGGAGGTTGTGCCAAATTGACTCATCCAGTCGTCCATAAGCGCGAAGCCGACCATAAAACCGCCGACAAACCCGTGTTTTAACATAAAAGTATCGTATTTTTCCGCAGCCTGTATATCGGGTGTGACCGGAAATACCGTGACGTCAAAGTTTTCCCGAAAGGCGACCTGCCGGAAGCCCAGAATGATGTCGCAGCCGAACTGCTCAGGGGTTTCATAATCCATGTTTTCCACGAACAGGCAGACTTTCCGGTGATCTCTGCCGCGCATTTTTCTGGTGGTGTAGCCGAGTTCTACAGCAGTGTCAAGCACGGTCTGACGCAGGGACTCGCTGATGTCGCTTGCGCCGTTTAAGCCCTTAGACACGGTGCTGGCGGAAATGCCGAGACAGTTGGCGATATCTTTGATTGTAGTCATGATAACCTCCGTATTTCTTTTTGGAGCGCTGTGTCCCTCACGGGGCTGGCAGCGTGACAGGTATGAGACAAGCATATTAGATATAGAATAAAAATGCAAGAGAGACAGTTCTTTTTGTATAAAAAAGATGAAAAAACGTTTTCCGTATTGACAGCAGACATAAAAAAGTGGTAAATTTAACCTGAACAGATACGAAACTTTACGAAAATTTCGCAGAAAGGGCTAGCCCTTTCTCTATATCCTAATACATTAGGATATAAAAACCCTGACTGCACATAAAAGCGAAGCGGCCGCGGACGGCGGCGCGGAGGAATATGGTATAAAGTGCGGAATTACGGCGGTTTCGCCGCAGCTTCGCATTTTGTATAGAAACTAAAAATTTGACTTTTGATCACAAAGTCGGAAGGAGAGAGTTCAATTATGAAAAAGAAAGTATTGGCAACTTTACTGGCAACAGCAATGACTGCCGGCTGTCTGGCAGGCTGTGGCGGCGGCGCGGCTGAGACGCCTGCGGCGGAAGCTCCGGCAGCGGAAGCGCCTGCAGCAGAGGAACCCGCGGCGGAAGAGCCGGCAGCAGAGGAGGCGCCTGCGGTAGAGGCTCCCGCGGCTGCGGCAGAGGGAACAGACCCGATTGCAAACCTGATTGCAGCGACGACAGGTACGGTAACACTTAAGGTATGGGCTTCTGAGGAGGATCAGGACCTTACCACCAAGCTGCTGGACGAGTTTAAGGCAGCTTACCCGGATGTAACATTTGATATTACCCTCGGTGCAGAGAGTGAGTCTACCGCGAAAGATACCGTTCTGACGGACGTAGAGGCGGCTGCGGATGTGTATGCATTTGCGGATGACCAGATCAACGAGCTTGTAAAAGCAGGCGCACTGCAGGAGGTAGCGGCAAACTACACCTTCGATGTAGTGAATGAGAATGCAACCGGCGCTGTGGAGGCGGCTGCTGTGGACGGAAAGGTATACGCTTATCCGATGACGGCGGATAACGGTTACTTTATGTTCTATGACTCTTCCGTATTCTCCGAGAGCGACGTACAGTCCCTGGAGAAGATGGTTGAGGTAGCAGGTGCGGCAGGCAAGAAGATCGCGATGGATATTTCCAACGGCTGGTATATTTACGCATTCTTCCAGGGCGCAGGCCTTGAGCTGACACTGAACGATGATGGTCTTACCAACACATGTACATGGAATGCAGCAGGCGGTACGGATGTAGCGCAGGCAATTCTCGATCTGACGGCGTCAGGCGTGCTTGTAGATATGAGCGACGAGGATATGGCTACCCAGATTGCAGAGGGCAATGTGGCAGCATGTGTAAACGGTACATGGAGAGCAGAGACGGCAGCAGAAGCATGGGGCGACAACTATGCGGCAACCAAGCTTCCTACCTTCAAGGCGGGCGGCAAGGACTGCCAGATGTCTTCTTACTCCGGATATAAGCTGGTTGGCGTAAATCCGCACTCCGCTAATGTAGGCTGGTCGATGCTTCTGGCAGAGTTCTTAACCAACGAGGCAGCACAGACGGCAAGATTTGAAGCAAGAGGCCTTGGCCCTTCTAACCTTGCGGCAGCATCTTCCGATGCGGTAATGGCAAATCCGGCTATCTCCGCTCTGGCAGCGCAGGCAGCATATGCGACACCTCAGCGTGTAGGCGCCAACTTCTGGTCTCCCGCTGAGACGCTTGGACAGATTCTTGCATCCGGTAATCCTGACGGAACCGATCTGCAGGAGCTTCTGGATACGACGGTAGAGGGTATCACGGCACCCGTTGAATAACAAATTATATAAAAACAGAGAGGGTGAGTGGTGTTCACTCGCCCTCTTTTAAAAAGAGAAGGTTACTTCTGGCATGGAGGTTCATATGAAGAAGGCATTAAATGCGATAGGAAATTATTTTAAAAATATTGGAATTGCCTTTGTCAGGGGAGATGTGTGGGTTAAGTTGTCAGCGGTTCTGATGGGCGCGGGCTATTTCGCGAGAAAACAGGTAATTAACGGTATTATCATGTTTTTGGTGGAAGCGCTGTTTGTCGTGCTGTGTGCCGGCTATGCGGCTCCAAACCTTGCTAAGTTCGGAACGCTCGGCACAGTGCAGTTTGAGCAGGTGTTTGACCCGCTGACTATGACCAGTACGGTCAACGACTATGATAATTCTTTTCTGATTCTGTTGAATTCCATTATGGCACTGTTCCTTATTCTTGTATTTGTTTTGTTCTGGATCGCAAACATGAAAGCGGTTTACCGCCTGCAGGTTCAGAAAGAAAACGGAGAGCACATCAATACCTTTAAGGAAGATGTGCAGGCGCTGTTTAACGAAAAATTTCATATTACACTGCTTACCCTGCCGGCAATCGGTATCATTCTGATGAATATTCTGCCGATTCTGGTGCTGGTGGCAGTGGCATTTACCAATTATGACCAGCAGCATATGCCGCCCAGCGCTTTGTTTACATGGGTGGGATGGTCAAACTTTAAGAATCTGTTTACGGATTCCGTGACAGTGACTTTTGGGTATTCCTTTAAGAAAGTATTAGCTTGGACACTGGAGTGGGCGGTGCTCGCTACGTTTACGACTTATATCGGTGGTATCCTGCTTGCCAAGTTTATCAATAATAAGAAGACGAAGCTGCCGAAGATGTGGAGAACGCTCTTTATCATTGCCATCGCGGTGCCGCAGTTCGTGACACTGCTTCTGGTGAGAAACTTCTTCGCAGACAGCGGTATCGTCAATACCTTCTGTACGAGCATCGGTCTCACGGATTTCCTAAAGAATGTGGGCCTTGTTCCCGCGAATCTGAGTTACATTCCGTTTCTGACAAACCCGGGCTGGGCGAAGGTGATGATCGTCATTATCAATATCTGGGTCGGCATCCCTTATCAGATGCTGATTGCAACGGGCGTACTGATGAACATTCCCGAGGATCAGATTGAGAGCGCGCGAATCGACGGCGCGAATCCTTTCCAGATCTTTGTGAAAATCACAATGCCGTACATGCTTTTTGTAACCGGGCCGAGTCTGATTACGGACTTTGTCAAGAATATCAACAACTTTAATGTCATTTATCTGCTGACGCAGGATGTGTATGTCACAAGCGACCAGCTTCTCGCAAACTCCAACGCGAAGGAGATCGATCTGCTGGTGACATGGCTGTTCAGGCTGACGAACGAGTATTACAACTATAAGATGGCGTCCGTGATCGGTATTATCGTATTTATCATCTGCGCGGCGTTTACACTGGTTACCTTTACAAGAACAATCAAGGGAGATAAGGAGGAGGAATTTCAATAATGAAAAAGACGATTCAGGCTATTTTAAGACACGTTGTTCTGCTTCTCCTTGCAGTGGTGTGGCTGATACCGATTCTCTGGCTGTTTGTTACCTCGTTTAGCGGGTATAAGGGAATCAACACCTCACACTTCTTCCCGGAGACGTGGACATTAGACAATTACGCGCAGTTATTCCTGCGTGCGGATTCCATCGTACAGTACAACAAGTGGTTTATGAACACCTTTGTAATTGCGGTCTTTACCTGTGTGATCTCTACCATTCTTGTGCTGATGGTGAGTTATACCATGAGTAAGCTGCGGTTCCCGGGCAGAAAGTCGCTGATGAGTTTCAGCATTATCTTAAATATGTTCCCGGGCGTGCTTTCCATGATCGCTATTTACTTTATCTTAAAGACCTTTAACCTGACAAACAGCCATATCGGCATGATTATCGTGTACTCTGCGGGCGCAGGTCTTGGCTTCTTGATCTGTAAGGGCTTCATGGACACGATTTCCGTCTCCTTAAGCGAGGCGGCAAGGTTAGAGGGCGCATCCGAGGCGAAGATTTTCTTTAAGATTATCATTCCTCTTTCCAAGCCCATCATCGTGTACACGGTTATCAGTTCTTTCCTGATACCCTGGGGCGACTTCGTGTTTGCGAAGCTGATGTTAAATTCCGGTATCGCGACGGACTGGACAGTGGCGATTGGCCTGTTTAACATGCTGAGCAAGTCCATGATCGCGAAATATTTCTCCGTATTCTGCGCGGGCGGCGTGGTGATATCCGTGCCGATTTCGATTCTGTTCCTGATTATGCAGAAGTTCTATGTGGAGGGTATTACAGGCGGTTCTGTGAAAGGGTAAGGTCAGAAGCAGAAGCTTTTTGGGCGCGGACGGAAATCCATATCTCCGCCGCGCTCCTACTTTGTAAATCAGGCAGGACTATGGTGGCGCAAGCTGTACTTGTTAGTGCAGCTTGTTTGTGTCTGCAAAGAAAGGTTTACATAAATGCAGAATTTAAAAGAAATCAAAATGGAGTGTGATGAGATGAAGAGAAGATATATAAGAACTCTGGCGGGAATATTGGCGGCGGCTCTGGTTCTTCCCGGATGCGGCGGGACGGAGAATGGCAAAAACCCGCCAGATACAGTGTCGCAGGGGCAGGAAGCCGAAACGGACGACGCTTCGGCAGACGGGGGAGACGTGGCGGATGGGACGGCCGCAGGCACAGACGCCGCAGGTGAGGGCGCGCCTGCAGACGGCAGTGACGCAGGGGAACAGGAGGCGGAAATATCCGCTGCGGAGCCGTGGGAGGAAAACCCGCTGCAGATCATAGACGACAACTATCGAACCTACTATGAAGTGTTTGTCTATTCTTTCTGTGACAGTGACGGGGACGGCATAGGGGATTTACAGGGATTGATTTCCAAACTGGACTACATCAACGACGGGGACGATGCCACGGACACGGATCTGGGCTGTAACGGGATCTGGCTGATGCCGGTGAATCCTTCGCCTACTTATCACAAGTATGACGTGGCGGATTACTATGCCATAGACGAGGCATACGGTACGCTGGAGGATTTTAAAGAGCTGCTTTCTGCGTGCGACAAGCGTGGGATCAGGGTTATCATGGATCTGGTGTTAAATCACAGCTCCTCGCAGAATCCCTGGTTTCAGGAGGCGTGCGCCTATCTGAAAGGTCTTGGCGGCGCACAGCCGGACGCAGCGGACTGCCCTTATTTTGATTATTATCATTTCTCTAAAGAGCAGGGCGGTGGATATTATCAGGTGGAAGGAACGGACTGGTATTATGAGGCGCAGTTCTGGTCGGAAATGCCCGACCTTAATTTAGACTGTGAACCCCTGCGGGAGGAGATTGCGAAAATCACGCAGTACTGGCTGGACATGGGGGTGGGCGGTTTCCGTCTGGACGCGGTAAAAGAGTTTTATTCCGGTGCGCCCCAGTCCAATATTGCCTTTCTGGCATGGCTGACTGATACAGTCAAGAAACAGAAACCAGACGCTTACCTTGTGGGCGAAGCGTGGCTTGATATGGCGGACTACGCGCAATACTATGAGAGCGGCATCGACAGTGTTTTTGACTTCGCGTTCGCGGACAAGGACGGCATTATCTCCAGGGTGCTCAACGGCTCACCGGCAACGAAGTATGGTGCGGCGGTCGCTTCTCTGGACGAGACATTTGGCGTTTACAACCCGGATTATATCGACGCGCCATTTTATACCAACCACGATATGGGCAGAAGTGCGGGTTACTATGCGGGGGAAAACTCTGCCGCGCAGACCAAGATGGCAGGCGCCATGAATCTGTTTATGGGCGGTTCGGCTTTTCTCTACTACGGGGAAGAGCTTGGCATGAAAGGCTCCGGCAAGGACGAGAACAAGCGGGCGCCTATGTACTGGAGCATGAACCCCGACGCAGCGGGCATGTGCGACGGGCCTGCGGATATGGAAGACGTGAAGATGAAGTTTGAGAGTCTGGAGGAGCAGGAGAAAGACGGGACTTCCGTTTATCAATATTATAAGAAGGTTCTCAAAATCCGGAACCAGAATCCGGAGATTGCCAGAGGGAAGGCAGAGTATGTCCTTGCGGGGGATTTTCTGGCGGAAGATACGAAGGAAACCGTCTGCGCCATCAAAAAGACTTACGGGGATTCGGAGCTTCTGCTCGTGTTTGTGACGGGGCCGGAGACAGAGGAACTGGATCTGACCAGTATTACCTTAAACGGAAAGCAGATTGGCGCAGAGACAGAAATCCGCGGTGCGCTTGTCACAGGGGAAGAAGAAATTCGTTTTGAGAACGGTAAGGCTGTGATGCCAGGATTTTCGGTGCTGGCGCTGAAATGAATGGCGGAATAGTGCAAGCGCCAAAATGCGACTTTGGAGCATTTTGTATGCATCAGACGTGACAGTGAAGCCGAAGGCTGAACTGTTAAAACGTGACAAGGGAAATGAATGTGGCTTGAAATTCCAGTCGTTTTGTTTTAAAATGGTAGAGGTTAGAAACAGTTTTGTGAGAGGGTTAGATCCTGTTATCATTGACGGGGCATCTGACTCAATATAAACGAAAGGATAACAGGTAAAAGTATGAAAAACTGTCAAAACAAATGGGTGCGTGCCGCGATCCCGGCATTGCTCCTGCACTTCAGTATCGGTACGGTGTACTGCTGGTCTATCTTTAGTCAGGAGATCGCTGACTACATAGGATTTTCCAAGGCAGCTACAGAGTGGGCGTTCAGCTTCGCTATTTTCTTCCTCGGCATGTCCGCGGCATTTCTGGGCAACGTGGTGGAGAAGGACATCCACAAGTCTTCCCTGATCGCAACGATCACATTTGCCCTTGGTATGGCGGGCACGGGTTTCTTCATTTATTATGGAGGCACCCATCCGGGCAGCGTTCTCGCTCTGGTAGGTATTTATATCTGCTACGGATTTATCATGGGTGTCGGACTCGGAACGGGCTATCTGTCTCCGGTAAAGACGCTGATGCTTTGGTTTGAGGATAAGAAGGGGCTTGCCACAGGTCTGGCGGTAGCAGGCTTTGGCGGCGCGAAAGCGATTGCAAGTCCCATCATGCAGGCGCTCCTTGCCAATCTCGGAGAGGGCGGCATTTACAAGATGTTCTACATTCTTGCAGCGGTTTATTTTGTAATGATGTTTGTGGGTCACCTCCTTCTGGCGAAGCCGGCAGGCTGGCATGAGCCCCAGAAGAAGGAAAAGGGACAGGGTATCATGGCTACCATCAAAACCCGTCCTGTCAGCAACTATGTGGGTATCTGGCTGATGTTCTACATCAACATCACCTGCGGTCTTGCACTGATCTCTCAGGAGAAGATGATCGTGAAATGTATCGGCCTTGCCGGTGTGGTGGGCGTGATCTCCACCGTATCCGCGATCTTCAATGCGGGCGGACGTCTCGGCTTCTCTGCGTGGGCGGATCTGATGAAGGACAGAAATACAATTTACAAGCTGATCTTCGTGCTCTCAATTATATTTACCGGCGCGGTTATGCTTACCGGCGGTATTAAGAACGGCGAGGGCAATATGCTTCTGATCATTCTGGTGCTGGCGCTGATCTTTATGGTAAATGCCGGATACGGCGGCGGATTCTCCAATGTGCCGACCCTGCTTTCCGACCACTACGGCATGGGCAGCATCAGTGCAATCCACGGTATTACCCTTTCCGCATGGGCGTTTGCGGGTCTTACCGGCAACCAGATTGCGACCCTGATCGTGAGCAATACGGGCAGCTTTATCGAGGATTCGCACGGAAATATGGTGAATCCCGTGGGATACCAGAACGTGCTGTACTTTACAATCGTGCTCTATATTATCGCACTGTTGATCAGTCTCTTCCTTGTGAAGCCTGCAAGTACGGATAAAAAATAGACGAATACGGTACATATTATCGGGCAGGAAAGTTTTCCTGCCCGTTATGTTTGCAACAGATTAACGGTTACATGTGCGTTTGCGCAGCAAAAACCCCGGAGGCCTGGCCTCCGGGGTTCTTGCTTGTGTAAAAGGGGAATTCTTCGGAATTGCTATTGCCGACTTGACTTCCGTGATCAAGTCTGTTATTACTATACCGTTTTTTTCCCTGACAGTCTATAAGTATATTACAGAAGAATAACACTATATTAGCGAATCAAACCTACTTACACAGATAGTCGCGTTGCATTTGCAGTTCCTGAGGAATCGGCATTCCCGTGTTTTTCAACTTCTGGAATACATTGTCATAATGGTGGAGCTTCTGCGAAAGCTTAATATCGTAGCGCCCCATGGTCTCTTTGTAAAGCGGGTTCGCCATCAGCTTTGTGCGGATCGCTTTGGAGAAAGGACAGTAAGTAAAAATAATATTGCGGGACACCTTATTCAATCTGGGCGATCCGGCGCCTTCATACAGAATCCACGCTTCGTAGTCCATAATAAACATTTCCTTATAGCTGTTTTTCGCTTTTTTCATGTTGAGCTTAATTTTGTCCTTGGCGTCCGCAGACAGCTCGTGGTTCTTACGGTAGAACTGGATGTAATCGAAATATTCGCTTGTGAGGGACGCCTCCGAAATATCGTTCCAGCGGGCGCCCTGCACGCGCTTGCACATTTCCCAACGGAAATCGCCGGTCAGCCGGACCAGAATGTTGGTCAGATCCTCCAACTGGAAGATGGACACCATCATGCGGGCCGGTGTGGTACGTTTACGCCCCTCGATTTCCTGCCATGCAATGCCGCGTGTCCCCACATTGGGCATGAGAATAATGTCAGGAAGAACCTCTACGCCGACGGTTTCCTTTCCGATGCCGATGTCGGGATTGGTGTAAATGACGTCGCGGTAGTAAGCGCTGAAATCTATGTCACGGATCTTTTGGAAAGATTCTTCCACCTTTTCGGCAGATACAAGCGTGCCATCCAGCTCTTTCAGAACATTGTGTTCCGAGAAGATCGGGCAGAAGCTTAAGACGCGGCCGAATGTAATCTTGTTGACGGTAGGAAACATATTGCGTATTTCAAAGAGCACCTGCTCCAGCGGGTCATTCAGCATACGCGCTTCGTCTTCGGCGGTGATATTGCCAGTCATTTTCTGCTCACGCAGGAAGGTGGGGAAGTCGGAATCAAATTCGTTACGGCTGGGTACTTTCTCACCTTTATAGATGGCGGTAAACCATTCGTAGGCAGTATAGACCTTGCGTTTGGGATCGGAAGGTATTTTGTCTATGATCGAGTACAGATACGAAGCGTTCTCAGGGCCGGCCAGATTTTCATCTATATAGCCGAAATTAAAGAACATCCGGACTACCTTGGGAATGGAAGCGGTATCTTCCAGGCTCTTAACGAAAGCCTTTTCATAGATCACATAGAACTGCTTGGTGATCGTCATGCGCAGCTTTCTGGCAGCGTCATCCGAAGCGTTCTTGTCCGTCATTTTGGCAAATTTGTCGACAGATTCGCGGAAAGCGGCGGCGGTTTCAACGTCCACCCCGGCATAGGAGAGAATGGTCTCCATAGAGTGCTCTATGTCAGCCACCTCGTCCACGGAAGCAGTGGATTCCCCGTCGCTGCGTTCCCCGAGATTTTCCAGTCTCGTGCGGTACTCGGCGACTCTTTGCTGATACATTTCACGGTCAATCGAAGGCAGGTCTTCCAACTGGATCATGATGGTGGAGATCGCTGCGCTTACCGTAGTGGAATCCGTATCGTTCGCCCCCAGTTTATAAAGAAGACTTGCGTAGAGATCAAAGAAGTCCAGATGATTTTCGTTCATCAGAAAACTTGCAATCTCCGCCTTGTAATCGTAGAAAACGCGGCATATGGAAATAATGCGGTGGATATCCAGATCCGCTTTCAGAACCACACCCGCAAGAAAGTCCGGCTTGTGGAATTTGGAGGATTTTTGAGTGACCATAATGGTCAATTGTTCGTAGTAGCCGTCCAGCCATCCCTCCAGATCTTCTTCCAGCGTAAGAGGCGTCAGATCCTCCATATCGGGCAGCGCTCTGGGGGTGAACCCATGCTTCACGCAAAATGACTTATATTCTTCATACCGGTCCATCAGAAAATGGTAGATATTTTCACAGTCAAAACGCATCAGCTCGTACTGGTCATATATTTCACGGAACTGCCGGAACAGGGAAGAGACGATCATATTCGCCAGATCCACGCTTTTTGACATAAGAAGAGAAAGCTGCGCGGCTGTACACGGATAGGAGGCGATCCCTGTTGGCTCCTCCGTTTCGTAAGTGATAAAGTGAGAGCCGAAGAAGATCTCACAGACACCGATGACGTCTCCTTTTTTCAGATAAAAAGTGCCTCCCGGATAAGAGGCGCACACGCTTCCTTTCGCGATGACATGCAGGGCAGTCAGATTTTGCTCACTCTGGATTAACTGGGTGCCCGCAGGAAATTCTTTTACTGCCATTTGATTACCCCCTTGATAGAAATTAATACAAAAACCTGTTTCTATCTTATGCTTTTTTGGAGGAAAAGTCAATGAAGGGTGATTTTTATTGTGAGGATTGTTGCAATATGCTAGAATGATAAAAACCATTACGATAAAGAGGGTGGACAGGTGCAGAGAATAAGCCGTAAACGAAAATGGAAGAAAGCGATTGTGTTCTGGGTGCTTTTGGCGGTGCTGATGGCAGAGCCGCAAGGAGCGGCTGTGGTCTGTGCCGCGCAGGAGAATGGGGCGGAATTTGTGACGGTGTTTCCTTCGGATGAGGGAGAGGATGCGCCGTCCGGAGATACGGGGCAGGCAGGGGAGGACAGTCCGCCTGCTGCCGGGGATGAAAACGGTGTGGACGACGGGACACAGGACGGGAAGCTGCCTTCGGCGGGGGAGGCACAGGAGCCGTCCGGGGAAGAAACGGAAGGAAATCAGGACGCAGCAGGCGGCGGGACGCAGGGGCCGGAGTCCGGAGAGGAAGACGGAGAGTCCGGGAGCAGAGAGGAAGACGGAGAACCCGGGAGCGGAGAGGAAGACGGAGAACCCGGGAACGGAGAGGAAGACGGAGAACCGGAATCAGGAGAGGGAGACGGGACGCCGGAGCCGGAGCCGGACGAAGAAATGACGTCCCCGGAGGACGGGCTTTCAGAGGAAGCGCTGTCTGAGGAGGAGCAGCTTCTGGAAGATATGGAAGAAGGGGAAGAGCCGGAAGAAATACTGTCCGGGGAGGAACTGCCGGAGGACGAGTCGGAAAAAGAGGAGGATTTGGGCGGGTTTACCGGTATGCCGGACAGCTACCGCCTGTCTTCGACGCAGATCAGCGAGAAAAGGCTTCTGGCGGACAATATGGAGGATGTGGACGAGTCGGCGGAGGGCGTTTTGTATGTTGAGAGAGAAGTTGTGACGCTGGCGCAGTCCGAAAAGGAAGCCGGGATGATCGCTCAGGCGTACAATGCCGGAATCAAGAGCTTTGAGGACGGTCTGCTTGTGCTGGAGCTGGAAGAGCAGACGACGGTGCGCGATGCCATACAGGCGGCGGCGTCCGCCAGAACTGCCCTTCCCGCGGTGTGGCCGAACTATTACCGCTATGTGCACGGCGACGTTGCGCAGCAGGAGAGCGGAAATGCGTTGATAGAGATTGAGGAGGAAGAGTATGTGCCGGATCCGGAGGGCGATGTGCCGGTGGCGGAAAGCAATGGGCTGATGCCGGAGAGCGATGTGATGATGGCGGAAAGCAATGGGCTGATGCCGGAGGGCGATGTGATGATGGCGGAAAGCGATGTGCCGGCGTCGGAGGCTTACGCGCAGGCGGTCAATGCCTTCGACGATCCCTATTTGAAGGCGACAAGCAGCAATTATCAGTGGCAGCATGTGGCTGTCGGCTCTCCCTATGCGTGGAGTGAGGGCTATCGGGGAGCCGGCATCAAGGTGGCGGTACTGGATTCCGGCGTCAACGCTTCCCATGCGGATTTGCAGATCAGGGAAAACATCAGCAAAGTGACGGGCGTCGAATCGGCGGAGGACGGACTTGGCCATGGAACCCATGTGGCGGGCATTATCGGCGCGCGGGCGAATAACGGGAAGGGCGGCGCGGGGATCGCGCCCGAGGCGGAGATCTATAATATCAGGGTTATGAATGAGGCGGGAAGCGGGACGGATGCAGACATCATAGCCGGATTGACCGAAGCGGTTAAGCTGGACGTGGACATTGTGAATATGAGTCTGGGAGGCGCCGGTTTCAGCGGGGTTTATCAGGCGAAGATAACGGAAGCCTACGAAGCGGGAATTGCCGTGATTGCATCGGCCGGCAATGACGGTGTGTCCAACATCAATTATCCTGCCTGCTACGATCATGTGATCTGTGTGGCGGCCACGGACATGGACAATAACAGAGCGCATTTTTCCACTTACGGCTCATGGGTGGATCTGAGCGCGCCGGGAGAAAGCATCCTGTCTACCTACCATTCATCCAATACATCGCACGCGTTTATGAGCGGCACATCCATGGCATGTCCGGTGGTTTCCGGCGAGGCCGCCGTGCTGTTAGGATCCTGCGAACCGCTGAAAAACATGGATAAGGACAGCGACAGGGTTGACGCGTTGGAGAAAGTCATGAAGAGCAACTGTGTCAGGGCGGCAGGCACAGGCATGGGCGCCGGCATTCCCAGCCTGACCAGAATCTTCAAATTAAGCACGGCGGTTGCAAGACCGACTGCTCCGGTCATTACGGTTGTTCCCGACGATCAGAGTAAGGCGCAGAAGGTTACGGTTACAATCGGGGCGCAGGGCGGCTCGACTATCTACTATACGGATAACGGAAAAACGCCTGCGTTCAGGAACGGGGAGCCGAATGCGGATGCCATACAGTACACCGGTCCGTTCGATCTGGAGAACCGTGCCAGGGCGACGATCAAGGCGATTGCAGTGAATGAAAACGGCGCCTCCAGCGCCGTGAAATCGGTAAACTATACGTTGAAGCCGTATGTGACGGACATAGAGATTTCCGGTGTACAGCAGGTAGCTCCTGGAAAAAGCATTCAGTTGTCGGTGCAGATAACGCCTGCCTACGCGGCGAACAAGAAGGTGGCATGGGAGCTGAAAAATGCCGACGGGACGCCGCTTTCCGGTGCACTGGCGGGACAGCTTAAGATTTCTGCAGGGGGCAGGGTGACCGCGGGCAAAACAGCGCCGTCAGGCGTTTTTAAGGCCGTGGCGACAGCGCAGGACGACGGAAAGAAGACGGCGGAATATGAAATAGAAGTGATTTCCGGCATACGGGTTAAGAGTGTCAGATTCCTGCGGGAGAAAACAGGAACGACGGCGCTGAAAAGCGTTCTTTTGTCGCTGCCGGGGCAGAATACCTATGATTTTGAAAAGCATCTGGTTCCGACAGCGACGATTGACGGCGTGACACTGACTGCAGCTGATTTTAAGTGGACCAGCAGCAACAGACAGATTGCGGAGGTTGACGGTGCAGGCGTGGTGACGGCCAAAAAGGCGGGTAAGGTGACGATTACCGCGCTGTCAAATGACTCTGGCAATAAAAAAGCATCCTGCACGGTAACCATCAAACAGCTTGCGACAGGTCTTAATGTGTCCGGTCTGGTTTCCGTGGCGGCGGGCAGGAGCGTGACCTTTCTGGCGGAAGTGACGCCGAAGGATACGACGAACAAGAAGGTAGTCTGGAGTCTGCACGACGAACGCGGAGAGGTGACGAAGGCGCGCGCGAAAGAGCTGGGAGTGAGCATCCATGCGACAAGCGGCAGACTGACCACGAAGGCCGGTGCGACAAGCGGAAACTACAAAGTCAGGGCTGTCACGGCCGACGGGAGCGGGATTTTGGCTGAGGCAGAGGTCAGGGTGCTGAACGGCAGCATAGAAAAATTCACGTTTTCCGACAGGAAAGACAACAAACTGACGCTTTACAGGAAAAAAGCGGCCAGCGATACGCAGACACAAAAGCGGATTGAGGTAGCAATAAAAGCCAAAGGCGCTGCGGATCTGGATGCCTACAAGGTGACCAGCAGCAATCCGGGGATAGCCACGGCAGAGGTGTCCGGGGAGGTGACATCCGGCGAGGGGAAGACGATCACGCTCATCGTCAGTGCGACGGGCAGGGCGGCAGGAAAAACGAATATTACGGTGGCGTCCACAGACGGTACAAACAGGAAATTGACTTGTGCGGTCACTGTCAAAAACCCGGTCTCCAGATTACATATTTCCGCTAAAACGGTTACGGCGTCCGGCGGTTCGGGCACGGATATGTGTGTCGTTATGGGAAAGAGCATACAGCTAAAGGCGACTCTGGAAAGCGAGTACGGCAAGGTTTCCGGCAAAGGCGTGACATGGAGCATCAACGCCCCTGCGGAAAGCGGGGTGAAGATCAGTTCCACCGGCAAAGTGACGGCGTCAAAGACGGCGGAAGAGTCCAAAATCTGGACAGTGACGGCTGTGGCGAAGGATGGCAGTTGTGTAAAAGATACCTACAGGGTGGTGGTCGTGCCGAAGGCAACTTATGTGACGGCGTCAGGCCTGTATGAGGGACGAAATGTCAATGAATTTGACGATTATTTTCCGCATACGCCGGACAGTGTTCAAAAAGGGTATAAATATGTGATTTATACGGATGTGAAGGGAGGGTATGTGCAGGCTTCTTCTTCCAACCGGAAGATCGTGGAAGTGACGATGATAAAAGAAAAAGGGGTGCGGAAGCTGTATGTAACCCCGCGCAAACCGGGAACGGCGACAATTACGCTGAAAACCACGGACGGGAGCGGTGTGAAAATCAGCTATAAGGTCCGGGTTAAGGAGAAAGAGGAGTAAAAGCGCGGCATAAAAGCGGAAAGTTTGTACTGTACTTTTCGGGATTTTGTGTTAAAATTGAAAATGACAGGCTTGTCGGGACTTTTGGCCCTGTTACAGGCCGTTTGGGGTTATGAGTAATTTGAAAAACGGAAGTGAGTGAAGAATCATGGAGAAGACACAGATAGAGAAAGAAGAGATTGCCTACAGACAGCAAATCGTGAATGAATACAGGGCGGATGTGGAAAGGCTTGCGCGGTATCTGCCATGGCTGGAGAGCAAGAACGGTATGCGTGTGCAGCAGAGCTATTCCGGTTCCGGGATTGCGGAGCATTCGATTGCATTTCCGGTGTATGACAGCACGCTTATGAGCTTCATCAAGGAGGCCCAGAGGACGAAGCTGATGGACCGGAACTACAGATATATTTATTCCAGACACAGGATCCGTGCGTTAAAGGACGAGCTTCTCGCGATCAAAAGGGCGGATATCCGGGAGATGGACGTGCTGAAAGGCATTCTTTCCAGATATGTAATGGAGGGCATGACGAAGGGAAGGAGATGGTCGGAGGCGGTGGAGAGCGGCGTTTTCCTGAAAGTAATTACGAAGATGAAGGAAAATCTGGATTTTTGGGATCATCCGGTACAGACCAGAGTAGTCAATGTCAAGGAAGAGGGCAAACAGCAATAAGACATAGAGAAAAGTGGCCGCAAGATACATTTTAGGGGAGATAAAGGAAACGATGGGAGAAAAATCAGCACAGAAAAAGAAGTATATACTGGATACGGCCAGAAAGGTGTTTGTGGAAAAAGGGTTTAAGAGCGTGACCATGAAGGATATTGTGGAAGCCTGTGAGATCAGCAGAGGCGGCCTGTATCTGTATTTTGACAGCACGGATCAGATTTTGATGGAAGTGCTGCAGATGGAGGCGGATGAAACGGACGACGTTTTCACGGAGCAGATCGCCAGAGAGGATACGGCGGCGGATATTCTGACGCTTTTTTTGAAGGAGCAGAAAAAGGAGCTTCTGCAAAATAAGGATAATTTGACCGTAGCGGTCTATGAATATTTCTTCGCCCATAAACCGACCGATAAGAATAATATGCTGCGAAAGCAGTTTGACGCAGGCGTCAGGGTGATTGAAAAGCTGATTGAGGCGGGAATTGCAAGCGGCGAGTTTTACTGTGAGAATCCAAAAGGGGCCGCGGCGAATATCATGTATGTGCTGGAGGGGATGAAGATCAATGCGCAGACCTTCGGCATTACGGAAAAGATGGTGGATGAGCAGCTTCTCTACATTATGCAGGGGCTGATTACGGAGATTTGAGGACGGCAGGGAAGAAAGATACTCCGTGGACGGGGTATCTTTTATCAGTTAGAGTTTATCGTGGGACAAGATGGGATTAACGACAATGGAGGAGAACTGATTATGGGAAACGTCAGACGAATTTATGTGGAAAAGAAGGAGCCTTTTGCGGTGAAGGCCAGAGAACTCAAGGAAGAGATCGAAAGTTTTCTGGGCATAAAGAGTGTGGAGCAGGTGCGGGTTTTCATCCGGTACGATGTGGAGAATATTTCCGACGAGGTTTTTGAGAGAGCCTGCCTCACCATATTTTCGGAACCGCCGGTGGATATTTTATACCGGGAGCAGATTGAGATCCCGGAAAACGGGCGTGTCTTCTCCGTTGAGTTTCTGCCGGGGCAGTTTGACCAGAGGGCGGACTCCGCTGTGCAGTGCGTACAGTTTTTAAAAGAGGACGAGGAACCGATCATCCGGACGGCTGTGACTTATTTGGTCAATGGGTCCGTGACGGACGATGAGCTTGACCGGATTAAGGCGTACTGTATCAATCCCGTGGACTCGAGAGAGACCGGTATGGTGAAGCCGGAGACGCTGGCGGCTGTCTACGAGGAGCCTGCGGATGTGGCTGTGCTGGAGAATCTTCCGGAGCGGGAGGATTTTGTGGATATGCCGCAGGCGGAACTGAAAGAGCTGTATGAGTCCCTTGGTCTTGCCATGACGTTCAAGGATTTTCTGCATATTCAGAATTATTTTGCGAAGGAGGAGAAGCGGAATCCTACCATGACGGAAATCCGTGTGCTTGATACTTACTGGTCCGATCACTGCCGCCATACAACCTTTTCCACGGAGCTTAAGAATGTGAGCTTCGGAGAGGGAAGATACCGGGAGCCGATGGAGGAGACTTATCAGGATTACCTGAAAGTGAGAGAAGAGATATTTAAGGGCAGGGAGGATAAGTTTGTCTGTCTGATGGATCTGGCCCTGATGGCGATGCGGAAGTTAAAGAAGGACGGGAAACTGGACGATATGGAGGAGTCCGATGAGATCAATGCCTGTTCCGTGGTGGTGCCGGTGGAGATGGATTACGGCGACGGCCCGGTGACGGAGGAGTGGCTTGTCTTTTTCAAGAACGAGACGCACAACCATCCCACGGAGATCGAGCCTTTCGGCGGTGCGGCCACGTGCCTTGGCGGCGCGATCCGAGATCCCCTTTCGGGCAGAGGCTATGTCTATCAGGCGATGCGCGTGACAGGTGCGGCGGATCCTACGGTGCCTGTGGCGGACACACTAAAGGGAAAGCTGCCCCAGAAAAAGCTGGTGCGGGGCGCGGCTAACGGTTATTCTTCCTACGGAAACCAGATCGGTTTAGCGACCGGACTGGTCAAGGAGATCTATCACCCCGATTATGTGGCGAAACGGATGGAGATCGGCGCGGTGATGGGAGCGGCGCCGAGAAAGAATGTAATCCGGGAAAATTCTGATCCGGATGATGTGATTATTCTTCTGGGCGGCAGAACCGGGCGCGACGGCTGCGGCGGCGCTACGGGTTCTTCTAAAGTGCATACGGAGAAGTCCATTGATACATGCGGTGCGGAGGTGCAGAAAGGAAACGCGCCCACAGAGCGAAAAATCCAGAGATTGTTCCGGCGTGGGGAAGTGAGCCGGCTGATTAAGAAATGTAACGATTTCGGCGCGGGCGGTGTGTCTGTGGCCATTGGTGAGTTGGCGGACGGTCTTATTGTAGATCTGGACAAGGTGCCGAAAAAGTATGCGGGTCTGGACGGGACAGAGCTTGCGATCTCGGAATCCCAGGAGCGCATGGCAGTCGTCGTATCGCCCGCCGACGTGGACACGTTCCTCGAATATGCGGCGCAGGAGAATCTGGAGGCGGTGCCGGTGGCGGTAGTTACTGAGGAACCCCGTCTGGTGTTAAAATGGCGCGGGAAGAAAATCGTGGATCTGTCCAGAGCCTTTCTGGATACCAACGGCGCCCATCAGGAGACGGACGTCTATGTGGAGATTCCGGACGAGAAAGAAAATTATCTGAAAAAGATCGCGACGCCCGCGGTGGCGGAGGCGCTTGCCCGCAAGGATGTAAGAGCGGCGTGGCTTTCGCTTCTTGGTGATCTGAATGTCTGCTCCCAGAAGGGGCTTGTGGAAATGTTTGACGCGTCCATCGGCGCAGGCAGTGTGTATATGCCGTATGGCGGTAAGTACCAGCTTACAGAGACGCAGGCTATGGTGGCCAAACTCCCTGTACTTTCGGGAAAGACGGATGTGGTGACCATGATGAGCTGCGGGTTTGATCCATACCTGTCAAGCTGGAGCCCGTATCACGGTGCGGTTTACGCGGTGACCGAGTCCATGGCGAAGATTGTGGCCAACGGCGGAGATTACCGGACGATCCGCTTTACCTTCCAGGAGTATTTCAGGCGCATGAGCGGGGAGCCGTCCCGCTGGAGCCAGCCCTTTGCGGCGCTTCTTGGCGCCTATGACGCACAGATGAAGTACGGCCTGCCATCCATCGGCGGGAAGGATTCCATGTCCGGCACCTTCAACGATATCGACGTGCCGCCTACGCTGGTGTCCTTTGCAGTCAATGTGAATAAGAGCGGGAATATTGTCACACCTGAGTTAAAATATCCGGGGGATCGCCTCGTGCGGTTCCGCATCCCGCGTGATGCCTATGATCTGCCGGTTTACGACGAGGTTATGACACTTTATGACAAGATAATGACATTAATGTCAGAGTATACTGACACAGAAGTCATAAATGGAATGCCGGTTAAGTTCAGGAAGAGAAAAATCGTGGCGGCCTATGCGCTTGATGCAAAGGGCGTGGCAGCGGCCGTAAGCAAGATGGCTTTTGGAAACGGGCTTGGCGTGGCGGTGGATTCCTCCTATAAGACGGAGTACCTGTTTGACAACGGTCTTGGCGATATCGTGGCGGAGATGCCGGCAAAAGAAGTACACCACCTGAAAGCACTGGGGATTTCCTATGAGGAGATCGGTACCGTGACGGCGGACGGCGCGTTCACCTACGGTTCCATGAAGATTGACGGAGCCGAGGCGGTGCAGGTATGGCGCGAAAAGCTCAACAAGGTATTTCCCTATACGGCCGGAAAGGACAAGAGTCCGGTGGCATCAGAGGTGTACCGGGCGGACAGCATCTATGTGTGCAAACATAAAGTGGCGAAGCCCACGGTATTTATACCGGTATTCCCGGGGACGAACTGTGAGTACGACAGCGCGCAGGCTTTTGAGAGGGCCGGAGCGGAGACCGTCGTAAAGGTGTTTAAGAACCGGAACGCGGCGGATATCAGAGAGAGCGTGGAGGCCTTTGAGAAGGCCATCGGGCAGGCGCAGATCATTATGTTCCCCGGCGGTTTTTCCGCGGGCGACGAGCCGGACGGTTCCGCCAAGTTCTTCGCCACCGCTTTCCAGAACGAGAAGATGAAAGAAGCGGTGATGAAGCTTTTGAACGAGAGGGACGGACTTGCGCTGGGAATCTGTAACGGTTTTCAGGCGCTGATCAAGCTGGGGCTTGTGCCTTACGGTGAGATTCGCGGGCAGGAATCGGACTCTCCGACACTGACCTTCAACACGGTGAACCGGCATATTTCCAAGATGGTTTATTTGAAAGTGGTTTCCAGCAAGTCTCCATGGCTTGCCGGAGCAGAACCCGGTCAGACTTATGCAAACCCTGCTTCCCACGGCGAAGGACGGTTTGTGGCGCCGAAGGAGTGGATTGACAGGCTGTTTGCCAACGGGCAGGTGGCTACCCAGTATGCGGATGCGGACGGCAGTGTGTCCATGGACGAGGAGTGGAACATCAACGGTTCCTATGCGTCGATTGAGGGCATCACCTCTCCGGACGGACGTATTCTGGGCAAGATGGCGCATTCGGAGAGAATAGGCGACTGTGTGGCGGTGAATATTTTCGGCGATCAGGATATGAAGATATTTGAGAGCGGCGTGGGGTATTTCAGGTAGAAGCCTGCGAGCGCGGAGGAGAAGAGAAAATAGTTATCAGAGAATACAGACAGTCTGACTGTGAAAAACTGGCCGATTTATTTTACGACACCGTCCATACAGTCAATGCGAAGGATTACACAAAAGAGCAGTTATCCGTATGGGCAACAGGCAGCGTGGATTTACAAAAATGGAACCGTTCGTTTTCGGAACACTACAGCCTGGTTGCGGTTGAGGGCGGCGGGATAGCCGGGTTTGGCGATATAGATCAAACAGGCTATCTCGACAGGCTGTATGTGCACAAAGACTATCAAAGAAAAGGCATAGCGACAGCGATCTGCGACGGATTAGAGCGGACGGTTCAGGGGAAAATCACGACCCACGCGTCCATTACGGCAAGACCTTTCTTCGAAAAGAGGGGGTATACCGTGATCAAAGAACAGTGTGTGGAGCGGCAGGGAATTGTTCTTGTGAATTTTGTTATGGAGAAATAAAATTAAAAGAATATAAGCCTTATTTTGTGGAAGGTGAAGTGTATGGGTGCATTGCAAATTAAAAATTTCGGACCAATATATAATCTTAAGATTGACGCAGATAAGAATATTAATATGATAATTGGTCCGCAGGCATCAGGAAAAAGTACAATTGGGAAAGTGTTGTTTTTTTGTAAAAAGATAAGAGACTATTATGTTGATTTTATTTTGCAGGATACGTTCTTTTTGCAAACACATCCAAACGAATTGTATATTAATTTTTTAAAATATATCCGCAGAAATTTTATGGGGTGTTTTGGAACGACAACACATATGTCTCCGTTTGAAATATCTTATTCATATCAGAGTGGACAATCAGTAACGATCAGTTTAAAGGAAAGATATGCTTTCTTTAAATTTTCCTATGGACTGGAAAGAGAAATACGTGCTTCGCTTATTGATGCATATAATATTTATAGAGAGAACCAGTCGCAGGCAAATATAAGTTTTGTGACCAGCTTTAATAATAAACTTTATTTAAAAAACGAGATAAAAGTTCATTTTACGGATTTGGCAAACAAAATATTTGGATCTGATGAAGATATTATATATATCCCTGCTGGGAGAAGCCTTTTGTCAGTGTTGTCAGATCAATTGGACATGATTGATATTTCAACGCTTGACTTGTCAATGAAAGAATTTATAGAAAGAATAAGAATAACCCGAACACGTTTCGGAACGAAACTGGACAGTGTGGTAAGTGATTATCTGAAAACCGTACAGGGACAGATAAAGAATATGGATATTGATATAGCAAAAGAGCTGATTAAATATATTTTGAAAGCTGATTATGTGAATGATACGGATGGAGAAAAGTTGTATTTTGATGATACGCACTGGGTTAAATTGATTTATGGATCTTCCGGGCAGCAGGAGTCTTTGTGGATATTGCTTTTATTGTTTGTTATTATTCTTGAAAAGAAAAAAGCGTATGTTGTCCTGGAAGAGCCGGAGGCGCATCTCTATCCGGAAGCACAGAGACATATGGTTGAATTTATAGCATTAACGATGAATTCCAGTAACAGTAAATTTTTAGTTACAACTCACAGTCCTTATATTTTATCTTCGGCAAATTTGCTGATACAATCCGGAATGGTTGAAAACAACGCCGTGGTTAAGAATGAAGAGGCGATTATAAAAAAACAGCTCAGAATTTTACCACAAAGGATTTCGGCATATAAAATTGATGATGAAAGCAATGATATTTTGAAGGATATCATAGATAAATCTTCCGGATTGATAGAGTCAATAGAAATTGATTCTATTTCTGAAAAAATTAACGAAGAAGCTGAAAGATTAGACTTACTGGAGATAAAATATGATTTGTGATAAATTATATGAATGTTGTGAAAATGACGGGTTTACATGTGAAAATAAAGGAAGATGTATCGTTTACAACGATTTTAGAAAGAATGCGGTCTGCGAAGAAAAGAAAAAAAGATATAATATTGTAAATGATAAAAATTGCAGGATTGCTTTGTTTCATGTAGATGGCGGTATGATTTATGGAGAAGCAAATGAGCACAAATGCGATTTTATGTATATTATTTATGATTCGGATAATCCAACAGCAGTTTTTGTTGAACTGAAAGGAAGCGATATATCTCATGCAGTTCAACAGTTAAAAGAAACGATTAGCAGATATGGAACGGGGCTTAAAAGGAGGATATGTGCGAGAATTGTTTGCAGTTCTGTTCCACGTTTGCATAATGATCCGATTGTTAAAAACTTGAAAAAGGAATTAATGAAACACTATAATGGAAATTTGATTATTTTTGAGAAAAATAGGGACGAGAATTATTCCGATATTTAGTGTGGCTGACAAGAAAATTGCCGACGGGAAGGTTAGAATAAAAAAATTTCCTGATGAGTTTCCTCCGTTTCGCAGTTGATGCCGCATCCCTCCTGTGCTATAATTAGGCGATTATAGATTTAGGACAGTAAAAAGCCGGATGATTGGATGAAGGGAACAGGCACGGAGGACTAGGATGAAATCATTTTTAATACTGGAAGACGGCACTGTGTTTGAGGGGACACACATAGGGGCGAGGAAGGAGATCGTCAGCGAGATTGTTTTTAACACTTCCATGGCGGGGTATCTGGAAGTGCTGACAGATCCGTCCTACGCGGGGCAGGCAGTGTGCATGACATATCCGCTGATTGGCAATTACGGGATATGCCGGGACGATATGGAGTCAAAGAGGCCCTGGCCGGACGGTTTTATTGTGCGGGAGCTTTCGAGGATTCCCAGCAATTTCAGATGTGATATGACAATTCAACAATTCTTAGAGGACAATGGTGTGCCGGGTATCGCCGGAATCGACACCAGAGCCCTTACCAGAATCCTTCGGGAGAAGGGTACCATGAACGGTATGATCACTACCGACAACGACTATAATCTGGACGAAATCATTCCCAAGTTAAAAGCATATACGACAGGTAAGGTAGTGGAGCGGGTAAGCTGCGCGGAGAAATATATGCTGCCCGGAACAAAAGAGCTTACGGAGAACGGGCCGCTTTCCGGCAGTTCTTCCTTTAGGAGGGAAGACTTTGAGGCGGGTATACGGGAAAAGAAGCCCAGTCTTGTACGCTGCTTAAGCGGTGCAGGCCTGCGGGTGGCGCTTCTTGACCTGGGGGCTAAGGACAACATTGCAGGATCGCTGGCGGCAAGGGGCTGTGACGTGACCGTTTACCCAGCGCAGACTGTGGCGGCGGAAATCCTTGCGGATGCGCCGGACGGCATTATGCTCAGCAACGGCCCGGGCGATCCGAAGGAGTGTGTCACTATTATAGAAGAAATCCGAAAGCTCTATGCGTCCGACACACCGATTTTTGCGATCTGTCTCGGGCATCAGCTCATGGCGCTTGCCACGGGAGCGGACACTTTCAAGATGAAATACGGGCATCGGGGCGGCAATCATCCGGTGAAGGATCTGGAGACCGGCAGGGTTTACATTTCCTCCCAGAATCACGGTTATGTGGTAGATACGGACAAGCTTGATCCGCGGGTGGCGGTTCCGGCCTTTATCAATGTGAACGACGGTACAAACGAGGGCCTTTCCTATACGGGAAAGAACATTTTTACGGTGCAGTTTCACCCGGAGGCGTGTCCGGGACCGCAGGATTCCTCGTATCTGTTTGACCGGTTTATAGAAATGATCAAGACGAAAAGTAACTCTAAGTAAGCAGAGTATGCTTACTAAGAGTTACTATGTTTTGTCTGGAAGAATGCTGCTTGCGCATCATTCTTCGGGGTTGAGAAATGGAGGAAATACAATGCCAAAAAATCCAAACGTGAAAAGAGTGCTTGTCATCGGTTCCGGACCGATTGTGATCGGGCAGGCGGCGGAGTTTGACTATGCGGGAACGCAGGCGTGCCGCTCCTTAAAGGAGGAGGGCATGGAGGTCATTCTGGTCAACTCCAATCCGGCCACCATCATGACGGACGGCGATATCGCGGACAAGGTGTACATCGAGCCGTTGACGGTTAAGGTGTTAGAGCAGATTATTATAAAGGAAAAGCCGGACTCTCTGCTTCCCAATATGGGCGGTCAGGCGGGCTTAAACTTAGGTATGGAGCTGGATGAGTCGGGATTTCTTAAGGCTCACGGAGTGACCCTTCTTGGCACCACGGCGAAAACCATCCGAAAGGCTGAGGATCGTCTGGAGTTTAAAGAGACCATGGAGAAGATCGGGGAGCCGTGCGCGCCCTCCCTTGTGGTGGAAAATATCGGGGACGGCGTGACGTTTGCGAACAAAATCGGCTACCCTGTAGTGCTCCGGCCGGCTTATACGCTTGGCGGCTCCGGCGGCGGTATCGCCCACAATCAGATTGAATTGGAAGAAATTCTGGCGAATGGTCTGCGCCTTTCACGTGTGGGACAGGTGCTGGTGGAGCGGTGTATCGCGGGCTGGAAGGAGATCGAGTATGAGGTCATGCGGGACGGCGCGGGCAACTGTATCACCGTCTGCAACATGGAAAATCTGGATCCGGTTGGCGTGCACACAGGCGACAGCATCGTGGTGGCGCCTTCCCAGACGCTGGGCGATAAGGAATACCAGATGCTTCGCAGTTCGGCTTTAAATATCATCAGCGAGTTGGAGATCACGGGCGGCTGTAACGTGCAGTTTGCCCTGCATCCGACCAGCTTTGAATACTGTGTGATCGAAGTAAATCCCCGTGTGAGCCGTTCCTCCGCGCTGGCGAGTAAGGCCACGGGCTATCCGATTGCAAAGGTGGCGGCGAAGATCGCGCTGGGCTATACGCTGGACGAGATCAAGAACGCCATCACGGGAAAGACCTATGCCAGCTTCGAGCCGACGCTCGACTACTGCGTGGTGAAAATACCGAGACTGCCTTTCGATAAATTTATTACGGCAAAACGCACGCTGACGACGCAGATGAAGGCCACCGGCGAGGTGATGAGCATTGCCAACAATTTCGAGGGCGCGCTGATGAAGGCGATCCGTTCCTTAGAGCAGCATGTGGACTGCCTGCGTAGCTATGATTTCTCGGCGCTCTCCAAAGAGGAGCTTCTGGAGCGCATGGAGATTGTGGACGACCAGAGAATCTATATTATCGCGGAAGCGATCCGCAAAGGCGTGGACTATGACACGATCCACAGGATCACCATGGTGGATCACTGGTTTATCGACAAGATTGCGATTCTCACGGAGATGGAGGAGCGGCTTTTAAAAGAGCCGCTGACGGTGGAGCTTCTGAAAGAGGCGAAACGGATCGAGTTTCCCGACAATGTGATTGCGAGACTGACCGGGAAAACCGAAGAAGAAATAAAGAACATGCGTTATGAAAACGGCATTGTTGCCGCCTTCAAGATGGTAGACACCTGCGCGGCGGAGTTTGCGGCGAGCACGCCGTACTATTATTCCGTGTTCGGTTCCGAAACGGAGGTGGTGGAGAGCCATCCGAAAAAGAAAGTGCTCGTCTTAGGGTCAGGTCCTATCCGCATCGGGCAGGGCATCGAGTTTGACTACTGCTCCGTGCACGCCACCTGGGCGTTTGCGAAAGAAGGGTATGAGACCATTATCATCAACAACAACCCGGAGACGGTGAGCACTGACTTTGATATTGCGGACAAGCTCTACTTCGAGCCGCTGACACCGGAGGATGTGGAGAATATCGTCAATGTGGAGAAGCCGGACGGCGCGGTGGTGCAGTTTGGCGGACAGACGGCCATCAAGCTGACGGAGAGTCTGATGAAGATGGGCGTGCCGATTCTCGGCACAAAGGCGGAGGACGTGGACGCCGCAGAGGATCGGGAGCTTTTCGATAAAATTCTGGAAGAAACCGGGATTCCGAGGGCGGCGGGCGGCACGGTCTACACCGCAGAGGAGGCCAAAGCCGTGGCCGACAGGCTCGGATATCCCGTGCTGGTGCGCCCCTCCTATGTGCTGGGCGGACAGGGAATGCAGATCGCACTGTCGGATCAGGAAATCGAGGAGTTTATGGCGGTGATCAACCGCTACGAGCAGGATCACCCCATTCTGGTGGATAAATATTTACAGGGTAAGGAGCTGGAGGTGGACGCCGTCTGCGACGGCACGGACATCCTGATTCCCGGCATTATGGAGCATATCGAGCGGACGGGCGTGCACTCCGGCGACAGTATCTCCGTCTATCCCGCGCCCACGGTTAGCGATAAGGTGAAGGAAACCATTGCCGAGTATTCGAGACGACTGGCGAAGGCCCTTCATGTGATCGGCCTGATCAATATTCAGTTTATCGCCATGGGGGACGAGGTGTATGTGATCGAGGTCAATCCCCGCTCTTCCCGCACCGTGCCTTATATCAGCAAAGTTACGGGCATTCCGATTGTGGATCTGGCCACGGAGGTGATTATCGGGAAAAAGATCAAAGATCTGGGGTATGAGCCGGGCTTACAGCCTGCGGCGGACTATTTCGCCGTCAAAATGCCGGTGTTCTCCTTTGAGAAGATCCGTGGCGCGGAGATCAGTCTGGGGCCGGAAATGAAGTCCACCGGCGAGTGCCTTGGCATTGCGAAGACCTTTAACGAGGCGCTTTACAAGGCGTTTCTCGGCGCGGGCGTGAGTCTGCCGAAGCATAAACAGATGATTATTACCGTGAAGGATGCGGACAAGGGGGAGGCCATCGGGGTGGCGAGACGCTTTGAGAAGCTGGGTTATATCATCTATGCCACCAGAAGTACGGCGGCGGCCTTAAACGAGGCCGGGGTGAAGGCGCGCAAGGTCAATAAGATCAGGCAGGAATCGCCCACGGTCATGGATCTGATTCTGGGTCATCGGATTGATCTGGTGATCGACACGCCCACGCAGGGGCGGGACAAGAACAGGGACGGTTTCCTGATCCGCAGAACCGCCATCGAGACGGGGGTCAACTGTATCACGGCCATGGACACGGCGGCGGCTCTTGTGACCAGTCTGGAAAACGCGGCAACCCGGGAAGAGATGAGTCTGATTGACATAGCGTCGATTGCGAAGCGGGGAAGTAGATGAACAGGGTCAGGAATTACCAGAAGGAACTGGATCAGCTGATAGAGAGGATCGGTGCGGCAAAGGAGTGCCCGCCGACCCTTTTTCTGCATAGCTGCTGTGCGCCTTGCAGCAGCTACGTGCTGGAATATCTGCGACAGTATTTTTGGATCACGGTCTTTTATTATAATCCGAATATCACGGAGGATGCAGAGTACCGCAAGCGGGTGGCGGAGCAGAAACGGTTGATAGCGGCGTATAACGAGGAATTGACTAAAAAGGTCAACAAAAACCAGGACGGCGTCGCGGAGCAAGATACGGTAGCGGAGCAAGATGCAGGCGCGGTGGAAGATGCGGTGGCGAAGCAATATGCGGGATCGGTACAAGATACGGGCACAGTACATGGTGTGGATAGGCAGCAGGCGGAAAGCACGGCATATTGGATCGACGTGATCGAGGGGGACTATGAGCCGCAGCGTTTTTTTGACATGGCGAAAGGTCTGGAGCAGTGCCCGGAGGGCGGCGGGCGGTGTTTTGCCTGCTATGAGCTGAGACTGCGGGAGACGGCTAAACTGGCGCGGGAAGGCGGTTATGACTATTTTACCACCACGCTTTCCATCAGCCCCCTGAAGAATGCCGCGAAACTCAACGAAATCGGCGAGAAGCTGGCGCAGGAGTACGGCGCGGTGTGGCTGCCGTCAGACTTTAAGAAGAGAGAGGGATATAAAAGGTCGATCGAGCTGTCGAAGGAATATGGCCTGTACCGGCAGGATTACTGTGGCTGCGTGTATTCCCGCAGGCAGTGAGTGCCGGTAGTATACTTGCATACAGTGACGAAGATGTGCGGCGTCCTTTGGGGCATGGTTTCCGATGGGATGCCGTATGCTTGTGTATGCATATAACCTGTGATAGTATGGTAATAAAAGTGTGATAACGGGGGAAAACGATAACAGACACAGGAGGGGTAAAAGTATGTCCTATACCGTATTGGAAGAAAAAATGCAGCGGCATCTGAACGAAGGGGAAGCACAGACAGGAGAACGGAATCTGGAAGCGGCTGCCGTTTGTTTTTTACGGAAGCATTGTGAAGGGCTTCGTTATAGAAAGGCGGAAGCGGCTGCGGAAAAGGAGCAGCAGGCGTACCGGGGGAAAAGTCTGAAAGAGAATCAGATTCCTTATCATATGCAGATGGACATAGACAGACTGTGTCTGGAACGGGCAGTGCGGGAGTTCGCGCAGTCGGGCAGCGTACAGGATGCTTTCAATGTGTATTTCTGTTATCTGGAGATGTTTGTGGGCGGGTATGCCCGGTCCAGAAGAATGGTTGAGCTTTTATCCGAATATGAGACGAATGCCAGCTCCCTTCTGATGAAGCACAGGGATCACTATTCCCATTCTGTGTATGTGTTTATATTGGGACTGGCGATCTATGAGACGAGCCCGGCTTACCGTGCCACATATAAAGAATTTTATAAGAATAATCAGGAGTTTCTTGCCATAAAGGCGGAAATGGAAAACGATCCGGGAGACGAGAAAGCGGCGGCGCATCATTATCTGCAGTATTGGGGGCTTGCCTCCTTGTTTCACGACATCGGCTATCCCTTCGAGCTGCCTTTTGAACAGGTGGCTGCCTATTTCGAGGTGCACGGTGAAAAAAGGGATAACAATCCTTTCGTGGCCTACCATCATCTGGAAAAGTATGTGACAATGGATGAAAAGCTGAGGCAGGCGTTAAAAGCGGTTTATCAACGGGACGATGTGGATTTTTCGACGACAAATGATTTGTTTGCGTATGATATTGCCGTGGATAAAAAGTTGCCGGCTGTCTACCAGACTTTCACCGAAGAGAGCATGAGGGAAATTCTGGAGACGAAAACAGCGCATCCGGAGCAGTATAATTATTTTATGGATCACGCCTGGTTTAGCGCGACCATTCTTTTCAGAAATCTGTTTGAGGAGATGGGATGTCCGGTTACCAGGACGGCGGTCGATGCGATGACGGCGATTCTTCTGCATAACAGCCTGTACAAATTTTCGGTGGCAAGGTATAAGAGCGATGCGAATAAGCCGTTTCAGGCCGGACTTCATCCGCTTGCCTATATGCTGATGCTGTGTGACGAGTTACAGTGCTGGGACAGAACCGCATACGGGCGTAATTCCAGAACGGAGCTGCATCCGATGGGATGTGATTTTATGTTCCGGGATAATGAGATCCGGGCAGTCTATATTTACGATCAGGCGGAAAGCGCGAAAATAGACGCTTTTCAGAAGGCATATGAAAAATGGAAGCGGGGAGAGGGAAAGGAACCGAAATTGAAGGCGTATGCCAATATGTATACGGAGTGTGATACCGCGGTCAGCAGTTTTCAGAAGGATATTGAGCGGATTGTCGCATTGAATGCAGGGGAGGGCGGACTTCGCCTGACGGTGGCGACCAGACTGGAGGAGAGAAATGTCCGGCATAAAAACACATATCTTTCCAACAGCAATTTTCTCCATCTGTATAATTTTGCTGTGGCGCTGAATGGTCGATGGACGAAACCGCAGGAGTGGGAAGAAGCCAGACGAAACCATGCGGAGGATGCTTTTCTTGAGGAGAACAGGGAGGACTTTGAAAACGGATTTTCCGCGCTTTCGCTGGAGTACAAGCTTTCTAATATCAATCAGGCGAAGGCATTCGGAAAATATCTGGATGTCATTGGCTGCTTTTATACGGATAAGCCGGTTCCCTATGAGCTGTTGGAAGCCTTTACTGCCGGGGATGCGGTGGTGATCGGTCCCATCGAGCATAGAAGGTGGCTGAAAGAACATTATGACATGGGATGGGCTTATACGGCGGATACGGAAATCGACAGGCAGGAGAGGGAGCTTTGGCGTGTTCATTATGATATGATCAATGACGGGATAGAGAAAAAATATGTACGGCCGGGAGAGAGCATTTATGACGTGCTTGCCGATGAGAGCCGGTTTGTACAAATGGCGGACGCCAACTATGCGCGTTTGGGGAAAGAGGAGCAGGATAAGGACACGGAACCGCTGAACGCCATGTTAAGCCTGCTGAAATTGTATGACGGACTGCGCATATATCAGCTGGACAGCAGGCGCGATAAAGAAATTTAGGGTTTTGCAGGCAGGGGGAGAGGAAGATGGACGCAAAAGAGAGAGAAGCACGAAAGAAATACATGGATGAGCATCCCATTGTGACAACGGATCACAAAAATTATCTGGTGCATAAAAAACCCTACGTTTTTATCAGTTATAAAAGCGATGACTGGAGGAAAGTGCTTGCGGATCTTGTCCCAAGGCTGCAAAAGGAGTATGGGCTGCGGGTATATTATGATAAGAAATTTGACGAGGATACCGGACTGTGGCTGGAACAGTTTCCGAAGAATATGAAATATGATAACGGGTGTCATGCCGTGCTTGTCTTTTGCAGCAACAAATATATGACAAGCTATGCCACCTTACTGGAACTGATGGAAAGCAGGTCGCCGAAAGCGGGAAAAAAGGCCAAAAAACCGCTGCCTGTGATACCGGTTAAGCTGGAAGCTTTAACGGCAGAGTACGAAACGGATGATACGGACACCGGCCTTGGCACGAGATACTTTTGGGAGGACGGCCCGAAGGAAAATACTTTTTGGGAGGAAGAGCTGAAAAAGTTCAATGAGAGTTTTGCCTATTTAGCGGAGAAGGGAATTGTCCGGGAGCTGAGAGAGGCGTATGAGGACAGCGTTGAAAGATATGAGAGAAGCCGGGAGTCCTGTGATGAGGCGTCGATTGACACAGAGGGAAATCTCTTAAAGACCGGCACATGGGGAGCAGATCAGAAGCGGTACTATAAACCGTATCTGGACAAATCGCTGTGCGGGTACATAGCCCGAGAGCTGTTTCCGAGGGAGAACGATATTACGGGGGAAAACACGGATATCATAAAATCCATTGTGGCAAAACTTGAAAAGTGTGCGCCGGATGTGTTTGAGGAAGTAAAAACGGAGGAGGCCGAAGATTCCCCGACGATAACCTGTCGGATGAAGGAGGCCGAAGATTCCCAGGCGATAACCTGTCGGATGAAGGAGGCCGAAGATTCCCAGGCGATAACCTATCGGATGAAGGGGGCAAAGTACGATGCGTGGCTTGCTGTGGCAGAAGGCAGCTACATTGTGCGAAAGGGCAGCAAGATAGCGGAAACCTGGAAGGATTGGACCGGCAAACGGGATCTGGCGGACAAGAGCGGGAAGGTAGGAGCAGACTGCATTCTGCTGGAGGATGCGGTATTTCAGACAATATCCGCGGCTGCCAAGTTTGTGAGAGGCTGTTCCACCAGCGGCGCGGACGTGATGAGCGAGAAGAATATCATACAGGAGGAAGCGCCTGTAGCAGAGAAAAGCACAGAAAAAGAGGAAGCGCCTGCCGCAGTGGAGAGCTGGGAGAAGGCGCGAGCGGCTATCCTGCGGAAGACAGTTCTGTTTGCATTGACTGAATTGGTTAAAACGGTGAATAACGGGAACTTCAACAAGGACAGCTTCAGTGGTATTTCGCTGCTTGACACGCAGGAAAATGGGAAATATTCGGTTGTTGACTGTACCAGTACCGCAGCTTTGGCATGGCGTTTTATGATGCAGATGATTGCGGAGCGCGGAGAGGCCTGCATTTTGGAGCTGAATGAAAAGCGGAAGGGAAAAAATCCAACGTTTCTGAAAACGCAGGAGTATGACGAGAGAAAGAGAAAAGGGCAGATCTCCGTGAGGTATAAGGTCGTTGAAACGATGCCGGAATGGTCTATGTGCACGAATTACAGTCAGGCGGACTGGATGAAGGTTCTGCTTGACAGAATTGTGGAGCTGGCTCTTAGTCCGGACCGGTTTGAAGTGCAGATGACGGACTTTGCGGGCTTTGGAGCGGTGAAAGCGCAGAAAGCGGCGAAAAAGTTTGAATGCGAAGGAGAAATTTACCATGACGGTGGTTTGTCTGTCTGAGAGGGGAGAGGGAGAAACGTATGGATTATGAACAGGCGGAGGCGTTAATGTCTGACGTGCGCTTTCAGGAGCTCAGGTACCGGCAGGATAAACCGAACGTGTTTTCCATTGTGGGACAGACGCATACGGAGCACTGGCACAGCGCCTTTATGCAGTGGCTTTTAGAGCCGGATTCCTCTCTGGGACTGGGATGTTTTCCGCTGGAGCGGCTGCTGGGGCTTGCGATGATCAGAAAGCCGGACTGCGGGCTGACCATTCAGGACGTGTTCCGGATCCGGCTGAGTGACATACACTTTGAGACAGAAAAAACCTTTCCCTGGAAAGGGGGAAAACGCTCGATAGACGTGTACGGTGAGAGCAGTGAATTGATCATTGTGATAGAAAATAAAGTCAGGGCAAGAGAAAATTATAACAGCTCTGCAACGGGACAAACACAGGATTACTATGAGTATGTGGAAAAGAACAAAAAGCCCGGACAGAAGGTTCTGTATTTTTTTATCACGCCAAAACCCGGCCAGCGGGCGTTCAGTCAGGCATATATTCACATTACTTACCAGGAAATGTATGATTATCTGATTGCCAGGTGCATCAGCCATCCGAAGGTGCGCGAGGAAGGAAAGTATCTTCTTGAGCAGTATGCGGGCAACCTGCGGGAAATTGTGGGAGATTCCCCGATGGCGCTTGTCAATACGGATCTGTGCAGAAGTCTGTACGGGGATTATGAGAAGGAGCTTAAGGAGATCTTTGACACCGTTCAGAGCGCTGGGGCCGCTGAAAATCAGGAAATGCCCTGTGTGCTTTACAGACAGTATCAAAGTGTCTTTGACGAAATTTATCTTTCGCTGGTGGATGAATTTGGAACAACCCCGAACGCCAGATTTACGAACAGACAGCATGTGACCTTTAACGATCTGTATCAGGCCGGACTGGTGGAGAAGGGAATGAAATTTTATCTGCAGTATGACGGAGAGACCTATCAGGCCCGGATTATGGTGCTTGGGGAACAGGAATGCCGTCTGCAGGTGCTGGACAGAGAGGGAAAAGAATTCAGGGATGCGGACGGCGCCATTACAGGGATGTATAAGCTCTCTTCGCCGGCGGCGCTGGATATCATAAATATTTACCGGAAACAGGCTGGTAAAAAAACGGTAACTTCTCTGGATGGGCCGAAATACTGGAAGACAAAAGAGGGAAAAACCATCGCAGAATTTGTCAGTCAATATGCGCAGAGACCTGCTTTAACGGATTAAGAGATGAAAATGAAAAGAAACGTTTTGAAAAAACTGCTGCCCTTTGTGCTGCTGATTCCCTTTTGCGTCGGCATCGTGGGCTATAGAAAGGCCGGAGAGACGGTTTCGGATGCCGTATATTACAGCATACAGCTGTATTCACTTGGGTGGAACGGCGCACAGAAGAGTGTCTGGCTGGAGGTGGCCAGATGGACGGCGCCCCTTGTGACGGCCGCGGGGATTTTGGCGGTAGTCCGCAGGGCATGGCACTACATTGCGGTGCGGGCAGCCTGTCTGCATGGGGACAGTACGGTAATTTACGGGCAGTCCGAGATTTGCAGACGTCTCAGGGAGCGTATACCCCACAGTGTGCTGGCGGAGGGGAAGCCTTTAAAATGCGGGAAAGAGCATATCATTATGCTTGCCGACGACAGGGAAACACTTCGCTTTTTTCAGCGATACAGAAAGGATTTTTCGGGGAAAAAAGTATATTTGTGCCTGAAAGAATTTGACTCCAATTTGTTGTCTGATACCGTGTCCTTTGATGAGGGCGCTGAGGTACGTTTTTTCAATATCCATGATGTGATAGCCAGAGATTACTGGAAGACGGTCAGACTCTGGGAAAATCCGGCGGATAACCGGAGGGCGCGTATTGTGATCTGGGGCTTTGGGAATCTGGGACAGCGGATGCTGCACTATGCGCTGCTTTTGAATTTGTTTTCCAAAGAGCAGCAGATATGCTATCACATTTTCGGGGAAAGCAGTTTGTATGAGGCATCCTGTGAAGGGTTTCGGACGATGAACGGGGATCAGATCCTGTTTCACGAAACGGGGTGTAAAGAACAGTGGCAGGTTCTGGGACAGGCGGACAGGGTTATTTTTACGGAACCGCTCGAAACAGAGCTGCTGCAGACCCTTCTTGGCCGGTTCCCCGGTTTGCAGATCGACTATTACAGTCCGGGGGACGAAAACATAGAGGAGCTCATCGGTTCGGAAAAACTGCACGGCTTTGGAGAGGAGGCGCGCAGTTTTTCCGAAGAAAATATTAAGACGGATAAATTATACAGGGAGGCCAAAGAGCTGAATCATCTCTATGTATCCCGATATGGAGGAGAGCAGAAGCTGCCGGATGACGGGCGGCAGAAGGAAAAGGAGTGGAACAGTCTGGACGGCTTTACCAAGGGATCCAATATTTCTGCGGCGGATTATGCGCAAGTGTTAAGAGAGCTGAAAAGAAAGGCGCAGTACACGGAAACGGAGCTGGCTGAACTTGAGCATATCAGATGGTGCAGATATCATTTCTTAAATCACTGGCGGTATGGGACGCCCGAAAACGGGAAAAACAAAGATCCGGTAAACCGGGTACATAAAGATCTGTGTCCGTTTTCAGAGCTTGCGAAGGAGGAGCGGCAAAAGGCCCTTATCACGATCAGGGAGGAAATATTCGATGGCAAACAGCAATAAGCCGGAAAGTTCCCGGCTGAATCTTTTTTTTATTTTGCAGGTGCTTTCCGGGTATACGGATGAGGAGCATCCGTTGTCGGTGACAGAGATCAGGGACAGGGTGAACGAGGAATTTGGCTATCTTTGCGATAGCGGCGCAGTGATCAGCTCTGACACCGTGAAACGTACTCTGGAGGAGCTTACGAATAAGGTGTTTCCCTCAGGCAGCGCATACGATGAAGCGGTTTACCGTTACGGGTATGGCGTAGCCTGCCTTATGAAGAAGGACGGGGCATATCAGCCGTATGCAACGGATGGGGATGCCCTGGCGCCCAAAAAGTATTATTACTATGAAAACAGCTTTCAGACGGCGGAGCTTTTGACATTAAAGGATGCGATTGAGACCTACAGTTATTTCAGTGAGGAAGATATTACAGAGATTGTGCGCAAGATTGTCAGGCTAAAGCCCGGGGCTTTTCCGAAGGGCAGATATTTTGATGTGGCGGGGAAGACGCGGGATGAGGATTCTCTGCTTCTTATGAACATCGAAGATTTAAACCGGATTATCAGCCGCAGAAACTGCGCAAACATCACCTACTGCTATTATAATACGGAGAAAAAACTGACGCCGAGACCGGGATATCCAAAGACGGTGGAGCCGGTACATCTGCTGTGGAGCAACGGCTATTATTATCTGCTGGCTTACAGTGAAAAGTACGAGAACATTGTGAGCCTGCGCATTGACAGGATTACGGATATTGAGGAAGTGGAAACGCCCAACACGCACAGAGTGGAAAATTTCAACCCAGTCGAATACCGGCATGAGCATCCTGTTATGTTCGGCGGGACAAAGCAGAACATGGTTTTATTGTGCCGGGACACAGGGAAGAACTATATGATGAATACAATCGTGGATGTGTTTGGAAAAAACGCAAAGGTGACGCCTGCATCGGATTCACTTGTAAAGAGCTATCTGGGACACGACAAAAAATACTATGAAGAACAGGGAATTAACTGGCTGAAAGTATCTATCCGGTCGACCACCGGCGGCGTGGAGCTTTGGGCGACACAGTATTGTAATGACTGCCTGATTCTCTCGCCGGAGGAA
The DNA here is from genome assembly GCA_949051815.1 of uncultured Lachnospiraceae bacterium. Taxonomy (GTDB): domain Bacteria; phylum Bacillota; class Clostridia; order Lachnospirales; family Lachnospiraceae; genus UBA3282. Next base: position 51,213 of record CARQVR010000017.1, read on the forward strand.
TCGCGTGAGGCGGTGCGGAAACGTTTGCAGGCCGGAATGGCATATTATTTATAAAAACAGTGCAATATTGCATACCTCCTTTTGTTAAGATGCCTGTAGAAACAAAAAACAACTACGGCATATAGCGAAGGAGGTTTTCTTATGAAAAAGAATCTGTCCCTCTTAAAACCTGATGTGCAGAGCAAAATACTTTGTGGTGTGATGGCGGAAAAGGCGGAATATCTGAATATACCTATGGAGATTGATCTAAGTGCACTGCGGGCAGATGTGAAGGCCGGGGCTTTGCAGTTTTCGGAGCTGGAATGGCTGATTGAGAAGGAAAACGAGCCAAAATATATTTTGATCAGCGCCAATAATCTGGAGCAGGGTTATCTTGCCGTCACTTATCTGGCTGCCGGATTTAACCGGAAGCACAATGAAGCGATAGAGATTTTGAAAGCGGAGTGTGAGGAGGAAGAGAAAGAAAATGACCAGTCAGGTGTATGGACAGAGAGCCCGTTTCGCATTCCTCTGATTATGGACAACGATTTACTGGCGGGCGTCAATTTGGAAGATAACTGCAATATCTTTCCAATGAACAACATGTTTATGCAGGGCAGCCAGAACGCCATAGTCCATACGCCATACTGGATGAACTGCCGGCAGAACGCCGTATGCATTGTCGCCGACGAGGCCAATGGCTGGGGAGGCCTTGGTTTTGGTTATACGGGAGGGTACAGAAGACAGGAGCGCATTATAAACAGTCTGGAGTATTTCAAAGAAAATGATAAAGTATATATTCTCCGATTAGAGCCGTATATCAGTAAATCAGATGCGGATGCCAGGGAAGAGGAAGAGATGCAGGACGGGAACACGGAATATGTGTCTGAGGGGACAAGGGCACAGTGGAATCACATTGTCTTAAGTCTGGCGGCGGATGAAGTGGCGGTGAGGCTGGACCAGAAGGGGGAGAAGAGATATTATAAACAGCTGCTTAAAGGAAATTTCGATAAGAAGGGGATAACGGTCAAAAAGGGATTTTCCTACGAACGGATCGTGAACATTTTTGCAGCGATGGCGGATGAGAAAAAATGTGCGCTGGCGGAGAAAATCGTTACCTATGCAGTGAAGGACTGGAAATCACCCGGAGAACGGCCTATTGAGAATAACGACTTTCGGTTTATAGACCGTTTTTGCAGAGTAGGCATTCCGATGGAAAAGAAGGGAGAAAGAAGGAAGAGCGCGAGGGAGAGGCTGATGCAGGAGCTGGTCGGCATGGAAGACGTAAAAAGGCAGATACTCAATGTGGTGAATGTCATGAAGTACAATCAGATCCGGGAAAGGATGGGACTGAGAGGAGGCGGGTATCATAATGTGCATGTCATGCTGGGTGCGCCGGGAACAGCGAAGACAACGGCAGCCAGGCTGATGGGGCAGATTATGGTGGAGGAACAGTTATTGCCGGACGACCGTTATGTCTGCCTGAACGGGGCGGAGCTGAAAGGGAAGTATGTGGGACATTCCGCGCCAAAGACAAAGGCAGTGTTTGAAAACAATGATATTATTGTCATTGACGAGGCCTATTCTCTTGTGGAGGGCAGCGGTGAAAACGATTCCTTTGCACAGGAGGCGCTTGCCCAGTTGATTGTGGAACTGGAAAACCATTCCATGGATAAGCTGGTGATATTTGCAGGGTACGGGGGAAAACATGTGAGTGAGAAAAATAATAAAATGAAAGAGTTTTTGGACGCGAATCCGGGTATCAGGAGCCGCATTAATTCCACGATCTGTTTTGATTCCTACAGTCCGGATGAGATGGTACAGATCTTTTACAGGATCGCCGAAAACAGCCATTATAAGCTTGATGAAAGAGCGGGCGGGATAGTCAGGACCCATTTTCAGAAGCGGGTCGGGGAGGAGAATTTCGGCAATGGACGGGAGGCGAGGCGTCTTCTGGAAACTGCAGTGATTTATACAGCAGAACGTGTACTCGGGCAAAACAAGACCAACTATACGAGAGCGGAAATGCAGACCATCAGCCTCGAAGATGTGGAGCGGGCAGTCGGACAGGAAGAGTATGCGGACAATCTCCAGAAAGCCGGTCAGAATACACGGATTCTCGGCTTTCGGGCTACCTGACAGAAGACTTTTGGAAAGACCATGACATTTATGGGGATTTGTGGTAAAATTGCATTGCTTATGATTAACGAACCGCGATTTTCCGGCGTATGCATGGGGCAGACACGGCGGGAAACGCTTTGAAACGGAGGGCGGTGTGAAAAATCACACGAATCGCCGGAATGGAGACCAGAATGCAGAAAATATTGGATTTGATTTCGGAGGAAATGAAACAGGCGTTTGAGGCCGCAGGGTACGATCCTGAACTGGGGAAGGCAACCCTTTCCAACAGGCCGGATCTTTGCGAGTACCAGTGTAACGGCGCCATGGCAGGGGCGAAGAAATACCATAAGGCACCCCTTATGATCGCGCAGGATGTGGCGGAGAAACTGCAGGAGAGCAGCGTGCTGTCGGAGGTTTCCGCCGTGGCGCCCGGCTTTTTAAACATGAGGGTGAAGGAATCCTTTGTGCGGGACTACCTGCGGGATATGTCCGGTGCGGAAAAGTTTGGCTTCCAGACGCCTGGGTCAAAGAAGATAATCATTGACTATGGCGGTCCAAACGTGGCGAAGCCGCTCCATGTGGGTCATCTGCGCTCCGGCATAATCGGGGAGAGCATCAAGCGGATCTGCCGCTATGCGGGACATGAGGTGATCGGCGACATTCATCTGGGGGACTGGGGGCTGCAGATGGGACTGATCATAACGGAACTGCAGAAAAGACAGCCTGACCTGATCTATTTTGACGATTCCTACGAGGGGGAATACCCGAAGGAGGCGCCCTTTACCATATCTGAGCTGGAGGAAATCTATCCGACCGCCAGCGCCAAATCCAAGGAGGATGAGGCGTACAAGGCGGATGCCATGGAGGCCACCTATAAATTGCAGAGTGGTGTGCGCGGGTATCGCGCGCTGTGGGATCACATTATCGCCGTGTCGGTGGCGGACTTGAAGAAAAACTATGTCAATCTGAACGTGGAATTTGACCTCTGGAAAGGGGAGTCCGATGTGCACGACATGATTCCCGGCATGGTGGAGGAGATGAAAAAAGGCGGTTACGCCTATGAGAGCGACGGTGCGCTGGTGGTGGATGTGAAGGAAGAAACCGACACCAAGGAAGTGCCGCCCTGCATGATCTTAAAATCCGACGGCGCGTCCCTCTATAATACGACGGATCTGGCGACCATTATGGATCGCATGGAAAATTTCCATCCGGACAGGCTGATCTATCTGACCGATAAGAGACAGGATCTGTATTTTGAGCAGGTATTCCGCTGCGCGAGAAAGACCAAATTGGTCAATGAGGAAACGGAGCTTATACACATCGGTTTTGGCACCATGAACGGCAAGGACGGCAAACCCTTTAAGACAAGAGAGGGCGGCGTCATGCGGTTAGAGAACCTGATTCGCGAGATCAACGAAGAAATGATTCGCAAAATACAGGAGAACGCGGAAACAAAGGGCTACGAGATCGATATGGAGCAGGCAGGTGAGACGGCGAAGATTGTCGGACTGGCGGCGATCAAGTATGGAGATCTGTCCAATCAGGCGTCCAAAGACTATATTTTTGATATGGACAGGTTCACTTCCTTCGAGGGAGATACCGGGCCGTACATTCTCTATACGATTGTACGAATCAAGTCAATTCTCGCCAAGTATGAGGAGCAGGGAGGAAAGTTGACTGATACAGTCATTCAAGAGGCGACAAATGTGTCGGAAAAGAGTCTGATGCTGGAGCTTGCAAAATATAATGCGATGATGGAGACAGTCTGTGAGGAGGTTGCGCCTCATAAAATCTGCGCTTACATTTATGATTTGGCTAATGCGTTCAATCACTTCTACCATGAGACAAAGATTCTCACGGAGGAGGATCAGGAGAAGAAGGCCGGCTGGATTGCGCTGCTTACGCTGACCAGAGATGTGCTGGAAACGTGTATTGACCTGCTCGGTTTTTCTGCGCCGGAGAGGATGTAGCGGTATTTGACGCTGGCTCCGACACTATGCGGAAAGCGTATGGCCGGTATGAAAAAAACAATTTTAAACTTCGCTTGAAAAAATGGAAAAAAAGGGTTGACAAGCTATGATAATAAATTGTATACTAGCAGAGCGGGTTGCGTAAGTGACCCGCAAATAAACGGGGTCTTAGCTCAGCTGGGAGAGCATCTGCCTTACAAGCAGAGGGTCA
>CARQVR010000018.1 GCA_949051815.1 uncultured Lachnospiraceae bacterium
ATTTTATAGGCAATGGGAATATCATAATTGTATTCCGAAATCGCCACAAACGCTTCGTCTTTTTTCGCATACAAATAAGCTCTGTTTGCCAAATCTTATCCTCCTAATACCCGAACGTCCCCTCCAGAGACTCGTCCTCGTCAATCCATTGCTGCACCGGAATTACCCGGTACTCATCCTCCGTATCGCGGACATAAACCGTCTCGATCCCCGCATTGATGATCTGCCTCTTACACATGGAACAACTACAGGAATTTTTCACATACTCCCCAGTGTCCGCCTCCACCCCCGTCAGGTACATGGCGCTGCCGATCATCTTGTCCCGCGACGCGCTGATGATGGCATTGGTTTCCGCATGGACGCTGCGGCAAAGTTCATACCGCTCCCCTCGTGGAATCGCCATCTTCTGCCGGATGCACTCCCCCACGTCATTACAGTTCTTCCTGCCTCTGGGCGCACCCACATAGCCCGTCGCAATCACCTCATCATTTTTGACAATCACCGCACCGTAATGTCTGCGCAGGCAGGTGGAACGCTGTGCCACCATCTTTGCCAGGTCCAGATAATAATTTACTTTGTCTCTTCTCTCCATCGCATTGCCCTCCCTAATTAAATATACTCTGTCCAAAAATGAAGTTCATTCCTGTCCCCTGCTCTTATTTCCGAAATACACGTTGAGATACACGCCATCACCCCAGGCCCTTCCGCAAAATTATTTCCAGCGGCTCCTCCGGCAGCATTAAAGATCCGCAATCCACATACCCGTTCTTCCGATAAAAAAACTGCGCCTGCTCGCTTGACAGTGTGGATGTCAAAACCATTCCGTATCCGCTCTCCTTCATCTCTTTTTCCCAGAACATGACAAGCTGCCTGCCATAGCCCTGTCCCCTGTATTCCTCCAGCAGATACAGCATATTCATAAACGGAATCTCATCCCAAAACAGGTTGAACCGCAGCCAGCCCGCGAAATGATCGTTCTGATACATGACCAGAACTCTTTTTAAAGCAATCGCGTTTTTCAATTCCGTTTCCCTGATATGCTTATCGTGTTTGCTAATCGTTTCAAAATCCTTTTCCCCGGCATAGCGAATCGTGTTGCTGCCCACTTTCCAAGCCCCCTATGATCTCCACGGACGTTTACGCCCCGTCCATCCCATTCCCTTCCAATACTTTGCATCCCTCTCGTTAAAGCCCTTCCTCTGCATCAAGTGCATGGCAAAAAACCAGACTCTGGTCCTTATTCCCGGCTTTACCCGCCCATACTGCTTCCTGATCTTTTTCGCCAGAGCGGTGGTCGCCCGGTCAATCGAAGCCCTTTTCTTTTCACTGACGCCCTTCCACGTAATCGCGGCAACACCTTTCCCGTACCGGTATATTTTCCCGACACCCCAGAAAAACAGACTGTCCGCCATATCTTTATTGGTCGAACCAAGTCCCGCGCCTGCCGCGGTAGAAATGCAGACGCCCTGCTTGCGAAACATGGACTTTTCCGGGCGGTGCACCATCCACCGATATCCGTAATGGTCTAAAAACGCTTTCATAGCGCCTGTCGCGTGATATACATAGACAGGGCTTGCCAGAATAATCACATCCGCCTCATCCATCGCGCTTGTGATTGGCGCAAGCGCCTCGTAATGAGGACAGATTTTTTCACCCTCCATAAAGCACTGATTACAGCCCACACAGAATCTATCGAAATCCCGCGGCAGGAAAAACTCCCTGCACGCCCCGCCGATTTTTTCGCCCAGCGCGTGCGCGATATGATAGGTAGATCCCTTGTGGCTTTGCCCGTGTATGATAACTGTCTTCATAACTTTCCGCTCCTTCACCTATTCATCATCCCTCACGCTCTATGCACATACATCCTCGACAGCTCCGCTTCCCCGTCCCCCTGCGCCATGCAGAAGAACTCCCAGCCGTACCGCTCATAAAACGAGTCGTGATCAGTCAGAAGGTACAAGGTGCCGATTCCGCTCTCCTTCATATCGGCGCATACATAATTTAACAGCGCGCCGGCAACGCCCATGCCGCGCCGGTCTTCCTCCGTATAAACCGCACAGACGTTCGGCGCAAGGTCCTTCCTGTCGTGGAAGTCGTTCTCGATCACGCCCATGCCGCCGATGATTCTGCCGTCCTCCACCGCCACATACCACTGCGGAACCGGATTTTTCCCTGTAAGGCTCTCCTCCATACTTTCCACATATGCCGCGAGAGGAATGCCCCATTTTTCATGAAACCACTGTGCCGCCCGGTCTTTGATTTCCGGCTGATCCGTCAACCGTATGATTTTATATTCCATCGCATTACCTCTTGCCCTGTTTCTCTTTCCTCTTATTCCAAAAAGGCCCACAGCCCCACAGCCTCCCTGTGAGACAGCCTTCGCCCTACGGTTTCAGCCATCCTGCCTCGATCGCATGGTCGATGTTAGCCGCAACCCAGTCATACACCTGCGGCATAAACTCTTTGATGACCGCCATCCGCTTTTCCACCGCAGCGCGGTTCGTTCCGCTCTCCACCCAGGTGTGCCCGTCCGTCAGCGTATTGTGAAAAAACGGCTGGAGTCTGTCCATACAGGCGGCGTACTTCGCATCCGCCGTCTCCATGGCGTCAAACTCTTCCCACATGCCGCGGATCATCTGTCCCTGTTCCCCCGGAAGCATGGCAAAAAGTTTGTCGGCGGCTTCCTTTTCCCGCGCTTCTTTGTCGGCGTTACCCTCTATATCGTAGGCAAAGGTATCCCCCGCATAGATCTCCACCAGGTCGTGCACCACGCACATCTGCACCACCCTGCCGATATCGACAGGCTCTGTCGCGTATTCGGAAAAGAGCATTGCCATCACCGCGATATGCCAGGAATGCTCCGCATCGTTTTCCCTGCGGCTTTTGTCGAGCAGAAGCGTCCGCCGCAAAACGGAAGTCATCCGGTCAATTTCCGCTGTAAAGAGAAACCGGCGATCCAGCCTCTCGTCGCCGTTTGAAAGAAACTCCTGTATTCCCATTTTTTCCTCCATTTCTGCGCTGCTCTTTGCGCATAATGAGTTTGCGCCTGTTCCTGTTTCTTCCTTCCCCGATTTCCTGCCGCGTTTCTTTCCACCATGCGGCATTGTTTTCCTCTTTCCTATCATACCGCCGTCAGCTTTATAACGCAACTGCCGCGTTCATACACAAAACGCTTTCGTATAACTATACAACACATTTGCATAATATGCAATTATTGTTTTATATTATGCATAATTATCACAAATATTCATGCCGGTTATGCATAAATTTACACTTGCATTCTCCACCGTCTTGTTGTATATTGTTTTAAGGACAGACGCGCCCTGCCAGATTCCGGCAGACGGTGCGCGCAGATCAGATATCCGTTATCAAACTATATTACATAATTTTGGAGGAAACAAAAATGAAAGAAAAAGTAGTTCTTGCGTATTCCGGCGGACTTGATACGACCGTTATCATCCCCTGGTTAAAGGAAAATTTTGACTATGAAGTCATCTGCGTGTGCGGCAACTGCGGCCAGGCGGAGGAGCTTGACGGCCTTGAGGAGCGCGCGCTCTCAAGCGGCGCATCCAAGCTCTATATTGAGGATCTGACCGACGAATTTTGTGATGACTTTATCGTGCCCTGCGTACAGGCGCACGCCGTATACGAGAATAAATACCTTCTCGGCACATCCATGGCAAGACCCGTGATCGCCAAGAAACTGGTTGAGATCGCCCGCAAGGAAGGCGCAACCGCCATCTGCCACGGCGCGACAGGCAAGGGCAACGACCAGATCCGTTTCGAGCTGGGTATCAAAGCGCTCGCTCCCGACTTAAAAATCATTGCCGCATGGAGAAATGAAAAGTGGAACTTAAACTCCCGCGAGGAGGAGATCGAATACTGCAAACAGCACGGCATCAACCTTCCCTTCTCCGCAGATTCCAGCTACAGCCGCGACCGCAACCTCTGGCACATCAGCCATGAGGGATTAGAGCTGGAAGACCCTGCAAACGAGCCTGATTACGGGCATCTGCTTGTGCTCGGCACCACGCCCGAGAAAGCGCCCGAGGAAGGCGAGTATGTGACCATGACCTTTGAGAAGGGCATTCCCACTTCCGTAAACGGCAAAAAGATGAAAGTGGCTGATATCATTGCTACCTTAAACGAGCTGGGCGGCAGACACGGCATCGGCATCGTTGACATCGTGGAAAACCGCGTAGTGGGCATGAAATCCCGCGGTGTGTACGAGACGCCCGGCGGCACCATCCTCTACGAGGCGCACCAACAGCTTGAGGAGCTGATTCTAGACCGCGACACTTACGCGCTCAAGGCAGATCTTGGCAATAAGTTTGCACAGGTGGTATACGAGGGCAAGTGGTTCACCCCCCTTCGCGAGGCGCTGCAGGCATTCATCGAGTCCACCCAGCGGTATGTGACCGGCGAAGTGAAATTCAAGCTCTACAAGGGCAACATCATCAAGGCAGGCACCACCTCTCCGTACACACTTTACAACGAGAGCATCGCCTCCTTTACCACCGGCGATCTCTACGACCACCACGACGCGGAAGGCTTCATCAACCTCTTCGGTTTATCCTGCAAAGTTCGTGCCATGAAGATGCAGGAGCAGGGGGAGAAGCTGCTCTAAAGCGAAAACAGATCCTGCATATCGCAATTTCCTATGGAATAAGAATCCCCGCGGCATTCTCCTCAGAGAATCCTGCGGGGTGTTTTGTTCTTTTTTTTTCGTTGCAAATGTGGTATGATGTACGGAAAGCAATGAGCAGTGCGCAGACGTAAGATGAAAAAATGGCAGCCTGCTGACAATTTTTTTATATTACGGATGCATAGGGCGAATGCCCGCGAGCGAGGAAAATCGTAGATTTTTCGAGCCTGCACTGCGTGATACAGGCGCAGACGTAAGATGAAAAAATGGCAGCCTGCCCACCAAAATACAAAAGGGAAAGTCTGATCTTATATGAACGTAATTTCACTGATTATCGTATATTTAGCCGTTGTCAACTTCATAAGTTTCACCGTCATGGGCGTGGATAAACTCAAAGCGCGCAAACGCGCATGGCGCATTCCGGAAGCCACGCTTTTCGTGCTCGCCATCATCGGCGGCAGCGTCGGCTCCATTATCGGTATGCACCTGTTCCGCCACAAGACAAGGCACTGGTATTTTCTGTACGGCATGCCTGCCATCCTGCTCATTCAGGTGTTGATCGTGGTGGCGCTGCTGTCGTCCCCGATTGAATTTATGATTCTTTAAACGCCCGTGCCGGCAGATTACGCCATCACAATCAAAAGGTTTTGGGATTGAAGATGAGAGCTTCTGCCGTAAATCATACCATATCATACGGAGGATTCTATATGCATATTGCGGTTTGTGATGATAATATTGCGGACAGAAAACAAATGGAACGCCTTCTCGGACGCGCCTCCGACCGGAGAATCCACACGACAGGCGTGCTCTATATTGATTCCTACGGAAATGTGGAGGCGGTTTTGCGTTCTCCCATGCTCTACGACGCCTTTTTCATTGACATGACAAACGGACCGGTAAACGGTTTCCAGCTTGCCCGAAAGCTGATCGACGCGGGCGTTGTCGCCCCGATCATCCTTTGCGTCTCCACCATCGACTACCCTTCCGTCATTGAGGCGGCCCTCGCCAAAGTGCCGGATGACGTCACCGAGGCCTCCAATCACGATATTCTGCGCAGGCAGCTCCAGAAACAGGTCCTCTACCTGAACAAGCCGATCAAGGTGAGCGAGCTGGATGAAATGCTGGATCATGCGCAGAACCTGAAAGCGGAAACGGTTCCCACTATAGAACTGCGCGGAGAAAAGGACACGCTCTATGTCCATGAGGATGAAATACTCTATGCGGTGAAAAGCGGCAATTATCTCCATATCACGCTGACCGAAGGGCGCACCCTCGATATCCTGAGCACACTGCCCAATCTCCACGCGCAGCTTGCCATGTTCGCCCATTTTTTAATGGTATCCGAGCATTGTCTCATCAACACGGACTCAGTGGAAAAGCTCTCCCTGCTCAAGCTGACCATGAAGGACGGAAAAAGTTTTTCCGTCTCCCCGCTGGAGCTTCCCAAATTAAAAAAAGCGCTGCGGGAAAACACACCGTAACCGTTCTCCCGCAGCCCTCTTTCTGCTCTTACCACATCCCAAAATCTGAGCCCCGCACGGAGAATGCCCGTTTTCCGGCATTCTCCCAAGTGAAACGGAGTTGCGGAGCAACTCCTGGAACTTCTTAACGAAGCAGCCTTTGCTGCTGAGTTTTTAGAAGTTCCTTTCACTTTGTTATAATGTCACAATCACGCCGCCGTCGTTGGCATACATGCTGCTGACCCCGGCGGTGTCCATAATCAGGACGCTTTTGTAGGAAGCCCGCTTCTCCATCAGACCGCGCATAAACTCCGCCCGCTCCGGACAGTTGCAGTGGGTAATCATGAGCGTTCTCTCCTCCGGCTTCTCCACATCGCCCACGATATAGTCCGCCAGTCTGGCAAGCGCCTTGTTGATGCCGATGGCCTGTCCCTTCTGTTCGATAACACCAAGATTTCCCACCATCACCGGTTTAATATTCAGGGTAGACGCCACCAGCGCCTTCACACCGCTCAAACGGCCGTTTTTCCTGAGCGTCTCCAGATTATCCAGCACAAAATAAGTGCGCATCTGCCGTTTAAAGGTCTCCACCGCATTCACCGTCTCCTCAAATCCAAGACCGGCCTCCTTGCAGGCGATGATCTTTTCCACAATCTGGGTCTCCCCGCAGCTTGCAGACTCGGAATCAAATACATGAATCTTCTTTTCACCGTATTTTTCCACATAGAGGCTTTTTCCCAGCTCCGCGCTGTTATAACTGCCGCTTAAGTGGGAGGAAAGCGTCACTGCATAGATCTCTTCCGCCCCGTCATGGTATGCCTCCCTGTATTTCTCCGGGGAGGGACAGGAAGATTTGGGGCACTGCGGATAATCCGCCACCTTCTTCAAAAATTCCTTCTGGTTAAAGTTCTCATCGTCCTGAATGATATAGTCGCCCACTTCCAATCCAAGCGGGACACTCTGAAACCTACTGTCATTTTTATAGTTCTCCGGCAGCTCACAGCAGCTGTCTGCCACAATTTTATACCCCATAAAGCCTCCATAACTGTTTTACATAGTTTTTATTACTACTTATACTATCATAGAATACCCGTTTTTGCAAATCACAATTATTTTTTACAATTTACGCCAGGTCATCCTACATGCACGCAAATCCGGCGCGGCGGCAAAATTGCTGAAAAATATTCGTTGCAATTCCCCTGTAATCATTTTACAATCAAAGATGAAACAGCATAGAAAATACCCATAGAAAGGCAGCACATGATCGCATTACAGATAAAAAACGTGAAACAGTTTATGAATCAGCTTCTGACCGGAGACGCTTTCGACTCCTTTTTGCTGGAGCAGGCTACCATCAGCACCTACAGCACTTTTACAATTGATGGACGGGAAAACAGAGCGTTCTATACCTCCGAAGAATGGGATGACAGGGAAATCAGACCCCACGAATTTGTACAGTGGAAGAAAATACGCCCTGTCTGTTTTGATCTGATCAAGGGAAAGCGCACGCCTGCCGCCTTTCATTTCGTGCTGCATCTGATCCCCGAATACACGGCTTCTCTCCTGGAAAAGGGCGACACCACAGTCACACCGGATCAGGTGAAGGCTTTCGTCCTCAACATAAAATATGACGGCTCCGCCCTCACGCTCATCACCGGAACCGCCTTCCACACCTTTCTCATGGATAAGACGCCGGACGCGCTTTGGGACAGAGCCGTCAGACAATTTTTAACGAAACGTCAGATCGACTACGAGGAGACATAAATCTGCCGTGAGTGATTAGAAGTGCTTTTCACTCTATTACCACCATCCTCTCTGGTAATACTGCATGGAAACTTCTGCCGCCGCCATCACCATAGCAAACAAAAGCAGAATAACTAACATCAGAATCGCAGGAAAATCGTAGACAAATCTGTACTTTTCCGTGTCGCTCCTGCGGTTTTCCACCAGAATTTCAATGCCCAGCAGGACAAAAACCATTGGCCAGCACTGAAAGATGATCCCATAATCCAATGATGGAATTACCGTATGCACAAGAAACAGCACACCGAACAAAACCAGCGTCAGCCCGAAAGTTACGGAGCCGACCCGACGGGTTCGCACAGTCCCGGATTCCCCGCCGTTTCTGTCTTTTTCCTGAATATCCATATGTCTACTCCCCCCCCTGCTCGTTTTTTTCACCGTCACTGTGTCCGTAGACATTCTCGACATCCGGTGTCTGCTCTCCCATACTCTTCATATCCGCACTTTGTCCGTCCGTGTTCCACTCCTGTGCAACCTCCCCAGGCAGCGCCGCAGGCTTCCCTTCGGAATCCGCTTCAACTTTTCTGTCTTTTTCCACAGAATCCATTTTCTTTCCCCGTATCAGCGACACGCCAAACCAGATAATCGCTACGGCGATGGCTGCACGCGGCACCTCATCCCTCATGGTATAATATACGGCCTTGATAAACGGATTATCCCAGCCCATATAGTCTCTGAGCATACCAAAGCCCACATTCCACAGCATGGAAACACCGATCAAAATGCACACCACCGCCGCAATGTTCCGGTTTTTCTTATCCAGTCTGAACCGGCCGGTATCCCACTCACCGATTCCGAAAAGATATTCGTCCTCCAGAGCCGCAAACTGCGCTGCATCCATCCCGCCGATATTGTTGGCATGGAAAAAGCTGTATATGTAAATTATCACACCCGGCACCACCAGCACACCGAGTCCCGTAAACGAAACCGCAACCACCGCCAGCATAAAGCCAGTCATAATGCTGACGCCCATCTTCATCAGCCCCATATACATATGTCCCGCCCCCGGCCAGAGGGAAAACACAAACAACCAAAACCTGTTTTTCTGTTTTTTCATCTCATCAATCCTCCTAATCTTGTTTGAATCCTTCTAAGATATTGTCTTCTTGCATCCGCTCTTTTCTGATCTGCCTGATACTGCTCCCATGTCCTGTCAATATCCTGCTGCCTGTCGAAAATATCCCGCTCCCATTCGTCCATGCTCTGCATTTCTTCATCGCCGCGTGTATCAAAAATACCAGCCTGCCGTGCACCCGGCGCCTCTGTCCCGTCCACAGGCACGAGGAAAAGCACTGCCAGAGCTGCCGCCATGCCTACCAGAACTTTAACACGGTAAGAAAAAAGCGCGCGTTCTCTCTCCCTCCGTTTTCCCGCCTGTATCTGCAAAAATATATTTCCCCTCAAATGTCCCGGTGCGTGCAAAAGCTCCCGTTTCTCAACCGTCCCGATCAGCCGCGCAAGCTCTTCCTCCGTCAGAGGAGCCGGAAGGGAAACATCGCGTCTATTCAGTTTTTTTCTCTCTTCCGTAATATTATGTATCATGCGCCCTTCTCCTTTTCATACATCCTGCGAAGCAGACTTCTCGCCCTGTAAATCTGTGTCTGTATGGTCTTTTTCTTAACGCCCTTCCGTCTGGCTATCTCGCCCGCATCCAGCTCATCGTAATAGTAAGCCTTGGCAATCTCATCGTAAGGCGGCTTTAAGGATAAGCATCTGGACAGCAGAGTCTCCCGCACTTCCTTTTCCAGACAGATACTCTCCGGCGTCTGCTGTATGACAGTTTCCTTTCCCCCGGCGGTTCCTGCGCCTATCCTGGAAGGCGTTTGCCCGTCCGGCGCTCTGGCGCTTTCAAAGCCGAGATCGGCCGTGGGGATGTTTCGCCGCCCCGCGCTCTGCAGATAATCCAGACATTTGTTGGTAGCGATCCGGCACACCCACGCTTTCTCGTATCTGCCGTCAAACTCTCCCAGATGCCGGTAGGCCGACAGAAAGGTTTCCTGCGCCAGATCTTCGGAGGCAAAATAGTCCGCTGTCATTTTATAGCATATTGAAAAAACAAGATGCTGGTAAGAATCAATCAGCGCTGATAATTGTTCTTCCCTGTTAATGTGCGCTGCCCCCTTTCCCATTCGTGTATTCACGCAGATTTTATTTTCTCTGCACTTATTTATTCTAACGGTCCAGCCTCCGCATTGTCTTCATAAATTTTACCAAATTTAAAAAATTTATTTTTTTGGCTTCGGCATAAAAATAAGACTTGCCAGATATCCGAACACCAATGCCGCCGCGCACCCTACCGCGCCGGTCTTGAAACCGCCCTGAAACAGACCGATAAAACCGCTCTCATCCACAGCCTCCTTCACGCCCTTCATCAGAATGTTGCCGTAGCCCAGAAGCGGCACGCTGACTCCCGCCCCCGCGTATTCCATAAACGGCTCATACCATCCGAAAAAGCTGATCACCGCTCCCACGCACACCAAAAGCACCATAACGCGGCCCGGCAAAAGCTTCGTCTTTTCCAGAAGAATCTGCACCAGCGCGCAAATCAGACCACCCACCCAAAACGCATTGAAATAATCCATCGTATTTTCCTCCCTGTCCAGGCATCCTGCCGCCATTCCACCGGCAAAAAATCTTTTGATGATAGTTTTCGTCATTTCGGAAAGATTATTCAGTGTTTCAGGCAAAAAAAGAACGCCTCCGCCATTCCGGCAAAGACGCGCTTCCTTTTTCTGTTTTTATCGTTTCTTATTAAAAATCCGCCTGAGGGCGCGTTCCATCCTAAAGCGCCGCAATCTTCTGCACAATCTCCCGGATCGACAGCCCTCCGCACTCCACCGTAACGTCCGCATACCGCTCATAGAGCGGCCTTCGCTCCGCAAACAGGCCGTCCAGATCCTGCCCTGCCTGTAAAGTCACACCCCGCTCGGTGAGATCGCCAAGCCGTTCCCTGATGCTTTCCAGCGGCAGGGAAAGGTACACCACCGTGCCGGTCTTTTTATAATGCGCCATGGCGCGTTCCCCGTAAACCGCGCTTCCTCCGGTAGCGATCACCGTCCGTCTGGCCTCTATGGATTCGCCCACAGCCTCCTCTGTCCGCCAGAAACCTTCCACGCCCTGTTCTGCTATAATTTCATGCAAAAGCTTTCCTTCCCGGCTCTGAATCACCAGATCCGCATCCACGAACGCATACCCGAGCTTCTTGGCAAGTACCACGCCCACCGTGCTTTTCCCCGCGCCCGGCATACCGATCAGTATGATATTATCTCTGTCCACAGCTTATGTAAACCTTTCTTTGAGTTATGTAAATCACATATTGTTGCGCACAAACATTTCACTTCACATGAATCATTTACTTCATGCGAAGTTTAAGTTATGTAAACTCCAATTAATCCGTGCAGATGACGCTACTTTAGATACGCCATAACCTCCACCTCGCAGAGTACATCCTTCGGAAGCTGTTTTATCGCCACACAGCTTCTCGCAGGCTTCTCGGTGAAATATTTCTCGTACACCGCGTTAAACGCCGCAAAATCCGCCATCTCTGCCAAAAAGCAGGTGGTCTTCACTACCCTGGTATAGTCCGTGCCCGCCTCCGCGAGAATCGCACCCACGTTCTTCATCGCCTGCTCGGCCTGCTCAGTCACATCTTTCCCCTTGATTTCCCCCGTAGCCGGATCAATGGGAATCTGTCCCGACGCAAAGAGAAAATCTCCCGCAATGATCCCCTGCGAATAAGGCCCGATGGCCGCCGGCGCCTGCTCTGTCGATACTTTAGTTAACATAATATTTCTCCTCTCTCTTCTTGTTCCCAGTCATATATCCCTCGCTGTTTAGCCTGAGAAGTTCTTCTCACATGTTACTCTCCGAATCTGGCTTTCACATAGAAGCCTCTGGCATTTTCGATGACCTCCGTCACCACGCCTTCCCGCTCCAGCATTCGTTCCCTGAACGGAAAATTGCCGGACATCGCAAGGGACGGGTCTATTGTGTAGTAATAATTGCTGGGAAGAACACCCTCGGTCACCGTAACCCGATCCCCCTCTTTCAGAAGCCCGGGCCGTTCCATCTTAAACTCCATCTCCCTCATGCTCGTCTCACTTCCTTCCCCTGCCACATACCGCACGCCGGATTCGTACCAGATAAGTCTACCACATGAGGGTAGCGGCTGTCACCCCGTTTTTCCGCTGCACGTGAAATTGCGAACTGGTTTATTGAAAATGAGCTGAATCGGTAAAAATGCAGCGGATAAGTCATTACGATCATATTCAATTCTTTTTTCAAAATCAGATTCAGATATATTTACAATTTCGTTACATCTATGCTATAGTGATAGAAAGCATATTTTCTACTTAACAGATCCGTTGTTTCTATCTCTATTTCTAAGTTTCAGAAAATCCATGCTTTGCATCCAATCAACTATTTACAAAGCGGGAGAATCTGGAGCAGTTCTCCTGTAACAACGGCGCACCCTTTCGGAAGAGCTTGCCTGACAGACAAAGGAGGACATTATATGAAAGCAACAACGTTACCAGAAATCAATGTGCATAGAAACTACAAAGACACCGTATTCCGGATGATTTTCCGGGAGAAAGAAAACCTGTTGAGCCTGTACAATGCTCTAAACGGTACAGCTTATGAAGAGACGAACGATCTGGAAATCACCACCTTGGAAAATGCAGTTTATATGAACTATCAAAACGATATTTCCTTCGTGTTTGATTTTGAACTACTGCTCTACGAACACCAGTCCACATGTAACCAGAACATGCCGCTACGGGATCTCCTCTATGTGACAAGAGTACTGCAAGACCGAGTCAAGAACGCAAACCTTTACAGCAAGTCGCTAATCCGGATTCCAACACCCCGGTTTGTCGTCTTTTATAACGGAACGGATTTCCAACCGGAGCAGCAGACTTTATACCTGTCCGACGCTTTTGAAAAAAAGCAGGATGAACCGTCACTGGAACTGTCGGTAACTGTTTATAATATCAATCTTGGTCATAACGGGGAACTGCGTGCTGTTTGTTAAAGGAATACGCGCAGTATGTAGCACAGGTCAGGGCATATGCGGAAAAGATGCCCTTGCAGGAGGCAGTCGAAACAGCGGTGGACAATTGTATCAGAAGCGGAATCCTTTCCGCGTTTTTAACCAAGAACCGTGCGGAGGCGATAGCAGTGAGTATTTTTGAATATGACGAAGAAAAACATTTGAAGAGTGAACGGAAGGAATGGCATGAAAAAGGTATCGATAATCTTGCCCGACTTCTCAAATCTTTAATGGATGCAGGAAAACCCGAGGAGGTAGAACGTATTCTCAGCGACAGTGACTATCGCATGAAATTAATCAACGAATATTTTCGGGGAGAAAACAGTCCTCTCTGACTATACCCGATTCCTGACATGCACTAAAAAGCCCCCGCAACTGCCACACACAGCCGCGGAGACTTTTCGTCTGCCGTCTTTTCCGTTTATCTGTCTCATCTTATCCCCGATACTGCTCCAGCACTACCCCGTGCGCGATACCCGGAATGGACTGCCCCTCGTTAAAGCTGGTCTTCGACAGAAGCGCTCCTGTCGGCACAAAGAGCACTCTCTTCCAGATGCCCTCCTCGATCTTTTTCAGGATATACGCCGACAGCACCACCGCGCTGCACCCGCAGCCCGAGCCGCCTGCGTCGGTGTGCTGCTTCTCGTTGTCGTAGATCTCGATACCGCAGTCCATATGCTGTCTGGTAATGTCGATATGCTTCTCTGAAAGCAGATCAAACAAGAGCTTTTGTCCCACCATGCCCAGATCTCCGGTGATGATCCTGTCATAGTCCTTCGGCTCCCTGCCGAAATCTTCCAGATTCTGTGCGATTGTGTCGGCGGCTGCAGGCGCCATGCACGCGCCCATGTTCATGGAATCCTTCACCCCGTAGTCCACAATCTTACCAACCGTCACACCCTCCATCACCGCCCGCGTCTGTTTCCCCGGCTGTGACGAAACAAGGAATGCGCCGCTGCCCGTCACCGTCCACGTTGCTGACTTGGGTCTCTGATTGCCGTAGGAAAGCGGAAACCGGAACTCCTTCTCCGCGCTGGCGAAATGGCTGGACGTGATACACGCCGCTTTCCCGGCAAACCCTGCTGAAACCATCGCGCCGCCCATCGTCAGGGACAGGCCGCAGGTGGAGCAGGCGCCGTAAAGCCCCACTTGGGGAAGCTGATACTCGGCCAATCCGAAGCTGCTGGCAATGGACTGCCCCAGAAGATCCCCGGCAAATACCATCTGTATATCCTGTTTGGTAAGCCCTGCCTTGGAAATCGCAATCTCCAGCGCCTCCTTCTGCAGGCGGCTTTCCGCCTCCTCCCAGTTTTCTGCACCGAAGCTGTCATCATAACCGGCCTTATCAAAAAGCTCCCCCATAGGGCCTTCTGCTTCCTTGCTTCCCACGATGGAGGCGCTGCTTATAATATACGGTTTCTTCTCAAACTGAATGCTCTGCTTTCCTAACATAACGGCATACGATCCTTTCTTTCATGATTAAGGATAGTATGCCGTCTTTTCTCTCAAAATATACTAAAATATACCCTCTTTGATGTCTTCCTTCATGTCGAGCACCGCAGCCCGCGACGCGTCGGCATAATTTTCCGGCCCGTATTTCGCGTAAGCCTCCTGCTGATAAGCGGCTATGATGCCTCTGGAAGAATTGATGAGGGCTCCAAGGCCATCCTCGTTGAAAAAGTGTTTCAAATCCTTGCCCTTGCCGCCCTGCGCGCCGTAACCAGGCACCAGAATGTAGGACTTCGGCATGATTCTGCGAAGAATCTTTCCCATCTCGGGATAAGTCGCGCCCACCACCGCGCCGACATAGCTGTAGGTCTCGCCCATGTGATCCGCTGCCCACTCGGCCACCTTCTCACCGACAATCTCGTAGAGCGGTCTCGCCTTGGAGGCATCGTCACTTCCCTCCGGCAGCACCAGCCGGTCCTGAAACTCGCCGCTGCTGGGATTGGAGGTCTTTACGAGAATAAAGAGACCCTTTTTCTCCTTCTTACAGACTTCCATAAAGGGTTTCACGCCGTCCGAACCGAGATACGGATTGACCGTGGCAAAATCTTCGTCAAAGCCGCGGCACATATTGTCTCCGACCTGTACCTGCCCCAGATGTCCCACCGCGTAAGCGTCGGAGGTGGAGCCGATATCGCCGCGCTTGATGTCACCGATCACCACAAGCCCCTTCTCTTTACAGTAGGCCACCGTCTTTTGAAACGCGTACATGCCCTCCACGCCAAACTGCTCATACATGGCGATCTGCGGCTTCACCGCCGGCACCAGATCGCACACCGCATCCACGATCCCCTTGTTAAACAGCCATATCGCTTCCGCCGCGCCTTTCATGGTCTCTCCGTACTCACCAAAAGCCTGCTTTTTGATATGCTCCGGCACAAACTTCATGGTAGGATCGAGTCCCACCACAATCGGCGCCTCCAGCTTCTTAATCTTCTCTGTCAGTGTATTAATCAAAGTTTCTTGCCCTCCAAATCTTTCAGTACATACTGGTTCTCGATATATTTGGGGAAATCTTTCCGCTTCACCCACTCGTAGCTCCCGTAATCCTCAGACAGGACGATGTTGGCTTCCTCCTCCTCGGAAACAGAGCAGAGGTAGGCAATGCCCACGCAGTGCGTCTCTCCCAGAAGCTGGGACCATGTATACTCAATCTTTTCAATCTTACCGCTTACGGACAAAAGCTCCGTGATAGCGCTTCGCATCGTCTCGTCAGGCGCCTCGCCATGGGGCACCTCCGCGTCGATAAACTCCCATACAAAAGGATCCGGAATACGATCGTCCACCCATCTCTTTAAGAGAAGATAGGTATCCCCCTTTTTGATAATGCCCTTTACGCGCACATAAGTGTTCTTCATAACTTTCCTCTCCCTTCCTGAA
Source organism: uncultured Lachnospiraceae bacterium (assembly GCA_949051815.1). Classification (GTDB taxonomy): domain Bacteria; phylum Bacillota; class Clostridia; order Lachnospirales; family Lachnospiraceae; genus UBA3282. The sequence continues at coordinate 15,845 of CARQVR010000018.1, forward strand.
TCTTCTATCATGAAATATTATATGGTTATCTTGTCTGTAAAAACTCGTACTCCCGCTTTGCCGTCGTATCATCCGGGTAACTGCGCAGATAACTGTTCATCAGCGCCGCCGCAGTCTTGTACTCACCCATATACTCATATGTAACGATCTCATTGAATTTCAGGGTCTGCATCATATCGTTCCCCTCTATTTTCATCGCTGTCTGAAACGCATCCAGCGCACCCTGATACTCACCAAGCTGCATACGGCAAAGCCCGAGCTGGTTATAGATCTCCGCCTTCGTCTGGTCGTACTCCGTATAGCCCGCGTAAATACTGGCTGCGTAATTATAGTCCCCGAGCGCCTCATAAGTTCTGCCAAGGTAGAGCGCCGCACCGTAATCCGTGGCGGTCTTAAGCCGCTCTAAAAAGCTTCTGGCATTCTCATAGTCTCGCATATAATAGCAGATACGCCCCATGTCGTAATCCGAAATAGACTTTTCATTCTCCTTCATGGCGTTTTGCAGATAAATCTGCCCCGCCTCTTTGTAACCGTACTCCTCCAGCACCATATAAATGCGGATCATGCGGTCGTAATTTTTCGGATCCTGAACAATCGCCGTATCAAAATCCGACTGCGCCGCCTCAAAATCACCTTCCGCAAGCTTCACGCATCCTCTCAGGTAATACGCGTTCGTCTCCTCCGGCCGCATTCCCAGAATGGCGTCATAGACGCGCACCGCATCCTGCATCCGTCCATTCTTATAGTATGCCGTAGCCAGATAATAATTGATGTCAAAATCCAGATTCTCCACTCTGCCGTTTCCAAGCCGCAGAGCCGCCTCCAGATAAGTTATGGCAGCCTCATAATCCGTTTTTCCCAGATAAGCAAGTCCCATGCCCCGGTAGAGCAGGCGCGTCTCCTCTCCTTCTTCCTCCGCTGTCTGGAAAAGGGAGATCGCTTTCTCATAGTCAAGCGCTTCCACTGCATCCATCCCCTGCTCCGTATAGCCGGGCGCAGCTTCCGCCCCGCAGCCCGCCAGAAAGACGCACAGTAGAATCATTGCAAATCCTGTTATTTTCCTGCCTTTTCTCCTCTGTTTCCCCACTTTTTATCTCCAAGTTTATCCTACAGCCGAATCGTCTGTGCTTGTTCTATTCTAACCGTTCTGTCCATCGCAAGTCAAGGGACTTTTATGTTGTCCGGCCCACGCCATCTTTTATCGTTACAATTCACACCCACGCCGGATTTCGCACTAATTTACGATTTACAACAGATTCCCACACACCAGATCCTTCATAATGCCGAAGAACTCCCGCACCAGATTGTTTGGCTGGAAATAGATATTGGATCTGGCCGAAATTCCGCAGGCATTCTCAAAGCCCGCATGTCTGGCGAGCATGACGCCCCGGAACACATGAAAATTGTTGGTGACAATCCCCACGTCCTTGTCCGTGCCGCCGATGAGCGCCGCGCTGAACGCGATATTCTCGGAAGTGTCTGTGGATTGATCCTCCATCAGGATTCTCTCCGGCGCAATTCCGCGCCCCACCAGATAGGTATACATCCCTTCCGCCTCGCTGCACGGTTCGTTCGAGCCCTGTCCGCCGGACACCACGCAGAGCGTATCTTCGTTGGCCATCAGATAGTCGTAGGCCGCATCCAGCCGGAACTTGAGCACCACGCTTGGACCGGCCGGTTTCATCTGCGCACCCAGCACGATAATATAATCCAGATCCGGCCTGCCCTTGTCCCCGTAATGGGCGAAGATACAGCCCTCCGCCACCACAAAGAGGATCACGCCCACCGCTGTCACGCCGATGATCCCCCGGCGAAGCGGCATGGGAAAACGTGCCCACAGCTCATAGTAAAACACCGCCGCCACACCGAGAAAAAAGAGGCCGCCAAGCGCCCAGATCAGATAAAAATGATTTCCCGATCTGATCCGGAACACGATAAAACAATATAGAAAGCACAAAAACGCCGCCAGAATGCACAGAACGGTCATTGTTTTTTTCCTCATACAATCATTTCCTCAAACACCTCTTCCGGCACAGGCTTGCAATAACGGTAGCCCTGCGCCACATATGCACCGATCTCCATCATCAGCTCGGTATCCCCGTCTGTCTCCACGCCCTCACATACAACCTGCGCTTCCAGATCTCTTGCCAGATTTACAATATTTCTCATAATCTGTACCTGCCTTGTCCGGTTTTCGTTGTTGAGCAGGAAGGATCTGTCCAGCTTGATCACAGATGCCGGAATCTGCTCAAACACGCCGAGCGAAGAGTAGCCGGAGCCAAAATCGTCAATGGACAGATGCACGCCCCGCTCCTTCAGGATCGCCACATTTTCCTTCACCTTCTGCTGCTGCATCTCCTCCACCACAAGCGTCTCCGTGATCTCCACCTCTATCAGATCTTTTGGCACCTGATACTTTTCTATCACGGCCTCAAACCGCTCCGGGAAACCGTCCTTTACAAAGTGCGTCCTTGAAAAGTTACAGGACACGGGAACCACCGGCAGTCCCTCGTCAAGCCGCCTGCGCAGCATTTTGCAGACGCTCTCCATCACAAAGAAATCAATCTCCGTAATCCTGCCCGTCTGTTCATAGTATGGCACGAAAAATCCCGGCGCGCGGATGGCGCCATCCGCCGTGGGATCCTTGAAACGCACCAGCGCCTCCGCTCCCACCACGCGTTCGTCGCGGATATCCACCTTCGCCTGATAGTATGCCACAAAATCTTTCTGAAAATCCGCCGAATCCAGCAGTTTCTCACGGTCGTGCTGTTCCCGCAGCTTTTTGCGCAGTTCATCGTCGTAAATGCTTATGGCGTTGTAGTGGCTGTCCTTTAAGGGATCGACCGCCTGAATCGCATAGGAGAGGGCAAGCTGGATATCCGTATGCTCTTTATCAACGCCGCAGACACCCATAGCCTGCGTCATGCGGATTCCCTCTTTCTCATAGATGTGATCGGAAATCCTGTTCGCCATAGCCATCATGCGTTTCGTCAGGGAAGACATATCCGTATACTGCACAAAAAGTACAAAATGACTGCCGTAGCTTCTGGCATAAAGCTCGTTTTCTCCCACTTCCTCCGCCATCACCTCTATGGTAAGTTCTAAGAGCTTCTGCCCCGCATTCCATCCATAGAGCGCGTTATAACTCTTAAACTGGCAGATATCCGTGTACACAATCGCATACTTTTTGTCTGTGTCCGTCCCCAGCTTTAAGGACGCCCTGTATTTCAGATAGTTGATATTCCATATATTAAAATCCGCATCCTTGTACATCAGTTTTTGCAGACGCCTGCTATTCTCCAGCATTCGGTACATCACGAAGATGACAAGGGCTGCCGCAACGAGCAGCACAAGAATAATCACAATGCTATGATCTCTGATAAAACCGTCCACACTCATTCTTGAATAAAAATTATCCTGCAGCATGTAGTCATTGACCGTCTTATCGGTGACTTCCAGAAGCTCCTTATTTAAAATGCCCAGAAGCGGCGATTCCTCGTCGTTTCGGACCGCCATGCGGATGCCGTGCACATCGCTCAGAACCGTATGGATCTCAAGCTGTCCGAAGCCGAGCTGGGAACCAAGCAGATACTCCGCCAGATAACCGTCGCACAGCGCAGCCCCGGCCTTGCCGGACCGCACAGCCTGCAGACATTCCTTCGGACTTTCCAAAAGCAGAAGCTTCGTCTGGTTCCCCGCAAAGGAGACGCCTCCCTCCTCCGAGAGATTATCCCCCGTCACCGCAAGCGACTCAAACTCCTCCGCCCATCCTCCGTTCTTAGTAATCAGTACGCGGGGCACCTGTGCGTAGGCTTTCGTCAGGGCGCCGCCCGCCTGCTTTATATTTCCCGCGCGCTCCCCGCAATAACCGATGATGTCAATGGCGCCGTCGGCAAGCGCCTGCTTTGCCGCATCCATGTTCTCCATCCTGACATAGGAAAAAGTAAGTCCCGTGCTCACAGACACTTCTTCCAGCATCTGCGGCGTAAGTCCTCTGTAAACGCCCTCCTCGTCCTCATAGGAGAAGGGATAGTAACCGTCCAGATAGCCCACTTTCAGCCCTTTGTTCTTCCGGATATAATCCAGCTCTTCCCCCGTCAGCAGAATCGTGTGGTCCAGACGGCTGTCATAGTATTTCACCATCAGCTCGTTTTCAAGCTCGGGCCGGTTCATCTTCACGTCCGCAATCCCCTGATTCAGCTCCCGCAGCAGGTCCTCATTTCCGGGATATGTAATATAGTAAAAAGGCATCGGCGCAAACCGGCCGATCACACGCTGCCCCTCTCTGATCTCCGTGAGCGAATGCACCAGCGCATCAATCTCTCTCACGGAGAGCGCGCCCTGCAATACCGCCGTGCTCTCATACTCCCGCACCCGGGGATTTTCGATGCCGTGCCCCTTTAGATACTCCAGAAATTCCTGTTTCCTGACATAAGTACTTACAACGCCATAGGTGATGTCTTTCATGGCGTCGAAATCCTCGTATGCAAGCGGGCTGTCCCCCTTCACCGCGATGGCGCCGAACGTATAGCCGTTGGCAATATCCGCATACCTGTAAACTTCCGCCCGCTCGCCGGAATACTGGGCGCTCCCCACCAGATCCACCTCTTTGTCAGCCAGCATCTGCAAAGCCTCGTCCCAGCTTTCACAAGGCACATACTCCACATTCCAGTTTACATAATCACAGAGATTGTCGAGATATTCCACGTCCATTCCGGAAAGGCTGCCATCCGGCAGCGTCTCGTGATAGCCGTCCATGGGGAAAAAGCTCACCCGCACCGTGCGCTTTTCGGCTCCCTGCACCGAACGGAGTCCGCCTCCCGCCGGAAAAAGGACCAAAAGCAGCGCGGCGGCTGACAGAAACGCCATCCTCCGTGATTTCCGATTCTTACTCCGCTTTCCTCTCACACCCATAAAAATGCCTGCCTTTCTCCTCCTTACAGATAACGCCCCAGAAATGCACTGATCCTTCCATAATAAATGTCGGGCGCTTTGTCCTGCGCCTGCGCGTGTCCCGCGCCTTCCACTATGAAAAGCTCCTTCTCACAGGCTGCCGCCTGAAACAGTTCATAGGACATATTTACATCTATCATCCGGTCCTCATCCCCGTGGATAAAGAGCGTGGGGATACTGCTTGCCGCCACCGCACGCAGCGGAGAGGCGTCTTTCAGATTATAGCCGCCCCGAAGCTTTAACATCACGCAGGCCGAATCCACGAAAGGCGCGGCGGGCAGATGAAACCACTCCGTAATTTTATCGCCAAACATCTCGTACCCCGACGTGTAGGCGCTGTCGGCAACCACCGCCTTAATGTGCGCCGACGCCTCCGGAGAACCCGCCATCAGCAGCGCCGTGGCCGCGCCCATGGACTGTCCGTGGAGAACGATCTGCGCCTCCGGCGACTGTTCCAGTATATGCGCAATCCAGAGTTCACAGTCATAGTGGTCTGTCCAGCCCATGCCGATGAAGTCTCCCTCGCTCTCCCCCTGACACCGCAGGTCAGGCACCAGCACGGAATAGCCCTGCTGATGATACCAGCAGGCGAATTGATACATTTCTTCCTTCCATCCCGTGTAACCGTGCAGAAGAAGCACCCACTTATCGCCTGCGCTTTCTGTGCTTCCTGTATTTCCCGTACCTGCTTTGCTGCCTGTACCGGCTGCGTCTCCCTTCTCTGCCGGAAACTGCGCCGCCGTAAGAAGGTAACCGTCCGCCGTCCGCACCTGTATCTTTCCGCGCGCAACGCCCTCCAGCCATTCCTCCGTCCCGGAGAGAAGTTTCGTCCTGTTTTCCTTAATATCCGCCGTTTGTACCTGCTCGCTGTAGCATTTCCTCGTGATATCCTCAAAGGCGTTCAGCTTATCCATAAAAGAGGGCACAAGACAGGCGCTCACCAGAAAATAGACAAATACGGCATAAACTGTGAAAAGTACTGCAAAAACCGACGCTGCGATCCGTATCTTCTTTTTTCCGTGCATCCCGTCTCCCCCTTCTCTCAGTCATAAAATTCCACCCATGCGGAGAATGCCGCTTTCCAGGCATTCTCACACCAGTTCCACCGGTATCATGCCGTAGGCGATATCCGCGCTTTCCTGCACGCAGACCGCCGTACAGTACCCCTCGATCTCCCGGTACTCTCTCATGTGATAATATTTTGCGTCCACACAGTGCCTCACCCTGGCCCTTCCCGATTCTCCGTCCATATGAATCACAAAATCCTGCAAAGACATTGACATGCCCCTGCCAATCGCTTTCACAAAGCTCTCCTTCATTGTCCAGAGACGAAACATCCGCCAAACCTGTTCCTCCGTCTGATCCGCCTCATAGAGCCATGAAAGTTCCTCCTTTGCAAAAAACCGGTCCGCCACCTTAAGACGCCCCTCTTTTATGCGCTCGATATCATTGCCCACCGGCTTATCCCCGATGGTGCAGATGGCATAATCGCCGGAATGGGAAAGAGAGAAACAGATTTCGGGATGATACTTTAAAACCGGCTTTCCCCACTCGCCTATCTCATACTCCACACTTCTCTCCTGCAAACCGTAAGACGCCAGCGCGTGATCTAAAAGCACGCCTGCCGCAAGGCTCCTGTTCTTATCCATATCATGCCGCAAAATCGCGATTTTCTGCTGCCGGTAAGCGGAAAGGAGTTTTAACTTTTCCCGAAACAGGATTTCGTTGTCGAGACATCTCACATCCGTGTAGTAAGTGTAGATCATAGCTGCTCCTTCTCCATTCTGCGATAACACCGGTCGCAGATCGGATACGCTGCGTTCCACACAAGGGGTTTGCCGCAGATACGGCATTTCCTCTCAAACTGTCCCTTGTCGTCCTTCAATAACTCTCCAATCTCATGCTGCGCCCACTCCCTGTTGGCAGCCACCTCCTCCTTATCCACCACCCAGTCCATTCTGGCGGCAAACTGCGTATAGAGGTCGAGCTGTTTATAGTAGGACTCCAGCCCTTCCAGAGAAAAATCCTTCGGCAGCATGGGACAGTTCTGCTGTTTCTCCGGGTTTTCGCAGTAGCGAAGCCACAGTCTGAGCACTTCCCTGTCTTTCACGTCAAAGGGACAGGTTATCAAAGACAGCACCAGCTTCCTGTCTGACATGTATGTAATTTTCTTTCGGTAATCACGCAGATATCTGTATTTATCCACACTCTCCTTCATGGATATTTTATCGTACATGGGAGGATTTCCCGTCTTTTCCCACGCTTCTATGATCTCGTCCAGCTCGATGTCGATATCAAGAAGCAGCTCCGGAAAGCCGACCCGCGCCCGCCGCAGCGGATAAAGCGGCTCCGCCAGCTTTTTCCCCACATACTCCGGCTCCATCGCCGACTGTACATAACCGGTGTCGTAAAAACCGTACCTGCCGGCACGTCCCGCAATCTGTCTGATCTCCTCCGCCAGAAGCCGCCGCTTCCCGACGCCGTCGAACTTGGTCGTGTTCATAAAAACCACCCGCCGGATCGGCAGATTGATTCCCATGCCGATGGCGTCCGTGGCCACCACGACCTGATTGACGCCCTCCGTAAAGAGCCGCACCTGCTCCTGTCTCGTCTGGGGCGGAAGGTTCCCGTAAATCACGCTGGCCCTGATGCCGCGCCCTTCCAACGACGCCGCAATCGCCAGCACATTTTTCTTGGAAAAGGCGATCAGCGCGTCGCCTGCCTCCACATCCTTCGCTATATCAAAACGTTCCGTAATAAACGTAAGCTTCGTATTCCGCTCGTGGCGGACAATCTCCGTCTCGTCGCCGCAGCGGGCAAGCATCCCCGTCAGAAGCTTCTCCGCCGTGCCGGAACAGCACACATGGACTTCCTCCGCGCGGATGCCGAGGATCGCTCTCGTCCAATAGCTGCCCCTGCTCTCATCCGCCATCATCTGCGCCTCATCTATGACGGCAATGTCATAAGTCTCCCTGATATCCAGAATCTCCACCGTGGAAGCCTGCACGAAACTGCCCGGCGTGCGTATGGTTTCTTCTCCCGTAACCATATCGCAGGGAATGCCGTCCGTCATCATGCGGTCGTAAACTTCCAGCGCCAGCAGACGAAGCGGTCCCAGATAAATGCCGTGATAAGCCTGCTTTAGCCGCTGCAGGGCATCGTAAGTCTTGCCGCTGTTAGTAGGGCCGATGTGCAGAATAAAGCGGCGCTTCATCGCTCTGGCCTCCGGATACTGCTTTTCCGGCTCCGCCTCCATCAACTCCTCGATCCGCTGTCCCACCAGATACTGCATGTATTCGTCTTTATAAATTTCATAGAGCGACTTGGTCCGAAGAAGCCGCGCCGTCTTCTCCATCCCGGCGATGTCCTCCGCAACCGCGCCGGCCGCCATCTTTTTCAGGAAACTCATGTCCAGTCTGGCTAAAAGCCTTACCACCCGGCGGTATTTTTTCATCCACCTGATATCCCTGAGCACCACCGTATAGCCGATCTGCGCCACTTTTCTGTGCAGATCCTTCATATCCGCCAGCACCTGGTGGTTTTCCTGTTTTTTCTTACGTGCGATACGCCGCTCCAACTGTCCTAACTGCTTTTCCGTACTTCTGGTAAATCTGCGGTTCTCCTCCGCCGCAAATGAAAAAAAAGCCTTCTCGTAGACAGCCCAGAGCTTCTGCGGAATCCCCTCCTGCTCCCCCGTCTGCTTCGCTTTCTTTCCCGCCGTATTTTCGTCCTGCATTTTACTACCCGCTTCCATGTTTCCCCTGTCAATGACCCTCTGATATGTATTTTGGTTTACATAAAATATAGTTATGCAACCCTTTGTTACTCTGATTATACAGGTTAATAATAACATATTTTTATACCATTAGGCAAACCCTTCCACTCTGTTAATATCTTCCCGTTTTTTCGCATTTCCGGTTTCTTGATTTTATATCAGGTTTGTTTTACAATAAAAGAAAGAAAATCCGGTCAATCTTTCATAAAGCCATTGTGTAAAAGGGAGTATTCTGAATGAAAAATGTGATTCTCGTGGTGGATGACGACAAGACCAATCTGTCCCTTGCCCAGCGGATTCTCGGCCCGCAGTACCGCATAGCCGCGTCCAATTCCGGACAGGCGGCTCTCAAATATCTGGAAAACCACCGTCCCGACCTGATCCTTCTGGATATCAACATGCCGGATATGGACGGTTTCGAGGTGATGGAACGGCTTCGCTCCAATGCACATACCAAATCCATTCCCGTGATTTTTCTGACGGCGGACTCTCTGGCGGAGACGGAGGTCAGATGTTTCCGGATGGGCGCCACGGATTTCGTGGCAAAACCCTTTGTGCCCGATATTCTTTTAAGCCGTGTCAGCAAGACCATCGAGCTTGACCAGTACCGACACAATCTGGAGAACATGGTTAACGCGCAGGCGCAGAAAATCATGGAGGACTCCATGCGTCTCGGACGGATTCAGGATTCCGTCGTGATCGGTATGGCCAATCTGATCGAGAGCCGCGACGGCAGCACCGGAAAACATGTAAAAAATACGCAAAACTACGTCAGGATGATCGCCACCGAGCTTCTCTCAAGAGGCCATTTTACAAAAGAGCTTACTCCCGCGTATATTGAAGATCTGTGTAAGGCCGCCCCTTTGCATGACGTGGGAAAAATAAAAATCCCGGACGCCATTTTACAAAAGCCCGGCAGACTGACCCCGGAAGAATTTGAGACAATGAAACTGCACACAACCCACAGCGGCAAAATCATCCAGACCATCATCGGCGACATCGAGGACGGGCCTTATGTGCGGCTGGTGGAGGATATCGCCCTCTATCATCACGAGAGATGGGACGGCACGGGATATCCTGCGGGACTTACCGGAACCAGTATCCCTCTCTCAGCGCGGATTATGGCCGTTGCGGACGTGTTCGACGCGCTCTATGAGGAGCGGTGCTACAAACCGCCCGTCAGACCCATCGAGCGGATTATGCAGATCATGTCGGAAGGGCGGGGCACGCAGTTCGATCCGGTGATTCTGGACGTGTTTATGGACATGCTGCCGCAGTTGAAGGAAGTGCTTCACATCAACGATACATAAGCGCGGTTAGAAGTTCTTCTCACGTCCGGAAAGGAGCGTTGACTGCCTTGGATAATATACATTTTCAAACGGAACGTACCGAAAGAAGACTGGAGCGCATCGTGCTCATTGTCTTAAGCCTCTACACGGCTGCCTCATTTGCCACCGGCCTTCTCTCAGGCTGGAGCATCTATATCAGGGAGCTTCTTTTTCTCCCGACCGTTTCCGGCTGGTTTATCTATTTCCGGGAATACTGGGATCACCCCCGTCGGGCGAATTTCATCAGCATCGCGTGCTGGACCGAGTTCATCCTCTATGCCCTGTTTACGGACACTTTTTCTGCCATGCTTGTCACCATGGCAGGCGTGATCGTACTGCTCAGCATCTTCAATACGCAGCAGATTCTCTACCCGGGACTTGTCGTCCCCTTTTTCCTCTTTTTTTATCACGGCTTTGTCGCAAGAACCATCGCCATTACCGGCCCCCGTAGCGCTTTAAGACTCGGCGTCCAGTTTCTCTCCCTCTACACGGTTTCCGCAGTCATCTGGATTATCCAGAAAAACAGGCGGGAGGCAAGCGAACTTCTGATCGAAAAGATACGGGAACTGGAAATAGCGGAGCGCAGCAAGGACGATTTTCTCGTCAATGTGTCCCATGAAATACGCACCCCGATCAATGCGGTATGCGGCATGAGCGAGGCTGTTTTACAGGAGGATCTGCCGGCCTGCGTGCGCCGGGACGTGCTGGATATCCAGACCGCGGGAAGAAACCTGCTTTCCACAGTCAGCAATATTCTGGATTTCTCCGAGCTTGCGTCAGGGAAGCTTACGCTTGCGGAGGAAAGCTACAATATCACTTCCACCATCACCGACATCATCAACATGACGCTGACCATGGATCACATACGGCATCTGGAGCTGATCGTTGACTGCGAGGCCTGCCTGCCATGCAATCTCCTGGGAGACGAGCAGAAATTCCGGCGCGTTGTGATGAATCTGCTCGGAAACGCTGTCAAATTCACAAAAGAGGGCGGCGTAATCCTGCGCATCACGGGTCGTAAAGAAGAGTACGGCATCAATCTGCAGGTCAGTGTACGGGACTCCGGCATCGGCATCGAACGCACAGACATGGAGAAAATCTTTACCAGCTTTAGTCAGGTCAACACCAAAAGAAACCGGGAGGCAGGCGGCGTGGGACTCGGGCTTGCCATCTCACAGGCTCTCGTGCGCAGCATGGGCGGCTTTATGACGGTGGAAAGCACCCCCGGCACCGGCAGCGAATTTCAGTTCACGATTCCGCAGAAGGTTCTGGACGAAACGCCCATCGTATCTGTCAGGGATAAAACCAGCCTCTTCGCGGCCTGCTATATCAATCTCGACAAATACGACTACACCGTAGTGCGGGAAGGCTATGAAAATTGTATGCAGCACATCGTCAGCCAGTTCGATTTTCCCTTCCGCATCTGCCGGAATCTCCCTGAGCTGAAACGCCGGATTGACCGCGAGGCCTACACCCATATCTTTATCGGCTGGGAAGAATATAATGAGGACCGCCTCTTCTTCGACAGGCTGTGCACCGAAAGAACCGTGGTGCTGCTTCTGGACTACGATCAGGAACAGCCCTTGCCCGGAAATATGCTTCGCATATACAAACCTTTTACGGTGCTGTCCATCGCCGCTGTGTTTAACGGCCAGAAAGCGCTCTACGGCGAAGACCAGCATTTAGGTTTACATAATAAGTTCATTGCGCCGCAGGCGCATGTGCTGATCGTAGACGATAACGCCATGAACCTTAAGGTTATGTCCAGACTTCTTCTGCCCTACCAACTGAATGTCACCCTGGCGGGCAGCGGGCAGGAGGCCTTGGAAAAACTGAATGCAGCCAGTTTTGACTGCGTCTTTCTGGATCATATGATGCCGGAGATGGACGGCGTGGAGACGCTGCATAAAATCCGCCAGAAACCGGGGCTGTACTACCAGTCGCTTCCCGTCATAGCCTTTACCGCCAACGCCATCGGCGGCGCACGGGAAATGTTTATATCGGAAGGCTTCAGCGACTTTATCGCCAAGCCGATCGAGCTAAGCGTGCTGGAGCGCATCCTGCGCCGCTACCTTCCTTCCCAGATGCAGATTCCCGTGGAAGACGTGACGATTCCAACCGCTCCCGCAGAGGAAGCCGCAGACGAAGCGGCATCCGCCGTGCAGAAAGACACAGTAACGGACGAAAAGGGCACGCTCCCGCAGGCAGAAGTCCCCGCCGCGGCAGACGGCTCCGATCCGTTTCAGGAGCGGGACGATGTCTCCAAAGGCCGGCTTCATCTGGCCAGAGCCGGAGTAGACGTGGAGCAGGCGCTCGCCTACTGCGGGGACGAGGCGGGTTTTCGTGAGATCATCGCGATGTTCCATGCGGAGGGCAAAAAACGCCGGAATAATCTGACCCGCTGCTTCGGGGAGCAGGATTGGAAAAACTATGTGATCTGTGTCCACGCCCTGAAGGGCAACGCGAAGGGCATAGGAGCGGGCGAATTGTCCAGAATGGCAGAAGAACTGGAAATGGCCGGTAAGGAAAACCGGATCGCATATATTCTGGAACACCATGAGGCGATGATGGCTGACCACAACCGCCTTCTGGATGCCCTGGACGGGAACGCTTTCGTTTACCCGGACATGGAAATGCCGGAAGCACCGGCTTTCCCTCCGGCAAAGGACGGCTTAAAACCACAGCTTTCCGCCTCCGCAAAGGGGACGACAGAAAATATGCCCGCGGAGGAGGATGCCGACGCACTGTATGCTCTCCTTTCGCAGATCGAAGAAAAGCTGTCCGCCTTCGAGAACGAGGATCTTCCGGCGCTTCTGGACCGGCTTTCGCTGTTTGCGCACGAGGGCGAATCTCTGACCGGGCTGGCAGACAGTCTGCGGGAGCTGACGCAGGATTTTGACTTCCTTGGCGCCCTGGAAATTCTGGAAAGGATGGATAAATAACCTATGCGAAAAAAATGGCAGCGCTTCATAAAAACCCTTTTTCCGAAGCATCTTGCGTTTCGGGAGCGGCTGAACCGGATGGTAATGCTTCTGGTGTTCGCCTCCTCCCTGATCGGCATCGTTCTTGTCCTTCCCGGGGCGGATCCCAAAGTTTTATATTCGCTGGTGCCCATATGCGCGCTCTCCGGCCTTTCCATCCGGATCACCCTCACGCAGGGCGACAGCAAAAAAGCCTCATGGCTTCTCGTCATCGGCACCAACGCCTGCTTCTTCCCCATGCTCTTTGTCAACAGCGGCGGCACCGAGAGCGGTATGCCCGTCTGGTTTGTGCTGGGGCTTGTCTATATTTTTCTTTTGTTTGAGGGACGGGACTTCGCAATCGCAATGACGCTCTCCCTCCTCTCTTTTCTGGGAACTTATCTGCTGTGCTACTGCCGTCCGGATCTTGTGCCACCTTCCACCAGATTCTACAGTTTTTCGGACTCCTTTATCGCGCTCGTCTGTGTCAGCCTGTTTATCGGCGTCCTTCTGAAAATGCAGAGCAAAACGTATGAGCAGGAAAAACGGACCGCAGAGGAGCAGAAAAAAGAGGTGGAGCAGATTGCCCGCTCCAAGGACACCTTTTTCGCCAATATGAGCCACGAAATCCGGACACCCATCAACACGATTATCGGCTTAAATGAAATGATTCTGCGCGAGGATATCTCCGACGAGATCGCGGAAAACGCCATCAATATCCAGAATGCCAGCAAAATGCTGCTCACCACGATAAACGACATTCTCGATCTCTCAAAGCTGGAATCCGGCAGAATGGATATCGTGCCGACCCAGTATGCGATCAGCTCCATGTTCAGCGATCTGGTCAATCTGATCTGGATTCGCGCCCACCAGAAAAATCTGGAATTTAAAGTGGACATTGATCCCCAGATCCCTTCCATGCTCTACGGCGATGAAGTGCGCATCAAACAGGTCGTCACCAATATGTTGACCAATGCAGTCAAATACACGGATACCGGTTCTGTCACCCTGTCCGCTCAGGGAGAGCGCGTTGCCGCAGACCAGATTCTCCTGCGCATTTCGGTGCAGGATACCGGCATGGGCATCCGCAAAGAAAGCCTGAACGATCTCTTCCGCTCTTTCAAGCGTGTGGACGAATCGGATAACCGCAACATTGAGGGAACAGGTCTCGGTCTCACTATCTCCAAACAGCTTATGGAAATGATGGGCGGACGGATCAGCGTGGACAGCGTTTACCACAAAGGTTCCACCTTCACCATAGAGCTGAGACAGCGCATCGTCAATGTACGTCCCATCGGCGTCATCAACTTCGCGGCACAGAAGCAGCTGAGCCAACGCGCCGTCTACCGGCAGAGCTTTATCGCGCCGGACGCCCGCATACTGGTCGTGGACGACAACTCCATGAACCTGATGGTAGCGGTAAAGCTGCTGCGGGATACCAAAGTAAAAACAGATACCGCGGAAAGCGGCAGAGAAGCCCTGAAAAAGACGGCCAAAAACACTTACCACGTCATTCTCATGGATCATATGATGCCGGATATGGACGGCGCCGCCACCCTGCGCGCCATCCGCAGCCAGACAAAGGGATTCTGCCAGAAAACCCCTGTGATTGCCCTCACCGCCAATGTCATGTCCGACGCGGAGCAGGTATACCAGAATCTGGGCTTCGACGGCTATCTGGCCAAGCCCGTCAGCGCACCGCTCCTGGAGGCCGGACTGCTCAAATATCTGCCGCCCGCGCTGATCGAGTATATGGCGCAGGACGCAGACGAAAAAACGGACGATATGGAAGGACTGAACCAGATAAGCAGCGTCCGCAAACGCAAGACCGCCATTACCGCAGACTGCATCTGCGACCTTCCGAAAGACCTTCTGGAACGGTTCCACATCCGCCTTATGTACTGCTATGTACATACCGGGGAGGGACGTTTCTGCGATCTGCTTGAGATTTCCTCCGACAGCCTGCTGTCCTATCTGCAAAAGGAGGGGAACCACTCCCACTCCTCCACGGCAGACCCGTCCGAATATGAATATTTCTTCGCGGAGACACTGACGGAGGCGGAGCACGTCATCCATATTACGGCCACCGCAGACTTAAGCGGCGCTTATCCAAACGCCACGCAGGCCGCCAAAACCTTCGACAACGTCACTGTGACAGACTCTGCCCACATCAGCAGCGGCTACGGTCTCATAGTGCTCTATGCCGCAAAGCTGGCAGAAGAAGGACGCAGCGCAGATGAGATCCTCGAAGCGCTTGACGCATACCGCGAGCGGGTTTTCTCCAACTTCCTTGTGCCAGACACCGCCACGCTCTACCGCAACGGCAAAGTAAGCGGCGCAGTCCACAGGCTCTGCACCGTGATGCATCTCCATCCGGTGCTGTCCATGTCCAAAAACAGGTTAAAACTGTGGTGTATCGAATCCGGCAATATGCACGGGGCAGTCAGACAGTATATCAAAAAGCTCTTTTCGCACAGCAGACAGATCGACACCCGCCTTCTCTTCGTCACCTACGCGGGCTGCAGCGTGAAGCAGATTGATGAAATTGTAGAAATCGTGGAAAAATACATCCACTTTGATCAGGTGATTCTGCAAAAGGCATCCGCCACCGTGTCAAGCAACTGCGGTGTGGGAACGTTCGGACTGATGTTTGTACGGAAAGAAAAGCAGCAGGAGCCTTGACGGGCTCCTGCCGTTTATGTACGGGTAACCGGCTGATTCACCTCTGTTTCCAGTACTGGTTTGTTATCTCCTCCGCCTCCGTATGCGAAAGGACATATTTCTCCGCAATCTTATCTGTGACAAACATTTTTGTCTGCCCGACCTCCTGCAGCAGTTCCACTATATATCGAATGCTTTCTTCTCTTTCCTCCTGCCTTCCCTCTGCACGGATAGTTCTCTCATACTTTTCCGCATCAAATTCTTCCAATATCATACCAAGTACATGCGACCGCTTTTTTCTCAAAACATCCTCCAATATCCCGTTTTCGATGCAATTATTGCCGCATGTCAACCGTGTTTTTAAACGAAATACCGTTTTTTATGATCCCTGCTCTATCTGTCTTAAGCAAGTCTCCAGCGCGCTCTCCCCTTCCGGACTCACGATATCCGGCACGGTGCCACACGCCTCACTCCCGACGCCGTCCGCCGTCACCCCGTACATGGGACTGTACTGCACCACCAGACCACTGTTTGGTAAAATCAGGTAAACCGGATCTGTGCCGATCCCGTCCCCGCTCGTCGTCCGGCCAACCAGCGTGGCGAAACCGCTTTCTTTGGAAAACATGGCCGCATACTCGGCGGAAGAATAATTGTTTTCGCTCACCAGTAGCCATATCTTCCCGTCAAATCCGTCTCCCGCCGGTTCCACCACATAGTCTTCCCGCCAAAACCAGTCGCAGTCCGCGGCGTCCTCCCGGTTCAGCTCCGGCATAGCGGGAAGTTCGCTGACCGGCTGATACAGCTCGGATGCCGCACCCTCCTTTATCCGCAGGAAGGTTTCGTTGTTCTCCCCGTCTTTAAAAAGCTGATATCCCGGCACTGTCAACGTTTTCTTTGTCAGTGGCGCAGTCACAAGCTCGTCAAAATACCGCATACTGCCGCCTAAATTATTTGTGATATCAATAATTAAATTTTCATAGTCTCCAACTTCCTCATAAAAAGGCAGCAATATCTTACGGTCAGCCTCCATCTGCTCAAAATCAAATGCGTCGATGAAAACATAAGCTGTTTTTCCCTGCTCCAGAATTTTCGTCTCCACATTGGCAGGCGCCTCCTCCTCAACGGTTTCCACGGCTGACGCTGCCTCTGCCGCTTCTCCGCGCGCTCCGCCGTTCTCTTTCGTCCGCTTCTCCTCCATCCTGCATTCCATTTCCTGATAATACTTTGTCATGGAAGCATACGTCCTATGTGAAACAGGATTGTCCAGCGCGTCCACATAAGGCTTATACCGTATCTCCTGCCCCGGCTCTTTTACAAACTCCCGCTTGGACGCAAGCTCACTCTCATACCGCCGTCCCCAGAGATCCAGATGACCCGTGAACGAAAATTCCCCGATAAAATCCTTTAACACATCGTAAAAGACATCGTCGCATGTACACTGTTCCACTTTTGTCCGATAATCCTTTTCCAGCACATCCAGATCCGCCCCTGCCTGTCGTTTCGCCAGTTTCACATAGGGGTAATTTTCCCGCAGACCGTCGCAAAGGCTCTCGAAATCTGCCAACCGCTGTTCTTTGGAGAGACCGCCCATCCAGTTTCTCTGTTCTTCGCTCATTTCCGCCAGAACCTGTTTCCTGATCTCCTCTTCCTTCTGTGTGCCCGCTGCCTCCTGCTCATTCTGCACACTTTGTATTTCCGAAGCAGCCTGCCCGCCGCCCCCGCGTCCGTCTGTGCCACAGGCTGTCACCGCCACACTCAATCCCAGACAGACGCCGCACAGCCGCACGCTTCTGCGCTTGTTCCGCACTCTGCTCTGCTTATTCCGTGCCGCCCCATAGACAGGCGGCACGGCTGTCAGACTTTTTTTCCTCATACCGACTCCACCTCCTCCGGTGTCACCGGCTTCTCACTGTCCTGTATTGCCTCTTTCCCTTGCCCTTCTGTCGTTCTGGGCGCCACCTTGTCTTTCGCCTGCTCCTGTCCGCTGACCGGAAAAGCCACCGTCACCGTAAACAGGTCCGCGTCCGTCTCCACCGTCAGGCTTCCGCCGCAGGCCTCCGTAAAGCTCTTCGCGATGGAAAGGCCAAGCCCGCTGCCGCCGTCGGTGCGGCTCTCGTCGCCCCGCACGAAACGCTCCGTAAAGTCCTTCGAAGCCGTAAGCTCCATACCAGAGGTATTCTTGATGCGCACAACTGCCTGTCCGGCCTCCTCTGTCAGCGAAAGGTATACCCGCGATCCCTCCAGTGAATAACGAAGCGCATTCTGCAAAAGATTCTGGAACACCCGGTAAAGTCTTTGTCCGTCCGCCGTCACCTCCACGGACGTTTCCGGTATCGCCGTCCGCATGACAAGCGTGCTTTGACTAATTTGGTCATTCATATCCGCAAGGGTCTGCCGCAGGAGCTTGCCCATATCCAGCACTTCCATCTGCATCGGAAGCTGACCTGAAGTGGCTTTGCTGATCTCAAACACATCCTGCACGATGCCGCGCAGCCGCTCCGCCTTTTCCCCAAGAATCTGGATATACTCCTTCACATGCTGAGGCAGTTCTTTCTCCTGCCGCAGCAGCTCCGCATAGCTGATGATGGAGGTGAGGGGCGTCTTGATGTCGTGAGACACATTGGTCACCAGATCCACCTTCATCCGCTCGCTCTTCACCTGCTCTGCGAGCGCCGTCTCCATGCCTCTTTGTATCTGGTTTAAGTTGTCTGCCGCCTCCCGCAGATCTGAGTCCTCAGATAAAACCAGCGCTTCCGTCAGACTGCCCTCCCGCACCGCAAGGATCTGGTCGGCGAGCGCACCGATATCCACGGCCAGACGATAGGTTTTACGCAGATCGATAAATGTAATCATGGTAAAGGTACCTAAGGCGGCGAAAACGAAACCGGGCATCATCAGATAAGCTATATAGAATCCTGCCAGTCCGGACGGATAGCCAAGCTCCTGCGCTACGCCTTCATACGCATCATATACATAGCTGTAATTGTAACCGCCTGTGAGATAAGTCGTGTATTCTTGCATAAACAGCCACACCGCACAGAGGACCGCCGCAAACAGTATGCTCAGACTAATCTCTGCAATCAGCGTCCGCTGCTTTCTCCGTACCAGTCTTTTCTGGATCGGATACTTGAAATCCTTCACCTTTAGGAGATCAAAGAGCGGCCTTTTCTGCCTTCCCCGATTCATCCGAAAGTCCAGAACAACCAGATATATGAGCCAGAACCAGACAGCCAGATATACACCAGCCTCCGTAAGTCTGGCGATCTCGTAAATATAGTCGCCGCCCCGGTTATAGTAGGAGAACCCGTACATACACCACCTGGCAAGACGCAGGAACGGTCCCGCACTCTTTCCCGCTAAGAGAATCGTCAGAAAAGGCAGCAGCAAAACCTTGACCTCCAGACAGATTATTCTCAGGAAATCCGCGATCCGCTCCACCGCCTGCCGTCTGCTTTTCCTCATAAGAAAGGCAATCGCCAGAAGAACAGCGGCGGCCGTCATGAAAAACACAGCCCGCCAGACAGCGTTTTGCAGGCAGACCATATTCTGTCTCATGTCGTAAAGTCTGCCGCCATACTGCGTCACCCTGCTGCTGCCGTCCTCTCTCACCATGTAGAGCTGCGGATTTTTGGCCACCGCCAGAAAGACCACCACATCCCCGAAGGACTCTCCGATCGTAAAGTTTGCGTAGCCCGGCACCCGCCAGCGGCTATTATCGCTGTAGACGCCGTTGCCATACACATTCTCCTCCATACCGTCCTTCGCGATCTGCACCTTGCCGTCGTTTTCTTTGTTGTACCATAAGATAAAATTGTACGCTTCCGCATCGAGCGTCTGTGAGAAATCCTCTCCATTCCATTCCTGCCCCGCTTTTTCCGCGAAACCTTCCATATTCGAGTAGAGCAGCTTATTCTGACAGATCACGGCATAGCGGAGATTCTTGTCTTTGGCCATATCCGCCATATACCGGTCCAGACTTTCCTGATCGCCAAAATCATAGCTGTAAATCCAGCCATAGTAATCGTCGTAACCACCCGCACCGACATATCCGTATTCATTCATCATCTCATCATAGTACGCCTGCTGTTCCTCCAGATATTGCTGGTATGCATCCCAGTCACCGCCAAAAGCCTCCGGCCCTTCCACATTGTCCCAAAACTCTGCGGCGGCTTCACCCGCATAATCCGCGACTTGTTCCACGACAGTCTCTTCCTGTACTGTCACCGCCTCTTGCAGCGGCCTGTTATTTAACTCCTGACCGGCCCTGGATTTCGCATCTGTGCCGTCAGCTTCATTTCCCGAATCGTTCTTTCCCCATGCCGCCACGCCCATGAGCATGGACAGTCTCTCGCTGATCTGATACCGGAACTCCTCGCTTTCCTGATAATCCGGCTGTCCCTCGAAGACATCTATACCGCAGGCCGCAGTCATGCCCACCGCGGGAGCCAGATTTATGACCATCATGGTCAATCCTGCTGCAAACGCTGTAAAACTGAATACCGACTTACTTTTTTTCCATTTTGTAACCAATGCCCCACACCACCTTTACATATTCTGGCTCTTTCGGATTGAGTTCGATTTTCTCCCGGATGTGCCGGATATGCACCATCACCGTATTCTCCGGCGAAAAGGAGGGTTCCTCCCAGACTCTCTCATAAATCTCCTCCGCCGGAAAGATCCGCCCACGGTTCTTCATCAGAAGCTCCATGATCTTCGTCTCCGTGGCGGTCAGTCTGACCGGCTCCCCGTCCGCATAGAGCGTGCGCTCCTTAAGACGGTAACACAGTCTGCCGTTTACGATCTCTTCCGCCTCATTCTGCGCATGGATGCCGCCAAGCATTGTGTATCTGCGAAGCTGGCTTTTCACCCGGGCCGCCAGCTCCTGCGGGTGGAAGGGCTTCGCCACATAGTCGTCCGCCCCCATGGAAAGACCCAGAATCTTGTCTGTCTCCTCCGTCTTCGCGCTCAGAACGATAATCGGAAGGTTCTTGCGCTCCCTGATCTTCATCATGGCAGACAGTCCGTCAAGCTTCGGCATCATCACATCCATGATGATAAGCTGCACCTCTGTCTCCGCCAGAATCCGCAATGCCTCCATACCGTCGTAAGCCTTGATCACACGGTAACCTTCCTTTTCCAGAAGAAGGGCAATCGCCCGCACGATCTCTCTGTCATCGTCCACCACAAGCACACATGCATCCATCTTAAAATCTTACCTCCTTCATCCGCGGAACCGTCCCTGCGCCGCTTCTTCCAGACATTTCCCTGTACAAACGACTGCTGAACCGTTCCTGAGCCTGAACCTATCATAAAAAGAAGTCCTTATAAAAAAGTCGTGGGATTTCTTATAAAAATCTTAAGGTGCGCGCATAAGCAGAGTCATAAGTAACTGGCATCATACTCATGCTTGCATGAAAGCATGGTGTCAGTTGCTTATGACGAGCAACGCGAACCAGACGCCATGCCTGCATGAGCGGATGATTCGAGCGGGTTCTGACGAGCAACGCGAACGAGAAATGCGAAGCATTTCGAGTCTGCTTATGCTTGATACTACGTTAATTCATATAGTTCTCCCGCATCTCCGCCTCCGCCGCCCGTATCTCCTCGAGAAGTTCCCTCGCGGAAACGCGGATGGCGCCGGCCCCCATAATGATAATCTGCTCAAGCCCGTCGGAGGTGGCCACACGCACATGATGGTTTTTCCGGCTCATCTCATGGGTCACCTTCTCAATATACTGATCCGCCGTCTCGGCCTCCTTCGTGTAGACCACGTCGATGTTGTGGTACCGCTCCACGCTGCCGGGATTTCCCTTCACACGGTACGCGTCAAACACCAGAATCAGATGCATTTTCCGAAATGCCTGATAGTTACAGAGAATATCCGTAAGCCTCCCTCTGGCGGCATTTAAGTCCGATCCGGCAAGCCCTGAAAGCTCCTCCCATGCAAAGATAATATTGTAGCCGTCCACCAGCAGGTACTCCTCCTGTTTTGCCTGACCGCCACGGTACTCCACCTCGGCAGGCGCGGGCGTCTTCGCCCGGATCGTTCTGGCCCACCCCTGTTTTTTCGGCTCCTTTGACCCGAAAGTCCGGGTGAAGATCTCCTCCACCTCATCCTGACCAATAAAGTCAACCGTCGATCCGCCTCCGGATGCACGTTTTGCATATCGTTCGGCAAAGTTTCCCGCTCCGTTATCTCCTGCGCCGCCTCCTGTATACCGAAGATTTTGACCATTTTGGTCATTTTCATCATCCGCGCCGTAAATGCTGCCGTCCCACAGCCGCCATCCCGCTTTCAGCATCGGTTCCAGATGCATGTACGCTTCCACCTGATCCCACTCCACCACAAAACCCGCGCCGTGGGCGCAGAACACAGAGCTGCACGGATTGTCCGTATCGTGCTCCGCCTCATAGCCGATCCGCTCTATGACCTCATCCGCATTGTGACATGGTTCATAGCCCCGCAGTCTCGTAAACAGCCTGCCCTTTCCACCGGAATAGGCAAGCATTCTTGTCTGGTAACCGCCAAATTCGGAAACCGGCACCGTGCCCGTAAGACACGCTTCTTCCCCAACAGTCTCCGGCGCGTCAAAACGTCCGCACATAGCCTGCACGTCCGTCATGGCCCGCCCCACCAGCGAGGCGGGCAGCTCCATGCGAAATTCATAAACCGGCTCTAACAGCACGCTCTTTGCCCGACACAGCCCATGCCTGACCGCACGGTAGGTAGCCTGCCTGAAATCGCCGCCCTCCGTGTGCTTCACATGGGATTTTCCTGCCGCCAGCGTGATCTGCATATCCGTAACCGGCGATCCCGTAAGAACACCAAGGTGGGTTTTTTCCTCCAAATGCGTCAGAATCAGCCGCTGCCAGTTCCGGTCCAGCTTATCCTCGCTGCACAAGCTCCGGAACGTAAGGCCGCTGCCGCGCTCCCCCGGCTCCAGAATCAGATGCACCTCCGCGTAATGTCTGAGCGGTTCAAAGTGTCCCACACCCTCCGCCACATCGGCGATGGTTTCCTTGTAGAGTACGCTCCCCTCATCGAACTCCACTTCCATGCCGAAACGCTCAAAAATCAATTTCTTTAAAATCTCAATCTGGACCTCGCCCATCAGTCTGACGTGGATTTCCCCGCTCTGCTCCTGCCTGACAAGGTGAAGCTGCGGTTCCTCCTCTTCGAGTTTACATAACTTTGAGTACATATCATGGATATCACATCCTTCCGGCGGATTGACCCGATAAGTCATAACCGGCTCCAGGACCGGCCACACCGTCTCCTGCTCTGCCCCAAGTCCCTGTCCGCAATATGTGTGCTCCGGCCCCAGAAGCGCACAGACACTACCGGCCTGCGCCTCCTGCACCGTCACGTATTTTTCCCCGGAATATTGACGGATCTGGTCGATCTTTTCCCCGCAGCCTGACACTGCCCCGGCCGTCCTCCCGGATTTCGCCGCTCCAACCGTCTCTGGCCTGCCTGCCTTTGACGCCCCAGCCGTCTCTGACCTGCCTGTCTTTGACGCCCCAGCCGTCTCTGGCCTGCCTGTTTTCGCACGCCCGGCCGGCTCCGGTTTGTCCGCCGGCATGATCGTCTGCTTCACTTGAAGACTGCCTCCGGTCACCTTGATATGCGTCAGACGATTGCCCTGCGCATCTCTCGTAATCTTAAAGACCCGCGCCCCGAACGCTTCCCCGTACACCGGCGCAGGCGCATATGCCGCGAGCGCGTCAAGCAGCGCCTCCACGCCGTCCCCGTGCAGAGCGGAACCGAAAAAGCACGGAAAAAGATTCCGGCTTCCGACCAAAGCCCCAATCTCCCCGTCACTGATCAGCGGCTCCGCTCCTCTCTGTTTTGTCTGTGGCCGCTGCCTTGCAGAGCCGGTCTGCTCCTCCGTCTCCGGCTCTCCCGTTCCCTGCTCCACCCGCTCCAGATACCGCTCCAGCAGTGCCTCATCACAGACCGCAATATTCTCATAAAACGCAGTCGTCCGCTCTTTGCCCGGACAGGCAAAGGACACACAGCGTCCGTCCAGCTCTTTCTGCACACCCGAAAGCAGCCTGTCCTCGTCTGTATCAGGCTGATCCATCTTATTGATAAAGAGAAATACCGGCACCTGATAGCGTTCCAGCAGTCTCCACAAAGTCAGCGTGTGGCTCTGCACCCCGTCTGCACCGTTTATAATCAGCACCGCACAGTCCAGAACCTGCAGCGTCCGCTCCATTTCCGCCGAAAAGTCCACATGACCGGGCGTATCTAAAAGCGTCACCTCTCTGTCCTGCCATGAAAAACGCGCCTGCTTGGAAAAAATCGTGATGCCGCGGTCCCTCTCCTGCGCGTCCGTATCCAGAAACGTATCCCTGTGATCCACACGGCCCGGATTTCTGATCGCCCCCGCCATGTAGAGCATACGCTCCGCCAAAGTCGTTTTGCCTGCATCCACATGAGCCAGCAGGCCGATGACTGTCTCTTTCCCGTTCATTTTAACCCCCGATACGCGAACATGTCCCGCCGGTCAGCGGGACATGTCATAATTGTTATCTTCCTTTGGTTATTGTAACTCTAATTTAAAATATTTGCAAGACGGTCGATGCCGGACTGTACCTTGGCCATGGAGGAAAGGATCGTCTCCACTCCCGACACCTGCTTTTCTGTGGAGGAGCTGATCTCCGTCGTTCCCTGCACGGAAACCTGAGATATTTTCTCGACCTGAGACATTGCATCCTGTAATCTTTCCTTGATCTCCACAATGCCGCAAAGCTCGCCTTTCAGCTTATCCGTCTCCTCGATTACCTGCTCGGAGGATTTCAGCATGGTGTCAAAAATCTTCACCGTGTCATCCAGTTTTTCGTTGGACTCCCGCACAATTACGGTGTTCCGGTCAATCACTTTGTTCGTATCGTCGATGGTGGCGATGATATCCTTCAAAATCGCGTCGATCTTCTGCGTCGCCGAAGCCGATTCTCCGGACAGCGCGTTAATCTCGTCCGCAACCACCGCGAAGCCCTTTCCGGCCTCACCCGCTCTGGCTGCCTCAATGGCTGCGTTCAGAGCAAGCAGATTGGTCTGCTTCGCGATCTGGCTGATGCTGTCAATGATCTCGCCGATGGAGCTGGACTTCTGGGCTAACGCCGCCATACCCTCGGACGCCACCTGCGTCGCCTTGATATTCTCACTGAATTTCTTAGACAGTTCTTCGATGGACACCATGCCCTCGTTGTTCTTCTCCTCCAACTGTTTCACATTTTCCACCGTCTGAATGACTCTGGCCTCGGAATCGCCGATCCTGCCGTCCAGGTCGTTAAATATCTGAATGCTGCCCTCCACCTGCTCTATCTGCTGTTCCATGCTGGCGGATATTTCCTCTGTAGACGATGCGATCTCCGAAGAACTCTGCTCAAAGGCATGTAAGGAATCGTAGATGGATTGGGAAGACTCCTGCAATCCCTCGAAAGCGCCTCTCACATTAGCCAGAAGCTCCTCCACCTCTCCTTCTTTCTGCTCCACCGCCGCAAACAGGGATCTGGCCCGGAATACAATAAATACAGCAGCGGCAATCGCAAGGATATACACCATAACGATAAAGACCCAGATCGGCAGCGTATACATGCTAAGATACGCCTGCCTGAAAATAACCAGCGCCACAGCATTGACTACAACAGTCACCGTCGCGCACACTTTGATAACCGACAAATCATAATAGGGAACCGCTAAAAACAGAACCAGAAAATACGCTTCTACCATAGCGCCAAAGACACCGGGCGTACCTACTACAAGGGTCACCGCCCCGAAAAGCGGAAGAACAGATATATAAAAATATTTCGCATAAGCACCCAGCTTTTTTTCAAGCGCCCTGATCACCACACTCGCGGCTACCATCAGCAGCGCAATCGTATCTTTTCCTGATCCACCGTTAAATAAAAGCACGTAGACAACGGCCACGACAGGGATTGCGACGAGAAACAGAAACAGAATCATATTCATCCGTTTCTCCTCATTTTTTAGAATTTCCAGTTCCATTTTTCCAGCCTCCTTCTCCTGCGTATAAGGGTATATAATATCGCTTTTATTATATCATACCCTCCCCCCTGAAAGTCAAGGAAAACACGCTTTTCCTACGTCATGGCAAGGCTCACAAACCGGTTGAAATGCTCCGGCTTAAACATCTTTTTATAGAGGGTGGCAAGCGCAGTCAGAGAAGCCCCCTGCCCCCGCTCCCGGACGGATCTGTAAAGGACGCTGTAATCCACGCCGAACAGGACGGAGCGAAACGCCGTCATTTCGCAGCCGCAGGAGAGATAGAATGCAATCCGACGTTCTCTGATCCGGCGCTGCGCCTCATTCTCCGCCGCTGAAATCCGCTCAGACTCAATGTAAATCCCGTCCACCTCCGGCAGATTTTCCCTAAAATAGCTCTCAAACAGAGAAAAAGCGCGGTGCCCGAGCCCCTCGCCCCTCCTGTCTTCCAGAATTGCAAAATAGTCCAGCAGCGCGCACCGCGTCTCCCCGCAGAGTATAAAAACGGCGTAACCCGCCAGTGTCTCCCCTTCGCAGATCCCCAGCGAAAAGCCGTAACCCGCATCCATGCTCCTTGTGATATGGCTAAGCGGCTTTAACTCCGCGGCGGGAAAATCGGTCTCCATATAGGTTTGATATATATGCCCGATCTCCGCCTTGTCCAGTTTTTTTATCGTATAAGACATGTCTCCGTTTTCCTTCCGCCCAATATTGGTTAACATAACTCTTAATCCCTGTCAGAATTATATGACACATACGTCCTTTTACCTGTCATATCCCTGCACATACACAAAATTCTCGTTTTTCCGGTCCATGCGGTAATCCGGGTTTAACACCGCCTCCACGAAGTCCCCGCCGCCCGGCTCTATCACCGTCGCCGGAATCCCAAGCGCACGCTCCACCTCCTGCACGGTGACGTCATCCAGAAAAACCTGCTCTCCACTCCGCAGCATATTGGAAGGAATGAAAAGGACATCGCCAAGGTTCTCCCCTCCCCGCTGCCGCTCCCCAAGCTGCGCGATCAGATCCTGTCCCGTGACCAGTCCCGCAACGGTGATCGTGTCCCCGAAGAAATCGTTTCGGACGGGAAAGACATGCATAGCAAGCCCCGGACACATGCTGCACAGCTCCCCGGCCGCCTCCCGGATCACGGAAAAAGCCAGCTTTCCCGTGGCGACGGTGATCGTCCGCTTTAAGGCTGTCAGGCTGTCCTGTATCTCCTGATCATTCCAGCCATCCTGACTATTCTGACCGCCCTGTGTCTCCTGATCGTTCCGGCCATCCTGACTATTCTGACCGCCCCGTGTCTCTTGACTATTCCGGTCACTCACGACTCTTCCCATCGCTTCCCGAAATTCTTCCCGAAAAAGCCGCATCATACCCACGCCGTTTTCCAACTGGATATATCCGTCGTAGCGCTCCTCCTCCGGAAAATCCCGCTCCGCCAGCATATAAAGCTCGTCGCTGGCATGAATAAAATGCAGACCGTATTGGTCAAAACAGATCTTCTGGTATGCCTCTATCATGTCAATGATCTGTCCGGCCTCCTCCCTCGTAAACAGAGTCAACGGATAGAGACCTTCCCTGAATTTCGTGATTCCCGCGGGCACCACGGATACGCTCCGCATAAAGGGCAGATATTTCATCAGATCCGTAATGCTGCGCCGCAGTTCTTCCCCGTCGTTCACGCCCTTACAGCACACAATCTGCCCGTTCATCTCCACATGCCCCTCATAAAAACGGTCGAGAAAACGAAGCTTCTCCCCCGCAAAGCGGTTGTGAAGCATCTTGCATCTTAGTTCCGGGTTTGTGGTCTGCACCGAAATGTTAATCGGGGCAAGCTGCATCTGAATGATGCGCTCCACGTCCTTTTCAGACATGTTGGTCAGGGTAATATAATTGCCCTGCAGGAAGGAAAGTCTTGCATCGTCATCCTTGAAATAAAGCGTTTCCCGCATACCGGGCGGCATCTGGTCGATAAAGCAGAAGATGCACTTATTGCTGCAGGAACGGTAGTCGCTCATCAGACCGCTTTCAAACTCCACGCCCAGATCCTCGTCATAATCCTTGTCGATTTCTAAAAGCCACTCCTCGCCGCCGGCCTTTCTCACAAGAATCTCCACATACTCGTCCTTCATCAGATACCGGTAATCGAACACATCCTCTATTTCACTGTCATTCACAGAAAGAAGGACGTCGCCCGGCTCAATTCCCATCTCCTGCGCGATGGAACCGGGCATAACCTCCTTCACCACATGCTCTGTCCTGTTCAAATCTACACCTCTCTCACCGTTTCCGGGATCATCTGTCCGCAGTATCCGCATTGTACTTTCATGATTTTTCTTCCCGTTCTCTCGTTTTTTCAATTATACAGGAACTTCACGAAAAATTGCAATGCCATAAACAGCCATTTTCCCGCGCGGCGCATTCGGTTTACATAACTTTTTGTGTATCCGAATCCTCCATAATCGAGTAGGTCATCATTTCATACAAAAGTTTTGACCCCTCCCTGATCTCCGGCGGCAAAAGCGCGCGTGCCACCAGTTTATACCCGTCCTCCGGCGCGTCGATCCGCTCCAGATTCGCATAATCTCCGTCTATGCTTACCACCCGGTATTGAAATGTGTTCATACTTACTGTCCGCTCCTTCCCGTTTTCCGTTCGCTTTCAGGGACTTTCACGGCCCTTTTGCCGGCTCATCCCTTTACCACAGTATACCCCATCCGCGCAAGAAGCGCCATATCCGTTTCCACGGTAATGCCCGCCGTCGTCAGCATGTCGCCGCTGATAGCCGCATTCGCGCCGCCCGCAAAGCATTTCTCCCCCTTATCGCCAAGAAGGCCTCTGCCGCCTGCCAGCCGGATCGACGCATCCGGAATGATAAAACGGAAAACAGCCACGATCCGGCGCACCTCATCGTTTGTCAGCGCCGGATTATTTTCGTAGGGCGTGCCGGGAATCGGGTTTAACACATTCACGGGAACGGACTTTACGCCAAGCGCTCTTGCCGTCAGCACCATATCGATCCGGTCCTCCATGGTTTCCCCAAGCCCCATAATACCGCCGCTGCAAACCTCCAGACCCGCCCGCTTCGCCGCCAGCAGCGTCTCTATCTTATCCGCGTAAGTGTGGGTCGTGCAGACCTGTGAAAAATACCGCTCGGAAGACTCCAGATTACAGTGGACGCGTGACGCCCCGGCTTCCCTGATCTTCACAAAATCCGCCTCCCCAAGCAGACCGAAGGAGACGCAGACTTCTATACCGGCTTCCTGCCGCACCGCGCGGATGCTCTCGCAAACCTGCCCGACCTCCGCCTCCGAAAGCCGCCTGCCGCTTGTGACGATGGAATAGCGCAGCACGCCCTGCGCCGCATTGTGTTTCGCCTGTTCCACGATTTTCTCCGTGGAAAGCAGCGGATAGGACTCCCCGCAGGCCGTGGTATAATGGGCGCTCTGGGCGCAGTATTTGCAGTCCTCCGAACACTTCCCGCATTTTCCGTTTATGATCGTGCACAGATCGAAACGGTCTTTGCAAAAATACCGTCTGATCTCGTCCGCCGCCTGACAAAGCGGCTCCAAAGGCATATCCGTCAAGGGCATAATCTCCTCTTTTGTAAGAAGCGCGCCCTGATATAATTTTTCCTGTAATTCTTTGATCTTGTCCATCTGTATGTACCCCTTTTTTCTTCAAAATTAACGTGTCTGCGAGAACCACTCCTTCATCACGGAAAGTACCTTCACAAGCTCCTCCTCCGCAATCACATAGGGCGGCATCGTGTAGAGATATCGGAGGAACGGTCTGGCAAACACGCCCCGTTTCGCCGCAAACTCTTGATACCCCGTAAGAGACGCCCCGTCAAATACTTCCAGACAGGCGCAGCCGCCCATAATGCGCACCTCTCTCACCTGCGGATCGGAAAAGTCCGCAAGCTCCCGCCGCATAATCTCCGTGATCCGGCGAATCTTCGCCATATAGTCCTGTCCCTCAAACAGTTCAATCGAGGCGAGCGCTGCGCTGCATGCAAGCGCATTCCCCATAAAAGTCGGCCCGTGCATAAGTGCAAGCGACGGGTCGTCCCCGTAAAATCCCTGATAAACTTTTTCTCCCGCCACCGTCACCGCATGACCGATGTAACCGCCCGTCAGAGCCTTGCCGAGCACCAGTATATCCGGCAGCACCTCGTCCGCCACAAACCGGTATCCCGTCCGCCCAAAACCTGTGGCCACCTCGTCAAAAATAAGCAGTACATCGTATTGGTCGCAGAGCTGCCTTGCCCGGCGCAAAAAGTCCAGACCGTACATCCGCATACCGCCCGCTCCCTGCAAAAGCGGCTCCACGATAAAACAATTCAGCTCCTTATGATGCCTCTCAAAAGCCTCCTCCAGCGCCGGTATTTCCGCCGGAATATGGAGAACGCCCTGCTTGTTCTCAAAAGCGAAATGATAATCCTCGTCATCCCCGACTTCCATGGTCTTAAAGGTATCGCCGTGATAAGAGTGGGTGAGCGAAAGCACCGTCTTGCGGCTGTCTTTCCTGTTCACGTTAAACTGGAGCGCCATCTTGAGCGCCACCTCCACCGCCACCGAACCGGAATCCGAAAAAAAGCAGTAGTCCAGATCACCTGGCAGCCACGACGCCAGCTTATCCGACAGCTTCCGCACCGCAGGGTGGGTCAGCCCTCCCAGCATCACATGGGAAAAAACATCCGCCTGATCCTTGACTGCTTTGGTCAGCACCGGATTCTTGTAACCGTGAATCACACTCCACCAGGAGGAGATGGAGTCGATCATTTTTTCGCCCTCTCCTGTATAGAGATACACGCCCTGCGCATCTACGATCTCGTAGGGGGGCTTCATCGTTTTCATCTGTTCGTAAGGGTACCAGATCATGGCAAAATCCTCTTTTCTTCCTGTTCTATTTCACATTATGTAAACTTTTTTCAATTATTGACCGCACCGGACACATTGGACAACTATTATGTAAACCTTTCTCAATCAACAATACAACGCCCGCAGCGCCTCCGCCTCCATAGCAAGCGCCCGGTCACCCTCCTGCACGCAGGCAAGCGTTTTAAGCCCTGTCAGCTCCCCGCACATGCGGATATTGTCCTCCTCCATCACATTGCCTTTATGAAAGCGGTTAAAGATCATTCCCACAATGGGAATCTTTCTGGCACGCATATATTCTGCGGTCAGCACCACACTGTTAATCGTGCCAAGCCCCGCGTCAGCGACCAGCAGGCAGGACAGGCCAAGGTCTTGTATCACATCCTCCAGCATAATCCGCTCCCCGTCATAGCGGATGGGACAGAGAATACCGCCGCTGCCCTCCACGGTCACATAGTCATACTTTTCGCTGACTTTCCGAAAGCCGTCCCGCACCACGGAAAGCTCCACCGGTCCGCCCTCGATACGGGCCGCCAGATGGGGTGAATAGGCATTTTCATATATGTAGGGGCACATCTCCTCCAAAGGCTGTGCAATCCCGGAAACTTCCTTTACAGACAGGGCATCCCCAGGGATCAGCGTCCCGTCCGCCCTTCTTTCGTTGCCGCTCATAGCCGCCTTGTAGTAGGCGGCGTTTGCCCCGCTCTCCCTGAGTTTCTTAATGACCAGACTGGTCACATAAGTTTTCCCCACATCCGTCCCCGTGCCGGTAATAAAGAGATTTTTGCTCATTTCCGTCTTCCCTCTTCCATCATTTTCTGAAATACAGGTTTGACTCTTACAGTCAAAATTGCCGCCAGTATGCACAGGCAGATATCGCCCGGAACAGCCAGCACGAAACAGTAAAGAAACAGCGGTCCAACTGCGATGGGCGTGTCAATCACATAATTGCAGATTACATAATAATATACCATTCCGGCCGCGTAGACAATAAAAAGTCCCAGAAAATTCACGGCCATGACCCATCCGGTCGTCAGCCGTCCTCTGCGCTCCACCATCCTGCCTGTCACCCAGGCAGCCAGCATAAAGCCGAGAAGATAGCCGAAGCTTGGCTTTAATATGTACCAGAATCCCCCGCCCTCCGCGAAGATGGGCAGTCCCACCAGTCCCAGCAGAATATAGACGCCGACGCTCATCGCGCCAAGTCTGCCGCCAAGCAAAAGGCCCGCCAGCATGGTAAACAGAAATTGCAGGGTAAAGGGCACCACAGGCACGGGAACCTTGATAAAGGCACCCACCGCAATCAGCGTGGTAAACACCCCGCAAAGCACCATTTCCAATGTGCCGATCCTTCTCCCCGTAACGCCTGCCTTCGCATTTTCTGTGTTGATACCGGATTCGTATGATTTTTGTTTTTCCATGTTTTCCTCCCGCTTCTTTCGTTTTCGCTTCTCTGGTTTTCATTTCTCCTCTTGTTAACCATTTATGTAAAAAGTTAACAACATGAGTATAGCATAACGGAAGCAGATGTCAAGCGCCTTGCCGCATTCCTTGTATTTCTCTTCCATGTAAGGTATGATACCCCTTCGGTTACAGGACATATGCCGCTGACAGGCCCGTCACCGGATCCCGGTTCCGGAAACCGCTCTCTGTGCGGTAACCGGATGTCTCCGTCCGCGAAATAACGGACTTTCTGCTGCACCGCTCCGCCGGGACCGGAACGGCCCTTTTCTCACACTATCCCCAATATCTTCCCGATCCAGTACACCACGCCAAGAGCCCAGCTCGTGAATATGCCGTACAGAATCACCGGCCCGGCGATGGTAAAGATTTTACACCCGATACCATACACCTGCCCCTCTTTCTGGTACTCGATGGCCGCCGACGCCACGGAGTTCGCGAAACCCGTGATCGGTACGAGCGCGCCCGCGCCGCCCCACTCCACACATTTATGATAAAGCCCGAAGCCTGTCAGCAGCACGCTTGCCAGTACAAGAAGCATGGAGCACCACGAACCGGCCGTCTCTTTATCAAGTCCCATACTGTTCGTGGCATAGTTTAAAATGCACTGTCCGATCACGCATATAATGCCGCCCACAACAAAAGCCCTGGCCATGCGCAGGGGCATACTGTATTTCGGCGTCGCCTGCTCCACATGCTGCCTGTAAGCCTGCTCCTTCTCCTGCTGCGTCATCTTTTCCTCCGGTTTCTCTGTTTCCTGCTGTACCTGATTTTGTGCCATAATCTGTCTTCTCCTTTTTCTTTTTCTGTTTTCCATTTCCCTGATCCGCCTTTGTATTTCACATTCTCACCAGACAGATGCCATCACAAAAACACCCGCTGGGTAAAGTAAATCAGACTTCCCACCAGTTTCCCAAGCGCCACGGCCAGTATCGCAATCCCCAGTCCGTGGCGGAAACCGACCCTTCTGGCAAAAACAGGGATGGTATTTAACATCTCCGCGATGGCGAGAGCAAGACACCCCACAAAGATGCCCGCAAACAGGCCGAACACAATCTGTATCAGTGTCCCCGCAAGATCCCACACGCCATCCGTGGCCGCCCCGAAGAGCGCATGGGATCTCACAAAGCCGCCTATCTTTCCCCACTCTCCGAAAACGCTGAAAAAACTGCCCGTCAACGTGCCGAAGATCACCATTTCCTCCAGCGCAAACACCTTTTTCGCCACATGCATTTTCCCCGCAAACCGCGGAATCAGCCCGACCGAAATGAGCACCGTAAATACACCCGCCGACACGATCAGTCCGGCGCTTGCCCCGATCACCGAAAGAAGAAGCTGTCTAAGAAACATCAATGGTCTTTCCCTCCCTGTCCGCCGTCGCAATGAGCGCTTTGTTCACATCCTCCTCATAAATCCGCATTTCCACTTCGATTGGCGTCGGGTCTTTGGTAATCCGCCTGCCGCCGATATGGTTGAAGAATACAATGATTCCCACCGCCAGCCCCAGGGAGTAGGACAATTCCAGAATCCCGTACCCGTCTCCCCGATAGCCCATCACCATCTCATAGAGCCTGGAAAACACTTCGTTGATCCCGATATCGTTGTGAAAAGCCATAATCGTAAAGGCCGTTCCGAAAAAGCTGACCAGCGACACAAAGGCAAGCTTGCACCACTGGACAAACCCCTTATGCCTGTCCACACTGATCCACTCCACAAGCACATCCGCCTCACCCAGACTCTCCACGCTCACGCCGGGACATGCCTTCCCGATCTCCTCCACGACCTTGAGCACACTGATTACCTGCCTCTTGCTCTCCCCCTCCCGAAACGTCCACAGTTTCAGGGATTTTGCCTTCGCAAGCACATGCGGATCCTCGCAGGTCAGCGCCGCAATATCCTTGACGCACACCTCCGGCTTCTGTATCTCCACATTCTGTTCCGCTTTCAGATAAATGGTCACGCTATTAGTTGACATAACTTCTCCCGTTTTTCACCACTTTTTTTAGTGCAGAGAATGCGAAGCATTCTCTCAATGATCGCAACGCGATCATTTGATAAAGGGTATTATAAGGAAATTTTTTTATTTTATACGTTGTGCTCTTATGGTACACTATTGTTATCTTTGAGAAATTTTTTGTAAAATACTGCCTGCCATAGACATGCGCGAAACGCCTGCGCGTTTACAGCCATATATTGCAGACACTATGATAAGCCACGTCATGATAAGCCACGTCATCGACTATATTGGTCAAAATAAAGGAGGAAACCCCATATGAAAATCACCGTCATCGACGGACAGGGCGGCCGCATCGGCAAGACCGTCATCGAACAGATCAAGGCAAAACATAAAGATTTAGAGCTTTACGCCATCGGCACCAACACCGCCGCCACCGCCGCCATGTTAAAGGCAGGGGCCGATTTCGGCGCAACCGGCGAGAATGCCGTGCTGGTAAACGCTGGCGACGCGGATATCGTCATAGGTCCCGTAGGCATCGTCTTTGCAAACGCCCTGCTCGGGGAAATTACCCCCGCCATCGCCACCGCCGTGGGCGCAAGCAAAGCCTTTAAAATTCTGATTCCCGTCAACCGCTGCAATCACTTTATCGCGGGATGCACAGAAACTTCTCTTGGCGAATACATCCGGCTGGCGGTGGAACGGCTGGAAACCATGCTGTAAGACACTTTTCCCGGAAATCTTTCCGGCTGTCCCTTGTCGGAACGGCATCATAAAAACTATTTGTTATATCAGGAGGAAAACCGATGAAAATGAATAAACTGCTCTACGGCGCGGCCTACTACGACGAATATCTTCCCACAGACCGCATCGAAACCGATATGGAAATGATGAAAAAGGCGGGTATGAATGTGATCCGCATCGCGGAGTCCACATGGAGCACATGGGAGCCGCAGGACGGCGTTTTCGATTTCACCCATCTGCACCGGATGCTGTCCTGCTCGAAAAAGCACGGCATTCAGGTGATCGTTGGCACGCCCACCTACGCGGTTCCCACATGGCTTGCCCGCAAATATCCGGATATCATCACCGAGACCCACGACGGTCCCGGGCGTTACGGACACAGGCAAAACATGGATATCGCCCACCCCATGTACCTAAAACACGCGGAGCGCATGATTCGCAGACTCATGGAGGAAGTACAGCCTTATGACCATGTGATCGGCTTCCAGCTCGACAATGAAACCAAATCCTACGACACCTGTTCCGCCTACGCCCAGGAACAGTTCGCAGACTATGTGCGGAAGCTCTTCCACGACGATCTTTCTCTCCTGAATCAGGCATGGGGGCTTGATTACTGGAGCAACCGGATCAACGCGTGGGAAGATTTTCCCGACGTGCGCGGCACCATCAACGCCAGCCTCGGCGCGGCATATCATAAATTCCAGCAAAACCTGGTGTCGGAGTTTCTCGCATGGCAATGTGCCATCGTGCAGGAATACGCCCGCCCGGACCAGTTCATCACACAAAATTTCGACTACGACTGGCGGGACTTTTCTTTCGGCTTACAGCCGGAGGTGGACCAGTGGGAGGCAGCAGGACCGCTCACCATAGCCGGATGCGATATCTACCACCCCTCCGCGCAGGATCTCACCGGAAAGGAGATCGCCTTCGGCGGCGCCATCGCACGCTCCTTAAAAAAGGACAACTATCTCGTTCTGGAAACCGAGGCGCAGGGCAATCACGGCTGGCTCCCCTATCCCGGGCAGCTGCGCCTGCAGGCGTTCAGCCATCTGGCAAACGGGGCCGACTGTGTGGAGTACTGGCACTGGCACTCCATCCACAACGCCATCGAATCCTACTGGAAAGGCGTACTCAGCCATAACCTGAAAGAAAACGCCACCTACCGGGAAGCCTGCCGCATCGGCGCGGACTTTGCCAAATACAGTACTCATCTGGTCAATTTGAAAAAGCATAATCATGTCGCAATCCTTCTGGACAATGTCTCTCTGGACGCCCTGCAATGGTTTCCGATCAAGGATGGTCCGGCCTACAACGACGTTTTCCGCTGGGTTTTCGACGCCCTCTATGAAATGAATATAGAATGCGACATCCTCTTGGCGGAGAAGGATATCGACTTGTATAGCCAGTATAAACTGCTGATTGCGCCCGCCCTCTACAGCGTCTCCGACACAATTACGGATGCGCTGAGAAACTATGTACAGGGTGGCGGCGTGCTGCTCTCCACCTTCAAAACCGCCGTGGCGGACCGAATGCTGAAAATCTGCCACGACGACCTGCCCCACGGCCTGACCGACGTTTTTGGTATGACCTACGACCAGTTTACGGACGCCGTGCAGGTGGGATTACGAACCGCACCGGAAATGCAGACAAAATCCCACGCGGCTGATACGACCAATTCAGTCAACCTCAGCACTGCGGCGGGACAGGAACCGCCGGAAGCAAACCACTGTGTCCATAGCTGGATGGAGCTTCTCCTGCCTGACACCGCCGAACCGCTGGCTCTCTACGACCATCCCCACTGGGGTGACTGCGCTGCCCTCACGGGAAACCGGTTCGGTCAGGGCTATGCCGCCTATCTTGGCTGTTATACGGACGGGGATGTGCTGAAAAACCTCCTCGCTTTCCTCTGTGACAAGGCGGGCATTCCCAGAGAAAAAGCTGTCTATCCTCTGATCATCAAGCGGGGGACAAACGGCCTGCAAAAAGAAATCATATACTATTTTAATTATTCCGAAGAACCGCAGGAAACCGTCTACCACGGCCCTGACGCCCGCGTGCTGCTTTCCGGCCACGAGCCGTTGCCCTCAAACGGGGATGCCGCTTTGTCCGGAGAGGGCGCTTCCGCTGTCAGAACAGCCGACGGTTTCTGCGAAGAAGAAACCACAGCCGTCGTAAAAGAGGGCGACCGTCTCTCCCTCTCCCGCTGGGATTTTCTCATTCTGGAAGAGGTGTAAAACAATGGGCGGCGTTTCCTGCGCCGCCCTGAAACTCCTCTGCAACTTCCTAAAACAACCCCAGAAACTTCTCCTGAAAGGTATTGTAGATTTCTTCATACGTCGCATACCCAAGCTGCTCACTGTTTTTAAACCGCCCCCGCCATTCATCCCGGACCGCATCTGCAAGCAGTCCCGCGTATTCGCTGTGCGTCAGAAGAATTGCCGGAAAGACGAAATAAATCATAAACAGATTAATATCCATCTGGCTTCTTCCGCTGATTTTGCCCCGTTTGGCAAAGCGCGCTTCCACCGCATCCGCAAGGGCCTTCGCCGTCTGCGCCGCCGCCCCGCCACGATCCGTTTCTTTCGCCCGTTCCACAAAATCCGTCATCTCTGCGAGAATCGTCCCGTTCTTTTCCCGAAACTGCTCCATCCGCTCCTTGTATGCTTTTTTCTTCAGGCGGTACATCATCGCCTCCATATTGTCAAACATGGTTCCTGCCTGCTCTAACATAAATTACCTTCCTTTCCGGTGTTATCGTTTGTTTCGTTACCGCCACACCTCTCCAAACCTGTTTATCCTAAGTAATTGCGAAACTCTTCAAATCGCTGCTTTCATTGCACAAATAGCATAATTATAAGCAGACCCTTGGAAAACGCCGGCACTTGGCGAGGTTTTTTCGAGCCTAGTACCGTTGCGTTTGGAACGGAGCGAAAGCGCGTCTGCGTTGATTATGCTATTTGTG
>CARQVR010000019.1 GCA_949051815.1 uncultured Lachnospiraceae bacterium
GGGTTGAGAAAGAGTTTCGCCAAGAAATTCTAAGTCTCAGACAAGAGAATGCAAAAAGCGCATTCTCTGCATATCAGAAGTATGCTATAATGGTAGTTAAGTGAAACCGGCAGGCGGGTTTTCCCGCCTGCTGATTTTAGAGAGAGAAGTGGGTAGCAGATACAAAAAATGTTGGGAGGAATACACTTTGGCTAAAGTTTTACTGGAAATGAAAAATATTACCAAAACGTTCCCCGGTGTCAAGGCGCTCGACAATGTCAATCTGAAAGTGGAAGAGGGAGAAATACACGCGCTGGTCGGTGAGAACGGCGCGGGCAAGTCCACGCTGATGAATGTCCTTAGCGGCATTTATCCTTATGGTACATATGAGGGCGACATCGTTTATAACGGTGAAGTGTGCAAATTTAATAAGATTAAGGACTCCGAGGAAAAGGGAATCGTTATCATCCATCAGGAGCTGGCGCTGATCCCTTACATGACCATCGGAGAGAACATGTTCCTTGGAAACGAACGCGGAAAGAGCGCGGCGATTGACTGGAACGAAACTTACGGGGAAGCTGACAAGTATTTGAAGATGGTGGGTCTTTCGGAGTCTTCCAAGGTACTGGTTAAAGATATCGGTACCGGCAAACAGCAGCTTGTAGAGATCGCGAAGGCGATGGCTAAACATGCGAAGCTTTTGATTCTGGATGAGCCGACATCCTCACTGAACGAGAAGGATTCCCAGGCGCTGCTCGATCTTATGTTAAAGTTTAAGAAAGAGGGCATGACTTCGATTATTATATCTCATAAGTTAAACGAGGTTGCTTATGTGGCGGATAAGATTACGGTTATCCGTGACGGTTCCACCATCGAGACGATGGATAAGCATACCACGGAGATTTCAGAGGATAGAATTATTCAGGGCATGGTTGGCCGTGAGCTGACTGACCGTTTCCCGAAGCGTCACAATGTAAAGATCGGTGACGTGAATATGGAAGTGAAGAACTGGACGGTGCATCATCCGCTCTACCCGGAGAGGAAGGTGTGCGACAATGTTTCCATCAAGGTGAGAAAGGGCGAGGTGGTAGGTATATCCGGCCTGATGGGCGCGGGACGTACCGAGCTTGCCATGAGTATTTTCGGGCAGTCTTACGGCACGAACATCAGCGGCCAGCTCTATCTGGACGGAAAAGAAGTGCACTTAAAGACCATCAAACAGGCCATCAAAAATAAGCTCGCCTATGTGACGGAGGACCGGAAGGGCAACGGGCTTGTGCTCACCAATCCGATTAAGATCAATACCACACTGGCAAATCTGGACAGCATTAGTCCGCGGATGATCATTGACAAGGATAAGGAGTACCAGGTGGCGGAGGAATACCGGGGCAAGCTTAAGACCAAGTGTCCTACCGTGGAGCAGAACGTGGGCAATCTCTCCGGCGGTAACCAGCAGAAGGTGCTTCTGGCGAAGTGGATGTTTACGGATCCCGATGTATTGATTCTGGATGAGCCGACAAGAGGTATCGACGTGGGCGCCAAGTATGAGATCTACTGTATCATTAATGATCTGGTGGCGGCGGGCAAGTCTGTTGTGATGATTTCCTCAGAACTGCCGGAAGTGCTCGGTATGAGCGACAGAATTTATGTGATGAATGAGGGCAGGATTGCCGGTGAGCTTTCCGCTGAGGAGGCGTCTCAGGAGAGAATCATGTCTATCATCGTAAGTTCAGGAAAGGGGGCGTAAGGATATGGAAAAGATGAATGTTTCCGCATTCCTGAGAAAGTATACCATGATTATCGCCCTTGTTCTGGTGGTGATTTTCTTTAGTATTACGACAGAGGGGAAGATTTTATTCCCGCAGAATATTAATAACCTGATCTCCCAGAACGCGTATGTGTTCGTGCTGGCGACAGGTATGCTGCTCTGTATTCTGACAGGCGGCAACATCGACCTTTCCGTGGGTTCCGTGGTCTGCTTTGCGGGCGCGGTGGGCGCGATGATGATGGATAAAAAGGTGAATGTTGTGGCGGCGGTTCTTGCCATGCTAGTAATTGGTATTCTGATCGGTATGTGGCAGGGATTCTGGATCGCTTATGTGAAGGTGCCGCCCTTTATTGCAACGCTGGCTGGTATGTACGCATTCCGCGGACTTTCCAATGCGGTGCTGCAGGGTATGACGGTTTCCATCAAGAGCGAAGCCTTTATCAAGGTATTCGGCGGCGGCGCGGACTGCTATGTGCCTGACCTTTTCGGCGGTGAAGGCTTTAATATGACCTGTATGCTCGCCGGATGCGTCGCGGTGGCTGTGCTGATTGCGGTGCAGTTAAAGAACCGCATCAACAATAAGAGCAGAGGCTATGAGACGGCGCCTCTTGGAACCACGGTTCTTAAACTGGCGGTAATTAGTGCCGTGATCCTGTGGATTACATATAAGCTGTCTTCCCACAAAGGTATTCCCACAGCGTTAATCTGGATTCTTCTGGTACTTCTCGTTTACGGTTATCTGACCACGAAGACCAGAATCGGCCGTTATCTGTATGCGGTGGGCGGCAATGAAAAGGCGACCAGACTTTCCGGTATCAATACGAAGAAGGTGTACTTTATCGCCTATGTAAATATGGGATTTTTAGCGGCGCTGGCCGGTATTTTGACAATTGCCAGACTGACTTCCTCACAGCCCACTTACGGGCAGGGATATGAAATGGACGCCATCGGCGCATGTTTCATCGGCGGCGCATCCGCATACGGCGGTGTTGGCTCCGTGGCCGGTGTGGTTGTCGGCGCGACTCTGATGGGCGTAATCAACCAGGGTATGAGTATCATGGGTATGGACGCCAACTACCAGAAGGTGGTTAAGGGTCTGGTGCTCCTGATAGCAGTTGCCTTTGACGTACTGTCCAAGAAAGAGAAGAAATAAGGGAGGAGGATAAAAATGAACAAAGCAATGGAAATACTTAGAAAACATACCATGAAAATAGTCCTTGTCCTGATCGTGATATTCTTCTCGGTGATGACAGAGGGACAGATGTTTGCGGCATCCAGCTTTCAGGCGCTGATTGCGCAGAACGCGTATGTGTTCGTGCTGGCGACCGGTATGCTGATGTGTATGCTGACAGGCGGTAACATCGACCTTTCCGTAGGTTCTTTTGTATGCTTTATCGGTGCAATCGGCGGACATATGATGGTGCGCGGCGGTATGTCGGTTCCTTTGGCTATGCTGCTCATGGTAGGCGCGGGTGTGATCTACGGCGTTGTGGAGGGTTTCCTCATCGCTTATCTCAATATCCCGCCATGGATTGCCACACTGGCAGGTTATCTCGCTTTCAGAGGCTGGGGTACGGCGCTTCTTAACGGTGCGACCATCGCGCCCATGCCGGAAGGCTTTATCAAAATGTTTAACGGCAGCGTGCCCGATCTTTTCGGCGGTGCGGGGATGAATATTACATGTCTGGTTGTCGGCGTGATCGCATGTGTGCTGTTTGTGTTCTTACAGTTAAAGGGCAGAAACGATAAGGTAAAAAAAGGTTACGAGACGGAAAGCATGACAGGCGTGATCGTGCGATGTGTGCTTGTATGTGCGGTGATTCTGCTGTTTGCAGTTAAACTGGCGCAGGCGGGCGGCATCCCGAATAATCTGATCTGGGTGGCAGTGATTGTACTTATTTATAACTTTATCACCTCCAAGACGACCATCGGCCGTTATTTCTACACCATAGGCGGCAACGTGGAAGCGACCAGACTTTCCGGTATCGACACGAAGAAGATTTTCTTCCTCGCTTACCTGAATATGGCGGTGCTCACCGTGATCAGTGCATGGATGACCATGGCGAGACTGTCGGCGGCGACGCCCACAGCCGGAACCAACTACGAGATGGATGCAATCTCCGCCTGCGTGGTGGGCGGCGTGTCCGCATACGGCGGATCCGGTACGGTGTTCGGCATGGTAATCGGCGCGACGCTGATCGGCGTCATTAACCTCGGCATGAGCCTTATGGGTATCGACGCGAACTGGCAGAAAGTCGTTAAGGGCGTTGTGCTTCTGGCGGCGGTTGTGTTCGAGATTATGAACAATAAGGAGAAGACGAAAGACTGAGAAGAGCCGGAAACGGTTGAGATTATGGGAGGGCTGTCCTGTGGGGCGGCCCTCCTTTTTCTGTGAAAATTCTGTGAAAATTTATGAAAACTTCGGAAAGCCGTTGACATTAAATTTTTATTGTAGAAAAATAGAAACATGCGGATTTTACGAGGACAGCGCACGGAGGCATGACGGCCGTCCAGTGCTGTCAGACATAATAACAGAGGGAGGAATGACTATGATTAAAACCCTTGCGGCACAAGTCAAAGAGTATAAAAAGGTTTCGATCATAACGCCGGTCTTTATGATTCTGGAGGTTATCTTCGAGATGCTGCTCCCCTTTTTGATGGCGTCGATCATTGACGACGGCGTGGATGCGGGCAATATGCAGCATATCTATGCAGTGGGTGCGGTAATGATCGCGGCGGCTCTTTGCGGGCTTTTCTGCGGTGTGATGGGTGGTAAGTACGGCGCGAGAGCTTCCACGGGCTTTGCGAAGAACTTAAGGCAGGCTATGTTTGAGAACATCCAGACATTCTCCTTTGCCAGCCTCGATAAGTTCAGCACGGCGGGACTTATAACCAGACTGACCACAGATGTGAATAACATGCAGATGGCGTACCAGATGATTCTGCGGATCTGTTTCCGCGCGCCGGTCAGCATGATCTGCGCGATGTCTATGGCTTTCCTGATCAACGCCAGACTTGCGGGGATTTATCTGGTGGCGGTGATTCTGCTTGGCCTGGTACTGTTTTTCATTATCAGGGGCGCCATGAAATATTTCAAGCAGGCTTTTCCGAAGTATGACGAGCTGAACGCCTCCGTGCAGGAGAACGTGAGCGCGATCCGTGTGGTGAAGGCTTACGTCAGGGAGGAGCACGAGACGAAGAAGTTTAAGAAGGCCAGTCAGGGCATCTATGACATTTTCAGTAAGGCGGAGCAGCATGTGGTCTTAAACATGCCGGTTATGATGTTTACCGTCTATGGCTGCATCCTGCTGATCAGCTGGCTGGGCGCGAAGCAGATCGTGCAGGACACCCTGACCACGGGCGGGCTGATGAGTCTGCTTACATACTGTATGAACATTCTGATGAGCCTGATGATGGTGGCCATGATTTTTGTAATGATGAGCATGAGTATTGCCAGCGCGGAGCGTATCTGTGAAGTCCTCAACGAAAAGAGCGATCTGACCAATCCGGTCGATCCCGTCTATGAGGTGGCGAGCGGAGACATCGAGTTTCAGCATGTGCGCTTCTCTTATCATAAGGAGAGCAGTGAGGCGGTTTTGCACGATATTAACCTGAAAATACATGCAGGGGAAACCATCGGCATCATCGGCGGCACGGGCAGCGCTAAGACCAGTCTGGTCAATCTGATCAGCCGTCTCTACGATGTGACGGAAGGAAAAGTGCTTGTAGGTGACAGGGATGTCAGGGAATATGACATTGAGACACTGAGAAATCAGGTGGCAGTGGTCTTGCAGAAGAATGTGCTTTTCTCGGGCACGATTCTGGATAATCTGCGCTGGGGCGACGCAGACGCCACGGAGGAGGAGTGCAGGAGGGTGTGCAGACTTGCCTGCGCGGATGAATTTATCGAGAAGATGCCTGACGGCTATCATACTTATATAGAACAGGGCGGAACCAACGTCTCCGGCGGGCAGAGGCAGCGTCTCACCATCGCGAGGGCTCTTCTCAAGAAACCGAAGGTATTGATTTTAGACGATTCCACCAGCGCGGTGGACACGGCGACGGATGCGAAGATCCGAAAGGCTTTCGCGGAGGAGATTCCCGACACCACGAAACTGATTATCGCCCAGCGCGTGGCCAGCGTGATGTATGCGGACCGCATTATCGTGATGGACGACGGGCGGGTGCACGGCTTTGGAACGCACGAGGAACTGCTGCGGGATAATGAGATTTACAGGGAAGTATACGAGTCGCAGACAAACGGCGGCGGGGATTTTGACGAATAACAACGCGCGAAGGACTTTTAATTGCCTGAAAGCAAAGAAATGGAAAGCGAGGGGGAGTATGCCTGTCGGCAAACTCCGCAAAGAACGCTTCGGAATGGAGGAAATTATGCCGGGACCACATGGAAGAATGCAGGGTGGAAAGAAAATAGAGAATCCGGGGAAGGTGTTTAAGCGCCTGATGCGCTATGTGATGAAAAGTTACGGTCCTCATCTGATGATCGTGGCGGTGCTGATTTTTGTGAGTGTGATGGCGAACGTGCAGGGTACCATGTTTATCCAGCGTTTGATTGACGATTATATTACGCCCATGCTGACGCAGGATGTGCCGGACTTTTCGCCGCTGGCGGGAGCGATTGTAAAGGTGGCGTGTCTGTATCTGGTCGGCGTGGTGGCGTCCTACGCGTGGAACCGCATTATGATTAACGTGACGCAGGGAACGCTGCGCAATGTGCGTGACGATCTGTTCTCCCATATGGAGACGCTTCCGATTAAATATTTTGATACGCACGCCCACGGAGACATTATGTCAACCTACACGAATGATACGGAAACACTGAGGCAG
The DNA here is from genome assembly GCA_949051815.1 of uncultured Lachnospiraceae bacterium. Lineage (GTDB taxonomy): Bacteria > Bacillota > Clostridia > Lachnospirales > Lachnospiraceae > UBA3282. Next base: position 6,596 of record CARQVR010000019.1, read on the forward strand.
ATGATCAGCCAGAGTATGCCGCAGGTATTTAACAGTGCGATTACCATTGTAAGTGTACTGATCAGTATGATAATATTAAGTATACCGCTGACAGTGGTGACGCTTGCCATGGTGGCGCTCATGCTGATCGTGACAAAGAAGGTGGCGGGCTTAAGCGGCCGGTATTTTCTGGAGCAGCAGACGAATCTGGGTAAAGTCAACGGCTTCATAGAGGAAATGATGAACGGCCAGAAGGTAGTCAAGGTCTTTAATCACGAGGAGAAAAATATCGAGGACTTCCGGAGCTTAAACGACGCGCTGTTTGTGAGCGCGGACAAGGCAAACTATCTGGTCAATGTAGTGGGGCCTGTGAACCAGCAGCTGGGCAATGTGAGTTATGTGGTCTGCGCCATTGTGGGCGGCGCGCTTGCGCTTTCCGGCGCAACGGGCTTAACCCTCGGAAAACTGGCGAGCTTTCTGACCTTTAACAGAAGCTTTAATATGCCGATCAACCAGGTGAGTCAGCAGTTCAATTCGCTAGTGATGGCGATGGCGGGTGCGGAGCGTATTTTCAAAATGCTGGATGAGGCGTCCGAGGTGGACGACGGTTATGTGACGCTGGTTAATGTGAAGGAGGAGAACGGCACGCTCATGGAAACGCCCGAACGTACCGGCCGCTGGGCATGGCGGCACGAGCATCAGGCGGATCACTCCGTGGATTATGTAGAGCTTACGGGCGATGTGGTTTTCGACGGCGTGGATTTCGGTTATAATGATGATAAGATGGTGCTCCATGATGTGAAGCTCTATGCCGAGCCGGGGCAGAAGATCGCGTTTGTCGGTTCCACAGGCGCGGGCAAGACTACCATTACCAACCTGATTAACCGTTTTTATGACATTCAGGACGGAAAAATCCGTTACGACGGCATTAATGTCAATAAGATTAAGAAGGCAGATCTGCGTCGTTCGCTTGGAATCGTATTGCAGGACACACACCTCTTTACCGGAACGGTGATGGAAAATATCCGTTACGGGAAACTGGACGCCACCGATGAGGAGGTGCGCGCGGCGGCGAAACTGGCCAATGCAGACAGCTTTATCAGAAGACTGCCGGAAGGCTATGACACCGTGCTCTCCGGGGACGGCGCGAACTTAAGTCAGGGACAGCGGCAGCTTTTGGCGATCGCGAGGGCGGCTGTGGCCGATCCGCCGGTACTGATACTGGATGAGGCGACCAGCTCCATCGACACCCGTACCGAGCGCATTGTGCAGGACGGCATGGATAAGCTGATGCGGGGAAGAACCACCTTTGTGATTGCCCACAGACTCTCGACAGTCAGAAATTCCGACTGTATTATGGTGTTGGAACAGGGGCGCATCATAGAGCGCGGAACCCACAACCAGTTGATCGAAGAGCGCGGAAAATACTACATTTTGTATACCGGAAACGCAATTACTGCATAAATTGAACTTATTTTGTAGTATAAAGTTGACATATGGAGCAAAAGATTATATATTAAAATTGACTACGAGATTTCTTCTGGTAGTCGGAAAGATATGAGACGAAGAGCTATGAAAAAAATTTATGATATTTCCGATGCGGAAATGGAGGTTATGGAAAAACTGTGGGAACAGGGAGACGGCATTAAGCAGTCAGAACTGCTGGCCCGGTTTGAAGCGGATGGAAAGCAGTGGAAGAGACAGACTCTCAATACCTTTCTGACGCGGTTAGAGGGTAAGGGATTAGTAAAACGGGAAAACAGAATAGTAAAAGTTGTGTACGGTCGGGAAGAGTACAACAACATGCAGATGAAAACTGTGATCGATCATGTGTATGGAGGAAGACTGAGCGATTTCATCGCATCGTTTGTGAAGAAAAATACGATTGCAGATAGCGATGCGAAGGATTTGATTCATTTTCTGGAGAACAAATAGAAAGCGATGGAATATTTGTTGGTCATGTCGCTTTCGGGAAGTACGATGACCGGTATTCATCTGTTGCTGCGGCGCCTGTTGAAAGATAAGATTTGCGCAAGATCTTTTGATCTGCTCGCCCGCGTGGCGATTCTGTATTATCTGATTCCTTTACCTTGTTTGAAGAAGCATTATATTGCGGTGATCCGCGTTCTCCGGCCGGAAGGTTCGCTGGAGATTTCGCGGGTACCGCTGACTTGGAGAAATCATATTGTTCATGCCGAGGGGACAATGCATGTAAACATCTTTGCCGCGATACAGACGGCGGCAATTATTGTATGGCTGTTAGGGATTTGTCTTCTGCTGGCAGGACAAGTGGCGGAGTACCTGTATCTGGCCCGTCTGGCTGTCAAATATGCGAACCGGATCATGACGTCGGAACAGAAAACCTTTCTCGACGCGTGGAAGAAACAATATAGAATCCGGCGGCGCGTATTTCTGTACGAAGCGACGGCAGAGGAGGGTACGATGACCTTCGGATTCCTGTATCCCGTGATTGTGTGCAGCAGGAAAATGACCAGCCGGGAGGCGGAGCTGCTTGTGCGGCATGAACTGGTACATATCAAACGCATGGATGCGATGTGGAAATTGTTCATGCAGGCAGCGGTGATGTTACACTGGTGTAATCCGATGGTCTGGATGCTGTATCGCGATTTTGAACAGGTTTGTGAGTGTTCCTGTGATGAGATCGTGATGCGGGATAAATCAAAGGAGGAGGTGAAAGAGTATCTGCGCCTGATGGTCGATGAGGCGCGGGAGAAGAAAACGGAGACAGTCTCCTTACGGTGGAAGTCCGGTTTTGGAGGCGAAGCACAAAAGATAAAGGAAGGGATGGAAAATCTATTGAAAATGAGAAAGTGGAATCGTGTTGCGGCAATAACGCTGGTGGCAGCACTTACCTTTGCAAACTCGATGACGGTGTTTGCGTATAGAGGCGGGTTAGAAAGAGAAATAGCTGAGGAAACCTCTACGGAAGAAGCAGATGAAATGGTGGAGAGTGACACATTTTTGTTTGTTCCTGAGGGAACGGACGAAGAAGCGGTGGAGGATCTTAAGCAAGCGGAAATGCCTGAGATTGTACAAGAGTTTATGTATGACAGGCAGTTTGTAGATGAAGAAGGAAACATTTATCCGATTGCGGAGGATGATGAGATAGAACCATATTGTAATCATACTTTTGTCTCCGGAACCGGATATGATCATATTAAGCAGTCAGGCGGCGGCTGTAAGATAATAGAATTTAAGGCACAGAGATGCAGCAAATGCGGTTATGTGATACAGGGTGAAACAATTTGCACTCTCACATATGTGAACTGTCCGCACTGATAAGATAGATTTTATTTAGAAGAGGGTTTCATTCTGACCGGGAACCCGGCGCTTTCGGGCTGTTTGGGAAGCATTGGGCATTAGGGGGTAATGCCGCAGGGAGAAAACGGACAATACAACTGTCACGGGTTTTCTTCTGCGATCATTATAGCACTGCAATACAGTGTAAAAGGGGATAGGATACAGGCGGCTATGTATGTAGCCGCCTGGCCTGGTTTTTGGGGAGAGATATGTGGCGGGGGAATATGTGTTTGATTATTGTAAAAAAATATTTACAATTCCGTTATATATGTGCTATAGTAATAAAAAGCATATTTTCTATATTAACAGATCACTAAGTACTATCTTTATTTTCTATGTTTCAGAAAATCCATGCTTTGATTCCAATTAACAATTGTAAAAGCAGGGGGATCTGGAACGGTTCTCCTGTATCGGCGACACTATTTTTCGGGGAAGAAGCGTCGCCATCGACGAGGAGGACATGCAAATGAAGGAGACGAAAGCGAACGAGACAAAGGCAGGAGGAACGAAGGCAGGCAAAGCAAGAGCGAACGGTGTGGAAGCAGGCAAAGCAAAGGCAGACGGCACGAAGACAAGTAATACAAAAGCGAATGCCGCGAAAGCAAGCGAAACAAAAGCGAACGGCACGAAATGGCAGGAAATAGCTGTACAGCGCAATTATAAGGATACCGTATTTCGGATGATCTTTCGGGAGAAGGAAAACCTGCTGAGTCTGTATAATGCGTTAAGCAGCACGGCCTACACAGACATAGACAGTTTGGAAATTACCACGCTGGAAAATGCGGTTTATATGAATTATAAGAACGACATTTCCTTCGTGTTTGATTTTGAACTGCTGCTCTGTGAGCACCAGTCTACATGTAATCCTAATATGCCGCTGCGGGATCTCCTCTATGTGACGAGAGTACTGCAAAAACGGATCAAGGACGAAAACCTGTACAGCAAGTCGCTGATCCGGATTCCGGCGCCCCGGTTTGTTGTGTTTTATAACGGATCCGATTTTCAGCCGGAACAGCAGGAGCTGTACCTGTCAGACGCTTTTGAAAAAAAGCAGGACGAACCGGCATTGGAACTGTCCGTGACTGTTTATAACATCAATCCGGGAAATAACAGGGAACTACTGGAAGCGTGCCGCCTGTTAAAGGAATATGCGCAGTATGTGGAATATGTAAGGGCATATGCGGTTGAAATGTCCTTTCCGGATGCGGTTGAAAAAGCGGTAGATGATTGCATCAGGAATGGAATCCTTTCGGAATTTTTATCAAAGAACCGTGCGGAGGCGATAGCAGTGAGTATTTTTGAATATGACGAAGAAAAGCATATGAAGAGTGAGCGGAAGGAATGGCGTGAGATCGGGAGAGAAGAGGGACTTAAAGAAGGACAGGTAAAAGGTCTCAACGCAGGCTTTGATATTTTGAAAACGCTGATAGATGGCGGAAAAACGGAGGAGTTAGAGCGCGCCCTTTCGGATCATGCATATCGGGAACAGCTATGCCGGGAATATTTTTCAGAACGCGAGTAGTTTTGGTATTGCCACAAAAAAACGGTCAAAGGCCAGTGAATCCATAGCGGAAACACTGGCTTTCTTTTAACATTATGAGGGAAGGGGATTGCTGGAAATGGAGATCCGTTCTGTATTGGGGCTTGCAGTTTTCAGCAGTCCTGTTATAATGTTTTATAGAATAGTAATTCGATAGGGATTGTATGAAAGAGAACGGTTTTCTATTTGCGATTGCAAATACAAAAAGGCGCATGGAGATAACAGAAATATGGATGAGAGGATTTATTTAGACAATGCGGCCACCACGAGAGTGGCCGAGGAGGTATTGCAGGAGATGCTGCCCTACTTCAGGGAAAATTATGCGAACCCTTCCGCTATTTACAGCTTTGCGGGGGAGGCGAAGAAGGCAGTGGGAATCGCCAGAGAGCGGGCGGCAGAGCTGATCGGCGCGAAGCCGAACGAGATCTATTTTACGGCGGGCGGCAGCGAGTCCGACAATTGGGCGATCCGCGCCGTGGCGGAGGGACTGCGGGACAAGGGCAGGCATATTATTACAAGTAAAATAGAGCATCATGCGGTGCTGCACACCTGCGGGTATCTGGAAAAGCAGGGATTTGAGGTGACTTATCTGGATGTGGACGGGGAAGGAAAGGTTTCACCGGAGGTTTTGGAGAAAGCCATTCGTCCGGACACCATACTGATTTCTGTGATGGCGGCAAACAACGAGATCGGCACCATTCAGCCGGTTGCGCGGATCGGGGAGATTGCGAGAGAGCGGGGCGTTCTCTTTCACACGGACGCGGTGCAGGCTTACGGGCATATCCCGCTGCGGGCGGAGGAGATGCATGTCGATCTGCTTTCCGCCAGCGGACACAAGCTGTACGGGCCGAAGGGCACGGGGATTTTATATTGCAGGGAAAATGTGAGACTCCTTCCGCTGCTTCACGGCGGCGCGCAGGAGAGGGGGCGCCGTGCGGGCACCTTACATGTGCCGGGCATCGTTGGCTTCGGAAAGGCGGCGGCTCTGGCAGGAGAAACCATGCAGGAGAGAGGGGCAAGGGAGACTAAGCTGCGGGATTATCTGATCGACCGGGTGCTTAAGGAAATTCCCTACACGAGACTGAACGGGCACAGGCAGGACAGGCTTCCGGGAAACGCCCACTTCTGTTTCCAATTCATAGAGGGCGAATCCCTGCTGATTTTGTTGGACCAGCGGGGCGTTTGCGGCTCCAGCGGATCGGCCTGCACATCAGGCGCGCTTGATCCGTCCCATGTGCTTCTTGCCATCGGCCTGCCCCATGAAATCGCCCACGGGTCGCTCAGACTGACACTCTCAGCGGAAAACACGAAGGAAGAGCTGGACAGGACGGTGGAGGCTCTGAAAGAGATTGCAGGGCGGCTGCGGGATATGTCGCCGCTGTATGCAGATGCGCGTAAGGCATGAGCAGTGCACATCCAGAGGAAAAGCATCCATAGTAAAAGCAGACAGGAGGAAGTATGTACAGCGAAAAGGTGATGGATCATTTTAACAATCCCCGCAACATGGGGGAAATCGAGAATCCCAGTGGCGTCGGCACCGTGGGAAATGCCAAATGCGGCGATATTATGCGCATGTATCTGGAGGTGGACGAGACGGGAGTCATTCGGGATGTAAAGTTTAAGACTTTTGGCTGCGGAGCCGCAGTGGCGACCAGCAGTATGGCGACCGAGCTTGTGAAGGGTAAGACGGTGGAAGAAGCCTTACTGGTGACGAATAAGGCGGTGATGGAAGCGCTGGATGGCCTGCCGCCGGTGAAGGTACACTGTTCCCTTCTGGCGGAGGAGGCCATTCATGCAGCGCTTTGGGATTACGCGAGGAAGCGCGGGATCGTGATTGCGGGCTTAAAGGAGCCGGTGGCCGATGTTAGTGATTCTGCTGCGCCTCACGCACCGTCGTGACCTTTCGCACGCCGGGAAGCTGGCTGATCTGTTCGCGCACGGCCCGCGTGTCGGCGTTCATGCGCACGCTCACCCGGTAGTTGAAGGAGTCCGCCAGCGGATTTTCCCTGAAGCCCGAAGTCAGTTCAGTCATTTCCATGCCGTTTTCGTCAGTCAGGTAAGCGGCCTTGAACCCAGCCCAGGCTTCGTCGCCGCTCACATATGTGCAGGTGAGAGACTGGCAGTCAGGGATGTCGCAAATCCGGGCGATTTCCTGACCGATATAGTCAATCTCCGCCCGGGATAAATCCGCATCCATAAAGACGGCAAGCTGCTTCTCCTGATAGACGTTGTAGGCAAAGGAAGTGGAGCCGATTGCGCAGATACAAAAAAGCGCGGCCGCGGCAGCATAGCAATTGCGATAATGGCTAAGGCGGCTGCGGGTGGGGCGGCTAAAAAGCTTTTTGCCGGCGTTTTCACAGCCTTCTGTCAGGGTGTCCGCCATTTCGGGCGGCATGGTGACGGTGTTTTTGAGGTTCAATAAATCATTTTTATTCATAGTGTGTTCTCCTTTTTCTTTTTTATTTTTCTTTTCATTCAGGCTTCCAGTTCCAGACGAAGCGCTTCTCTTGCCCGCTGCAGCCGTTTTTTGACGGCGTTTTCCGACAAGCCGAGGATTTCTCCGATCTCTTTTACTGTATATCCCTCAAAATAGTGCAGAATAAGTACGGCTTTCCATTTGGCAGGCAGGGTGTACAGCTCCTGTAAATGCTGCCGTTCCCGTGCGGGAAGACATTCCCGGAGCGGTTCCAGATCCTGACAGGCGTGCCGCTTGCGAAAACGCAGACAATCTTTACAACAGTTTGCAGTGACCCGCAGAAGCCACGCCTTTTCGTGATCCTGCGAGGCGAACGCGGGCGCTTTTTCCAGATAGCGCAGCATTGTCTCCTGCAAAGCGTCCTGCACGTCATGGGAATTGCCCAGAAGCAGATAGGCCGTGCGGTAAAGCATATCGCCGTGATCGTGCAGGATGCGCCGGACTTCCGGTTCCGTCTTTTCGCTCATGCCGGATTCCTCCTTCCTTATCTGAATGTAATGATCAGAATGTAATGATCAGAAATGCCGTGCGGTCGAAATTCCGATGCCGCCGGACTTCAAAGAGGCCTCTCACCCTATATACGGATATGGTTTCGAAAAGGTGACAGGGGTTTAGAAAATCATAGCAGGTATTTACGGCCTTTTCATGAAAAATGCCATTGCAGAGGGATTTCCCTGGGATATATAATATAAGTATCGAAAATAAGAGGCAGTGTAATAGTACGGACGGATCAGGCGCAATTGGGGAACTTTCGGAAAATGTGCCGGTTTTTGTCAGATTACCAATCTGAACGGCACGATGAGTTTGCGTCGATGCGGCTGTTAGCGGAACGGGCGGAGGCGTAAATTGAGAAAAGGGGGAATAATGAGAAATATGGAAAATAACAAGTTTATCGAGTGGGATTTTTCCAATCCCGCACATGAGGCGTATTTTCTGAACTGTTTTAACGGGGAGGAGACAATGCGGCAGGAATATCCTGTCCTGTACGGGATGCTCCGGCATACGAAGATGCTTGCGGGGGAGGACGGAGAGGCACGTCATGCCTTGAAAACAGGCGGCGCCGCTGGCTACGTTGACCGTGCCCATATCCATGAACTTGTTGTAAGGAAAAGTAACCGGAATGATGACGCAGGGCAAAACGATTTGTACTGTATGGGATGTACGTCGCTGGTATCGGTGAAACCGGCGGTGCATGTTACGCTGGAAATATATAAGAATGGAAAAAGGATCGCCAGAAATTTCCAGACCAGAACGAATGTGCAGTATCTGGAATTGGAATGTCTGGCGGAGGAGAGTGGTGACCTGACACCGGACGATGACGTCAAGGCTCTGATCTCCTGCTTTTGGAATGAGCCGGAAAGCGATATCCTGCGGGGCGGGTATATGCAGGAGACTTTGCGGCTTGAGGGAGGAAAGTATGTGGCGGATGTGGTCTGCGAGAACCCCAGAAAAAAGACTGCGGGGACAGATGCGATTGTCATATCTTACGGCAGAGGATCTGCGGGCAATGTGGATTACTTTTACCCGGAGGGAATGAGGGATAAGAACGGAAACCAGAGGGTAACGCTCGATGTGAACGGTTCGGTAAACCTTTCCGATGCCGTCTTTTTACGGTATAAGGCCCATGACATGAGCATGTTCTCCGTTTCCAAAGGCGTCATTACATATAACGGGGCGGCTCCTGTATGTGAGAAGACACAGGGCGGCTTTTCGTGGAAATATGATTCCGAATGGCAGGATTTGATTGAATCCTGTGTGAAGTACGGGCAGCATCAGTATGAGTTTGACATGCGGTTGGAATTTGTTGTACAGGATAAAGACGGAAAGGAGCAGGAGCAGTACATAGACGTCAGTTCCGTGAATTCGGAGGCAGGTAAAAATATTGTTATCGTCCCCCAGATGACACTCCTGTGGGGATGCCTTGGCAGGGATACGCTGGTGCATATGGCGGACGGCTCGGTGAAAAAAATAAGCGATATCGCTGTTGGCGAGCGGGTAGCGACCCCTGGAGGGAATGCAGCGGTGTCAAAAGTATGGACGGGAACAGAGGAAGAAATCTACCATATTAAGACGGACAGCGGCAAGGAGATTCTGGCTACCGGGGAGCATCAGTTCAGGACAGATGACGGGTATGTGCGGGTGTTAGACCTGACCAGCAGCACCAGACTAATGACGGATGAGGGCGGTACCATGCGGGCTGTCTACTGCTATGTGCAGGCGTATCAGGACACCGTATACAGCCTTGATCTGGAGGATGGCGACAGCTTTTTCGCGGCCGGATTTGTCTCCGGCACAATGGAGCGGCAGAATATGGTCTGCGGACAGAAGACCCTGCCGCCGGTCAGGGAAGATTTGCAGGAGGAACTCGAAAAACTGGACAGACAGATCGGGGAGGGAGAGATTTTCCGGGCGGAAAGTGTGCCGTGGTACGAATACTGTGAAGTTTCCATGACCGTGAAGAACGGAAAGGTAGTCTTAAACTGGGCGACAAATTATAAGACGAATGATGACTGGGTGGGGCTGTATCGCAATGCCTCCGATGGGAATGAGAAATACATAGGAGGCGCATGGCAGTGGGTGTCTAAGGGCAACAGCTATCAGACAGACATGTATGTGGCGCCGGGGCTTCAGGCAAGGTATATCAGGGGGAGGAAAAATTATACCTGTCTGGCAAAAACAGATCCTTTTCCCGCAGTGGACGAGGCGGTGGAAGTCCGCGTTCCCTATTTGGGCAAACAGGTGATGAGAGAAGAATCTGTGGGCGGGGCGTTCTATGAAAAAACGCCGGAGGAGGCAGCGGAGATCCTCAGACAACAGGAGCAGCCAAATAGCGATGATATAGGTTACAGCATCTATGGAAAGTGTACGCTTGGTTATAAAAAGGGAAAATTTATCATCGACTGGGAAATGGAATCCTGCGAGCCTTATGACTGGATCGGCCTGTATCAAAATTCTTCGGCCGGACAGAACGATTATGTGACTTACCAGTGGGTGGAGAAAAAGGCGCCGTTCGAGACGAAGACTGAGGTGAATGCCGGATGGCAGATTCGCTACTACCGCTGGTCAAAGCAGAGTAAGAAGTACGTGGAGGCGGCGAGAACCAACGGATTTAAGGAGCTGACAATCAAATCCAACACGGTGGACTATCCGTACAGGCCGGACAGCGCTCTTTTTTCAACGTTACAGAGGGCGTTTCCCTATCTTGCGCAGGCAGATACGACCATTACCGGGGCGGATATCGGGGCGTATAACTGTATCGCCTGGTCGCTCGGACTTAGTGACAGATGGATCAATCCTGCCGGCAGTATCGAGGCGTTTACTGCGTTCTATATACAGGCAGGCTGTGAGGAGAGAGCATGGTATTCTGCAGATGCGGCAGTCGCCGCATGGGCAGACAGGGAGAAGCCGACGCACGGAAGCCGCCTGTATCAGGAGGGAAGCGGACTGTGGGAGTCTAAGCTTGGACAGAGTTATCGGATCACCCACGGGAAGGAAGGGCTGAGAGGCAGCGTCTACGGGGAGATTGTCAATTATTTTACCGCGCCGAAGAAATTTATGGCGAAACGGGAGAGGACGCAGTTCACGGCAAGACAGCATGAAACGCTTGGAAGACTGGTGGATGAGACGGACAACGGCCTCAGGGAGCCTTTTGAGAGCGCTTTTGCGAAGCTGAAAGAAGGGTGGCATTCGGAGGCCTTCCGATATGAAGCAAGCACGGAGAGTATTCGCAGGCTGCCCGTTTACACAGAACTTTTGGAGATGGGAACGGCAGTTTTGCCGTTTCTTGTGGCGAAGCTTGCGGAGGAGGAGAATTTCTTCGCGCTGCCGCTTTACGATGAAATGCAAAGTGACGGGCTGCTCAGAATATCCTATCAGGATGAGCGGTACAAAAGAGATGCCATTGAGGGCGAGCAGGAGCGGGCAAGGCGGAGCGTGGCCGCATATCTGGAGCGATAATCTGAAGGAAAGGAAGAAAAAGACAATGGAACTGCAGGAAATCATTGCGCTGGTAAAGGAGACGAAGACTTTCGTTGGAAACAGGGAGAGGGCCGGTCATATCAAGACCAAGGGCCGCGCAGACTATGTGACTCAGGTGGACACCGACATCCAGAACTTTCTGGCAAGAGAGCTTGGGAGTCGCTTTCCTGATATCCAGTTTTTGGGGGAGGAAGAGGGGCTGCACGAGATGTTCGGGGACACTTACTGGATTCTTGACCCCATAGACGGCACGACCAACCTGATCCATGACTATCAGCACAGCATGGTTTCGCTGGCGCTTTATGAAAAAGGGGAAATTACACTCGGCATCGTGTATGATCCCTTCCGTGAGGACGTCTATCACGCGCAGAAAGGGAAAGGCAGCTTTCTAAATGGCAGTCCCATTCATGTTTCGGAGGCCGAGACTCTGAGCGAAACGATGATTGCGGTAGGCACTTCGCCCTACGACAGGGAATTGGCGGAAGAGAACTTTAAACGGATCCGGCGGGTGTTTGACAGCGCACAGGATATCCGCAGGACGGGGACTGCGGCGATGGATCTGGTCTATGTGGCCTGCGGCCGTACCGGGGGATTCTTCGAGCCGCGTCTGAGTCCGTGGGACTTTGCGGCCGGTATGCTTTTGGTCAAAGAGGCGGGCGGACAGGTGACGGACTTTGCGGGCAAACCGTTTGACTTTTCAAAGCGGGGAAGCGTGGTGGCATCCAACGGGAGGATCCATGAGGAGCTGCGGGGACTATTGCAAACTGAAAAATAAGGCGGATTGTTTCCGACGTGTGTCATCGCAGCAGATTATTTGACATGGAGATTGGTTTGAGAGGAAACCATGGGAATTTGCCCGGGTATATTGCGGATTTACAATGACTATGGAGAAAATCGGATATAGCACATGTTATTTAATTGATATAGGAAGGGAAAGGGAGGAGAACAGAGTCATATGACGAGCAGAGCATGGTGGAAGGAAGCGGTTATTTATCAGATTTATCCCCGCAGTTTTATGGACAGCAACGGGGACGGGATCGGAGATCTTGCAGGAATTATAAGCAGACTGGACTACTTGAAATATCTGGGGATTGATGTGATCTGGCTGTCGCCGGTGTATCAGTCTCCCAATGATGACAACGGTTATGATATCAGCGATTACCGTGCGATTATGGACGAGTTTGGCACGATGGAGGATTTTGACACCCTTCTTTCGCAAGCCCATGAGCGGGGCATCCGCATTGTCATGGATCTGGTGGTGAACCATACCTCCGACGAGCACCGCTGGTTCGTGGAGAGCCGGAAGTCCGGGGAAAATCCTTACCGGGATTATTATATCTGGCGCGAGGGGAAGGACACGCAGACACCTCCCAACAACTGGGGCGCCTGCTTCGGCGGATCCGCCTGGCAGTATGACGGGGAGACGGACATGTATTATCTGCATCTCTTCTCAAAGAAGCAGCCGGACTTAAACTGGGATAATCCGAAGGTGCGGGAGGAAATCTTTGACATGATGCGCTGGTGGTGCGACAAGGGCATTGACGGCTTCCGCATGGACGTGATCAGCATGATTTCCAAGACGGCGGATATGCCGGACGGAAAGGTAAACGGTCTGTACGGGGATTTCGGCCCATACTGCGTCCACGGTCCCAACGTGCACAAATATCTGCGGGAGATGAATGAGAGCGTGCTCTCCCGGTATGATATCATGTCTGTGGGCGAGACCGCAGGGGTGACCACGGAGCTGGCGAAGCAGTATGCCGGAGAAGACGCGAAAGAACTGAATATGGTATTCCAGTTTGAGCACGTAGAGAGCGACGGAAAGTACGGCAAGTGGACGGATGAAAAAATATCACTTGTTATGCTAAAGGAAATCCTGTCCCGCTGGCAGACAGAGCTGTACGGCAAGGCCTGGAACAGCCTCTTCTGGGATAATCACGACCAGCCCCGTGCTGTCTCCCGTTTCGGAGACGACCGGCCTGCGTTCCGGGAACTTTCCGCGAAGATGCTGGCTACCTGTCTGCACATGATGCAGGGCACCCCTTACATTTATCAGGGGGAGGAGCTTGGCATGACGAACTATCCCTTCGGATCCACCGATGAGTTCCGGGACATCGAGAGCATCAACGCGTACCGGGAGTGGTGCGCGGAGGGGGAACTGTCCCACGAAGTGTTCTGGCCGTGTCTGGTATTTAAGAGCCGTGACAACGCGAGGACGCCCATGCAGTGGGATGACAGCGCGAACGCAGGATTCACGGATGGGAAGCCCTGGATTGCGGTCAATCCCAACTATAAGGAGATCAATGCAAAGGCGGAGACGGCTGACCCGGATTCCGTGTTCCATTATTATAAGAAGCTGATTGCGCTGAGAAAGCAGAATCCTGTTATGGTGTACGGAAAATATGAGCTGCTTTTGCCGGAGAGCGAGGCGCTTTTCGTCTATACAAGGACGATGGAGGCGGAGAAACTGCTGGTGGTGTGCAGCTTCTGCGATCATGAGACGGACTTCACCATTCCCGATGAATTTTTGGGGACGCCATGCCTGATTTCCAACACGAATCGCAGCTATGACGGGAAGGAAATCCGGCTGGGGGCTTATGAGGCGTTTGTGCTGCGGAAGGGATAGGGCGGCAGCGGCGGGCAGAAGCTGACAGATAAAATAACGGAACCATTAGTACCCACTGTGACCACATAGCTTTAGAGGAGCCGTATAAATCGAATTTTTATACAGGTATCAGAAAAGCAATTATGGAGGCAGGAAATGAAATTATCATTACAGATACAATACCGTTGTATTTAGTGCAGAAACCGCTTTAAATTCGGTATTGTTAAGAGTGATGAGGGTGTTGCAAAATCATCAAATCAGATGATTGAGCGACGCCCTCGCTCTATATATGCAAGAATCCGGAAAGAATCTTTTGTTTTGCCGACGGGGAATATGCGCAAATATCCGATAGGCGGCGTTTAGAAAGAATGCAGGAACGTTTCCACCTCTTCATAAAGGGGGATAGAAGGTGCGGCATTGGGACGCGAGACGGCAATCGCAGATGCGGCGGAGGCTTCTTTAAGGGCAGTTTCGATGGGAGCGTTTCTACAGAGCGCTGCCAGAAAATATCCGCAGAAGGTGTCCCCGGCGGCAGTGGTATCCACAGCTTTTACGGGGAAGACCGGGTGGCTGAGCCGTACGTTTCCGTGGGAGAACAACACACCGTTGTGTCCCAGCGTCATGGTGATCGCAGCGCGAGGATATTTTTTAGCCAGGCAGTCCAGAATGGATTCACAGGGCGTATCCGGGGGCAGGTCTGCAAGCAGCGCGGCCTCCAGTTCATTTACCATGAAATAATCCACAAGATGGAGCGGCAGGGATGCCGGATCCCGGGGGATGGGAGAGGGATTGAAGACAATTTTCAGCCCTTTTTCATGGGACTTAAGGAGGATAGAGGCGATCAGATTGGTCTCGTTCTGGAGCAATGCCAGATCGCCAGACGCTGCCTTAGACAAAACGGTATCAAGGTAATCCTCCGTAAGCATCTGATTGGTTCCGCCGTGGACAATAATGCGGTTCTGGCCGGCGGCATTTACTTCGATGACCGTATGTCCGGTAGACGCATCCAGCGTAAGAAGATTGGAGATGTCTACGCCGGCTTCCTGCATAAGGTCTGCCAGAAAGGCGCCGTTTGAACCGATACAGCCGGCATGGATTACCGACGCGCCCGCCCGCGCCGCCGCAATCGACTGGTTTAAGCCTTTACCGCCGGCGGCAACCTGGAAACTGTCAGAGAAGATGGTCTGTCCGGGTTTTACAAATTCCTGCACGTTGTATACATTATCGATATTGAGCGAGCCGAAATTGAAGATTTTCATAGAGGAGATTCCTTTCTGTTTTATAGTGTATATGCAATTGCGTAACTCTTTTAAGGTTGTTGAATTTGCACAAAAAAAGCCACAATTTGATGAGTTTCGCAAATGCCTGTTATCGTGGTTTCAGGTAAGTGGTTGCGGTCATACAAGACGTTTCGTGCTTCCGCGTACTTTCAGGACAGGCTCTAAGACAAGCGGTTCCTGTGCCGTTTTTCCCGGGGATGCGATCTGTTCGACGATCCGCTCCACCACGTTTTCTGCAATCTCATTGACCGGCTGCGCTACGGTCGTTAAAGGCGGCTGCAGAATCTCGGACAGAAAGATATCGTCAAGTCCCACCAGAGACAGGTCATCCGGCACAGAGAGATTATAGTTGCGAAGTTCCTTGTATACGCCGTAAGCAATCAGATCGTTGAAGGCGAAGATGGCGGTGACGTTCTGCCCAAGAAGCGTGGACAGGGCATGGATACCGCATTCAATATTGAGATTCTCTTCATAAATAAGATTCGGGTCGAAGGGAACATCAAATTCTGACAGCGCTTTCTGATATCCTGCCAGACGATTCTGACAGTTACTCAGGCCCAAGGGGCCGGTGGCGCAGCCAATCCGCCTGTGTCCCAGATTAAGCAAATGTCTGGTGGCCAGATAACCGGCCAGCTTCTGATCTGTTACGACGGAATTCAGATTGCTTCCCTTGTCGATCCGGTCAACGGAAACAACCGGAATATGCAGGTTTTTGATAAGTTGCATACATTTTTCGCTTTCTTCCGGCAGGGAGAAGTCCGCCTGTGCCAGAATGATGCCGTCTACCGCGTGGTCGGTAAAGATGCGGAGATAATTCCGCGTACTTTTTGCACTGTTGTTGGTGTTGCCCAGAATAATGGAATAGCCATTGCGGCTGGCGGCCTTCTCGATCTGATTCGACAAAGCGGCGAAGAATGGGTTGGAGTTGTCCGGTATGATCAACCCGATGGTATTGGTCTTATTGGTAACGAGACCAACGGCCAACTGATTGGGTCTGTAGTGCAGTTCTTTCGCCGCTTTAAGGACGGCATCCCTCGTCTGCTGGGAAATGGGGACAGACTTGTTGTTTAACACCAGAGAGACTGTGGAAGTAGACACGTTGGCCCGTCTGGCGACATCTTTGATTGTAGCTCTCATAGAGTATCTCCGTAAGCATATGTATTTGACACAAGATTCAATTAAAACGATTTATTACTGGGTCTTGTAAGAGTTATGATAGCATAATTAACAGAATAAGTCAATTCTTTTCCATGGTAAAACGTGGAAACGTATAATTACAGCTTATTGCAATAAAACGATTTAAACAAAACGGTGTTTGTAAAAAATACCCAAAAATTTTTGAAAAAAACAAAATTTTAGAACAAATTGCAAAAAATATGCTTGACTTCCTGAGTTGACAATGTTAGATTAGTACATAACAAATCTTTTTGGATTAAATTTATTAAAACATTTTAATAGATTATCATGGAAGACAATAGGTCTTTCAGAAAGAGATTTGTTTTGTTTTTAACAGTTAAAACGTTTTAATAAGAAGAAAGGAGAGAACAGATGAAATTTTCCTGCTGTATTGAAATGATTTATCCGGAGTATGACTTTTTAGAGAGGATCCGGAAGGCAAAGGAAGACGGTTTTGCCTATTTTGAATTCTGGAACTGGGACAACAAGGATATTCCCGCAATCAGGCGTGTGATGGAAGAGACAGGCATGAAGCTGGCGGCTTTTCAGGGTAATTCCGAAGGACGTATGTGTGATGCGCTGGATGCGGAGATTTATCTGGAAGGGGTTAAGAAAGGCATTGCAGTGGCAAAAGAGCTTCACGCGGAAAACATGTTCCTGATGAGCGATATTATGCAGGAAGACCGTTCGGTAAAACCTTTTGACCGCCCTGTGACGGAAGAGGAGAAACGAGATGCAAGTCTTGCAATGCTTAAGACGGTTGCAGGACTTGTGGAGGAAGCGGGAATAACAGCAGTGATCGAACCGCTCAACACGATTGTAGATCACAGCGGATATTCTCTATGTCATACGGAACCGGCGATAGAACTTTTGAAAGAAGTCGGAAGTCCGAATATCAGACTTTTGTATGATGCTTATCACATGCAGATTATGGAAGGGAATATCTGTGATACGATCAGGAAATACAGTTCTTATTTCGGGCATTTCCATATCGCGGACGTACCGGGCAGATGCGAACCGGGCACCGGAGAATTAAATTATACCAATATCTTAAAGACACTGAAGGAGACCGGATATGACAGAATCTGCGGTTTTGAATGTACTACTGCAGGTGGAAGCAGCAGCGAAGTCATGAGAGCCCTTCTCAAAGAATACGGGGAGATCTGAGCGGTTAGAGATTGTGACGCTTCGAAATGGAGGAAATATGAAGAGGACAACTTGTATCAACAGTGAGATCTCCCGCGTAATTGCCAGGATGGGACACTTCGATACGCTGACGGTGGGGGATGCGGGTCTGCCTGTGCCGGACGGCGTGACAAGGATTGACCTGGCCGTGAAGCCGGGACTGCCGCAGTTTATTGATGTGCTGGAGACGATTTTAACAGAGCTTGAGATCCAGAAAGCGACGATTGCCGCAGAGATGGCGCAGTCTAATCCGGAACTGCTTACATATATGGAGGAAAGAATCGCCAGGGAGGGAGCCAGGCTTGTTATGGTTCCGCATGAGGAACTGAAACGAATGTCTAAGGAGAGCAGGGCTGTGGTCAGAACCGGAGAATGCAGGGCGTATGCCAATGTCATACTGGAGTCTGGTGTAGTTTTTTAGGAGGAATGATGCGATGAAAGAGACGATGAGAGCAGCAGTATTTGAGGGCGAAGGGCGTCTTGTATTGAAAGAAGTGCCCGTTCCTGAAATTGTGCGGCCGGATCAGATGATTGGAAAGATTGAGGTATGTTCTATCTGCGGAACGGACGTGCATATGACTAATGTTCCGGCAGGATATCCTGCTACGCCGGGAACGATTCTCGGACATGAGCTGGTAGCAAGCGTGGTGGCGGTTGGAGAGGATGTGACACAGTTTAAGGCTGGCGATCGTTTTGTGGTAAATCCCAATGAATATTGCGGCGCCTGCTATTATTGCAAGAACAATCTGCCCAATGAATGTGAAAAGATTGAAGCTATGGGAATAGACGTGGACGGCGGGTTTGCAGAGTATGTCAGAGTGGCGCAGAAGATGGCTTTTAAGCTGCCTGAGACTCTGCCTGCACCGATTGCAGCCTATGCAGAACCCCTCGCATGTGTCATAAACGGGGCGGATAAGATCAGGGTCAACCCGGCAGAGAGCGTATGCGTGATCGGCGCGGGCCCGGTGGGGCTTCTGTTTATCCAGCTCTTAAAGGCATCCGGAGCGAAACCGATCATTGCGGTAGAACCAAACGCCATGCGCAGAGACTATGCTAAAAAATGCGGTGCGGATATCTGTGTGGATCCTGTGACGGAGGATGTGCGGGAAGTGGTGAAGGAGCTTACCCGGATCGGTGTGGATTATGCGATTGACGTAGTGGGCAATCAGATGCCTGTGACCATTGATGTGATTCGTAAAGGCGGCACCTGTCTTCTGATGGGCAATAATGCACGCGCCAATCCGAATATCGTGCAGAGCCTCATTACATACAAAGAGGCGAAAGTGCTTGGGACATGGCTTGCGAACGCGTCCTTTGAGCAGGCGGTGAAGCTTCTGGATTCAGGGCTTTTAAACTTAGATTTTATGATCACCCATACACTGCCCCTGGAGGAGATTCATGAAGCCATCGATCTTCTCAGGAGAGGGGAAGGCGTGGAAGTGCTGGTAGATCCGAATTTGTGATACAGCAGCAGGAAAGGCGGGACAGATATGAAAGAGTATAGAGAAGATAAATCCATACAGGGGAGAAAAGAAGAGATTGCAATCAAGGTAAAAAGGCTGCAGGAAGGGATGGAAAAGGCCGGGCTTGACGCCGTGATCATCAATAAGAGCAATAATTTCTCATGGATTACGGCCGGCGCCAGCAATATCATTACAAGATACAGTGAAGAAGGCGTGACTTCCATTGTGATCACGAAAGAGGGAGGACAGTATATTCTTTCGAATAATATCGAATATCCCCGTATTGTGAAAGAAGAAACCATCGGGGAGCTGGGCTTTGAGATTAAATCCTGTTATTGGTTTGAGAACAGGAATCCGGATTTCGTGAAAGAAATTGTGGGAGAGGGCAGATATGGAGCAGACACAGCCTTTCCGGGGGCGGAGAATGCAAATGCCCTGATCGAGACATGCCAGTACAGTCTGACCGACAATGATATTGCCAGATATCAATATCTGGGAGATACCTTTTCGAAAGCGTTGGAAGAGTGTCTTTCTAAGGTAAGACCGGGAGATATGGAGCTGGATATTGCAGGACGCATCAATGAGGCTTTGTGGAAATATGATATTGATCCGGTATTGTTCCTGGTGGCAGGGGATGAGCGTATCATGGATTTCAGACACTGTATTCCCACAGCGAACAGGATCAGGAAGCGGATGATGGTATCCTGCAACGGCAGATACAAAGGACTGGTAACCAAGACCACAAGATTCGTGAACTTTGGCGAGCCGGAAGAGGCGTTTATGAAGCAGTATATGGATACGCTGGATATTGAGAATCAGATGATGGCGGCGACGACCGCAGGCACAGACGACATCGTACCCCATAGACTGGCCAGGGAACTGTATGCAGAGAAAGGGTATCCGGAAATGTGGAAAGTGCATCATCAGGGCGGCCCGCAGGGGTATTCTAACGGCTATTATCTGGTGACAGAGGACAGACATGGAATCATCCAGCCCAATCAGTGCTACTGCTATAATCCTTCGATCACAGGGACAAAAACGGAAGACGGATTTATTGTAACGGAAGAAGGTCCGCTGATGATCACGAAACCGGTCGTCTTCCCGGCAGTGGAAGCACAGGTAAACGGTGTTACCGTAAGGCGCCCGGGGGTTCTTGTCATCGAATAGATTTGAAAGGAGTTAAGAGTGGGAAAGCAAATCTTAAAGCTGGAAAATATAACGAAAGAATTTCCGGGTGTTAAGGCGTTGGACGGTGTGACCTTTGAGCTGAATGAGGGCGAGGTTCATGTGCTCCTGGGTGAGAACGGCGCGGGCAAATCCACGTTGATGAAAGTGCTGGCGGGAGTACATCAACAGAACGGGGGACGTATCATCTATAAGGGGGAGGAAGTGAAGTTCTCCAATCCCAAACAGGCGCAGGACAAGCATATAGCCATTATCTATCAGGAATTTAATCTGATGCCGAATCTGACGGTAGGACAAAATATCTATCTGGGCAGAGAGCCCCGCAACAAGTATGGCTTGATCGACAAGAAGCAGCTGTACGCGAAAGCGCAGGAGATGTTGGATTTCCTGCAGGTGGATATTGACGTGCAGGAGCAGGTATCCAGACTGGGGGTTGCCAGACAGCAGCTGGTGGAGGTTGCCAAGGCGCTTTCGATCGACGCGGAGATACTGATTATGGATGAGCCGACCGCATCTTTGAGCGACCCGGAGATTGAGCAGCTGTTTCGCACGATTAAACGGCTCCAGGAACAGAAAGTGTCTATCATCTATATCTCCCACAGGCTTCAGGAACTGAAAGTTGTGGGGAATCGGATTACGGTCATCCGTGACGGTAAGAGTATCGGCACAAGAGAGGCAGACAAGTGCACAATGGATGAGCTGATCACTATGATGGTAGGGCGGGAGATTGGCAATACCAGAATCCGCTCAAAGAACACGGCACAGGATGAAGATGCCGTCAGAGTAGAGCATGTGACCAATCGAAAGCTTGAGGATATCAGTATTCATGTCAGGAAAGGCGAGATTGTCGGAATAGCGGGGCTGGTAGGATCGGGCAGAACAGAACTGGCCAATGCAATCTACGGTATTGATGCAATCAAAAGCGGCAAGGTGACGCTGTTTGACAGGCAGCTTCGCAAACCCTCCCCGGGATTGAATATCAGAAACCATATGGGCTTTATACCTGAGAGCCGCAAGGAGGATGGGCTTGCGTTATCTATGTCCATCCGGAAGAATACCACCTGTGCTTCTTTGAAAGAACTGTTCCCGTCCGGCTGGATTAACGAAAAGAAAGAGACAGAAACGTCGGCAGGATTCTGTAAGGATATGAAGTTAAATACTGAGAACATGGAGATGCTGGTGCAGAATCTGTCCGGCGGAAACCAACAAAAAGTGGTATTAGCCAAATGGATGTGTACGGACTCGGATTTCCTGATTTTCGATGAGCCCACGAGGGGAATCGATGTGGGCGCGAAAGAAGAAATTCATAGTCTGATGAATGATCTGGCAGTTAAAGGAGCCGGCATTATTATGATTTCCTCGGATCTGCCGGAGATTTTGAACCTTTCTGACAGAATCTATGTGATGCGGGAAGGACGTATCGTAAAAGAACTGCCGGGAGAGGGGACCACACAGGAAGAAATCATCGGTTATGCGGCAGGAAAGGAGGAAAAGAATGCATAAGATATCTTTGGCGCTCAGGCGGGTGCCGGGCAATATATATACCCTGCTTGCCATTACGCTGGTGTTCTGGATTGTCTGTAAACCGGGCACTTTCCTGACGGGAAGCAATATGATCAACATTGCGGGCCAGTGTTCTTTTCTGGCAATCGCATCGATTGGCTCTCTGTTAGCGATCATTACGGGCGGCATCGATCTTTCTGTGGGCGGCATCATGTGTTTTTCCGGGGTTGTGGCGGCGGTGCTCGCTAAGGGCGGTATGCCTATGGTTTTTGCAGTGCCGATTGCACTTTTAGCCGGAACCGCGGCAGGTGTGGTCAACGGTCTGATCATTGCCAAAAACAATGTGGCGCCGTTTATTATCACACTGGCTATGTGGAATATTACGGAATCGCTGGCACTTGTGGTAGCGAAAGGGGCGACGGTCTCTGTCAACACAGAAGAATTCAGACTGCCTGGCAGTGGAGAACTGGGCTTTCTGCCCTACTGTGTGATCATAGCGGCGGTGGTGTATACCATTTTCCATGTGATTACCAGAAAGACAAGGACGGGCACTTATATCTATGCCATTGGCGGCAACGAGGCGGCGGCGCACCTGACGGGAATCAATGTGGCCAGGAGTAAATTTCTCGTGTATACCTTCAGCGGACTGACCGCGGCCCTGGCAGGAGTGCTCTTAGCGTCGAAGCTTGGCAGCGCTAACCCCGGACAGGGCGCAGGCTATGAGTTCTATGGAATCGCCAGTGCGGTAGTGGCGGGAGCTTCCATGGCCGGAGGAAACGGAACTGTGTGGAATACGCTGGTCGGGGCGCTGATCATTACCATTCTGCGAAGCGGACTCAATATTGCAGGTATGCCGAATTCCTGGCAGATGGTGGTGCTTGGGCTGGTAATCGTGGGCGTAGTGTTTATAGATGTGATGAGCAGGAGGGAAAAGTGATGAAAAAGAAAATAGCCATACCTGATACTTTGTCCCGTCTGCTGGCAGTGATACTGATTGCGGTATTGCTCAGTATTACATGTCCCAATTTCCTGACGGTGAATAATATCCTGAATATTTTCAATCAGGCATCTTTAAATGTATTTATCGCGATCGGTATGATGATGACGATGCTGATTGGCGGCATTGACCTGTCGGTGGGATCTGTACTGGCAATCTCTTCCGTGCTGTCGGCCAGATTTTTCTTCAGGGATGATTTGGTAAGCATTATTTTGGGAATCCTGTTTGCGATAACGATTGGTATTGCATGTGGTCTGGTGAACGGAACTATGGTATCTGTCTTTAAACTGCCCGCTTTTCTGGTGACATTTGGTATGTCGCAGATCTGCAGAGGATTTGCCTATCTGTATATGAATGGCAAAGTATTTAACGGATTTAGTGACAGCTTTAAGGTGATCGGAAAAGGGAGACTTGTAGGTAAGGTACAGATGCCGATCCTGATTTCACTGGTCTGTCTGGTACTTATGGCGATGTTTTTAAAAAAATCCATTTTGGGAAGGCAGATTTATGTGTCTGGTTCCAATCCCAGCTGCGCCAGATATTCCGGCATCAATATCAATAAAATCACCATGCTGTGTTATGCCTTTTCCGGCATGTTCGCGGCATTGGCCGGTGTGGTTTATGTATCCCGCTTAGATGCAGCGGAGGCGACGATTGGTACAGCTTATGCAAACGATGCGATTGCGGCGGCAGCCATTGGCGGTATCTCCTTCGCAGGAGGAAAAGGCAATGTGTATGGCACGGTGATTGGTGCGGTGCTGCTTACACTGATTAAGAACGGCATGAATCAGCTGGGAATCGCCACAGAATATCAGAAATTAGTGACCGGACTGGTAATCATTATTGCTGTTTTGATTGATCGAAAGTCTGCAAAGATAGCACGGTAATATTACAGAAACAAACTGTCATAAGGCAGTTTGCAATAAACGTTCAGGGAATCCGCCCGGAAAAAGGCGATTTCCGGAAAAAGGAGGAAAAAATATGAAAAAAAGGTTAGCAGCATTATTGACAGGAACACTCCTTGCAGTATCCGTATTGTCCGGATGCGGCGAAAGCGGCCAGGGCGGCAGCACGGCTGAACCGGCGCCGGCGCCGGAAGCGGAAAGCAGCGCCCCGGAGGCGGAAAGCGAGCCGGCGGCAGAGGAAGAAAGTGCATCTGCAGAAGGGACCACAGGCGGAGATTATACGATTGCCGTTATGGTGAAGGATTCCTCGACCCCGTTCTGGCGTTATCTGGTATCCGGCGCACAGGAAGCGGCGAATGAGCTGGGCGTTACGGTAGTGGAGTATGCGCCTATGGAGGCACAGTCTCTGGATGAGCAGACCAAACAGGTAGAGGATGCGATCCAGGCGGGTGTTGATGCGATCTGTATCGCACCGGTAGACTCTGACGGTATTGTTCCTGCGCTCGAGAAAGCAAATGAGGCGGGTATTCCCGTCATTGCCATCAACACAAAGGCTAACGGCGCGAAAGTGGAGACGTTTGTAGGTATCGATAATGAAGCGGCAGCTGAGAATCTGGCGCAGTACATGGCAGATGAGTTGGGAAATGAAGGAAAAGTAGTTATTATCGAGGGTAATCCGGCAGGACAGACTTCTGTAGACCGCGTGGCAGGCTTTACCACAATCTTAGAGAAGTATGAGGGGATTGAGCTTACGGTTTCCCAGCCCGGTTATTTCAAACGTGATGAGGCGATGACAATCATGGAGAACCTGATTCAGGCCAACCCGGATATTGATGCGGTTCTGGCGCTGAATGATGAGATGGCGTTGGGCGCATGGCAGGCTTTGGACGATGCCGGTATGACAGAGGATGTCGTTATTTCCGGCTTTGACGGCGCAGTAGAAGGCTGTAATGCGATTATTGGCGGCAAACTGAAAGCTTCCATGGATCAGGATGCAATCGGCACCGGTTATCAGGGTGTGAAAGCAGCTGTAGAAGTTTTAAACGGCAATGCTGTGGACGAGTGGATTAAGATAGGCGGAACCGTTGTAAACGGTGATAATGCACAAGACTATCTGGATAATTTTGCCGCACACGGATTCAGCGAATAATCTATAGGGATTAAAACGTTTTAATTAAGAGTGGGAAGCGGATGCTGTGAAGGGGAATCATTTGCGGCATCCGCTTTTGCCTGTTCTGTCAGCAGAAGAAAAGGAGGAAATGTGTTATGAGCAGGATTTTATCTTATGGAATGGCAGGCGGCGGCATAGGCTCCCTGATCGGGCCGGCTCATCGAAAAGCCATCGCTATGGATGGCAAAGCAGCGTTGTGTGCTGGATGCTTCTCCAGGCAGGAGGAACATAACAGACAGACGGGAGAGGCGTTGGGAATCGAATCTGGCAGGATTTATAAGGATTATATCGAAATGGCGGCGGCAGAGAAGGAGCGGACGGATAAAATAGATTTTGTGGTGATCGTGACGCCGAATGTTTCCCATTATGCCATTGCCAGAACGTTTTTGGAAGCCGGGATTGCGGTGGTCTGTGACAAGCCGCTTGCAATGACAGCAGAGGAGGCCGGACAGCTGTGCGCTCTTGCTGAACAGAAAGAACTTCTCTTTATGGTGACCTATGTCTATTCAGGGTACACAGCAGTCAAACAGATTCGCAGCATGATAGAGCAGGGAGCAATCGGCCGGATCAGGACCATCGCCGCGGAATATCCGCAAGGATGGCTGGCGAAAGAGGACATGACGGGAAACAGACAGGCAGCCTGGCGGCTGGATCCGAAACAGGCCGGGAAATCCAATACCCTGGCGGATATCGGTACGCACATCGAGAATACCGTCCACCGTATGACGGGACTTTCCATCCGCAGACTGATGGCGCGAATGGAATCCGTTGTGCCGGGACGTAAGCTGGATGATAATTCTACTGTCTGGGTGGAATATGAGAACGGAGCTTCCGGCGCCTATTGGGCTTCTCAAATTGCAATCGGACATGACAATGGTCTGCGCGTTCGAATCTATGGGGAGAAAGGAAGCCTGCACTGGTTTCAGGAAGAAGGGGAAAAGATTCTTTACTATAAAGAAGACGGCAGCAGAATGGAAATCCACAAAGGAGACGCTGTGATTGATGAAAAAGCAGCGGCTTACGACAGGATTCCCGGCGGACACAGCGAAGGCTGGCTTGGCGCGCTGGCAAATCATTACTGCAATTTTATAGAATGCTTCCATGCAAAAGAGGCGGGAGAGTCCTATGAAGCGCGAAAGAACTTCCCGGATGCCCGTGACGGGCTTGCGGGAATGCAGTTCATAGAAGCGTGTGTGGAAAGTCAGGAAAAGGGGAATGTGTGGGTGGAGCCGAAAAGCCCCAGGCAAAATCCGGAATAACCGAAAACTGTTTAGAGAACCCCGTGCCGCTCATGGCATGGGGTTCTGGTGTTTCGCAAGCGCATGGTAAGAACGGGGAACAGACAGGCTGCCCTTTTCCAGGATATTTAAAGTCCTTTTGAAGTATTATGTCATGGTTTTAACATTTTCTGTATTTTTCTGATATAACATTCCCGAAGAAATAAATAATATCTAACTTAAAGCTATTATCTGAGTCTGGGACAGGAGCATTTAAAATTAAAAATATAATAGCTGCGATAAGGAGGATGTCAGGTATGGAAACCATTCGTTTTCAAAACAAAGACGGTGTTTTTCAGATGGAGCGGCCGGAGAATTACAGCTATCTGTACTTTCCGATTGCGGGAGAAAAGGGTCTGAAAAGCTGTGTCACGCCGAATCTGGGAGGAGACAGCAAGATTGATCAGGAATCTTTTCTGTTAGAGCCGGTAAGTTCGGAAAATCTGCACAACAACAGGTCTGCCAGGAACTTCTGGTGCATCGTGGAGGGTGTCGGATGCTGGTCTGCCACAGGTGCGTCGGCGGAGGCGGAAGATAAGAAATTTACCGAAGATCAGGATGAAAGTATATTGACGGCTGGCTTTATGTGGCAGACGGTGAAGAGAAGTTCAAAGAAATATAAGCTGGAGGCGGAGATCACCTCCTTTGCCGCGCTTAATGATAATGTGGAAGTTATGTGTGTGACGCTTCGCAATACGGCGGAGTCAGAACAGAAAATCACCCCTGTTGCGGCTGTTCCGATTTACGGAAGAAGCGCCGATAACATCAGAGACCACAGAAATGTTACATCAATGCTGCACAGGATACATACGAAACAATACGGCGTCACGGTAAAGCCGACCATGTCTTTTGACGAGAAAGGACATCGGAGGAACCATCTGACCTATTTTGCTGCGGGAGCGGAAGGAAGCGGTGCAGAGCCTGCCGCCTTCTATCCTGCGGTGGATTCCTTTATCGGGGAGGGCGGAACCTATACGCATCCGGAGGCGGTATACCGGGACAGAGAAGGCGTACCGGCGGGAATGGAGATCGCAGGAAAAGAGGCGCTGGGAGGCATCCGCTTTGGACAGATAACGCTGAAACCGGATGAGACTGCGGAATATGTGGTTGTTATGGGAATTGCCGGGCAGGAGGAGGAAGCGGAGCGGCTTGTTTTAAGTTATAATTCCTCTGTCAAGGCAGGGAAGGAGCTTGAGCGGGTAAAGGAATACTGGCAACAAAAGGTAAATGTCAGATACCATACCGGCGACGAGCGCTTTGACCTTTTCATGCGCTGGGTGAGTTTTCAGCCCTTTTTAAGGCGCATTTACGGGTGCTCTTTTCTGCCTCATCACGATTACGGGCGAGGGGGGAGAGGATGGCGGGATCTGTGGCAGGACTGTCTGTCCCTTCTGCTAATGGATCCCGGAGACGTGCGCCGGATGATGGTCGACAATTATGGCGGGGTACGGATTGACGGAACCAATGCCACAATCATAGGAAGTAAACAGGGAGAATTTATTGCCGACAGGAACGGCATCAGCCGTGTCTGGATGGATCATGCTGTCTGGCCTTTTATGACGACGAAGCTATATCTTGATCAGACAGGGGATCTGGAAATTCTGCTGGAAAGCGCGCCGTACTTTAAGGATGCACAGGCGGGACGGGGAACCGGAATCGACAATGACTGGAATGAAGAATATGGTATGCGGCAGAAAATGGCAGGCGGCGGCACGTATACAGGGACTATTCTGGAGCATCTTCTGGTAGAGCATCTGTGCGCTTTCTACGAGGTGGGAGAACATAATGTAATGCGTCTGCGCGGTGCGGACTGGAACGATGCGCTGGATATGGCGGCGGAAAACGGGGAGAGTGTGGCGTTTACCTGCGCCTATGCGGGAAATTTAAAACAGCTTGCCGACTGCCTGGGAACTATGAGAGAGAGATTGTCCTGTACGGAAATTGAACTGTTGGAAGAAGCGGGTGTCTTGCTGAAAGACGACAGGGAACTTTATGAGAGTATAGAAACGAAACGGGCGGTCTTGCAGGAATATACGGATCTGTGCAGACACGATATCAGCGGCAGAAAAATAAAGGTGTCAGCCGACAGTCTGATTGATAATCTGACCCATAAGGCCGACTGGCTGATGGAGCATATCCGCAGGAAGGAATGGATTCGGGGAGAATCCGGGGAAGGCTGGTTTAACGGTTATTATGATGATCATAAAAACGCGGTGGAGGGCATTTTTGAAAACGGTGTCCGGATGATGCTGACCGGTCAGGTATTTGCCATTATGAGCGGAACGGCAACAAATGACCAGATAAGTCAAATTTGTAAAAGCGCCGACCAGTATCTGTATGATGCGGCAATCGGCGGCTATCGTCTGAATACGGACTTTAAAGAGCTTAAGTTTGATATGGGAAGGATGTTTGGGTTTGCCTATGGAGAGAAGGAAAACGGAGCCGTATTCTCCCACATGACGGTGATGTATGCGAACGCGCTTTATAAGAGGGGTTTTGTAAGGGAAGGGCATAAGGCGCTTCAAACATTGGCTGATACGGCGCTTCATTTTGACACGAGCAAAATTTATCCCGGCATTCCCGAATATTTCAACAGCGAAGGGCGGGGAATGTATCACTATCTTACAGGCGCCGCAAGCTGGTATATGATGACCATGATTACAGAAGTATTCGGAGTACGCGGGGAAACGGGCGATCTGGTGATCAGACCGAAGCTTTTGAAAAGTCAGTTTGATGAAAACGGGACGGCTTCCATCAGACTATATTTTGCGGGGAGAGAGTTTGCAGTTTCTTATAGAAATACGGAAGGATTGGAGTACGGCGCTTATAAAATAGGGAGGGCTGCATGTGACGGAAAAGCCGTACACATTGTTGACGGCATATATGCGCTGATCGGGCGCAATTATGTGACATCTATGGAGGAATGTCTGCATCGGATAGAAGTTGAGCTTGTTCCTGATGAAAGAGGTTACCAGGAAGTACGATAATAGTGGTCCCGATATTTTTTGGGAGTCACGCCGGTCAGCTTTTTAAAGGTCTGGATAAAATGGCTCTGTGAAGAAAATGCCAGATAATTTGCAATATCAACCATACTGTAATCGGAATACTTTAACAGATGCTGGGCCTTTTCAATTTTCATTTCGCATATGTAATCGCTGACGGAAATACAGAGCTCCTTTTTAAAAAGCCGGGAGAGATAGCTGGGAGAGAGCGCGGCATGTTCTGCGAGATCTTCTACCGTAATTCTGCGATTGATATGGCTGTATATATAGTCCATGCAAAGGACAATCGGTTTTGATAAGGCACTGCTTTTTTTCACCAGCAGCATTTTTCTGGTATAGTCGAGAACCATCTGAGCATGGAGTTTTGAGACCGCTTCGATGGAAGTGCAGGCATCCATTTTCAAAATATAGAAGTCGCTGAGGCGGAATGCCTGTTCTAATTCCATGCCGGCTTCTACACAGCGCCGTGTGATCATGGCGACTGTGACAACAAAATGATATTTTATATTGGTCAGAGAATTTGCAGAGAGGATCCCCATGCCTTCAGGGTTGGTAAAAATATTCTCTCTGCAGTTTTTCTGCACAAAATCCGTATCGCCGGAAGTGACGGCCTGATAAAAAGAATATTCCTCCTCCAGCGGACGGTGGGGGACAGATTCTTCACTCTTTTGCAGTTCTGATTGAAACCATTCGTTTTGCAGGTTCATATACGTTTTCCTTATTTCGCATTTGTGACGCCTGGCTGGCAATGTTGATGGATGCTGCATTGTTATAGCATATTCCCGGAAGCAGTAATCCATAGCAGGTTGCGGCTATTATAGCATAAATCTGACATTTTTGTATATAGCATTGTATAACGGAATCCCATAATTGCCTATACTTGTGAAAAAATGACAGGAGGTTATGTATGAGGTTTGGTTATTTTGATGATGCGGGACGGGAATATGTGATTGAGCGGCCGGATACGCCGGCACCCTGGGCGAACTATCTCGGTTCTCCGGAGTACGGCGCTGTCATTTCCAATAATGCCGGTGGGTACAGTTTTGCCAAATCCGGTGCAAACGGAAGGATTCTGCGCTATATTTTCAATCATTTTGATCAGCCGGGGCGTTACATTTATATCCGTGACAATGAAAGTGAAGATTACTGGTCCGCTTCCTGGCAGCCGGTTGGAAAGGCACTCACAGATTATAAAAGTGAGTGCCGCCACGGGACGGCATACACGAAAATGGCGGCGGATTACGGAGGGATTCATTCCGAGGCGCTATATTATGTGCCGCTTGACAGGGCTTATGAAGTCTGGAATTTGCAGGTGACGAATCAATCCGGGATTACGAGAAATCTGACGATTACAGGATATGCGGAATTTACAAATGTCAATCATTATGAGCATGATCAGGTAAATCTGCAATATTCTCAGTTCATCACCAGAACTCTTTTTAACGGCAATCGGATCTGCCAGCGGATCCACGGTAATCTGGACACGCTGAAAGAAGGAGAGAACGTAGATGACAAGATTGTAATTGAACGGTTTTTCGGTTTGGCAGGAGCGGAGGTTTCTTCGTACTGCGGAGACAGAGAAGCTTTTTTAGGAAGGTATCATGGCTACAATAATCCCAAAGGTGTGGCGGACGGGGATCTCGGAGGAGAACTCAATTACAATGAAAACGGCTGCGGAGCGCTTGCCGCCCGGATTGTTCTGGCACCGGGCGAGACGAAACATATCGCTTTTATTCTGGGTATGAAGAAAGACGCGGAGGCCGGAAGGATTCTGGATTGTTATAAAAGTCCGGAGGAAACCTGTCGGAAAGAATGGGAGGAGCTGATTGCTTACTGGCATGGAAAACTTTCCCGTTTTCAGGTCAAAACGCCCAGCCCGGAGTTTAATACCATGGTCAATACATGGAATGCTTACAACTGTTTTATGACTTTTATCTGGTCACGGGCGGCTTCCTTTACTTATTGCGGGCTTCGCAACGGCTACGGATACCGCGATACCGTACAGGATATTCAGGGCGTGATCCATCTGGCGCCGGAGATGGCGGTGGAAAAAATCCGTTTTATGCTTTCCGCACAGGTGGATAACGGTGGCGGTCTGCCTCTTGTCAAATTTACCCATAATGCGGGCCGGGAGGACACACCGGACGATCCGTCTTATGTGCAGGCGACCGGGCATCCGGCATATCGTGCGGACGATGCATTATGGCTGTTCCCTACGGTCTATAAATACGTTTCCGAGACGGGAGATCTTTCGTTTGTCGATGAGGTGATCCCCTTTGCCAACAGGGATGAGGGGACAGTATATGAACATCTGAAACGGGCGGTTGATTTTTCTGCAAGTCATTTGGGATCTCATGGTATGCCGGCAGGACTGTACGCAGATTGGAATGACTGCTTAAGGCTCGGCAAAGACGGGGAGTCTGTTTTTGTGGCGCTGCAGTTCTATCTTGCCATGTCAATTATGAAGCAGTTTGCGATCTATAAAGAGGATGGAGAATACATCGGGTATTTGGACGAGGAGCGGAAAAAGCTGGGCGCGGTCATACAGGATTTGTGCTGGAACGAGGACAGATTTATCCGCGGATTTACGGAGAAGGGCGAAGTCATCGGAAAACGGACGGATCCGGAAGCGAATATGTGGTTAAATCCGCAGAGCTGGGCGGTCATCAGCGGGTTTGCCTCAGAAGACCAGGCGGATACAGCGTTAAATACGGTGTTCGGGCGGCTGAATACGGAGTATGGCGCGCTGCTGATGGATCCGCCGTATCATGCAAATGCTTTTGACGGTGCGCTTGCCGTGATTTACAATGCGGGAACCAAGGAGAATGCGGGTATTTTTTCGCAGTCACAGGGGTGGATCATCCTTGCAGAGGCGCTGCGGGGACATGGAGAACGGGCTTTTACATATTTTATGGAAAACGCACCGGCGGCTCAAAATGACCGGGCACAGATCCGCAGATTGGAGCCTTATTGTTACGGGCAGTTTACGGAAGGAAAGGACAGTCCGCATTTTGGACGCTCTCATGTGCACTGGCTGACAGGAACCGCGTCTACGGTTATGGTGGGGTGCGTGGAGGGAATATTGGGTATGCGTCCTGATTTTAATGGACTTAAGATTGCACCCTCTGTTCCAAAGGAATGGGAATCCTTTGAGATTGAAAAAGATTTCAGGGGGAACCATCTGCATATCGTGGTTAAGAATCCGGGACACGCCGAGTCCGGGTGTAAGAGGCTCACGGTCAACGGAAAGGAAATGAAAGGGAACTATATTCCGGCGGAGCTGCTGGAAAAACAGTCGGAAATTGAATTGCTTATGTCATAAAAAAGAGGTTAAGACATGAAAATGATATTTTTAAAGCTATTTTAATATATCATCAGGAGCAAAACCAGTATTCTGTTATTGTAAGTAAACGGAAAATACTATTTCCGGAATAAGATAATCATTTAAAAGGAGGTATCTGTTTTATGAAAAGGAAATTACTCAGTGTAGTACTTGCGTCCGCCATGCTTGCAGGCACTTTGGCCGGATGCGGCTCAGGCGGTTCCGATCCGGCTCCGGCTGATAATGGAGGAAGTGCAGATGCAGGAACGGAGGCAGCGGCTGGAGATGACGCTGCGGCTGCTGACACGGCTGGTGCCGATGCACAATCGGATCAGGGCAAAGTTATCAACATTTACAGTTTCAACGACGAGCTTCGTACACGTATTACGGCAGTTTATCCGGCAATAGAGAACACATCCGACGACGGTACGGTGTCTACTTTAAATGACGGCACGGAAATCCACTGGATCATCAACCCCAACCAGGACGGTGTATATCAGGACAAACTGGACGAGGCGCTGATGAATCAGGCAAACGCGGCAGACGACGACAAGGTTGACCTTTTTGCGGCGGAGCTTGATTACATTGTTAAATACACGGATGCAGAGGCAGGTGTAGCGATGCCGCTTGCAGATCTGGGGATCGATCCGGACGTGGATCTGGCGGATCAGTTCGCGTTCACCAAGACGGTGGCGTCAGATGCGAATGGCGTACAGAGAGCTTCCACATGGCAGGCATGCCCCGGTGTTTTAGTATACCGCCGCGATATTGCGAAAGAGGTTTTCGGCACGGACGATCCGGTTGAAATCGGGAAGAAGACAGCGGATTGGGCGACCATGAAGACGACTGCGGAAGAACTTAAGGCGAAGGGTTATTACGCATTCAGCTCTTATGCGGACACCTTCCGTACATATGGCAACAATATTGCGGGTCCCTGGGTTGAGGCAGGTTCCACTACGATCAAGGTTGACCAGAAGATCCTTGATTGGGTTACTGATTCCAAGGACTGGATGGATGCGGGCTACTTTGATCCCACGGTAACGGGACAGTGGACTTCTGATTGGTTCACCGCAATGAGCTCCGGCGCAAAGGTATTTGCATTCCTCTTCCCGGCATGGGGCATCGACACGCAGATGGTGCCTAACTGGGACGGCGAGGAAGGCTCCTGGGCGGTTACTGACGCGCCTCTGCCATACAACTGGGGAGGCACCTATCTTGTTGCAGCGGCAGGGTCGGATAATCCGGGTCATGTAAAGGATATCATCATGGCGCTGACGGGCAACCAGGACAATCTGACTAAGGTTGCAAAAGAGTATACCGAGTTCACGAACGCGCAGACCGTTATGGACGCGGCAGCAAGCGGCAACGAGTTTAATTCCGCTTTCCTTGGCGGGCAGAATCCGTACGGTTATTTTGCAGACAGCCTTTCCAGCATTAAGATGGCTCCGTTGTCATCCTATGATCAGGGTTGTGTGGAGCTGATTCAGAATGCGTTTGGCGATTATTTACAGGGACAGATTGATTACGACACAGCGAAGGCTAATTTCGAGACGGCGATCAAGGAGCGTTATCCTGAGATTACAGAGATTCAGTGGCCGTAATTTTTAAAATGATTCAGAATGCGGTGTATTTGTTACGCCGCATTCTCAATATAAGAAAGGAGTGCTGTTCGTGCAGAAAAAACGTAAATTGGTAAGTTACGCAAAATGGGGATATATTTTTATTCTTCCTTTTTTTGTAAGCTTTTTTGTTTTTTCGCTCATACCGTTGATAGATACCATACGATACAGCTTTTATGAATACTATCGTTCGGGAATCAAAGAAATCGGTCCCAACTTTATCGGGATGACAAATTATGCGAGCCTGATCCGGTCCGATATGCTGAAGTATGCAGGAAATACTCTGATTCTGTGGCTGATCGGCTTTATTCCGCAGATCGTGATAGCGCTGACGCTTGCTTCATGGTTTGTGGATGTTCGGATGAAGCTTCGCTGCCAGCAGTTTTTCAAGGTAGTCATTTATCTGCCGAACCTGATCATGGCAAGTGCATTTGCTATGCTGTTTTTTACCTTGTTTTCAAAGACGGGTCCGGTCAATTCCATTTTGATGTCGCTTGGCGTGATAAGCGAGGTTATTGATTTTATGCGCACTGCGCTGGGGGTAAGGTCTTTAGTTGGAACGATGAATTTTCTGATGTGGTTTGGCAATACGACAATTATGCTGATGGCGGCAATCATGGGTATCAGCCCTGATATTTTTGAGGCGTCGGAGATAGACGGCTGCAACAGTATGCAGAGATTTTTCCGCATCACCCTTCCGCTGATCCGTCCGATTCTTGCTTATACATTAATTACATCGATTATCGGCGGCCTCCAGATGTTTGATGTGCCTCAGATTCTGACGAACGGGCAGGGAAATCCCGACCGTACATCCATGACGTTGATTATGTTCCTCAACAGCCATTTGAGAAGCAAGAATTACGGCATGGCAGGCGCATTGTCAGTATACTTGTTTATTGTGAGCGGTATCCTGTGCTTCATCGTTTACCGGATTACAAACGATGATGATCCTGACGGATCCAAAGCGGCGGCCAGAAAGAAAAAGAAGGGAAGGAGATAAGAGAATGAAAGCAAAAGGATATAACCTGTTCCGCACTGTTTTTGCATATGTGCTGTTGATTATTCTGTCCTTTTTGTGCCTGTTTTTCTTTTACATACTGATTATCAATGCGACACATTCCCATGCGGAACTGCAAAGAGGGTTTCATGCGCTTCCGGGAAGCAGCTTTTTAGAGAATTTTAACAATGTTGCGAACAACGGTGAATTTCCGATGATACGGGGTATTGTAAACAGCCTGATCGTTTCCGGATGCTCGGCGGCAATCTGTATTTACTTCTCGGCATTGACAGCCTATGGATTGTATGCCTATGAGTTTAAGGCGAGGAAGGTGGCGTTTACCTTTATCATGGCGATCCTGGTCATGCCGACTCAGGTTACGGCGATGGGGTTCCTGCGCCTGATTACAAAGATGGGTATGTATGATTCCCTTCTTCCGCTGATAATTCCGTCGATCGCTTCACCGGCTGTATTTTATTTTATGTACAGCTACTTAGAGTCATCGCTTCCGCTTTCTCTGGTAGAGGCGGCAAGGATTGACGGTTCGAAGGAGTTTCGGACATTTAACCAGATTGTCCTTCCGATTATGAAACCGGCGATGGCCGTACAGGCAATTTTTACGTTTGTCGGTTCATGGAACAATTACTTTGTTCCGGCTCTGGTGATACAGTCAAAAGATAAGATGACAGTGCCGATACTGATTGCCCTCCTTCGTGGCGCGGATTATATGAACCGTGACATGGGTAAGATATATATGATGATTCTGGTGGCAATCGTGCCGATCATTCTTATCTATCTGTTCCTTTCAAAATACATTATTGCCGGCGTGACACTTGGCGGCGTAAAAGGGTAAGGGTATTGTTATACGATATTATGTTGACTAAATGGGATGCCGCATGATGGACGAGTCACATTGTGCGGTGTCTTTATTTGGAAAAACTGCCTGCTAAATTCAAAAATCTACAATTTAATTTTATAAATATCTGCTATTTCATTTTCAATAGGAAAGACTGTTTCCTAAAATTTCTTTTGTGCTTTATTTCACCTTTTGCTTTTACGGAAGTTATGCCGCCAACGGCAACACCATCCGTTACGACTGTAACAGTCAGGGGAAAGTCTGCTCAAAGAGCAGTATAGCGGCAGCTCCGTTGACGCCACAGAAAGGTATCGCTATAATGTAAAAAACGAGCTGGCGAAGCGTGTAAAGGCGGAAAGCTTTATCGTTTATCATTACGATAAAAACGGCAGTATCATTTCGGAAGAGGAAGAGGGGAGGAGAAGTGAATGCCGTTACGACCTGTTAAACTGCCGGATTTATGTGAAAACACCGGTCGGAAGAGGGCAGGAGAATGTAATAGAGAACTGTTACCAGTATGATGCTTTTGGAAATATACTGGAAAAACGGGAAGGTATCAGAAACCGCATCCTGTATACGAGAGGCAGTGCGATCAGGAGATAGGGCAGTACTATCTTAGGGCGAGGTATTAAATCTTGTGGTGGGGAGATTTTTACAGGAAGATACCTGCCGAGGCGATGGGCTGAATCCGTATGCTTACTGTGCGAATAATCCGGTGATGTATTATGATCCGAGTGGGGTATGTAAAATGAATATAGAAAAAGCTGATTATGGAACTATAATCCAGTTTGGAACTATGGATGATTTTTTTAGAAAACTACAGATAGAAGGGAAAAAGCTGGATGAAGTGATGAATATCACAGATAAAAACGGGGTAAGCCTTCTGGAAAAAAGTCTGGTTGCAAGAAAATTTGATATAGCAAAAGAACTATTAGCAAATAATGCAAAGGTAAATAATATTTCAAAGGGAGGATGTAACGAGTTTCATTTCATTGCAAGTAATATCAATTTTTATGGTGCTTTAGATATTGCGAAAATTTTGTTAGATAGAGGAACATCTTTAACAGTAAAAGAAAAGAAATACGGTAATTCTGCATTTTATACCTTGTGTATGGAAGTATTCAAAGTGCGTTCTGCAGAAGGACTAAATTTCATAGAAACATGCTTTGAAAACATACAAGATTATGATTCATGTAACAAAAGGGGATATAGTATCAGAATGCTTATAAACGAAAGAGGAACAGATAAGCTAAAGCAGATGATGGAGAGTAGAATATGAAGCAGAGTATGAATATGGGTGGTTCGGTTGTCTAAGGAACATTTTAGAAAAGAATTGTAGAATGAAATGGTGTTTTAGAGAAGAAAGCATAGAGGGAACAGAATTAACTTTAGTATATGAGAATGGTTATAAATATTTTATCTATAGAGAAACGGGGAAAATGTGAATTTTATAATGTATAGTAATGCCTGAATTATTTTCAGACAAATACCAGGGAGATGGATATTTAGTTGGTCATGGATCGGAAAATCCAGATGCATCAATGCCACATCTTTAAATACATCCACCAAAAGGGAAGATAATAAGGATTTTCTTTAAAGTAGGAGGTGATTGAGTTGCACTTAGAAACGCAGCAAATAAATAGCTTATGCATAGGCACTAAACTTGCAACAGAATTGAAATGCAGTGACGAAAAATTTAGAAAGTTTCTGACTATTCAGGGTTATAGATATAATGCTCAGGGAAAAATTAGCAAATTGGATAAAACGATGAACACTAATAATAGAAATGATATTTTCTTTGAATTGCATTGCTACGAAATTTCCGATATTTATTATATAAATCATTGGGATGTAACAGAAGATGATTTAGTAAATGAAATTTATAAAGATGATATAAAGGGGATTACGGCTTTGGAAAAGGAGTTAATAAAATACTTAAATGATTTTTCTCTTTTAAAACCAGAGTGGTATTGTGATAGTTTATTATAATTTATTTTGGGTGAAAATGCATCTGTTTCTGTATTTGTATTGAGATAGCGAAAGGTGGACAGGAGAAGTATGCCTGTGACTGTGTAGGAAATGTGATTGCAAGCACCGGTGTCAAGGGCAACATTAAAAAAAAGAATTGTTGCAAGGCGCTTATGAAGCGGGTGTAATTATTAAACCGCTGGCGGGGTGGAATCAATATATATTAAAAAGAGCAGGTAAGTGAAAGATCGTACGAAATGTGAGAGTTGGAAGAAATAACGAGACTACGGAATAAGCGTTTGATTATAGCGCATCAAAGAGGTCATAACTAAGAGTGGCATAAAAACCGGTTACATATATGACGAAGACGGTAATATCAGCCACCTGATCATTGGTGACGGGGCGGAAGAGAACAGGAGAATCTCTACGACGGAGAAAATCTGCGTGCAGGGATTACCGGGAACGGGAAGAGAACTACCTTCCTGTACCATAACGGGGAGATCCTGACAGAGTGTGAGGGGGATAGTGCGCCCGTAAGAAGGCATATCCGGGGAACCGGACTGTCCTGTGTACAGACCACACAGGACAATGTTTACCATACCTATTATCAGGACGAGCAGGGAAGTACGGCGTATATCACAGGGCATGAAAATGCAGTAGAGAATTTATATCAGTATGACGCTTTCGGGAATCTGCTTGAGAAGCACGAAGACATCAGCAATCGTATCCTGTATACGGCCCAGCAGTATGATCAGGAGACGGGGCAGTATTACTTAAGGGCGAGATACTATAATCCTGTGGTGGGGAGGTTTTTGCAGGAAGATACCTATCGTGGGGACGGGCTGAACCTGTATGCTTACTGTGCGAATAACCCGGTGGTTTATTATGATCCGAGTGGGCATGTATGTGAGAGCCAAGAGCAAAATGGTCCGCCTAAAACAAATGGAGAAAAAACTTTTGTATCTCAATATGATATTCCGACAAATGATAAGGGGTATACAAAATCTAGCCTTGAATTGGGCCAAAAGGTTCATAAGGAATATAAGGCAGAAGATATAGATGATGTATCTAAATTTAAAGAATATGTTCTGCCGAGTGGGAAAAGAGTTGATTTTATTGATTTTGATACCAAAACAGTGTATGAATTGAAACCAAATAATCCGAATCAAATAAAAAAAGGGACAAAACAGCTAGAAAATTACCTTAAAGAAATTGAAGAAAAGTTTGGAAAAGGGTGGAAGGGTATTTTAGATACATATTAATTTAAGGCGTTAGTCAATAAGTGGATATATAGCCGATTTTAGTGCTTAAATATTAGGAAATAATTACTTGTAAATGGGATAAGAAGGTTTCCAAATCTAGATACGAACTAACGCAATATTTAAATATGTTTTATAAGAGTTTGCAAAATATAAGGAATGAGGAGAAAGATGGACAGTAGTCAATTTCAACAAATTTTAAAAGAATGTATTAGCAATATAAGGTTTCAGTATAATAAAAAAAATTATTATTATAACGATGAAGATTTAGTTATAGTAATCAATAAGCAAAAGTCAAATTTTGGAGATTATTTTTATATTAATTACGGGTTTTTAGTAAAAAATATTCATAATGGTTTGAACAATCCTAAAATTAATGAATGTGATATTGTAGGGCGATTTGTATATAATAAACAGGGGGTTGAAAGAACAGATTTCCAGATAGATATGATTCAAGAAACAGAGTTTAGAAAATGTGTTGAAGATAATTTGGCGAAAAAGATTATTCCTGTAATGAATGAGGGAATAGAAAAGTATTTTGAATTATATCCAAGAGCTAAAAATGCTGCGACATTGGATCTTAAAAAATATCTTGGTATATGAAGATGAATAATTCTTTATGATAAAGTCTTGTATTTATTGATTAGCGGCAGGATATTTAGTTATATTAATTATTGTACTAATATCAGCAATATTTAGACATGTGAGAAATGTAACTCATCTTAAGGTCGTAATAATTGCGCGAATCGCATAACCATAACCAAACCCTTGGAAAACGTTGGTACTTGGCGAGGTTCTTTCGAGCCTAGTACCATTATGTTTGGAACGGAGCGAAGGCGTGTCTGTGTTGGTTATGCGATTTGCATAATTTCAACACCAAGAAGGAGTTTTTCCATTTATGCAATAGGTGAGGATGAAACCGTTGTTTTGGAGGCGGGGGCATCTGTCCCCTGCCTCCATTTCCCAATGCACTTGGACAGGTATTTTCAAATAAAACGGGACTATCTCAAAGTTTGTATAAACCTCCAGACTGATGTAAGATACAACTACACAGCCTGGAGTATTATGTAAAGGTTAAATCTTCTAAAATACTGAGAATCGGATTTTGCCTTAGATTTTTCTCGGCTTCTTCAATGCTTCTGGCTTCTCAGGGTTGTGATAGCAGAACACACACGATGAATTGGCTCCGACAAATGCAGAGCGTAAAGCAAGAGCTCCCAGCAATTTTAAAATAACATAGCTTGAGCTTTTTTAGGTATCGTATTCATTTTAATTTCTATTTTATGAAAACGACTGTAACGGCACTGTGACACAGACCAAGTATAATGCTTATGGCAAGCCTGTCATGAGAGCATGTACTGATCAGAACGGCAACAGACAGATCATGGGCACATGGGAGTACGATTCCTTCGGACAGCTTAAGAAGGCTGTCTCGGGCGGTTTCTGCTATACCTACGAATACCGCCCTGACGGGAAACTTCTTAATAAGTGGAGCAGCGGCAGGAAAGTGCTCTCCTGTACCTACTATCGGGACGGGAGCTTAAAGAGTCAGACCGATATGAGCGGGAAGACTGTGTTTTATGAGTATGATGAAAACGGGCGGTTAAAATATCTGAAAGAAAACACACATGATACAGCGTGTAAGCTGGCAAACGTGGATAATCCTGTGGGGCAGAATACGGATGACAGCAAGTGTGGAAGTATCCTGACAGAATACCGCTACACAGATGCAGGTCGCATCAAAGAGATCACAACCAAAGGCGGTATCAGAACCAGTTACACTTACGACGAAGACGGTAATATCAGCCGACTGACCATCGGTGACGGCACGGAAGAAGGTATGCTTTACGACGCCTTTATGCTCTATGACCTGAACGGGAACAGGACGGGGAAGAGTGGATCGAGATTTGGCGTTACCGAAGCCCGGAAAAAGATGTCTGTCACCTACCGTTATGATTCCATGAACCGCCTGACAAACGAGGACAGAAACGGCGCGGGGGAGCGGTATGCCTATGACCTGTGCGGGAACCGTCTGCTTAAAGAGCAGTACAGCGGCAGTTCCG
This sequence comes from uncultured Lachnospiraceae bacterium, assembly GCA_949051815.1. Lineage (GTDB taxonomy): Bacteria > Bacillota > Clostridia > Lachnospirales > Lachnospiraceae > UBA3282. The sequence goes on from CARQVR010000019.1 coordinate 47,723, forward strand.
TTGACGCGGCAGAAGGGTACCGCTATAATGAAAGAAACGAGCTCACGGAGCGCATCAAGGCGGGAAGCCTTACCGTTTACAGCTATGATAAAAACGGCAGTATCATCTCGGAAGAGGAAGAAGGGAGGAGAAGTGAATACCGTTACGATCTGTTAAACCGCCAGATTTATGTGAAGACGCTGGACGGAAAAGAACAGGAGAACTTCTATGACGGGGAAGGCCTGCGTGCAGGCGTGAAGGAGAACGGGAAGAGAACGACTTTCCTGTACCATAACGGGGGGATCCTGACAGAGTGTGACGGGGATAGTGCGCCATCAGAAGGTACCTCAGAGGCAACGGTCTGTCCTGTGTGCAGACACTAGATAACAATGCTTACCATGCCTATTATCAGGATGAGCAGGGGAGTACTGTCTATGTCACGGGGCAGTATTGGTTTAACTGGTAAGTTTTAGGGGATATAGAGTATGAATTTTGAGCAAAAAGAGAGATTTGAACAGCTTAAGAAAGCGAATAAGGAAAGACAGAGACAGGAGAAAATTGAAAGAAATGTTTTGCTTTTAGAATGTATGGAGGCTTTAGGACCCGGTGGGGAGGTGTTAGGGCAGGAGGAAAAGAAGATTGTTTATTGTAACTTTAAGAATAATATACCATTCCTTCCAGGGGGAATAGACTGGGAACAATTTCATTTGTATACGAAAATAAATAAATTAGAGGATATATTTGAAAAGTGCAGGTGTAAAAAATTTTATATAATATGGTGTGATGAATTACCAATCATTATATGTGATATTGTTACAATAATTAGACATATAGATGACGTATGTGCTGTAGAATTTGATACATGGCTGCTTTCTGCAGACTATAAAGAGATTATTGAGTTTCATCATGATCTTGGAAACACGTATGGGATGGTAAATGAAAGGTGAGGATGCCATAATTATGTAACAGATCAAAATATGAATTTGGCGAAAAAATAACAATATGGAATAGCAATGAAGGATAAGTGATAATACATGGGGAAAAAAGGATTTTAGGAAATAAAGATAGTTTTGCTATTCAGTATGAATTAACAGATGTATTTAATCAGTTTATAACTGGAAAAATATGTTATTGGATACAAGGCAGGCAAATAGGAAAATATGAAGAAATACTATTAAGTGATATTTTATTGTTTCTGCCAACCATAATAAAAGATAGTGGTAATAGGATACATGAGATTTTTTTTGATATGGAGCCACGGAAATTGGTTTATTTATTATCAGGAGCCGCCTTTTTAGAAAATAATGCTGAGGTTGAGAAAAAAGCAAATGAAGAGCAATGGGCCAGGTTTAACCTTTCCGTTCCGCTGGATGTACTTGGAACTGTGTCTCTGTATCAAATTGATTCTATTGAAAATACAAGGCTTATTTTGATAGATGATAAAGGAGAATGTTTTCAGGCATATATAGAAAAAGAGTGCGTGGATAAAGTATATTTGCAGCTATATAATGAACTTATAGCATATTGTTAATGGAAACAACTCTGGAATCGGATCTGATAATAAGAATACTGTGCCAACCGATACATATGTATTTGGCAATGTGACAAAGTCGGGAAATGCACGCCCAAAACAAGAATAAAGTTCTGGAAGGACATTAAGCGATATACCCTGCCGAAGATATGACAGTTGATGCGTTAATGATTTATATCATTCTTTGCCATGGGAAAAAGATGGAAAGAAGAGGAGATATATGAGTTTAGAAGAGGAATTTTCAGAGGAATGGATGCAATTGATAAAAAGAAAAGAGGAATTTGAAAAGGCAGCTTTAAGGTTCAATAACGCTGATGAAGAAAAGAAACTACAAGATTTAAGCAAGTCATTAAAAAATACGGATTTATTTGGACAAATATCCGTACTAAAAATGATGGGAGAAGGTTATATTTCTGCTGATTCGATTGAACTGGTCTTAGAGGATCTGGTGCGGATTGCAATAATGGGATATGAAGATTGCACAGGATGGGCGGGGGTGGCATTAAACCATTTGAATATGAAAAAGTGGAAGGATAAAATAATACAATTGGTGTTTTTTTATACTAACAATAATTTGAATGATAAAGAGATTTTTCATTATTCATGGCTATTGCTATATAGGCTTAGATTTAAACATGCGCTCGAAAAATATATTGATATTTACGAAGAATATATGATTGGGGAATTTGATGAAAAGGATTTTATTGATATTACAAATATGGAAGAGCGTTAATACTTTTCTTATCAAAGTTCGTGCTAAGTGAGTGTGACACATTTTATAGATAGTCAGGAGGGAAGGGAAGTGGGATTCCCACGGGCGAATTTATTAGAGATTCGGGGAAAAGGCGTATATATACAGCATAGATTTCTAAAACAGAAATTATTGAAATTTTGGACATAAATGATTCAGTAATGCAAATTAAGGAATTTTAGCAGTTTTGCAGCGAAAACAGGAGTAAAATTTGATGTTGAGTTTGATGCAAATGATATTACCCGGGGTAGGGTATTTTTTTATAAATTCCACTATAAATAATTTTGTCGGGATTTATAGAGAAAAAGAGGAGATTAAGTAAGGTGAGCTACAAAATTAATATAAACCGTGTAGAAATATTTGATGATTTGATCCTGGATGAAGCAAATGAAATAAAATTGAATCAGGATGTAAAATATATTCAAATTAGTAAAGAAGTCCCTCGACAGATTTTAGAGATGATTAATAGTGTTATTTTAAGTGAAAGATCAGATATTCAATTCAGAGTATATGGATTTTATGGGGCAGAATGCAATTTATCTTTTTTAGAAGGACTTACTAATGTTGTGGACTTGTCTATAGGGGAAATGAGATCGGTAAATAATTTAGATATTCTTGGAAAATTAGTAAAGCTACAACGATTAAGGGTTCATCTTGACAAACTTGATGATATATCGTTTTTGTCAAATTTAAATTCGAATCTTATTAGTCTGATGCTGGGAACTGGATTAAATAATAGTAATCTGGATATTGGTATAATTGAGGAATTTCAAGAATTGGAATCTCTTTTTTTATATAAAATTAATTGTGGATATAATTCTTTAAAAAATATGAAAGTTCTGAAATCATTAACAATGAATGCATGTAACATAGATGAATTCGGCTTTTTAGAGGAAACAAATATAAATAATTTATCAGTTGGCATGATGAATATCAGTGATCTTTCATCTTTAAACGGAAATAAAAAAATTAAAAAATTAGAATTACAACGGTTAAGTAGATTGTCTGATTTAGATTTATTATCAAATTTGCCAAATTTAGAGTATTGTAATGTCTCTAATAATAATCATATTGAAAAAGTTCCTGACATGAGGCGGTGTGATGGGATAAAAGAGTTAATCTTTGATTGCATAAAAAATATGAGCGATATATCTGAGTTGATATATATTCCGAATATTGAACGAATCGAAATGTATCAATTGAAATTAGTGGATTTATCAGATATAGAAGAAATTTTGAGAAAATCATCCCTTAAGAAATTGATATGTACAACTGGTAGTATTAAGAAGGATAGACAAATAACGGAGTTAATCGAAAAATACGGGAAATTATAAAATCCATGTAAGTATAGCTAAAATTGCCAGCGTTTTCAAATAATTTTAGCAAACGAAAATTTTAATAAATTTATTAGCACTCACCTCTTGACAGTGGAGGGTGCGTTCCGACTTGTTTCATAGTATGCCGTAAGTGCCTGTTTTACGGGGCTTGCGGCATATTCTGTTATTTATCAATGTTCATCAAAAGGCGTCATTTTGTGGGAAAATGGTGTACTGGATGGATGACGGGATGTGCTTGGGAGACAACTGATTTGCGTA
>CARQVR010000020.1 GCA_949051815.1 uncultured Lachnospiraceae bacterium
GCTCAGTGCTCTGTCCGGGAATATGCTGTTTTTGGCTTTTGAGTTCCGCATATTCCCGGACAAATTTTTAGAAATACATGTTCTGGGGATCCAGGGCTGCGCCGTCCTGCTCCAGCAGGAAATACAGATTGCTTCCCTCCAGGCTGTAGTAGATGGTGGGTGCCGCCACGGACCCGATAATCTGCCCGGGATTCACATAATCCCCTTCCGCCACATTCAGAGCCTGCAGCTGTCCGTAGACCACCTGGTATCCATTGCCCAGGTCCAGAGTCACTGCCTGGCCGATTTCCTCATTTCTGAATATGGAAGCTACCCGACCCTCGGCGCAGGCCATTACCTGAGTTCCTTCCTCCACCCGGTACACGGTGGCAGGGTTGTATTTATATTGATCCAATGTGGTAAAATACACGGTGCGATCCATGCTGTAGGGGATCAGGATATCTCCCGACACAGGACGCACCAGGCCCTGATCAGAAGAAAATGCCAATGTCCTCACATCCTGGGCATCCCATACAGGTTGTTCCTCCGCCAGAACAGACTGCTCCAACACTGGCTGTTCCAGAGCAGGCTGCTGTGGCGCAATCTGCTCCAAAACGGGCTGTTCCACTGCCGGGGGAGTCTGCTCCCGAATCGGCTCCGTGGCAGCGGCGCCGCTTTCCTGGGGTTTGTCATCCTTCTCTTCCGGCTGCTTTCCCGTGGCTTTCTGCTCCTCCAACATGGCAAGCTGCTCATCGCTGGACACATCTGCCTCCGAGCGGATGCCGTCGGTGAGGCCGGGAATCTGGATCAGTGAGGAACCGGCTTCTTCCATGGGCAGATAGTCCAGATCATCCTCCGGAATCTCCTGCATCGCATCGTCTCCCTGGGGATAGGTCACGGCATTGTGGGGCTTCTGCGCATCCCCTGCCTCCTGGATGCCGTCCTCCGCCTGACTCTCTATTCCGGTGAAGTCAATGCTGTAGCCATCGTCCTGGTTCTGGGCGCTGTTCTCCTTCATATACACTCCCGTCATGGTCAGCGCCGCCATCACGAAAGCCGATGACGCGATCATAATGATCCTCTCTTTTTTGATATTTTGTTTTCTGTTGTTTTGTCTCATGAACACCTCCCGTCCGCTGACGCGGACTCTTCTACCCTTTATTTTCATATTGAGAATTGCCTTGCTTACTCAATGGATATTCTTACCCTGACGAAAGCAAATTATACGGAAAACAGTGTTCAATAAAACAAAAGGGAAGCAATGCCCTACAGGCCTGCTTCCCATGTGTTCAGAATCTCCTCGCATCTCTCCGTGTCCATATCGTCCACGGCGGTTTTCAGTTGTTCAAAAAGTTCATCCTGGACGTCTCCGTAAGAGTATTGGTCCATATCCTTTACCACATCCTCCATGACGTCCATATCCAGATTTTCCAAAGCGTCCCGCATCTTGACAAACAGAAGATTCAGCTGCCCGCCATAGGCCTGCTTCTCACTCTTTGTCTTTTCCTTCTCGGTGAAATAGGGCGCTAAAATCTCTTTATAAAAGCTGTACTCCGCCAGCATCCCCGGTGTGACCTTATGGATCAATTCTCCGTTTCGGGCATTTCCGGCGGCCTCCATCTGCTCCGCCGTCTCCGCAAGTTCAAAAGCGCCAATCTGGCGGGAGGCGCTTTTCAGGGAATGGACTTCAATGGTGTATTCCCGCCAACGTTCTTCCTGCTCATATTTCCGAATCAGAGCCTGTTTCTTGTCCATGACACGGTAGTACTCCTTAAGCACAGCCCAGAACAAGTCTTCGCTGCCCAAAAATCCCACTGCCTTCTGCACATCCAGGCCATTGATGGAAATATCCGTCGCCTGGGCCGACATCTCTCCCGGCTTGTTTTTCCATGTCTCCCTGTCCTTGGATGCGCTCCGCTTTTTGCGGATTTTATCTGAGGGCAGCCATTTTCGGAGTTTTGAAACGATATCTTTCAGTTCAATGGGCTTAGTCACCAGATCATTCATTCCCCCATTGATAAACATCTCCCGGGTGCCCTCAACGGCGTTGGCCGTCAGGGCAAGGATGGGAATCTGCCCGTTTTCTCCCAGGGTTTGCCGAATGATCTGCGTGGCCTCCAGGCCGTCCATCCCGGGCATCATGTGGTCCATAAAGACCAGATCATACTTTTTGTTGGTGGCCTTGAATACCGCCTCCCCGCCGCTATGGGCCGTATCGATTTTCATTTCCAGCGGACTCAAAAGCCCTCTTGCCACTGTCAGGTTGATGGCATTGTCGTCCACCACCAATATTTCGGCATCCGGAGCTACAAAATAGAAATCCTCCGCATCAAACCGATTGTAACCTGTTTCCGTCTTTTCTCCGTGGAGGATACCCGCAAGCCCCAGAACATACAGGGGCTTTTTGATGATGCAGACATTCCCCAGAGCGTAAGGACGTACCTCGCGGTAATCCGCCAGCACCACGCCGGTGATATCCGGGTTGGATTTCAAAAATGCCTGAACCGCATCGGACATAAGAGAATGTTCCACGAACAGATACTGTATTTGCTGTATCTTCTGTGGGTCCATCCTGGCCAGATCCCTATCGGAGGCAAGCCCCTGGTAATTCACTCCCAGCCTCTGCATATCCGTCTCTATCTGTTTTGCGGCATAATCACCGGCCAATAGTCCCAGTGCCTGCATCGTTTCCTTGACCGGCCTGACACAGGGAACAGGGCTTATAATATCCTGGGGAATGACAAAGGAGAACGTGCTTCCCTGGCCGTACTCACTTTCCACCCGGATCTCGCCATGCATGAGAGAAACCAACTGTTTACAGATCGCCAGTCCCAGACCGCTTCCCTCGATGTTCCGATTGCGCTTGCTGTCCAGCTGCTGGAAGGACTTGAAAAGTTTGTCTCTGTCACACTCCCTGATGCCGCTTCCGGTATCGGATACCGCAACGAGAAGGTCCAACTGACCCGCCCCTTTGGGCCGATAGCCTATCTGCAGATGCACATTCCCCATCTTTGTAAACTTGACGGCATTGTTCGCCAGATTGATGATGACCTGTTTAATGCGGATATTGTCGCCCCGCAGCTTACTGGGAATGTTCGGGTCCACATCCACCGTCAGTTCCAGTTCCTTGCTGCCGATCCGCGTCATGATAATGTTTGCCACATCATTGACTACGGACATGGGCTCATATTCCGTCTTATTGATGGCCATCATGCCGGATTCTATCTTGGAAAAATCCAGAATGTCATTGATAATTGTCAGGAGTGTCTGGCCCGAGGCCTTGATCTGGCCCACATATTCCCTCGCCAGTGTAGGGAGATCCTCCCGCAGTGCCATTTCCGCCATACCGATAATCGCGTTCATGGGCGTGCGTATCTCATGGCTCATATTTGCCAGAAAATCCGATTTCATATTGGAGGATTTAAGCAGTTCCTGGTTCTTTACATTTAGCTGGTGCTTATTAAAGGCAATACCGGAAACGATATTCGCAATATTGGACAGGGCGTTGATCTTACTCTTTATATCCTCCTCCCTGATAATGTCCACTTTGCGGACTGCTTCTGTCAGTTCCCGGGAATCCACGCCAATATCCTGTGCCAGCTTACGGATTAACTCTTCGTCCGGAGCCTCCGTCAGCATCTGGCCGCAGATAAAACATCCCATTTTATAGCCGGAAACTACAATAGGCACAGCAAAATTAGCCAGCCCCCCATGGCAGTGATAGGCAAAGGGAGCTCCCTCCTGAGCAGCCTCCGCGCCCATGCGATAACACTGCTCGCACCGTTTCTTCCCCTTCTCCGAGGCCTGCACATATCGGGCACAAAATTCCGTGAAACGGGCCCCTTCGGTGATGGCGACCCCCTCTCTGTCCGTAATCAGGGAGGCGACCCCTGCCACATCGGAAAAGGAATCCTGTATCCGGCGCAGCGTCTCTATGTCAATCAGGTCCGTCAGGAGCAGATTCTCCATCTCCTCTGCCGCTTTGGCTGTGTCCATTGCATCCTCCTTAATCCCCGCTTCTCTTTCAGCCCAGGACGCCCTTAATGGTGGAGGCCACTTTCTCCATGTCGATGGGCTTCAGGAGGTATCCCTGTATTTTCAGTGCCAGCACCTCCTGAATCTTTGCACGCACCGTGACGCCGGTTAAAAAGATCACAGGGAGATTCTGTGTCCTGGGGTTATCACGTATCTGGCTCAGGACAGTCGCCCCATTCTCTCCGGGCATTTCATAGTCCAGCAGTACCAGATCCGTCCTTTTACTCTCTAGAAATTTCATTGCCACTTTACCGTTGATCGCAGTGGCCACATCATAGCGCTCCCCAAGATAGGTTTTGAGCAGTTTCAGAACACTGCTGTCATCGTCCACGATGAGGATATGCTTCCGGGCCGGGCCGGAGACCGACTGTGAGGAAGAGGGTTCCTGGTCCCCCAGCGCCCCATTGACAGGCTGTATATCCTCCTCGTCACCGATATCCTCTTGCAGAGCAGACTTCTGCCTTGCTCTCCTTTTCTCCAACATTTCCACAATCTGGTGTTCCAGCTTCTGCGCGGAAATGGGCCGCTGGAAAACAGTTACCTCTATGGAAGGCGCGATTTTGGAAAACTGCTCGCATTCATCCCGATTCCCCACAATGACGATGGGGATATCCTGCTCCGTGAATTTGTGTTCCACATTGGCGAAGCGCTTGATATCGTCCGGCGACTCCCCATACAGGCAGTACACGAACACATCGGGAGTAATATATTTCAGATGGTTAATAATATCTTCATACCGACTGGAGGTATTAATGCACTCAAGGCTCATATCCATATAGGTAAAAAAGTCATTGATCGCCATCCTGTTGTTCCCGGTCAACATTACCACATATCTCATAGCTGCCCCCTGTACAATTCATCATCCCTGCGGCGGCTTTCCGCCGGCCAGGGCTTCCTGGATCGTCTCGATCATATTGCGGGTGACCCGGATGTTCGCCCCACCCGGATTAATGGCAAAACCATCGCACTGGCTGTCCGTCCTTCTTACCATGCCCGCAAAGTCCTGGAATCCAAATACGAACAACTGCTGGCCCTCCTCCAGGCTTTTCACCCATTTCTTTAATTCCTGTATATCCGTAAAGGCCATAAAATACCGTATGCCCTCCCGGGAACTGAGCATGGGGACCTGCACCTGGCTGTCCGGCTGCATCCGCACCACGCCGTCCGCGTCTCTTTCCGGCTTCGGCGTCACGGTGGCAGGGGTAAGGAAATGTGCCTTCAGCAGTTCCTGCAGAAAAAAGTCACGGTGCTTGGTGGAATTGTCCGCTTTTAACAACTCCATGGCTCCCACCAGCATTGGGTTGTTGATTGCTTTCGGTTGTTCCATATCTTCCTCTCTTTATCCCTATTCCCTCCCGGCCCTGACTTTGGTCTGGCCGGGAGATTGTCATATCACACGCGGTTATAATTAATCAGGCAGCCTTTCAGGATGATCTGGCGCTCCTCATCGGTCAACTCGCCCAGTCCCATGGTAAATGCCTGCAGTTCTTGGAACTGCGGTTCCTGGAACTGCGGTTCCTGGAACTGCTGTCCTTCGGACTGCCAGCTCTGGGGCCTCACCACATACGCCCTGATTTTCTCCGTGCCGTTCTCCACGGCAGCCCGAATCCCGGGGATAAACAGATAGTCCAGATTACGGAAGGGAAGTTCCCCCTCCGGGATCAGGAACGGCAGCATCCCCCAGTTGATCAGGTTGGAACGGTAACGCTTGGTGGCATACTCATGGGCGATGTTGGCCCAGCCCCCCAGCACCTTCTGGCAGCTTGCTGCCTGCTCTCTGGCGGAACCGTCGCCGGGCTTAACCGCAAAAATGGTGGACCCAAAGCCGGTATTGGTGTGATTTACTTCCGGGAATTGCTGCTTCACCGCCCCCATGACAGGCTTCACGTCCGGGTGCGCCTGGCAGGGATGTTCTCCCGCCATACGGGCCTTCTCCGCCTTCTGAATGTCCTTGGCCCGGTCCACATAGGCGGGGTCCTTACGGGACAGGGTGAATTCCGCCAGTCCCAGGGGATTGGAGCGGTAGCTGGATGTCTCTCCGGAAGGAATCAACTCGTCCGTGGTGGTCACGGGGTCATGAATCTCGCTGACCACCCGCAGCACCATATTCTCCGGCAGCGCCCCCATCTCCGGCCAATCCTTGATATTGGGCCCCAGCACGATCTCCGCCTCCGGGTCTGCCGCGCCATGGGAATCAAACACCCTGTTGGCGTAGATATTGCTGTCAAAATGATATTTATATTTGCCGATTGTGCCGTCAAACTCCGTGGCGGGAGTCAGTACCCCCTGATTGGCGGCAGTGGCCGCTATGGAACGGGCATCCATCAGAGCCACAGAGGAAATCTGGCCGTTCTGCAGTTTGGAGCCTTCCCTGTTGGGGAAGTTCCGGGTGGAATGGCGGATGCTGAAAGCATTGTTGGCAGGAGTATCCCCTGCACCGAAGCAAGGGCCGCAGAAAGCGGTCTTCATCACCGCGCCGGTCTCCAGGATAGCGGCGGCGCAGCCGTTTTTAATCAGTTCCATATATACAGGCATGGAGGCCGGATATACGCTCAGGGTAAAGCCGTCGCTGCCGATGTACTTTCCCTTCAGAATGTCCGCCGCGGCGCAGATATTCTCAAAGCCGCCGCCCGCACAGCCTGCGATAATGCCCTGGTCCACCAGGAATTTGCCGTCTTTGATCTTGTCCTTCAGATGGAATTCCACTGCCCCGCCCAGACTCACCTTGGCCCTCTTTTCCGTCTCCTCCAGAATATCCGCCAGGTTGGCGTTGAGTTCCTCGATGGTATAGGTGTTGCTGGGATGGAAGGGCATGGCGATCATGGGACGCACCTTGGACAAATCCACGGTGATCATACCGTCATAGTAAGCCACTTCCCCCGGTGTCAGTTCCACATAGTCCTCTTCCCTGCCGTGAATCTGGTAGAATTCCCTGATCTGGCCGTCCGTCTGCCAGATAGAGGACAGGCAGGTGGTCTCGGTGGTCATCACATCCACGCCGATACGGAAATCCACACTCAGGGAGGCCACGCCGGGACCCACAAACTCCATCACCTTATTTTTCACATATCCGTTGGCAAACACGGCCCCGATAATGGCCAGCGCCACATCCTGGGGGCCTACGCCCCGGACCGGTTCCCCGGTCAGATACACGCCCACCACGCCGGGCATATTGATGTCATAGGTCTGGTTTAAAAGCTGTTTTACCAGTTCGGGGCCGCCCTCACCCACGGCCATGGTTCCCAGCGCGCCGTAGCGGGTGTGGGAATCCGAGCCCAGAATCATGCCGCCGCCGCAGGCCAGCATCTCTCTGGCAAACTGATGGATTACCGCCTGATGGGGAGGTACATAGATGCCGCCATATTTTTTTGCACAGGAAAGGCCAAACATGTGATCGTCTTCGTTGATGGTGCCGCCCACTGCGCACAGGGAATTGTGACAGTTGGTCAGGACATAGGGCATGGGAAATTTAGTCAGTCCCGACGCCCTGGCGGTCTGGATAATCCCCACGAAAGTGATGTCATGGCTGGTCAGCTTATCAAATCGGATTTTCAGCTTTTCCTTGCTGCCCGAGGTATTGTGGCTCTGCAAAATACCGCAGGCAATGGTGTTTTGAGCGGCCTCCTCCTTGGTGACCTCCCTGCCGGTACCGGCCTCGATGGCAGCCAGGGCCTCGCTGCCGTCCGGAATGATCTCGGATCCCCGCAGCAGATAGGCTCCTCCGTCAAATAATTTAATCATAAAAGTTCCCGCCCCCTTATACCATTGTCATTTTGTCCAGATGCCAGATTTCGTCCACATACTGCTGAATGGTCCTGTCGGAGGTGAACTTGCCGGAGCAGGCCACGTTCAGGATGGCGCTTCTGGCCCAGCCTGCCTCGTCTTTGTAGGCCGCTTCCACTTTTTTCTGGGCTTCCGCATAAGCCTTGAAATCCTTCAGAATAAAGTAGGTGTCCGCCTTGGAGGTGCTCTGGGTGTTCAGCAGGGAATTGTACAGGTGACGGAACATCTCCGTGTCATGAGAATATGTGCCGTTGATCAACTGCATCAACACCTTGCGGATATCCTGGTCATTGTTGAAGATTTCCATGGGGTTGTAACCGCCATGGTTCTCGTAATTGATTACTTCATCGGAGGACAGGCCGAAGATAAAGGCGTTCTCCTCCCCTACCTCCTCCACGATCTCCACATTGGCGCCGTCCATGGTGCCCAGGGTCAGGGCGCCGTTGAGCATAAATTTCATGTTGCCCGTGCCGGAAGCCTCCTTGCTGGCCGTGGAAATCTGCTCGGACACATCCGCCGCCGCGAAGATAAGCTCCGCGTTGGACACACGGTAGTTCTCGATAAACACCACTTTGATCTTTCCGTTGATGGCAGGATCGTTGTTCACCACGTCCGCCACGGAATTGATCAGCTTGATGGTCAGTTTCGCGTTCTTGTAGCCTGCTGCCGCCTTCGCGCCGAAAATGAACGTTCTGGGATAGAAATCCATATCCGGATGCTCTTTCAGCTCATTGTAGAGATACATCACATGCAGGATGTTCAAAAGCTGACGCTTGTACTCATGCAGACGTTTTACCTGTACGTCAAAGATGGAACGGGGATCCACTTCGATGCCGTTGTGCTCCAAAATGTAATCCGCCAGACGCACCTTGTTCTGGTACTTGATATTCATAAACTCCTGCTGCGCCTTCTCGTCATCCGCATAGATTTTGAGCTTGTTGATCTTGGGCAGATCCGTAATCCAGTCGTTTCCAACATGATCGCTCACCCAATCCGCCAGAAGCGGGTTCGCGTGCAGAAGGAAACGTCTCTGGGTAATGCCGTTTGTCTTATTATTGAACTTCTCAGGCATCATTTCGTAGAAATCTTTCAGCTCCTGGTTCTTTAAGATTTCCGTATGTAATCTTGCCACACCGTTCACGGAGTAGCCTGCAGCGATCGCCAGATGCGCCATCTTCACCTGCCCGTCATAGATAATCGCCATCTTCCTGACTTTCTCATGGTTGCCGGGATACATCTGCTCGATTCTCGCGATAAAGCGGCGATTGATCTCCTCCACGATCTGATACACTCTGGGAAGGAGCCTAGAGAACAGTTCGATGGGCCATTTCTCCAGCGCCTCAGACATAATCGTGTGGTTCGTATAAGCGCATGTCCTGGTCGTTACCTCCCACGCCTCGTCCCATGTCAGATAATGCTCATCCATCAGAATGCGCATCAGCTCCGCAACCGCAACGGTGGGATGGGTGTCATTTAACTGGAAAGTCACCTTCTCATGGAACTTTCTGATGTCGTCATGGTTTCTCATATACTTCGCCACTGCCGTCTGCACCGACGCAGAGATAAAGAAATACTGCTGTTTTAAGCGAAGCTCCTTGCCCGCATAGTGATTGTCGTTAGGGTAGAGCACCTCCACGATATTTCTGGCCAGATTTTCCTGCTCCACCGCCTTCTGGTAATCGCCCTTATCGAAGGAATCGAGCTGGAAGCAGTTCACCGGCTGCGCATCCCAGATCCGAAGGGTGTTGACAACACCGCTGCCATAGCCGACAACCGGCAGATCATAGGGAACCGCCGTCACCGCCTGATAACCCTCCTGCTTAAAGTTGCTCCTGCCGTTCTCATCCACATAGACATTCACATAGCCGCCGAAACGCACTTCCTTCGCATACTCCGGCCGGCGCAGCTCGAAGGGATTGCCGTCTTTGAGCCAGTTGTCCGGCACCTCCACCTGATAGCCGTCACGGATTTCCTGCTTGAACATGCCGTAACGGTACCGGATGCCGCAGCCGTAAGCCTCATAGCCGAGCGTTGCCAGAGAGTCCAGAAAGCAGGCAGCCAGACGACCTAAGCCCCCGTTACCCAGCGCTGCGTCAGGCTCCTGATCCTCCACCACGTTGATGTCGATGCCCAGCTCCTCGAGCGCCTGTGAGAACGCTTTATATGCCTGTAAATTGATCATGTTGTTGCCGAGCGCTCTGCCCATCAGAAATTCCATAGACAGATAATAAACCATTTTCGGATCCTGTCTCTCAAACTCCTTCTGAGACTTTAACCACTGATCCACAATGGCGTCCTTGACCGCATAGGAAACCGCCTGAAAGATCTGCTGGTCAGTCGCTTCCTCCAGCGTCTTTCTGTAAAGGGTTTTTACATTGTAAAGGACGCTTCTCTTAAAAAGCTCTGTATCAAAAGTTGTCGTAGGTGCCTTTTTAATCATCTCTCTCCTCCTCGTTAACCCTGCTGTCAGATTAGGTTTATTTACATTCATTTCCATTATAGCCTGTATTTTTCCGTTTGACTATATAAAGATTGAAATTTACCGTTTCCGTCCGGAAAACTTCATGATTCGATACGTCTGCGCGGTTCGCTGCAGGCAGCTATATTTTCTGAATGGCTATCGTCACGGTCTCCCCGTTCACATTCCACTCCCTGGACACCGTCAGATTTTCTCCCGTACCGATGCTCTCCGCCAGCACTTTCCCGGCAATCACAGCCTCATTCTTCGCGGCGATCTGCGCCACTTTCTCATTGCCGTTCAGGGAGACTCTGATGTGGTCCATCACCTCAAAGTCCGCATCTTTTCTCATGGTCTGGATCTTGCTGATGATCTCGTAAACAAAACCCTCCTCGAGCAGCGCTTCCGACAGGTTCGTGTCGAGCACCACCGTCAAATAATTGTCGGCCTCCGCCACAAAACCGTCCTTCTGCGCCATGTCGATCAGCAGATCTTCTTCTGCAAGGGCAACTTCTGTGCCGTCCACGTCAAAGACGAGCCTGCCCTCCGCCTTTAAGGTCTCCATCGCCGCGCTTCCGTCCACTGCGGACAGATATGCCTTGATGCCGCCGAGCTGTTTGCCGTACTTCGGACCGACGGTCTTAAGCTGTGGCTTGAAGCTGTAAGTCGTAAACGCTGACACGTCGTCGGAGAATACGATCTGCTTTACATTTAATTCGTCCCTGATGATATCCTGATAGAACTCGTCAAGAACGGTTTCCGCTTTCACATACATGGTGCCGATGGGCTGGCGGTTCTTGATGTTGGCCGTGTTGCGGGCCGCACGCCCCATGACAACAATCTTTAGTACCTCCTCCATGGACTTCTCAAGCGTCTCGTCGATCATCCCCTCGTCCGCCGTCGGGAAATCACACAGGTGAATGCTTTCCGTCGCATCTTTGTCGATGCTGCACACCAGATTTCGGTAAATCTCCTCCGTCATGAAAGGAATCATCGGCGCAGCGCACTTGCAGATTTCCACAAGAGCCGTATAAAGGGTCATATACGCGTTAATCTTATCCTGCTCCATGCCCTTCGCCCAGAACCGCTCGCGGCTTCTTCTCACATACCAGTTGCTCATCTCATCCACGAAGTTATCTAACACCCTCGCCGCCTCGGGGATTCTGTAATGGTTCAGATGATCGTCCACTTCTTTGATGGCCGTGTTCAGTTTGGAGAGCAGCCACTTATCCATCACGGGAAGTTTGTCATATTCCAGACTGTACTTCGTCGCGTCAAAATTGTCGATATTCGCATACAGCACAAAGAAAGCATAAGTATTCCACAACGTGCCGAGGAATTTACGCTGTCCCTCCTGCACCGCTTTGCCGTGAAAACGGTTGGGCAGCCAGGGCGCCGAATTGATATAGAAATACCACCGGATCGCGTCCGCGCCGTAAGTTTCCAGCGCCTCGAAAGGATCTACCGAATTGCCCTTAGACTTACTCATCTTCTGGCCGTTCTCATCCTGCACATGCCCGAGCACGATCACGTTCTCAAAGGGGGCCTTGTTAAACAGGAGCGTGGACTCCGCCATCAGGGAGTAGAACCAGCCACGGGTCTGATCCACCGCCTCGGAGATAAACTGCGCCGGGAACTGGCTGTCAAACAGCTCCTTATTCTCAAACGGATAGTGGTGCTGTGCAAAAGGCATGGCCCCTGAGTCAAACCAGCAGTCGATCACCTCGGGCACGCGTTTCATCGTCCCGCCGCATTCCGGGCAGGTGCAGGTGATCTCGTCGATATAAGGTCTGTGCAGCTCCACGGTCTTCGCCGCCGCGTTGCCGCTCATCTTCTCCAGTTCCTCTCTGGAACCGATGGCTTCCATATGGCCGCAGCCTTCGCACTCCCACACATTTAAGGGCGTGCCCCAGTAACGGTTTCTGGAAATACCCCAGTCCTGAATATTTTCCAACCAGTTGCCGAAACGCCCCTCGCCGATGGATTCGGGAATCCAGTTCACCGTCTTATTATTGCGCACCAGATCGTCGCGCACCGCCGTCATTTTGATGAACCAGGACTCACGCGCATAGTAGATCAGGGGCGTGTCGCAGCGCCAGCAGAACGGATAATCATGCTCGAACTTTGGCGCGTCAAAGAGCTTTCCTTCCTTATCCAGATCTTTAATCACTTCCGGATCGGCCTTCTTCACAAACAGACCGGCGTAGGGCGTCTCCTCCGTCATGCTGCCCTTACCGTCCACAAACTGCACGAAGGGCAGGTCGTATTTCCGGCCCACCTGCGCGTCGTCCTCACCGAAGGCAGGCGCAATATGCACGATACCGGTACCGTCCGTCATGGTAACATAGCTGTCGCACGTCACATAATGGGCTTTCTTTTTCTGTCTGGAAGCCTCTTCACCCGCGCAGGCAAACAACGGCTCATACTCCTTGTATTCCAGGTCCGTGCCCACATAGGTTTCCAGCACCTCATATGCCGGCGTGTCGTCCGTTGCCAGCTTGCCAAGCACTGTGTCCAGAAGCGCCTGCGCCATATAATAAGTATAGCCGTCCGCCGCCTTCACCTTTACATAGGTTTCCACGGGATTCACGCAGAGCGCCACGTTGGAGGGCAGCGTCCACGGCGTCGTCGTCCACGCAAGGAAATAAGCGTCCTCACCCACCACCTTAAACCGGGCGATGGCGGAGCGTTCCTTCACCGCCTTGTAGCCCTGCGCCACCTCATGGGATGACAGAGGCGTGCCGCAGCGCGGGCAGTAGGGCACAATCTTAAAGCCCTTGTACAGCAGGTTCTTGTCCCAGATCTGCTTGAGCGCCCACCACTCGGACTCAATAAAGTCATCGTGATACGTCACATAGGGATCATCCATATCCGCCCAGAAGCCGACCGTGCCGGAGAAATCCTCCCACATGCCCTTGTACTTCCAGACAGATTCCTTACACTTGCTGATAAACGGGTCAAGCCCGTACTCCTCGATCTGCTCTTTTCCGTCCAGACCAAGCAACTTCTCCACTTCCAGCTCCACCGGCAGGCCGTGGGTGTCCCACCCTGCCTTACGGGGCACCATATACCCCTTCATGGTGCGGTATCTGGGAATCATGTCCTTAATAACACGCGTCAGTACGTGCCCGATGTGGGGCTTGCCGTTGGCCGTCGGCGGCCCGTCATAAAACGTGTAAGTGGAACCGTCCTTACGGGAGTCCATGCTCTTCTGAAAGATCGCATTGTCCTTCCAGAAAAGGCACACTTCTTTTTCTCTGTCCACAAAATTCAGGTTCGTGTCAACTTTCTGATACATAGTGTCCATCCTTTCTCCTGGTTCTGTGCGCGATAAGCAGTTCGGTCTGCTTCGCGGGTCTTCCTGCTCTGCTTCCTCTTGCGCGATAAGCAGTTCGTGATGCTTTGCATCCCTCACTCGCGTTGCTCGCCGTAAGCCCCTCAAAGCATCCCCTCGTGCTGGCACGGTGTCTGCTTCGCGGGTCTTCCTGCTCTGCTTATCGCGCAAAAAACCCCCGTCCCGTAAAAGGACGAGGGTAAAGTTCTCGTGATACCACCTGTTACGACGTACCGCCACCATGGATGGCTATACGGTTCCCGATAACGGCGGGATGCCGTCAAAGCCTACTGTTCCACCGCCTGCACTGCGCGTCCTCTGAAACAGATTCCAGCCGGGCAACTCAGCTCCCCGCCTTCCGCGCGGCCGCATATGCGGCAAAAGTTCAGTCTGAAACTCAGAAGTGATCTTCCCCGGTTTTCTACTCGTACCGGTCTTCCACCCCCACCGGCTCGCTGTGACTTTGAAAAGTCGGGTACTGTCTTCCTCAATGTCTCTGCCTATCATAACTGCTTATCATTTTGGCATTGAAAGGCCGGATTGTCAAGAGGAATCTTCACCCCTTTCAGAAACAGATCGGTTCCACCTCCTCACTGAGCGGTTTCATCTCATATTCCGGCAGCCTGTCCAGCAGCTCCTCCAGACAAAGTCCGGTGCTGCCGACCACATCATGGGCCAGCAGAACGACCTTCTTTCGTCCAAGTGTGGTCGATACGCCGTTTTCTATCAACTGCTTCGGATCCGGATCTGTGACCGCGTCCTCCAGACTGGCATTCCAGTCGTAATATATGTAACCTCTGGCCGTCATCTCGCGGACGATGGCCTTGCCCGTTTTCTGATTGTAGGCGTTGACGCTGCCGCCCGGAAAGCGGAACAGGTTCGTCTCCACCCCCGTCGCTTCGTACACGGTCTGCCTTGCCTTTTCAAAGTCCGCCACATAGCTGTCCACGCTCTCATACAAGGCGTCGTAATCATGGTTATCGCAGTGAATGCCAATGGTGTGTCCCTCCGCCACGATCTGACGGGCCATCTCCGGATGTCTTCTCACATTCTCCCCCACCAGAAAAAAGGTGGCCTTAATGTTCCTTTCCCGCAGGATGTCGAGCACCTTTCGGGTATTTTCCACGGAAGGACCATCGTCAAAGGTCAGATACATGGTCTTTGGATGAAAATAGCAGGCAATACCCTGCACAATGCCGCCCGCGATCTGCTGCCGGTACTCCGCCAGACTGAGTTTCCTGCGCTCCGCCCCGTTGGAGAGAAATCCCGTCTCAATGAGGCAGGCGGGCATGGAAGTGTTTCCCGTCACATAAAAGTCCGCATCGCTTCGCAGTTCCCGCTCCACGGCGCTTGTACTTTTTAGCGTCTGCTGTCTGATCAGCAGCGCCAGTCTCCTGCTGTCCGGTCTGGCGTCGTCCTCCGTGTACCACACTTCCATCCCGTTCACCCCGCTGCCCTCCTCCGTGGCATTCTGATGGATGCTGACGTAGATATCCGCTCCCGACCGGTTCGCCTCCTCCACGCGCGCTTCCTTCGTAATATAGACATCCGTCTCTCTGGACATGATCACACGGTATCCCTGTTCCTTCAACTGATCCCTCACAAGCAGCGCAATGGCAAGATTCAGGTCTTTTTCCCGAACGCCCTCTCTGGCGCAGCCCTCGTCCGCGCCGCCATGTCCCGGATCCAGATAAACCGTCGGTATATGCACCGCCGTCCGCCCGCTCTCATCCCCGCCGGAAATCACTTCCTGCGCGGCCATCACGACAATGGGAAGGGCGATTTCCTGTGCCCGGAGCGTCTCTCCCACTGCCCCGTCCAGAGGCCGGTCCACCGCCGTTGTCTCCCTGGCGCGCCAAAGCTTTTCCGCCAGCAGCCGGACCCCGCCCGCCCCGGCAAGCCGCATGGCTATCATTGCCGTCAGACACACCATACACACGCAGACGCCCAGCCCGTATATCTTCCTGTACAGCCTCCTTTTTCTCTGCTCCCTCGTCTCATAGCCGCAGACATATTCCCAGGTAAATGTTGACTCTCCGTACATCACAATGCTCCTCTCTCGTATACCGTACAATTCCGCACGGAGAATGCCGCGTTTTAAGCATTCTCCCATGTGCAGTACTTCCTGTCATCCCGTCCTCTGACGGGGCGCCTTTAGAAGTACTTCACACATTAAGCATACAAAAGAGGAGCATCATAATTTCATCTAAGTTGCATCAAAAAGCCATAATATTTGCATCAAAGTTGCATCATCTTCCTAATCTCACGCTCTTATCGGGACACTTTCAGGAACAGCTCGTTAATCCCCTCGTAAAACCCGAGCGTCACCACCGTCTGTCCGCTGCCCATGCCTTCGAAGACATACTTGCGAAAATAGGGCGTCGTCTCTAAAAGAGGGTTGTCCGACTCATAGGGAGACGGTTCGCCAAGTCCCATATATGCCGCCCATTCCGCCACCAGCGCATCCGCGTCGATGTCCTCCCACAAAAGCGGCGTCCTCACATAAAACTCATATATTTTTCCGTCATCCGCGTCAATGCAGGCGTCCATCAGCCTGTTCGCCTTATCCGCGTTTTTCTGGGAATTGGAGAGGGTCATCTTCCAGACGGCCACATTGTTGCGCGGCTCCAGCACGTCAATGGCCGAGTAGAGCGTAACGTCGTAGGAGGACGCGTCCACCTCCCTCACCTGCTCCGGCAGGATTCCCTTTTCCTTAAGCAGCGTAAGCCCTTCATTGCATGTGGCATAGATCTGTTCGTCCGTGATCTCCCTGCCGGACGGTCCCCTGCGGTTTACCACAAAGGCATAGGCGCCTTCCAGCTCCTGATACGCCACCTCCCCATCCGCCTCATGCGCCATGGCGCTCGTCTCGCTCTCGGGAAACGTCTGGCTGCTCAGACAGCATGACAGGATATAGAGCTTTTCATTGCTGTTCATCTGGTAGCGATAGCCTTCCCCAGCGTTTTCCACACTTTCTGTACGGGGTATGTCCAAAATCCCCTGATCCTTGTACTCCGCCAGCGTCTCCGGCCCCCAGATGGAAAGAAACATCGCCGATACCGCCAATAGCGGAACTGTGAGATAATATATCTTACTTTTCATATGTACCGTTCTCCACAAAAGCATACGGGCATCCTAATCCATGTCCCCCGAAAGCGCAAGGATAAAGCTGAAACAGGAACCCTCGCCCTCTTTGCTCTCAATCTGTAACCCGCTGTGATGTATCTTTAGAATCTCCGCGCACAGCGCAAGTCCAAGCCCCGCTCCGTTCTTGCTCCTTGCTCTGGACTTGTCCACCATATAAAAGGCCTTGACGATCTTAGCCTGTTCTTCTTCCGGTATGCCGATCCCGTAATCCCTCACCGCGATCCGGTAACCGCCGTCAACCATTTCGCCGCTCACCTCAACCAGGCCCTTCCTGCCGCCGGAAACCGCTTCCGCGGTCACGCCGCTATTCTCCGAAGCCTTACAGGCATTATCAATCAGATTGACAAGCACTGTCTTGATCAGATTCACTTCCATCCGTACCACGGCTTCCTCATATGCAAAGCGGATGTCTGTCTCCTTTTTCTCCGCAAACATTTCCCGCAGGTATGCAAACAGCTCTCCCACCGGCGCATCCGCCAATCTCGCCTCATCCTGTTTTGCCACGATGATATCCAGAAGGCGGAATGACATGGCCTCCAGACGTTTGCCCTCCGTATAGATATAATTTGCCGACATGATGCTCTTTTCCTCGTCCAGCTTGTGGGAGCGCAGCATGTCCGCGTACCCGATGATCGCCGTCAGCGGCGTTTTCAGTTCGTGGGCAAAGGCGCCCATAAACTCTTCTCTCGCCTCGATCTCCTCCTCCAGCTTGCAAATGTTTTCCTCCAGCGCATTTGCCATCCTGTTAAAATCACCGGTAAGCTGTCCAAGCTCATCCCGGCTGACCTGTCTGGCGCGGTAGGTATAATCACCGGCCGCCATTTTTCTCGTCGCCTTGGTCAGCAGGCGTATCGGCTTCGTCAGAAGGGAGGCAATAAACAGCATAATGACTATACCGGCAAGCAATATGACCACCGTCACCTTCCGGTACAGCGAAAACCCAAGGGCACGCTCCGTAAACACCCCTGTCACATCCTTCATGGTCTCCAGATACAACATTCTGTTTAACGTATTGATGGCAACACAGGTGTGCACATAGAAACCGCCCTGCACACGGATCACGCGGTAGGATTTGGTGTGCAGATCCGTCTGCGGAAGCAGTCCCTCGTCCGATGTAAATCCGCTGCTGGTATACAGCACGTTTTTCTCCTCATCCGCGATCCGAAGGAGGCGCCCGCCGCCCTGGCCGCCCATTTCCAGCTTGGATGCGATCTCCTCCACCACGCTGTCAGGCAGGACACTGTACTTGAGAGGCACATTTAACGCCGCCGTTTCAAAGGCAAAGCTTAAGATGCTGCTCTCGTCAAGGGCCTGTCCCACCTCTCTGTCCAGAGAAGTCTCGAACACATAGTTTACAAAGTAAAACCCGCTGAATCCCAACGCCAATGCCAGTACGATCATGGTAGACAGCACTAATTTGATAGAAAATTTCATTCCTGCACCTCTAAGCGGTAGCCAACCTTATACACCGCTACCAGACTATGCTCCCATCCCAGTTTTTTTCTCAGCCGCTGTACATGCAGGTCAAGCGTCCTGCTGTCCGCAAAGTATTCTCCTTCCCACACCTTCTCATATAAGGTTTCCCGAAACAGGGCCACGTTTTTATTTTTCATAAAAAGGAGCAGAAGGCCAAACTCTTTATTGGTCAGCTCCACGGGGCGTCCTCCCCTGGTCACCCTGCGCGCGTCCACATCCACCGTCACGTCTCCCGCCGTAAGATGCTGCTCCGCCTTGTTATAACGCCGCAGTACCGCCTCCACCCGCGCCACCAGCTCCACCACGTCAAAGGGTTTTACCAGATAGTCGTCCGCGCCCAGCTTCAATCCCTTCACACGGTGCTTCACCTCATGTTTGGCGGTAATAAAAATCACCGGAATCCCCAGAGGACGTATGTACTCCATCACATCATATCCGTCCGCGCCCGGCAGCATAATATCCAGAAGAACCAGTTCAAACGTTTCCCTCTCGATCAGGTCAATCGCCTGCAGGCCGTCCTGCACTGCCGTACAGTGATAACCCGCGGAGGAAAGATTTAAGTCTATCAGGTCGCAAATCGGTTTTTCATCATCCACAATCAGTATCTTAATCATTTGTTGTCTGCCACCCCCAATAAGCGCGCGCTTTTTCTACAAGTATTTCCATCGTGTCCTCATCGCTGCACCGGTATACATCCCTGATTTCCGTATCCGGCACAAACCCGCCGGTTCTCTGATAATAAATCCGGTAATCGCTCTCGATGAGAAGCGCGCCGCCCTCGCCCTCATAGCTGTATCTGGCAAGGATCACGATGTCCTTAAGGCCGTCCCCGTCAATATCCCGACAGGTGACTCCCTTGAGCGCATAGAGATTGTCGTACTCCCCCATAGGCTGCAATACAGATACGATGTCTCCCTGCTCATTCACCAGATAGATCATAAAAATGTCGTAATCCGCGATCCGGTATGTCCCGGGCGTCACCTGCAGTTTGCCAAGTTTGCCGAACGTCCGCAGGTAACACTGCTCCGGAATGACCAGGAAACGGTTTCTTTGCAGCTCCTGCAAAGTGGACGCCGTGTACAAAAACTCCGTGGAGTCTCCATCCCGCACAAACGCGGCGATGGAGTCCGCGCTCTTGTTCATCCCGAACCGGTTGATTTTTTCCGAAATCCGATAATCCCTGTAAAAGCCGTTTCCCGTCCGCTCCTGAAAAAGCACGTCCCCGACCTTGTACGTCTCACCCGCATAGGCGCCGCTCTCGTTGACGCAGGAAGTGATGAGAACGATATCCGTCCTGCCGTCCCGGTTCAGATCCTGAAAGGAAACGGCAGCGATGGACTGCGCCGGCTGCCTCATCCGCCCCTTTACGCGGTAATTGGTCTCCAACTGCTCCGTCCGGTAGAGAATCTGCCCGTCCCCGTCCACAAGAAACAGCGCCAGCCGGTTATACCGTTCGTCAAAAGCCGGTACCATCAGCATACTTTCTTCCTCATCCGGATCCAACGCGAATATCTGATCCTCCACCACAAGAAAGCCGCCGCCCGCTATCCCGTCACGGTTCTCAATCGACATCAGCCGCTCATAGTACGCCTCGTACTCAGTCCGTACCGAAGCATCGTCCGGCTCTGTCGGAGCCGCCTGCACAATTTCACCAAAAAAGAAACAACAGATCAATGCCGTCAGCACAAGCGCGCTCCCGTATTTACATCTGTTCATTCGTCAGCACCTCCACAATTTCAGGAAACCACCACGTTTTATTCTCCCTGTCAAGCAGCGCGTACCCGCCGCAGTCCCACCAGATACACGAAATCCCGTACCGGCGCGCCTGTTCCATATAATAGCCGGTCCACGCCAGACGCTCCTGCGTGTTCCCCTTGTCCACACAGCCAAACTCGGTGAGAATCACCGGCACATGCCGCTCCACAAACAGACGGTACATTTCAAAAAACGCCTGCTCTACCTGCTCTCTCGTCCCGGCGTTGTCCCACACTTTTTCCCCGTCCTCCTTCTGGCAGAAACTGTAGGGCGTATACATATGCACCGACACAATCAGCCGCCCGTCATCCGGTATGACAAGCCCCTGCATGGCCTCCGTCCCGCAGTTTCCGGCGTAGGGGCTGATCAGCAGATACCGCGTTCGATTGCCGCCACCGGAAGCCCGCACCGTCTCCACAAAGACCGCGTTCAGATCGTTGACCATGGCGCGCAGTTCTTCCGTGCCCGAAGTCCACTCCACCTCACCGCCCCGCAGTCTCGGCTCATTCACAGCCTCAAACAGAAGGGTTTCGTCATAATCGCGAAAGCGCGCCGCAATCTGCTCCCAGACCACCGCAAACTCCCCGCGTATCTCCTGCGCCCGTTCCGTTTTCAGATCCAGCCACTCCTCATGGTGCAGGTCGATAATCACATACAAATCCGCGGCAAGCGCCATATCGACTACCTCCTGCACCCGGTCCATCCAAACGTCTGAAATCTGATAAGAGACATCCAGATGATCCTCCCATGTAACCGGAATCCGCACCGTGCCAAACCCTGCCTTCTTTATCGCCAGAAAGGTTTCCGCATCCGCCTTCGGATTTCCCCAGTATGTCTCGTACTCCAGTTCGTCCGCATCCGGCTTGTATTCCCTAAGCCCCGTGGCATCCAGCGTATTTCCCAGGTTGATTCCCGGACCCATCTGACTGACAAAACGGAGCGCCCGCGTCTTGTACGCCGTCATAAAAACCGCTCCCGCCAGACAGAAAAGGACGATCAGGCCGCCCATGCCTGCCGCCAGTTTTTTCCTCATGTCTCTTCTCCCGTCACCCAAGCAGCCCGATCTCATTGAAGTCTTCCGTCTTTTCGGCGCGTGTCTGCCCGGCATCCTCCTGCCTTTCCTGCTTCCCCCTCTGCGCGGTCAGCCAGTCATGCAGCGCATGTCTCGTCTCTTCTCTGTCCACAATCTCCTTGTAATTAACCACGTTGTAGAGATGAAGGCCGCTGCGGATCTCGTTCTCAAACCGGCAGTTTAGAATAATGTCTTCGCCCACCACCAGCTGCAGCTCCTTCGGCATATCATTATCTTCCACGGTCACACAGACATAGTTAAAATCAAAAACTTTCACCGTCTCAATCCCCTCATTCAGGCAGCGCACCTGATCGTCTATCACCACGCGGGGATAGTTTCTCTTCTGATAAAAAGGCGGGGTTACACGCTTTTTCAGATTCAGCTTCAAATCCTCGAAGCTGCCGCTGTCCTTCTTGATCTCGGTCGGAACGGTCGGTATTCTGTCATAGAGAATACCTAACAGCTCATCATAGCTTCCGTTTATGTCCGTAACCTTCATTGAGTAAACCCAGTCATCGCCCTGCTGACTCACATGCACCACCGTGGCAAACATGTCCACATGGTAATCCTCCGTGTCCAGAAAGATTTCCACGTCCTCATTCTCCTCGAAAAAATACGGTTCGGGAAACGTCATAGAGATACCCGCCTCGGAAGCGTCTCTCGTCACGCCGGTATACACCTCTCCGTTATATCTGACCCTGCACGGCATATGCACCAGAACCCGCTCGGACTTCCGGTACGGAATCCGCCCATCCACAAAAAAGAGCGACATCACAAGCAAAAACAAATTGTTGATCAGCCAGAAAAGAACCACAATCGGCCCGAATGAGCCGCTGTCGAGCATAATAAAAATACAGCGCAAAATGCCCCAGAGGGACAATACAATCAAAATCAGGAAAGGAATGGAGTAAATGAAGTTTTTACCCTTCTCGTTCTTCTGCTCTCCCTTGCTCGTGACCTTAAACTTCTTCATCGAAATACCCACCGTCTCAAACAGCACCGGCAGCAGCATATACGGGAAAAGCACCGTCTCATAAATACTCGTCCACTTGGTAGAGCGGATATTCCGCGACAGCATTCGCAGGCTGATATTGCTGCTTATATACATAGGCAGCCAGAAAACCAGCACCTGCGCCAGCGTACACTTAAATATCATAAACCCGAAAGCCGCATACAGGATCGGCGACATAATATAGATCAGCCGCTTAAGGGGAGCATACCAGTACCAGATGGATGCCCAGTAATTCATCTTCTGCGAAAAGTTAAGATCCCTGGCAGTAAAAATATGCATCTTTCTGCCTGTGGCGATCACGCCTCTCGCCCAGCGCGTTCTCTGCTGCACCAGATCCTTCAAATCCTGCGGTGAAAGCCCAGACGCGAGCGGTTCCGCCGTACCGAGACTCACATACTGCTTCTTCTCAATCAAAATGCCTGTAGCGAAATCTTCCGTGATCGCCCCGGTATAGAAACCGCCTATCGCCTCAAGCGCCTCTCTCGAAAGCACCGTGTTGGAGCCGCCGTAGATCACGCTGTTTGTCTTTGTGCGGGCCACCTGAATATCTTTGTAAAAATAGTCCTGCTCATTGGGAATCCGGGACTCCGAATAGAGATTAAACTGAAACAGATCCAGATTATAAAAGCTCTGCGGGGACTGCAAAAAGCCAAGCTTTATTTTATCCTCCTCTTTCAGATCCCTGTTTCGCAGATCCGCATCCACAAAATACGGAATCGTCTTCATCAAAAAGTTGCTTCTCGGAATCATATCCGCATCAAAAGTAACCACATAGGGCGAGTCGGAGTGCGCCAGCGCATTGTTCAGGTTTCCGGCCTTGGCTCCCTCGTGATCCTCCCTGTCCAGATAGTTGACGCCAAGCCTTGCCGCCAGCGCGCGCATTTCCTCCCTGTGTCCGTCGTCGCACAGATAGATGTGCACCTTTTCCGGATCGGGATATTTCATCCGCGTACAGCCCCGCAGCGTCTTATAGAGCAGTTCCACCTCTTCACTGTAAGTCGCCACGAAAACATCCACATCCGGAAACGCATCCGGGGGAAGATTTTCCGGAAACGGATACCCTTCCACCGAATACATATTGGCATAGTGGACGAAAGCCTCCACCATACCGAGCACCTCCACCACCAGCAGGGCGATACCCGCAACGACAGACACCATCCCGTACCCGAAAGGAATCGTGAAAAAGATACGCCATATCAAATACATGATCGTGAAAAACATATTCAGGAAAAACCAGCCTTTTCCTTTCCAGTCATGGAAAAACCCGCATATAAACGAGCCAAATGTCCTGCGCTCCTGTGTCATCCCCTAATCCTCCTTAAAGAAGTTGAAAGCGTCCTCTTTGATATTGTAAGGATATATCTCCATAATAATATAGTCAAACTCATTTTCTCTCACATAGCTCTCGATATCCAGTGAGTCCGATTCTTCCAGCGACCATATCGCGTCTATCTGTCCGCACATAGGAGCCAGAAACACCATCATCGGCGAAAAATAGGAATCTCTGATTGCAAAAATCCGACATCCGTCAGGGTTATCCTCGTTGATAATGCGCTCATAAGGGCGCAGCGTATTGAGATAAAGGGAATACTGCGAATCACTGTAGATGTCCTCATGCTTCAGCAGTATATCGGGATTCATAAGGGTTTCCTCTGTTGTTCCCTTAAAATGATACGCTGTCTCATCCGTCATCCCCATGCAGCTTCTGTCATAGTGATTCTCAAACTTAGGCCACAATGCTTCAAAATCCTCCAAACCGCCGAAGTTCACCCCTGTCTTTCTCCCCATGGAGCCCAGCATCCCCTTCCGGTACAGTACCCTTTCGTACTGTTCGGGATTTAAGTAGTAATCGTCCGGGTCAAGATCTACCCCGAACCTCTCCTCCATCTCCTCTGCCAGCACCTTCGTTGCCGTGAAAGCAGCCGGTATCTTCCAGTGATGATCTGTTTTAAAAAAGGCATCCTGAATCGTCAGAGAATCATTGGGTATATATTTTCTGCAATCCACCGTCTCTATCCCGTAACGGTTTAAATAGAACAACAATTCGTCTACAAGATAATCCGTATCGTTGATCGGCATCCCCGTGCGAAAATCGGTCACACCGCGCACATATTTCCCCGGTGTGATAAAAAACAGAACTTTTGTTCCGTTCGGTTCCACGCAGTCCTGCAAACGTTTAAGCCTTCTGGCATATTCCTCCATGTCATCGGTATCTTCCTCGAAAAAAGAAACATAATGCAAATATCCGTCCTCGTCCTTGATATAAGTAAAATTATTAAACTCCCGCTTGTCCATGAGCACCTGAATATAGGAATAGGTTTCAATAAATTCCATCCGTCCGTACATAGACTCTATAATGCTCTCATCCAGCGCCGACACCGTCTTAGCGGCCGCATCGGGAGCTGTCCGCATCGAAACACCCTCCGGCAGACTTTCTCTCACCGTTTCCACCCACGCATCGGCGCCATACCATGCGTTCAATCCGGCATAGCCGAATACACCGGCCAGAAAGAGCATGGCAAAAATCTGTTTCCGCAAAATATAAGCCCTTAACGGGTCGTTTTTTCTTTTTTCCTTTCTCTCTGCCACAAAACCACCCCGCTAGAAATTAAAGTAAATAAACGGATTATAGGTGCCGCTTGCCATATAAGCCACGCACACAATAAGAAGCAGCATCAGTCCGACCGGATAGACAAAAACGCCCACCCGGCTCACCGCCGATTTCGGATTCCTGTACAGAATCTCATTCATATTTCTGGCAATCGGCATGGCGAACAAAATCCCCAGTGCCAGAAAAACCAGATTTTCCCGTATCAGCATCACTGCCAAATCGCTGTAGAAACCGTTATTGTTCACACCCAGCATGTTCATAAAAAACCGCCCTGCCTGATAGAGATCATCTGAGCGGAACACCACCCAGAGCGCATTGACAATCATCAGCGTGTAGAGATGCTTTGCAAACCTGCTCTTCATCTTCTTCGGATACTCAAAAAACCGCTCCGCAAGCTGAAAGACAAAGTACATCAGTCCCCAGAAAAGAAATGTCCAGTTCGCGCCGTGCCAGATACCCGTCAAAAGCCATACCACCAGCATATTTCGTACCATAAAATCCTGATTTTTGACGCGGCTGCCACCAAGCGGAAAATAGACATATTCCCGAAACCAGTCCGTCAGGGAAATGTGCCATCTTTTCCAGAAATCGGAAATGGATTCGGCTATATACGGATAGTTAAAGTTTTCGGGAAACTTAAATCCAAAACACAGCCCAAGCCCGATCGCCATGTCGGAATAAGCCGAAAAGTCATAATAAATCTGCAAACTGTAAGAGATACTGCCAAGCCATGCCAGCATTACCGGCACAGCCATCCGCTCCGTGCCGATCATCGACCAGCCGAATATATTGTCCGCTATCCCTGCAAAGCAGTTGGAGAGCAGAATCTTCTTGCCAAGCCCCACCGTGAAACGGCTGACCCCGACGGAGAACATGTTAAAATCCGACTTTCTGTGGCGGATCTGCTGCGCAATCGTATTGTACTGGATAATCGGTCCGGCGATGAGCTGCGGGAAAAAGGCGATATAGAGTCCCACATAGAAGGGATTCTCCGCTTTCACCGTTCCCCGGTACACATCAACCACATAGGACAGCGCCTGAAAGGTAAAAAAAGAAATGCCGATCGGAAGCGGCCACGACACCGTTTCCACGCCGAAAATTCCCATCACAAAGCCCAGATATTTAAACACAAACAGCGTGGCAAGATTTGCGCCCACTGCCAGAAACAATACCACTTTTCTGCCGCCCTCTCCCGTCAGCCGCTGCATCACTCCCGCCAACAGAGAGTTGACCAGAATGGACGCAATCATCAAAAGCACATACAACGGTTCTCCCCACGCGTAGAAAACGAGACTGGCCAGCAGCAAAATCACATTCTGACAAACTCTGGAAAAGAAGAACATGTAGTACAAAATCAATACAGCCGGGAAGAAGATGAACAGAAATACAATACTGGAAAAAAGCATACGCTATCCCCTTTCGCCCGTTCTTATTTTTTTCTGTATTTCCCGTAACTGTACAGGAAAATGAGAAGACCCGCCACACAGACAATCCGTATGCCGTTTATGACAAGCGGATCGTTGCACATTGACAGAAAGTACTCCCTCTCCTGTACTGCCTCTGCGGCGACCTTATTTAACAATATCATCAATCCGATCAACCCTTTCTGATAAGCAAAACCGCAGGCATAAAAAACAAAAGCATCACCAAAAGCAAAAACAGCTTGTTTTCACCCCGGATAGACGTATCATATACCGTCGATTTCTCCAGCGCACGAAGCTCCGTCTGCATCGCTCTCCCGTGCTTGTAAAGATACGTTTTTATGTTGTAAATCTCCTGGTCATAATTGTCGTTAAAACGGCTGACAACCATATTTTCGCTGTCCATATAATCAAGCAGATAGTAATTATGCCAGTTCTGCCGGGAATCGTCGTAATAATCAGCCGCCCAGCGATACCACTCCCGCTCTCTGGCGGAACGGATATACGCGGTCGTCTCGTCGATCACATCACAGATATGATCGTGGGAGAGGGCGCTTCTTCGGAGAACGGCATACCGGGCCTGCAAGGCATCCACGAAGCGTATGTCCTTCGTAAAGCGGTCAAAAAAGGGCCGCTCCTGAAACGCCATGGTCCCCGTCTCCATCTCCTCCATCGCGTAATTGTTCATCGCCTGGTCAAAGTCCCAGACCGGCCCTACCTTGAGCGGTTCCCCCGGGTTTTTATACATATAGGTGGAGTGCATACCCGCGTCATAGTTTCCGAAATACTCATTGATCAGAAAATAATCCACAAAGGTATCGACGTCAATATATTTATCGTAAGTGCCAAACACGTCCGCCCTTTCAGAATAAATGACCCGCTCGATCTGCGAAAAATCCTTCTCGATATAGTTAAGCGCCGTGTCCGTAATCCGTTCTTCCGAAGGGTATTTCAAACCGATCCACTCCCCGGAAAGCCCCTCCAGCCGCCGCCCGGTTTCCAGCATTTTATCGAAGTTTGTAAACCTGTCCCGGCGGATCAGATAGCTTGTATACGGATTCTTTTCTTTAAAGGAATCTATGGGAACCCGGTTAACGTCCCTCGCCACCGTCTCCATCATCATATAGAGCCCCTGATAGACATACCTGTCCCCGTCCTGAATAACGACTTCACAAAACTGGCTGTCCGGCGTCACCTCCGAAATTTCCGAGCTGATCCGGTAGGCCAGATAGTTGCGGATCATGCTTTTGTCCGCCATGCTCCCATTCAGAATCCAGCTATCGTGCGCACCCATGCCAAGAATATCGACTTCGTTCTCCAGCCCCTCCGCCGTTTTCAGTTTCAAAAGATACTGCACCTTATCAAAACTATAAGAAGTATGCCCCCTCTTTTTGATGAGCAGATCACTCTGCGCCACAGGCTTATCCGTGATACAATTGTCGAACCGTCCGCCGTCTATCACACTGATATGCCCTTTGATATAAGGCTCCTCACCGGTAAGTTCTTCCTGCTGTCCTATGAACTCCTTATAATGCGCCAGTTCGCCCTCCATGGAAAGAATCACAATTGGCAGATTCGAGCAAAACCCGTCCTTCACCGTATAATCCTCATCCAGATAGAGAAGCGGGTCCTCCGTATGGGGGTCCGCAGGCAGATCAAAATAGGTGTTTTTGTTTACATTCCTGTCCCGATACGCCGCATAGCTTCGCAGAAAGCTACACCCTGCCACTGCCAGAATCATCAGTGCACACACACTGAGCAGACAGATTTTTCTTTGTCCCTGCGACATACGCTGTCTCCTATTGACTGATCTCATCGTCCTGTCTGACCATGCTGATCGAAGAGACGCCTTCGATTCCCGACAGGTTTCTCACCAGTTTACCGTTGCGTTTTTCCGATCTCTTCAACTGCTTGTCCGAGATCTCATAAATAAATTCTTCGCTCTGCGTCTTCACTGCCCGGTTGTGCACGCGCAGGGCCGCCCTGCCTCCAAACAGATTTCCCATCTGCTTTTCCACTTCCTCCCCTGCCCCGGGCGTACAGTTCACGATCACCATGATGCGTTCATTGTCCCGGATAAAGCCGAAAAGAATCAGGAAGACAAAGATCAGCGCGGAGCCGACCGCCGCGATCAGATAATCGGATACACCGCAGCAGATTCCCACCGCAATGCTCCAGAAAATATAGGCCGTGTCCCGCGGGTCTTTGATCGCCGTCCGGAACCGCACAATGGAAAGCGCGCCTACCATACCGAGAGAAAGCGCTATGTTATTGCCGATCACGTTCATCACAAGCGTGGTCACTAACGCCAGCATAACGATGGACACATTAAACCGCTCGCTGTAGACCGGCCCGGAATGAGACACCTTGTAAGAGATATAAATCAGGCTGGCAATAATAGCTGCCGCCAGGAAATTAATCAGCACATCCGTAATTGTAAGACCGTTCGTTGCATTTGACAGACTGTTGTAAAGTATCTCTTTCATCTCATCTTCTCCCTCTCTTTGATATCATTCTGGCTCTGCAGTATTTGCTGTTGGAGACCTGCATTTTATCACACCGGCTCAGTTCATTTTTTATATAAGTGAAGAGAAATCCCGTATACTTGACTTCCATCGTCACCAGTCCGGGCGGGATGACCGGATAAAACACCGGTTCCCTGCAAAACAGGTCAAAATTCGACTCGCCCGCCCGCAAATTCTGGTCAAAGGTAATCCTCGTATCGTTATGTTCCGTGATAAAGGCGAAACGGTCGTACTCTACCATGCATTTCGGCCTGTAACAGCGAACATTCAAAAAGGCATAGAGCCAGTTTGCCAGCGGTTCTTCCCGATCCGTCAGAAAACAATAGTCGCCGCCAATCATCCGCGCCGACTCCTCTCTGTTCAGGATCAGCGAACGTTTCCGCTGGAAACCGCCCGTTTTTTCCTTCACCTCAAGCTTGGCCGTCTCCGCGTCTGCGCCGTAGACCCGCAGGCGTATCTTCTGTCTTTCGTCGTACCCCTCCACCTTCTCTTCAAAGTCCCTGTCGCTCAGGGTGTCAAAATAGAGAGAGCGCACCAGATAACCCTTCTCCCCGTTATGCGGATCCGGATCCATGAAAACGCCAAGCCGCCGCCTCATGTCCGCCATTTCCAACAGGCCAATATCATATTTCTTCTCTGTCCTTGTCACATCAAGCAAATTCAGTCCCCGCCTTTCGACTCTCCGCCCGCAGTCATCAGACCGTTTTCCGTTTCCGCCGGTTCTGTCTCCACCTCCGGGCGGGGGTTTTGCAGCAGATCATGATAACATTTAAACTGTACCGTCTCCGCTCTCTTAACGTGCTGGAAGACCAGTCCGCTCACGCCGCAGACCACCGCTGTCACGACCGCAGTAACCGTGTCGCGCCAGATAAACCAGTAAATTGTCAGGCCGGTCACCACCGCTCCAAGCGGCGCGGCGATCAGATAAATATGCTTTTCCAGCGCCTTTCTGACCCGCAGCCTGTCCAGACAATACCCCAAAATAATATTCAGAAAATAAACGAAACATATACACAGAAAAGTGAGTGAGACCGTCAGAAACATCCGGATCACAGAATTTCCCGTCACAGACTCTGTCAGGAGAAAAGAAGCATAACAGACCACAGCGCCGATTCCCAGAAACAACACCGTCCTGAAATACTTATAACCGAGAAAACAAAAGAGAATGCCCACAAGCATCAAAACGATGACGCCCGCAAACGCCAGCAGCTCCTTTGTAAAAACCAATTCACCCTGCCATTCCGGCACGTGTAATACAAACTTATCCAAAGTATTCCCCTTAATCAACCACACAATTTGACAGTTGTTAATAAACATTTTACCATTTTTAGTAAGCAATGGCAACAATTATTCGAACAGGATTCCACGCCGCGTCCGGTGCTGTTTTCAGCTCCGCAGCAGACCCAGAACAGCCGCACTGTCATGAATGCTTTTTTCCCGCTCAGCAGCCTCCATTCCCATCTTATTCAACCCAAGAATGCAGGCGCCCACCACAGGCTCATAACGCGCCTGCACGATTTCCGCTCCCCGCAGCCGCTCGCGAACTCCTTGCATCACGCGGCTCGTAAGCGGGTTATCCGCTCCCTTAAATATACTTCCCGCCAGCACGATCTCCTCTTCCTCCGGTTTCATATCCATTTTCCGAAGCCCCGCTTCGATATACAAGACAATTTCCTCCGAAAACTCGTCCAGAAGCGCGCATGCGGCCTCGTCCTCTCTCTTGGCAACCATCAGAATCTGCGGCATCAGGAATCGCAGTTCTTTCCGAAACCCGGCCTCAGTCATATAACGCTTAAGCAGCGCATCCACATCTGTCAGCCCGGCCTGCTGTAAAAATAGCGGTGTCAGCTTAGTGGGCGGGCACAGTCCAAGCTGTGCATCGAAAACCTTGCGCAGGGCACGCTTTGCCAGCGCACTTCCTCCCTGCGCTCTCTCTTCCATATAATCTCCATAGATGAACTGCCTTCCCTCTCTGTCAATCAATGCGCCGTTCATCCCCGTTCCCGCGCAGATCACTACGCCGTGAGAATATCTGGCGCCGCTGTAGAACGCTATCACCATATCATTGCAGGCAAATGTCTCCCCAAGTGAAAGTTTTTTCTGCAGCGCCTCCCTGATCCGCTCATCATCCCCGGGCCAGTCCACGCCGCCGACCCCGGCTACGGTGTAAACGATATCTTCTATACCGATCCCCGCGCTTCGCACCGCCTCTTCCGCGGCCACACCCATCTGCTCCAGCGCATTTTCCACTCCCTCATCAGGAAAATAAGCGCCCTTCGCCGTCGCGCAGCCTGCGATAAACCCATCCTCTCTCATCACTGCCGCAGCCGTCTTCGTGCCGCCCTGGTCAATTCCCAGAATATATCCTTCCTGCTTACCTGCCTTATTCATCACATTCTCCCTTCCAAAGCGTCCCGGCAACGCTTCTCTGTCTTTTTTCGCACGCCAGTATGTGTATCGATTTACATTCCATCTCAATCCTACCCAATTCTCCCGCGCCTGTCAACAGACAAACATTGTATTTTCCTTTTTCAATCATATACGCAGGCGACATGTATTCTTTTTATTACATTTGCCACATTTCTGTTGACATTGTGTTACATCATGTTACAATATAAATGTAAATTATGAAACACCTGTACACAATCTTACATTTAGAAAGGCGGATTATGGCAACCATATCTGATATCGCCAGACAGGCGAAGGTTTCGAGAACTCTGGTTTCCAGAGTCCTGAACAACAAACCCGGAGTCAGTCCGGAAAACCGGAAAAAAATACTGGAGGTCATCGCAGAAAACCACTACGTTCCCAACGGTCTCGCCAAGTCTCTCGTTTTGCAAAAGACGAACACCATCGGCGTGGTTATGGACGATCTGTGCAATGACTTTTTCTTTCAACTGATACGCGGATTACAGGACGGCGCAGAAGCACAGGATTACAATATCCTCTTTTGCAGCGGCCGCAGGGACATGGCCGCGAAGCTGAAATATGTGGATTATCTGACAAGCGGATGCACGGACGGCATCATCGCTTACGGAAGCTGTTTCGACGACGAGGAGCTTTTCCGCTACGTTGCCGCCAAATCGGCAGGCAGCGTCCTGATCGAAAGCAATCTGCGCGACGTAACCGCCGACAAAATTCTGCTGGACAATTTCCGCGGCGCCTATACCGCCACGGAACACCTGATAAAGCAGGGAAGGAAACATATCGTTCATGTGACCTGCGATATGAATTATGATGTCGGACTGGAACGGTTAAACGGCTTTGTTTCGGCTATGCACGATTATCGGATGCCGCTTGGCCCCGACTCCATTCTCTATGCCGATCACTTTGAGGAAATCGCCTATCAGCAGATGAAGAAACGGCTGACGCAGGGCGAACGGCCGGACGCCTGTTTCGCGGGAGCGGACAAACCTGCCTTCGGCGTCTGGCGCGCGGTTCGGGATGCGGGCCTGTCGGTGCCGGAAGATCTGGCGCTGATCGGCTTCGACGACGATGTCCCCGATTCCAAGGACATCCTGTTCCCCGGCCTCTCCACCATGCGCCAGCCGCTCTACGAGATGGGACAGGCAGGCGTGGCGCTTTTGATCGAGCGGATCAATCACCCGCAAGGCGAACCCGTTACCCGGACTTTTGAGGCGGAACTGGTTTTGCGTGAAACATGCAGATAGAACAGACAGGAGGTAACTATGACTGACAGAGGACTTAAAATCGCAACCATCGGCGGCGGCTCCAGCTATACCCCGGAGCTGATCGAAGGTTTTATCAAACGGCATGACAGCCTTCCCGTAAAGGATATCTTTCTTGTGGATGTGGATGCCGGACTCGAAAAACTGAATATTGTCACTGAACTGGCGAAAAGAATGGTAGAAAAAAGCGGCATCGACTTACGGATTCACGCCACCACCAACAGAGAGGAGGCGTTAAAGGACGCCGACTTCGTCACCACACAGTTTCGGGTTGGACTTCTCGACGCCAGAATACGGGATGAGAAGATTCCCCTGCGCTACGGCAAAATCGGGCAGGAAACCACGGGTGCCGGCGGCTTCGCAAAAGCCCTGCGCTCCGTTCCGGTCATTCTGGACATCTGTCACGATATGGAAAGACTGTGCCCGGACGCCTTTCTGATTAATTTCGCAAACCCCTCGGGCATACTGACAGAGGCTGCATTAAACCACAGCCGCGTGAAAGCCATCGGCCTTTGCAACTGCCCTATCAATATGATAAGCGATATGGCGGAAAAATTTGACTGCTCCCCGGACGATGTATTCTGCGACTTCGTAGGCATCAATCATCTTGTCTGGGCAAAAAGAGTGCTGGTGCGCGGTGAGGATGTGACTGCGGCCGCGATAGAAAAACTCTGCTCACAGTCCGCCAAAGAGGTGATGGCAAATATCCCGGAAATCCACTATGAACCTGCCTTTTTAAGATCCCTTGGCATGGTGCCCGTGAGCTATCTGAAATATTACTATATGCAGCCGGAAATGTTCGCCGAGTGCGACCGGGCCGCGAAGGCGGAGGGCTGTCGCGCGGAGGTCATCAAACAGGTGGAAAAGGATCTTTTCGCCCTCTATCAGGATCCCGCGTTAGACATCAAACCGCCCCAGCTTGCAAAGCGCGGCGGCGCACGCTATTCCGATGCGGCATGCAGCCTGATTGACTCTATCCACAATAATAAAAAGGACATCCAGACCGTGAATGTCCTAAACTGCGGCGCCAACGCGGATCTCCCCGACAACGCGTCCATCGAGCGCAACTGCGTCATCGACAAAGACGGGGCACACCCCATACACATCGGGCGCACCCCGTTAAAAATCCGCGGTCTTTTGCAAAATGTAAAGGCATATGAGCAGCTCACCATTGAGGCTGCCGTAACCGGCGATTACGACTGTGCCCTGCAGGCCCTCACCATACACCCGTTAGTAGGATCCGCCACCGCTGCAAGGCAGATACTGGACGATATCCTTTCGGAAAACAAAGCGTTTCTGCCGCAGTTTAATCACTGACTCATTTGGTCAAGTAACGTGATTTTCGTGTCGTAAAGTTTACTGGAAAGATCAATATGTACCCTGTGGGGATTTACAAGACGTCTCGTCTCATCCCACAGGGTATTCTGTTCCTCCTGACAGTACGCCCGGATATCCATGACTTTCGGGGATGTGTAACAGCACCCGCCGTCTTTGAATATCGGCATCATCAGCTCCCGCAGCCGATAGCTCCCCGCCGGAAGCTTTGTCTTTTTCCAGGGTTCCACCGGATCAAACAGCAAAAGCGGTTCGCTCTCGTCGTATGTCTCATCTGCCAGACAGATCAGATCCGCCTTAATCTTTCCGCTTTCCCTGTCGTAAACACGGTAAATCGTCTTATTGCCGGGATTGGTCACCTTCTCCGTGTTTTCGGAGAGCTTAATCTTCGGAATAAACTTCCCGTCCTGACCCATAATCGCCGCCAGCTTGTAAACACCACCGAAAGATGGGCAGTCCTTCGACGTAATCAGATGCGTACCCACACCCCACGAAGTTATTTTCGCCCCCTGATCTTTCAGGCTCTGAATCAGAAATTCATCCAGATCGTTTGACGCGGAGATCACCGCATCGGGAAATCCCGCTTCATCCAGCATCCTTCTCGCCTCTTTCGACAGATACGCAAGGTCGCCGCTGTCCAGACGAATGCCGTAAAAGCGCAGGGGAACACCCGCTTCCCGCATTTCCGTAAAGACGCGGATCGCGTTGGGCACACCGGATTTCAGCGTATCGTAAGTGTCCGCTAACAGAATGCAGGCGGACGGATACATGTCCGCATAGGTCCGGAAAGCCGTGTACTCATCCGGAAAACTCATAATCCAGCTATGGGCGTGGGTGCCCTTAACCGGCACGTCAAAGAGCTGTCCGCAGAGCACGTTGGAAGTGCCCACACAGCCGCCAATCACAGCCGCCCGCGCGCCGTATGTGCCCGCGTCCGGTCCCTGCGCACGGCGAAGCCCGAACTCCATCACCCCGTCACCCTGCGCCGCATAGCAGACTCTGGCCGCCTTGGTGGCGATGAGGCTCTGATGATTAATGATATTTAAAATAGCCGTCTCCACAAGCTGCGCCTGCATGATCGGCGCAATCACTTTTACAAGCGGCTCTCTGGGAAAAACCACTGTCCCCTCCGGAATCGCGTAGACATCCCCCGTAAACCGGAATCCCGCCAGATAATCAAGAAAATCCTGCTCGAAAATGCCAAGCCCCGCCAGATAGTCAATATCCTCTTTTTCAAAGCGAAGCTCCCTGATATACTGAATGAGCTGCTCCACTCCCGCCATAATGGCAAAACCGCCGTCACAGGGATTATTTCTGTAAAAAGCGTCAAAAATAACCGTCTCGTTCCGGTCCTTATTCTTAAAATACCCCTGCATCATCGTCAGTTCATACAAGTCCGTGAGCAGCGTCAGGTTCTGTCTGTCCATAAGTTCCCCCTCCTTTCCCAATATTTTACGGTTTTACCGTCTATTTTGCAATTCTTTTTTCAATGAATCCATTTGCTTTCTTCTGTGTCCATCTGCCGTCCCGTCTACTGCTCCATCTGCCGCCCCAGAAATCCCGCCGCCGACTGGATCAGTTTCTGCTCCACCTCTCCCATCTTGGACTTGTGATCCATCTCCACCAGTATCACCGAACCGATCACATCCCCCTCACAGATAATGGGGCTGATGGCCTCATGGTGAAAGTCGTCCCCTTCCAGACTGACCTGAATGAAATTTCTGTCTCCTCTTGTGGCCACCACGCTCTCCCTGTGGTCGATTTTTTCCTCCAGTTCCCTGCTGATGGACTTGCCTAACAGATTCTTCATGCCGCCCGACACCGCGATGAACTGATCCCTGTCCGTGATCAGCGCGATGTGACCGGAAACCTGCGCCATACTCTCTGCATACTGTTTGGCAAACGTACCCATTTCACCGATTGGCGAATATTTCTTTAAAATGATCTCGCCTTCCCTGTCCGTGTATATTTCCAGCGGGTCCGCCTCCCTGATCCGCAGGGTTCTGCGAATCTCCTTGGGGATTACAATGCGTCCCAGATCATCTATTCTTCTGACAATGCCCGTTGCTTTCATATGCTATAACCTCCATCTACAAATCGTAGTTATTTTATTTTTTTGTTTTACTATTATTTGTAGCGAAGGAAATTATATACATACAGTTGCGCTTCAATTATATTTAGAAAAGGAAACACGAGTCCGATTTTTCCAGAGAGATGAACCGTTCGATAGAAATATATCTGCGGGATTTCCAGTAACGAAAAACCAAATATTGATGCAAAACAGGATCAATCATGTTATACTTTTGATTAGTAAATTAGATGCGCAGATAGCAAATTAAAAAAGAAACGGAGGCATGAAAACTATGGCACATCAAAATTTATCCGCAGCAGAGGCAATTGCAAAACTGAAAGAGGGAAACGAGCGTTATCTGACCGTTTCCAGTAATCCGGGCGATGTATCTCCCGAGATCAGAAAGAAAACCTGCGACGAGGGACAGACGCCCTACGCAACCATTATCACCTGTTCCGATTCCCGTGTGATTCCGGAGGCTGTTTTTTCCGCAGGCATCAGCGAGTTATTCACCATCCGCGTGGCAGGTAACGTGATGGATAACCATCAGCTCGGAAGCGTGGAATACGCTGCAGACCACCTCGGCACGAATCTCGTTGTCGTATTGGGACACACCCACTGCGGCGCTGTGGGCGCAGCTTTGAGCAGCGATCCCGACGGCTTTGTGAAATACATAACAGACGAGATCAAAAAAGCAATCGGTGATGAGAAGGATGAGCTGAAAGCAAGCTGCCTGAACGTGGAGAGAAGCGTTTCCATCATCAAAGAGAAATTAAATCTCACGGATGAGTCTCCCCTCAAGGTGTGCGGCGCAATTTATCATATTGACAGCGGCAAAGTGGAGTTTATGGATTAAGCATCCGGCATCCGGATTGGAAAGCGGAGGTAAGTGCAGCTTATGGCACAGACATTATCGGTTCTTGAAATGGTACTCCCGGTCGTTATCATGCTCTTTATCGGCTATTTCTGCCGGGTATCCGGCATCCTTACCAAGGACGGACTTGGCGGAATCAAGAGCGTGATCTCTAACATCACTCTGCCGGTTGTACTGTTTAAGGCCTTTTATGCTACATCCTACTCCCTCGACAGCCTCTTTATGTTCAGCGTTGTTTTCATAAGCTGTTCGCTGGCTCTGGGATGCGGTTTCCTGTTAAACCGTTTTGTACCTGACTCCAGACTCATGCCGTATCTGCTGTCCGGTTTCGAGGTCGGTATGCTGGGCTACGCCCTGT
Organism: uncultured Lachnospiraceae bacterium; assembly: GCA_949051815.1. Classification (GTDB taxonomy): domain Bacteria; phylum Bacillota; class Clostridia; order Lachnospirales; family Lachnospiraceae; genus UBA3282. The sequence continues at coordinate 36,936 of CARQVR010000020.1, forward strand.
ACGGACTGCTCGCCGGATCGGATCAGATTTCCTACATGGCCACTGTAGATCTGGGACAGGTTCTGTTTGTGTTCACGGTTTACCTGACGCTTTTAAAAAATGCCACGGGACAGAAACCGTCCCTCAAAGAAATGCTGAAAGAAATGAGTAAGAACCCCGCTTTCCGGGGTGTTACCCTTGGAATCATCGTTGGCGTCACAGGACTTGGCAATCTGATCACCGCCTCCCCTGTCAGCCCGGTTTTTTCGGCAGCCATAGAGATGATCACCCTTCCCACATCAGGTATGATTCTGATTATCGTGGGCTACGAACTTTCCCTGCGGAAAGATTTATTCGTTCCTGTGATAAAGACCCTTGTTTTTCGGACAATCGTGATGGGTGTGCTCTTATGCGCGGCCTCACTGATCGTCTTTCTGGTCGTTCCTTTTGACAAGCAGCTTTTTATGGCATTGATTTTACTGTTTTCACTGCCCGCGCCGTTTGTCATTCCGCTGTACGCGGACGTGGAATCGGAGGGCATCTACATTTCCAACACGCTGTCCATGGGGACATTGATTACCATTCTGATCTTCGTGGGATTGTCGGTATATGCGGTGGCGTGACCGCTTACAAATACAGACTGACCAAATACAAAGGCGGCTGTCGTCCTGAAAGGATCGGCAGCCGCCTTTTTTCACCCCTGTTTTTTCACACCCTTCGCGCCGGAGAGGTTCGCGTTCTGCAAAATATTGCTGTCGAAGGAAGTCAGCACACTCTGTTCTTCCCGCTCTCTCTTAAGCGCCAGTTTAACCATATCGTCCAGAAGCTCCGCGTAGGGCTTTCCCAGCGCCTCCCACAGATAGAAGGCGAGGGAGCCGGGAATGGGATTGATCTCATTTACATACACCTGATCTGTATCCTTGTCAATCATAAAGTCAATCCGGGACACGCCGCTTGCGCCAAGCGTCCGAAAAGTCTTTACGGCCAACGTGCGGATTTCCTCCCGCTTCTGAGGCGTTAAATCCGCCGGCAGCTCTCTTCTCGCGGTTCTCATGCCCCCGGATCCGCCCTTGCCTCCCGCCACATATTTATCTTCATAACTCAGGATTTCATCGCTGGAGACCGGCTCCTCGCACTCGGACGCCTGCGCCTCCTCGTAATCTCCCAAAACCGCGCAGTTGATCTCCCGCAAGTTCATGATCGCCCGCTCTACCAGCACTTTCGGTCCGAAGGTAAACGCATACTCAAGCGCCTCCCGCAGCGCCTCCCGATCCTTCGCCACCTTGATACCCACACTGGAGCCGAGATTGACGGGTTTCACGATAACAGGATAGGGAATTTTTTTCTCCACCTTATCGTAAGCCGCCTGCCCATCGCTCTCAAATTCCTTCCCGTACAGCGTCACGCAGTCAAGAACCGGAATTTCATTGTCCTTGAGCACCGTCTTCATCACATACTTATCCATGGTGACTGCCGACGCCATCACATCGCATCCCGCAAAAGGAATATTGTAATGTCTCAGAAATCCCTGCAGGGAGCCGTCCTCCACATTGGCGCCGTGCACCACGGGAAACGCCACGTCGATCTGCGCCACTTCGGAGCTTCCGAATTTTTTCTCCGGATATTGAATCAGCTTCACGCCGTTCTTCTCCCCCATCAGAAAAACACGGGTGCTTTTTTTCAACAATTCCGAAATATTTCTGTAGTTGGCGATATCCCCTATAAGCTCTCCCGTGTAGAGTTCATTCTCCTTCGTGATATAGATGGGCACCAAATCATATTTTTCTCTATTGAAAGCATTGTACGCCTGTAAGCCGGAGATCACAGACACCTCGTGCTCCACGCTTTTACCGCCGAAAAAAACTCCTACCCGAATTTTCATAACTCCTAAATTACCTCCTTCATTATTCCACTGCCTGCCAAAACAGCGCGCCGGCAGCACAATGCCGGCTCACGCATAGTTATCCGGCAGATCGTTCTCGATCAGGATAACCTTCTGCTTCTCGCCGGGAATCGCATTGACCATCCGAAACGCCTCCTGCAAATCATCCACCGGAATCATCCTGTTCGCAGGAAATCCCGCTTCCAGAAGTCCGTCCTGAATCGGCTTCGTCTGCTCCTTGCCGACGAGGACGGCATAATCACACTTGTCAGCGGCATAGACGCCCACTTCTTTATTCTCATCATACTGCTTCCCGCCAAGCTCTACCATACCGGGCGTCAGCAGAATGCGAAGCTCCTGAAACATCGCCAGCGTATCGAGCGCCGCCTCAAAACCGTTTTTGTTGGAATTATAAGCGTCATCCAACAGTATTCTGTCACCCTGCTTCACAAGCTGCAGCCTGTGCGGCACACTTTCCAACTGTTTCACCGGATAAAGCAGCTTTTCCATCGGAATCCCAAGCGTATGCGCGACGGCAATCGCGCCCGCAATATTCTGCACATTGTGGCTGCCCACCAGTTTCGTGTGAAACTCATGTATCTTTCCGGTTTCGTCTTTCATTTTAAAAGACGATCCCCGCGGGGAAACCGCGATATCATAGGCGCGAAACGCCGCGTTCTCCGCTGCGATTCCATAGCTGACTATGTTCTTATCGGTTCTCGCGTTTCTGATATATTCGTTGTCATAGTTTAAAAATACTTTTCCGGACTGCGGCACGGAATCCGCCAGCTCAAACTTGGTCGAAACGATATTTTCTATGGTGTGAAAACTTTGCAGGTGCTGCGGCCCGATGGAGGTAATGATACCGTAATCCGGATGCACCAGATCGCAAATCTCCCTGATGTCCCCCACCTCTCTGGCTCCCATCTCACAAATAAAGATCTCGTGAAACGGCTTCATATTTTCGCGGATCGTCCGCACCACGCCAAGCGTTGTATTATAATTCCCCGGTGTATGCAGGACATTATACTGTGTGGAAAGCAGCGCGCTCAGATAATACTTCACACTGGTTTTCCCGTAGCTGCCGGTGACACCGATAATTTTCAGATCCGGCATCTGACGCAGAATGCGGGCGGCATCGTTGATGTAATGCTGGTCAATCCCCTTCTCTATCGGGTGGTTGACCGCATTTGCCAGTACAATCAAAAAGGGCTGTAAGACAAACAAAAGCAGTAACGCCAGCTCCGCATTCCTAAGAGACGGATGCTCCGGCAGCGGCAGTATTCCCTGCCCGCTCAGAAGCATTCCCCCATTGGCCTCCATCCACAGACCGGGAAGCACGGCCGCCGCCACGGCGAGAAGATATAAAATCCCTGTCGTGACGAGCATCCGCCGCACGCGCGGCGTATATACCAGCGGTTTCTTCGCCTTATGGGGTTTATTGACTAATATAGTCATACCGTTCATGGCGCAGGCCGCGATCAGGCAGCCTGTATTCCCGATCGCCGCTAACGGAAGCGAAATCAGCGCATACAGACATTTGCCGAGCAGTCTGCCCACGTTTGTATGCACCCGCATCCATTCCCCGTACTCTCTCGGCTTATAGGAGTTCTGCTGAAACATGTGCATCAGATATAAAATATACATGACCGTTCCCACCAGATAGGTGGCAAGCCATACGCCAAAAATTATCATACCCATTTCTGCCTGTGATCCCTCTCCGTACTAAAACGCAATCCTTCTTTTAAGCGGCTCTCCATGTGTTTGTAAGTGCATACTTCCCTATGATAATCCATTCGCATCACAGTCAGCACAAACACCCTCTCAGCCGAAAAATGCCTGCAGCGCTCCGTTCACCTTCGCGGGCTGCTCCGCATAGGAGAAATGCCCCGCTCCCTCGCACACTACCAAACCGGCGTCCGCGATCAGCTCCTCCATCCGTCTCGCGTCTCCTATCGGCGTAGCCGTGTCCAGGTCGCCCCATATCAGAAGCGTCGGACATTTGACCAGATGAATCAGCGGCTCCAGATCCTCATTGACCACCTTTACCAGAGTGGCCCGCATGAGAGGCGTCGCATTGTTATAGTCGGAAGAACCGCGTTTGCGCCGCATCTCCTCCACCGCGTCCGGATAGAGAAAATGCATCACCTTCGTGCTCATAAAAGCCCTGCCAGTCTTGTAACATCGGAGGCTCACCTTCTGCCATAAACTCTTCTTCGGCAAAATACCGGCGCTGTCGATCAGTACTGCGCGCGCCACGGTAAAGGGCAGATTTTCCCTTGCATTCATCTTAAAAAACACCCTGCCCCCAAAGGAATGCACCACCACACTCAGCCTCTCTATCGGAAAGGAGGCGATGAATTTCAGGACAAAATCCACGTAGTCGTCCACACACCAGGGCTTAGGCGGTTCCGGCGTCTTTCCGAATCCCGGCATATCGAGAGCAATCACCCGTTTTCCCTGATTCAGCGTATCAATCACGCTGCGGTAAAGAGTGATATTCGCGCCCCAGCCATGCAGCAAAAGTACAATTTCGCCTTCGCCCTCATCTATATAATTCACTGGAATATCATCTATTTTTCTGACCATAAATTCTCCCGTGCAAGCACGATATCATCATTGTGAACCGCCCATATCCGGACAAACTGCCGCAAAGCGCGCCAGAAATGCCGATTCAGACAATGTACTAAATGTACTATTTATACGTATGATCGGGTTTTTATAAATATGTTTTCGGGTCGTGCCATGCGTACTCTTGTATTGTACTGTATTCGCCCCATTCTATCAACCGAAAAATAGGCGGAATCGTGGCCGTTTATCTCATCCTCATAAACTATGCCCACTATTCCGCCATATAATCCACATAATCTGTTTCGCTGGCAAACAACATGTATGCCCCGTCCACAAATCCCATGTAACCGCTCTCTACTGCATATCCCTTCATAAATGTTTTCTCCTTTCATTCCCGGTTCACCGATTGTTTGCGAACCTGTGTTCTAAAAAGAGAATACCATTAATGAAGTCCTATATTTGGGACTCAGAATAAATTTTTACACCGACGCCGGCATTTTTATTGTCGTTTCCGTCCCCTCTGCGGCAGTCTGATTCTGTCATAAAGTTCACGGATATGCGCACCCGACGCCAGACCCTCCGAAAAAGCGGTTGCACTCCCAGCCGCCAGCCCCATATAAAAGGCGTGTTCATACTCCTGCTTTTCCAGCCATCCGGCCACAAAACCCGCCGCCATGGAGTCTCCGGCGCCGACGCCGCTTATCAGCTTTCCCGCAGGCGCAGGGGATTCAAACACGCTGCCGTCCTCCGAAAGAAGCGCCGCGCCCTGTCCCGCCATGGACACGAGCACATTGCGCGCCCCCATTTCCTGTAACTTCTCCGCGTAGGGAAGGACGCCCGCCCTGTCTGTCAGCGTCACATGAAAAATCTCTTCCAGCTCGTGCTGGTTTGGTTTAATCAAAAAAGGATGCAGGGGAAGCGCTCTCACAAGCCCCTCTCCCGAAACATCCACCACCGTCAAAACACCTGCTGCCAGCCGCTCCATCATGTGCAGATACGTGTCCTCCGGCAGGGAGGCCGGAATGCTTCCGGACAAAAACAGCACGTCGCCCGCCGAAAGTTCCGAAAGCCGCTCTTCCAGCAGCGCGAACTTTTCCTCCGGAATGTCCGGCCCCTGTCCGTTGATCTCCGTACCCTCCACCGACAACAGCTTTACGTTAATCCGGGTAATCCCTTTCTCCAAAAAAATCAGGCCGTTTCCTATCCCCCGCTCTGCAAGCTGTCTTGCCGCTTCCTGTCCGGTAAAACCCGCCGCAAAACCGAGGGCTGTACTCTCAAGTCCCAGATTCTTTAACACCATAGAGACATTGATTCCCTTACCGCCCACGGTCAGAAGTTCCGTCTCCGTGCGGTTGGTGTAGCCCGGCCTGAAATTTTCCACCGACACGGCATAATCCAGAGACGGGTTTAAAGTTACGGTATAAATACGGTTCATCTGTGCCACCTCACCAATCCTGTACTTCGCCATGTATTTGTGGCTTACCGTCTTCTGTCAATACCGGCCTCGCGGTAGTAGGCCGCCTTATCCTCATACATCCGCGCCTCCGCCGCAGCCAGCACAGCGCTGATTCCGTCCGTGTTACTGCTCTTCCAGTCAGCTCCCACCGCCATGTTGACGGAAGTCTCCGCCATGATTTTTTTCAGCTTCTCAATTCTCCCCTGAAAATCCGCCTCGCCGATGCCCACACATATCGCCAGCAGCTCGTCCCCTCCGATACGAAACAGCCTGTAAGCATCCCCGAAGGCGGCTTTCATGCAGGCGCAGGAAGAACAGATCAGATGGTCTCCCGCCGCATGTCCCTCGGCATCGTTCACCCTCTTTAAGCCCGTAATATCGCCGTAGACGATTCCGACGCTCTCCCCCTGACACATATTTTTCGTGTACGCCTCCATGGCGTAGCGGTTTCCGATCTGGGTAAGCTGGTCCAGGTAGGACATCCGCTGTAAATTTCTGACCAGATTCCGCATTTTCAGCAGGGATTCAATGAAATGCCCCATAATCTGCAGCAAATCGGATATATCCTGCAAGGACGCTGACGGCGGATTATCCACCCCGCAAAACCCTATCACTCTGCCGTCTTCGTACAGCGGCACCACCGTGACCGAAAATATATCCTGCCGTTTCAGTATCTCATATTGAAGCGGATTTCTTGTCCTGATTTCCTCGATATCCCCGATCACCACACACCCGTTCTCCGAAAAGATGCGGTACCATCCTTCACAAACTTCCGGCGGAACGTTTTGCAGATTGTCCTTCTGCGGGGTCACACCGCTTGCCACCCACTCATAAGTATTGTCGTCGCCGCCCTCCGGGTTTTTCTCAAATATATATACCCGCTCGCCGCCCAGCGCCTTGCCCAGATATTCAATCGCAATCTTCAAAGAGGCTTCCGGATCGGATGCCTGCAGCGCAGTCCGCAGCGCCTCATTGATCAACGCCTCCCTGTTCTGATAATCGCGGATGATCTCCTTCTGCCTGGTCTCTGCGCTGATGTCGATGGCTATCTCTATGCGCAGTCGTCTGCCGCCCGTCTCTACCACAGTATCCTTCACCAGCATATGCCGGTCATAGACAGGATTGTAATACCGCCACTCCTTAAACTGCCCCGGCACAAGCCCGCTGTTATTGCAGATCTCACAGGGCGCAGAGGCGTTCTGCAATACTTCGTAGCATTTCTTTCCTCTCGTCTGCTCTAAAGAAGTAAGGCCGCAGATCGAAAGCGCCTTCTGATTCATATAGATAAATTCATAGGTGTCTGCGTCCGCAACGTAGACCAGCTCATTCATATTTTCAAAAAATTTCCAGACAGCTTCCATCTGTTTTCGTTCTCCTTTAACGGTCTGTTGTCTCATCTCCATCGGCAAACCGTCAGATGGAGACTATTAAAGGGCAGCCCTGACAGGCTGCCCGAACTGCGCTTATTATATCACAGAGCAGAAAACAAATCCATTAAAGAAGCACAGGTTTTGCATAATCAGCTTCTTATAACCGGTAAATCCCCATGGAGCAGGGCGCCGCCGCAAAACCGCCTTCCGCGCCTTCGATCTTACCCCCTATCGTATAGAGCGCTTCCCCCGGCTTAACACCGCCTCCCAATGGCTGCTTTCTGTCGGAAGGATTGATGACTACCAGCAGTTTTTCATTTTCGGTTTTACGAATAAATGCAAGCGGGTAATTGTCGCTGTGCAAAAACTCGATTTCCCCGTCGTTTCGCAGCGCCTCATGCGCCTGTCTGAACGCGATCAGCCGCTTCACCTCACTGTAAAGAGACTCTTCGTCTCCGATCTGCGCTGCCACCGTCGGCCGATCCGGTGCGCTGTCCTGCGCCACATAAAGCATTTCCGGCTTCGCTGCAGAAAAGCCCGCATTCAGGGAAGCATCCCATTGCATGGGAGAACGGGAACCCGTCCGCTCATAACCGCCCTCCACGGACGCCAGCCCCTCCACATAACGCATCCCGATCTCGTCACCGTAATAGATAAAAGGCGCGCCCGGCATGGTCAGAAGAAATGCAAATGCAAGCTTCATCTCCTCTTTGTCCAGTCTTCTTGCCAGTCTGTCCATATCGTGATTGCCGGAAGGAATGCAGATCAGCCCGCCGCAGGACTTCTCATAGCTCTCCTGATACTTCTCCCAGAACGCGCTGACATCCCCTTTTCCTCTTCTGGAAAACCAGGGCTCGTCACAGCGGAACAGGTCATTATAATGGGAAGGCCCGAAATGCAGCAGAAAATCCATATGGAAACCGCCCGCCAGCGCCTTATCCGGCTCGCCCCACTCGGAAACCAGCACGGCCGCGGGAAATTCCTGATCCAGAAACGCTCTGATATCCTGCCACAATCTGATCGTGCCTTTTCCCTCCTCGTCGTTCTTCACAAGAGAGCCGGCCATATCCACGCGGAAACCGTCGCACCCCGCAAGAAGCCAGAAACGCATCACGTCCTTCATGGCTTCTCTCGTCGCCAGAGGTCCCGGTGCATCCATGGCCTGCTGCCATTTTTTCTCAGGATCGGGTTTGTAATATCCATAATTCAGGGCAGGCTGATGGGAGAAGAAATTGACCCCGCATGCGCCCACGCGCTCTGAAATTCCCTTAAGGGCGTTCATCCCGTCTGGCGCCTCCCATGTGCTGTCCGTCCACACATAGCGGTCTGTAAACTCGTTTCTCTCCGCCTTCATGGACTCATGAAACCATTTGTGGTTCACCGAAGTGTGTCCCGGCACCAGATCCAGAAGCACATGCATATCCCTCTTATGCGCCTCCTTAAAAAGCCGCACCAGATCCTCATTCGTCCCGTAACGGGGCGCAACCGTATAATAGTCCTCCACGTCATAACCCGCATCGTAGAAGGGCGACGCAAAACAGGGGTTCAGCCAGAGCGCGTTACAGCCAAGCTCCTTAATATAATCCAGCTTTTCAATAATACCCTGCATATCCCCGATTCCGTCTGCGTTGGTGTCGTTGAAGGACTGCGGATAAATTTCATAAAAAATTGCTGTGTTAAGCCAGTTCGGTCTGCCTGCCATAGTAGGTTCCTCCTCTATCTGTATGATCTTTTTTCAGAGAACACGCCCGCTCTCTGTCATCTCTTTTCCAACACAATACTCGCATAAATCACCAAAAACAATCCCGAACGCTATCATATACTGATACTATTCTATCATATAGAGGTGAAACGCGTGCCGTGCTCGGGCACGATATCAGTCCTTATACCAACTTGCTTTATTAACAAACGCATTGTGATCACAGCAACACTTCCTCCATCCTCGAAAGCGCCTCCCCCGTCAGCATAAGCAATGTCTCCTCATCCTTCTCGATCACCCCGCACTTTCTGTAATGCAGACAGAACGTCGGGTCGCCCTTGGGATCAAACCGCAGTCTCCCGCCGTAATCGCTTATGAGAAGCGGAATGTTTTCCACCCGGATCGGCGCATCCGGTCGCAGGGTAAAACGGATCCGCTCATTCTTCCCCTTCACCTCCGGCATATACAGCCTGTGGGCATGGGAGCGGATCAGCGCGATCCGCAGAAGATTTCCCACCGACTTGGGAATCTGGCCGAACCGGTCGAGAAGTTCCTCCCGCATATCGTCGCATTCCCGCTCGTTCTCAATCCCCGCAATCCGTTTATAAATGTCCAGCTTCTGCACTTCGTTCACAATGTATTCCGGCGGAATATAAGCGTCCACATCCAGATCCACAAGGGTATTGAAATCCTCGATCACGGAAATGCCCTTCTTCGTCTTGACAGCCTCGTTTAACATCTTACAGTAGAGATCATACCCCACCGCCTGCATATGGCCATGCTGGCTTTTTCCCAGAAGACTACCCGCACCGCGGATCTCCAAATCGCGCATGGCGATCTTAAAGCCGCTTCCAAGCTCCGTAAATTCCCGGATCGCCTCAAGCCGCTTCTCTGCCACTTCTTTAAGCACCTTATCCCGCTTATACATAAGGAACGCGTAAGCCGTCCGGTTGGAACGCCCCACGCGGCCCCTGAGCTGATAAAGCTGGGATAAACCCATCTGATCGGAGTCATGGATAATCATGGTATTTACGTTAGATATGTCTAACCCCGTCTCGATGATGGTCGTGGACACCAGCACGTCAATATCCCCGTTCACGAAGTCAAACATGATCCGTTCCAGCTCCGCTTCCTTCATCTGTCCGTGGGCAAACGCCACATTTGCCTCCGGCACAAGGTCACTGATTACCGCCGCCACATCCGCGATATTGTTCACTCTGTTATAGACGTAATAAACCTGTCCCTCCCTTGCAAGCTCCCGGACGATGGCCTCCCTGACCATCTCCTCATTATACTCGCAGACAAAAGTCTGGATTGGCAGCCTGTCCTCGGGCGCCTCCTCCAGCACGCTCATATCCCGTATTCCTACCAGACTCATATGGAGCGTGCGCGGAATGGGCGTCGCCGTCAAAGTCAGCACATCTATATTTTCTTTTAATTTTTTAATTTTCTCTTTATGAGCCACACCGAAACGCTGTTCCTCGTCGATGACCAGAAGCCCCAGATCCTTGTATTCCACATCTGCAGACAATACGCGGTGGGTGCCGATCACGATATCCACCATACCCTTTTTCAAATCCGTAATCGTCTTTTTCTGCTCCGCCGCCGTCCGGAACCGGGAAAGCAGGTCGATGCGCACGGGAAAATCCTTCATTCTCTGCACAAAGGTGTGATAATGCTGCTGGGCCAGAATGGTGGTGGGCACCAGATATACCACCTGTTTATTCTCCTGCACCGCCTTAAACGCCGCGCGGATGGCGATCTCGGTCTTACCGTAGCCCACATCGCCGCAAATCAGGCGGTCCATGATCTTTTCGCTCTCCATATCATGCTTGGCAGCCGCAATGGCCAGCGCCTGATCCTCCGTCTCCTCGAAGGGAAACATCTCCTCAAACTCCCTCTGCCAGACCGTATCCGGCCCGTAGCAGTACCCTTTTCCGTTCTGTCTGGCGGCGTAAAGTTCCACCAGATCACCGGCGATCTCCTCCACCGCCGTGCGCACTTTGGATTTGGTTCTGGACCACTCCTGCGTGCCCAGCTTGTTTAACTTAGGCTTCGTGCCGCCGTCTGCCGAAGCGTATTTCTGAATCACGTCAAGTCCGGTCGCCAGCACATAGAGGACGCCCCCGTCCCGATAGGAAATCTTCATGTAGTCCTTCACCACATGCTCCACTTCCACCTTTTCAATGCCCTGATAAACCCCCAGACCATGACTTTCGTGCACCACATAATCTCCCACCTTCAGATCGTTAAAGTCGTTGATCTTCTGGCCTTCGTACACTTTTTTCTTTCTTTTTTTCTTTTTCTGCGCGCCAAAAATATCGCTCTCCGCAATGACCATAAACTGCAGGAGCGGATATTCAAATCCCTTGCGGACTCTCCCGTAAGCCGTCATCACTTCCCCTGGCTGCACTTCGCGCATAGGATCTTCCGTGTAGAATGCGTTTAACTCCTGATCCCGCAGCTCCTCCGCCAGCCGTTTGGCGCGGGTCCGCGACCCGGAAAGCAGCAGAATGCGGTATCCCTTTTTCTTGTAATTCTTTAAATCCTTCACCAGCGCGTCAAAGCTGTTGTTATAGGAAGGAAGGCTCCTTGCCTGCACGGAAAACTTGTGCTCCGCCTTCACAAGCGGGTTTTTCCCCTCCATGGAAGAAAGACTCACAACCCGCCGGTTTTCCAGTCCTGCCGCCACCGCTGCCGCAGAAAACAGGATGTCCATCTGGCCGGGCAGAATATAGCCCTTCTGTGCCCTGTGCGCCATGCTCTCCCGAAATTCCAGCTCCACCGCGTCCACATGCTCCCTGATCCGCAACGGCTCATCCAGAAACACACAGGCCTCCTCCCCCGCAAAACATGCCGCGAAGGACGTGGTCTCCGGATAAAAATAGCGCACATAGCTGTCCAGATTGATCGCATTATAAGAAATGCCAAGCTCCGTAAGCACCTCCGCAAGCTCCCTGACCTGCACCTCGATGCGGTGTGCCTCCTCGGTTCTCATCTGCTTTCTCAGCGCTTCCGCCTGCATTTTCGCCTCTTTCCGGATCTGTTTCAAGCCCGCCGCAATCTCATCCTCCGACAAAATAAGCTCTGTGGCCGGATAAACGGAAACCGCTTCCAGCTTCTCAATGGAACGCTGGCTCAGAACATCAAAACTGCGGATCGACTCCACCTCGTCCCCCCACAACTCAATCCGGTAAGGGTTTTCTTCCGTCAGGTCAAAAATATCGACTATGCCGCCACGGATGCTGAACTGTCCCGGCTCCTCCACCTGATCGCATCTGGCGTAGCCCATGCCCGACAGCGCCTCTGCCAGCTCATGCTCCGACACACCGGACTGCCTGCTTATGGAAATGACATGCTTACACCAGTTCTCCAGAGACACCTGCGGCGCCATCAGCGCGTCAAAAGTGGTGATTACGGTGAGCGGCACACCCTCGGCCATTCTGCGCAAAACTTTAATGCGTTCCTTGGTAAGCTGGTTTCCATGGATATCTGCCTGAAAGAAAATCAGGTCTTTTGCAGGATATAACATGACATTCCTGTCATAAAACTGATAGTCCTCGTACAGCTCCTTTGCCCGCAGATCATTATAAGTAATAATCATCTTCCGGCGAAAGCCATCTCCCAGCCCGTAAATCATATGCAGTTTTTGGGAGTCCGCGCAGCCGCTCACTGCGGCGGATGCCTTTCCTTTTGCAAGGATCCCCCGAATCTCTTCGTATTCCCCCAGCTCCGAAAGGGGGGCCAGTAATGCTCTCATGGTAACCTCTTTCTATCTTTCTAATAACCGGTCAGGCATCTTCTTCATCCTTTTTCGCCGGACGCCTTCGCGCGTTATATTTGTTCATGGCGGCATCGGGGCCGTCCACGATCATCATCTCTATGGCAAGCGCCGCGGTTCTTGCACCCTCGTTCATAACCTCCCGTTCTCCGGACGAAAAATGACCCAGCACATAGTCCGCCAGATCCATCCGGGGCGGCTTTTCCCCCACGCCCATGCGCACCCGGATAAACTCGTCGTGTCCCAGATGCATAATTATGTTTTTCAGGCCGTTATGTCCCCCGTCGCTGCCCCGTTTTCGGATACGGATCTGTCCCATATCGAGGCTCACGTCATCCGAAATGACGATCAGTCCGCTCTTCTCATCCACCTTATAAAAGTCTATGACGCTGCGGATGCTCTCACCACTCAGATTCATGTAAGTCAGCGGCTTTACCAGAACCGCTTTCTGCCCCGCAATGATTCCTTTACCGATAACCGCCTTATGCTTCTTTTCACCCAGCACGATACCGTTCTTTTCCGCAATCGCGTCGATCACGTCGAAGCCGATATTGTGCCTCGTATTCATATATTTTTTCTCCGGGTTACCCAGACCTGCAATAATGTACATAGATACCTCTTTCTGCGCTCCTTTTCCCGCAGAAAAGGACGCTTCCGCGTCCTTTTCACATCTCATCATACGTTTACTCACTATTCGGCTCCAAAAGCGCCTTTTCATAGCTTTCCAGAATAATTCTCTGGATCCGGTCCCGGGTCTCGGAATTAATCGGATGTGCAATATCACGGTACTCGCCGTCCGACGCCTTCTTACTCGGCATAGCTATGAACAACCCTTTTTCGCCTTCAATTACTTTAATGTCATGTACCACAAATTCATCGTCAATCG